>JBLMYT010000103.1:0-260285 GCA_050258455.1 Candidatus Omnitrophota bacterium | reverse complement strand
GGAGCGGGGCCACTTTGCTCTCGGCTGTACTTAAATATCCTCCGGCCAGGCTTTTCGCCGGATTGGTTTTGGCTTCATCCCAGTAGATCATCGCGTTTAAAAACTGGAACTCATCGATCATCTGAACGATGAATTCTTTCTGACTATAGGCGATTATTTTGGGGGCGTCACGCACCGTGCCCCATAGCATATCCACCTGTCTGTGCTCGACAGCATCTTTAACATTTTCGATTATGTTGGTCAAATAATTTAAGCCTTCATTACTGACAACTTGCTTTAGATCATGAAAGCTGGTCCGTTTATCCTGGTTGAGATAGTTAACTTTTCTCGTTTTAAAGGCGATATATTGGTAAATAAAATTAAAGAAAAAATCCTGGCAAAAATCCAACGCCCACATTTCAGTTTCTTTGATTTCATAATAAAATGGAATCACCCCGTCGTTTTTGTAAAATGTGATATTGAACAGTCGTTCCAAAAGAGCGGTTTTACCCATTTTGCGTCGCGCCAAAATGGCGGTACTTTGGGATTTTCGTTCCTTGATGTCGGTGATCCATTTCAAGTAGTAGGTGAGTTCCTTTTTTCTTCCGGTAAACAGGTCCGGGTTTCCGATTCGTTCTTCTAATGCGTATTCCATGCCTTTTATATATCACAATTGCGATAAAATATCAAATTGAAGAATACTTGAACGTTTGAACGCACCGAGCCCGGTTTCCCCAGTTTTCATTTATAATTTAAATTATTAATGACCCCGCGCCCATTATTGATTTATTTTTATTCAATTGGTATAATCTACTATAAAAATATTAATGAAGGTAATAACAATGACAACTGCATCAAAAAAAGAAATTGAACGAATCGGATTCGGAGTGACTGCCGATTCAGATGAATATGCACCTTATTTACATTTTTCCGACCGCATCCTGGTCAAGGTATTTGAGAATCGAAAAACCGTGATTCAAGAAGAATACTTCTCGAATCCTTATGCCAAAGAATTAAAGGAGAAATTTCCAAAACCCTCAGCATTAGGTGACAGCATCCCAGACGACGAAATGGAATTACTGACCAAAACGGCCAAATTTTTCAAAGAGCAATGCAACGTAAAATACCTATATGGCAAGCATATTACGTATTTCTTAAGAGTCGCATGTGAGCGTGCCGGTCAATATTTTTCAACCGCAGAAGTCTCTCCCCAAAAAATTATTGAACGTTTTATAGACGCTCGTACGTTGGCCGGATTTCGGGATTAATGAACACCGGTTTCCGTGGTTTTGATTGATTCCTGCCAGAAGCACTGGCAAGACTTGACCCCAAAATCTAGATTTTTAAGCAGCCGGCCGTTATCCGGTTGGCGGAAATATTCAATGACGGACAAAACGGGCAGACACGCAGGTCTGCCCCTACCACTGAGTTATAATACAATACTTGTTTGATTATGTTGCTATACTTCCTTATTTAAGGTTTACCATATGTAATTCCCATTCCTCGGATTCCTCGTTTTCAATCACATAATAGAAGTTATCGTCATCGATCGTATAATCGATCCCGTTTATGAAATACATCAGGGGCACAAATATTTTCTTCAATACTTTTCCCTTTAAATCAGTGATAATCACTTCCCGTTCATTTCCCTTGAAGTTATAAGTATAAATATAGATTTTTCCCTTATTTACTTCGATCTTCTGAAAATACGGAAAATATTCAGGGAAAAATACATTGCATCTCGCGTTTAAGTACTCCCATGCTTTGGAAAATGTTTTCCAATACTCAATGTATTTATCTTTAAATGCCTGAGAAATTTTCTGGTTTTCAAGATTCAATTTGATTCGATTGAGTTCATTTCCATTGCTATCAAAAATGAAAACACAGCATCCTCCGCTGGTGGTTTCCCAGATAAAAATTTTATTGTCGTAAACCGTAAAATCGGATACATTATTATTAAATAAACAATAATCTTCTTTGCCCCCTTTACCAGGTTTAGATGGGGGGGATTCCAGGTAATAAATCATTTTGCTTGTTTTAAAAGTTTTGTTATCCTGATATATCGATATTTCAGAATATGGCTTTTGGTTTCTGTTATTTATTCCGACTCGTTTTCCGACAAAATTTCTCCCCACAGGAAAAAACCCGTTAAATTGATATTTTGTTCGGAATTCTCCCTTATAAGTGCTGTCATTATTTAAATACATTCCCTTAAAATAGGTGTACAAATAAATGAAATCCGGGTAAAAGATGCACTGGGGCGAATATTTAAATTCTCCCGGTCCTTCGCCTTTATTTAAAATGGATTTAATAAATTTAAAGGGTTTTAATGAATAGATATGTATTTTGACCATTTCATCAATTACATATAATCGATTTTTGTTTGGCTTAAGTCTATATGGTTTTGAGACCTCTTTTAAATCTCCCAGTTTCGCTGCAAAACTCGGATATATCATTAGGGTAAGGCAAATTAATGTTGTGCATATGAACCGTTTCATTTTTATCCTCCTGAAGGGATTAAAAACTGCTAATGAATCTACCGAAAAGGGTTACCAATGCCTCCTCCCGCCAGGTACAATATCTATACGATAAAAACTCCTCTCCTTCTCGGAAGGAAGCATTGGAATTTTAAAGATCAAGGAGTTGGGGGCTCGATTTCAGGCAGAAAGCACATATAAGAACCTGGAACTCCTCCGAGGAGAGTGCAAGTACATCCTATGTTCGTACCTTCACATAATGCTCCAGTGTTGGTGCAACTGGTCCACTTCCCGCAATTAAGCAATAGACCTTCAGTCTCAATCGGAGTGAAAATCTGAAAAGCGCCAAAAACCATCACAAAAGTGATAAACGCACAGAATAAGAAAGTAAAAACTAATTTGACTACTTTCATTACGCCTCCTTTAGCTTAATAATTATTTTTAGCTTATTAATTAGTATTTTTATACTAATAGTTTATTTTAATCTTCAATCAGATAAATGTCAATAGGAAAGGGAAGATGCCTCGAAATTATTCCCTTATAAATGTCTGACGGGGTCAAGTCTTGCATTGCAACATGTTATAATGCAAGACTTGACCCCGAAATTGCGGAAACTGGCAGTGATTGCAAAAACAGTGATGCACCAGCGGTTAAATTTTGATCAATCAATGTATTCGCCGGCGGGCTGAACACGTTCTTTATATCGTTGTAACGACGCAATAAGCGTATGCCTTTAAACAGAATAAAACCATAACCGCAAGAATCATTTTTTTATTCATGCTTTTTACCTCCATAACCACTATTATATATATTTTTCAAAGAAAATCAAACGGCTAAAATAATAAAAATATGACCTATGAAAAGTAGTGGGATTTCGGTTAAAATAATTTTTTGGTTGTGTATTTAAAAACTTCCGTTTTTGTAAATGGTATAACCTTCGTTACAGTTTATTGAAACAGTCAAGACCTTCCTTTCAAAGAAGTTAAACCGCAGACCTGATGGATCCGTGAACTCTGACAGTTTTAAATTGACCTTTTCCTTTTGATTTATGGGATTCTCATAAATGTATCGATATTTTCCGTTTATCTCGATCGCAATCCCGGATCCTTCCGCATTGGTTGTCAATGTCCAAATATAGTCATTATTGTTTGTGATAGTTATATCGTTCAGTTTCGTCGTGATATTCGCCATTATTTCGGGTTTTGTGACAATTGCTGAACTCTTTGAAGACGAAACAGAACATCCCCCGTTATACCAGACGGCTATTGTGATGATAATGGCAAAAACTCCCATCATACTTGCGGCAGTAATCATCCATTTAAAACCTACTCCCTCTTCTATAACATCTTCAAAAGCGTTCTTTTGTCCCATCGTTGCACCTCATTGACATCGTATGTTAACACACAGTTAAAACGTTTTCAATCCATATTTTATCGACATTTAAACGCTGTTTAAACTGGTCATTCATGTCCTCTTAAAATATGTCCCTTTAAATTCCAAAAGTCTTTTTTGGAATCTTGTTTACCTTGCTTTATTCGTTCTTTTTGAATGTCCTTTCATTAAAGTTCATAAGAGGTTGATTTGATCGACGTTTTCGACTGGAACCCCGCATCATTTCCGTGCTTTACCCCCAAGAACTAGATAATTCTCATATCTACCCCCCCTGTTCAGTTTTAATGAATAGATATGTATTTTCACCATTTCATCAATTACATATAATCTTTTTTTGTTTGGCTTAAGTCTATATGGTTTTGAGACCTCTTTTAAATCTCCCAGTTTCGCTGAAAAACTCGGATATATCATTAGGGTCTGACGGGGTCGGGTCTGACGGGGTCAAGTCTTGCATTGCAACATGTTATAATGCAAGACTTGACCCCCAAATGTCGAATTCCCCAGATTTATAATTTTTTATTCTTCAAACCAATTCTCGGACAGCCTGGCAAGACTTGACCCCGAAATTGGTGCGGTATTTAGCTCTTAAGTTCAATTATTGAATAATGCTTTAGCAATAGCTGCTTGTAATTCATCTTCTGATGGAGGCTTAGCGACAAATGTACAGTCAATTGTATTTTTCGCTCTCTGTATATATGCATGATCTCTTTCAAAAGCGGTTAAGAAAATAATCGGAATCCCATATCGTGGAATCCCATATCGTTCTCTTATTTTTTCTGCTGCCTCAATGCCATCTATGGTTCCCTTAAGTCTTATATCCATAATAACTAAATCAGGTTTTTCTTTTGCCGCTAGTCTTACTGCGTCGTCTCCCTTGCTCACGGGTTTCAATACGGAATATCCTAAATCTTCCAGGATTTCTTTTAAGTCTTCAGCCTGAATCGCATCATCCTCAGCAATTAGAATTTTTTTGCCTTCCATTAGTCTTTATAATCAAAGGTAATTTCAAATCGGGTACCTTGAGTGTTATCAATAATTAATTGTCCGTCAAGTTGATTCTCAGCCTGTATTTCAACTAATCTTAACCCAAGACTTTTAATTTTATTTTCCTTTGGAAAACCAACTCCGTTATCGCTGACAGCTAAGGTAATCAGGCCATCTTGTCTTTTATAAAACTCGACCGTGATCTGGCCATTCTTCCTATTGGGGAAGGCATGTTTAAACGCATTGGTAACCAACTCGTTGATAATCAATCCGCATGCCTGCGCAACATCCAAATTTATTTGTATGGATTCTATATCAAGCTTTAGGGTAATATGACTTTCGCTATCGAAGATTGATTTTAGATGGGTGATTAAATTGTTAATGTATTCTTGACTATTAACTTCTGAAAAATCATCTCCTTTTTTGTAAAGGATTTCGTGAATTAAGGCCATTGTTTTAATTCGGTTTTTGCTTGCTTGTAATATTTTAATGGTTTCTTCATTATTTATTGAATTCTTAATTTGTAAAGAAAGGAGGCTGGAAACAGTCGCCAGATTATTCTTTACCCTGTGGTGGATTTCTTCCACTGAAACTTTTATTTGCTCTGCCCTTTTGTGCTCAATGGCCATTGCAATCTGGGTGGAAACAAAAGCAAGTATATCTTTATCTTTTTCATCATATCTTATCCCCTCTTCGTAAGCCTGCACAGCTAATACTCCGATTGTTTTATCTGATCTTGTTTTTAAAGGCACGCCGAGCCAATCTATTGATTCTGTCCCGACAAATTCTATTTCCCTTTTCTCATTAAGTTCCTTGAGCTTTTTATAGGGTGCGAATAATGGCTGCCCAGTTCGAATCACATATTCAGTCAATCCATTGCCGAATTTTCTGGCTTTAGGTTTTTTATCCTTTTGATCTTTAAAGTATGGGAATTGAATCACTTTTGTATCTTCATTGTAAAGGGCAATATAAAAATTATTAGCCTGTATTAAGCGCTTAATTATTTCATGAATATTTTTATAAAGATCAGGAAGGTTTTTGGCGGAATGGGTGATTTCCGAAATTTCATAAATCGCTTTCTGGATTTTTTCAAACCGCTTCCGTTCCGTGATATCGATAAATGAGGCTAATATTCCAACAGGATTATCGTTTTTATCTTTCACAATATTTGCATAAAGTTCAACGTCAAATAGAGAACCGGATTTCTTTTGGGCGATTATTTCCTCTTTGTGGGTTCCTTTCGCGCGAAGAACTTCCAACATTTCAGAAACGTTTTCTTTTTGCCAAAGAATTTCCAGGATTTGATTTAAAATTTCATCCATATTTTCGTATCCCCAAAGTTTCAGAAAAGAAGGGTTCATATGGCTGATCTTCCCATTGAGATCAGTAACAACAAGCGCATTAATGGATGATTCGAATACGTAATCCTTGATCATCCGATCCACACTCACCAAATAATCATGCAAGGCCAAGGAAATTCGTCTGGCAACTTTTTTGATCATTTCAATTAGTTGATCGGTATAATGATTTTTTTCTATTTTCATTAGCATAAGACTTCCAATACACCGATTTTGGAAAATTAGCGGTTCAAAACAGAATGAATCGACATTCTCAAGCGCCTTGGCTGCTTCTTCGGGGAGGCTTTTGGCAAACGCAACCATTTTAGGATCTGTCGTGGCATTTGCATATATTTCCCTCCGGCCGGATAAAATCGCTCGTACCGCCGGAGTATTGTGATCGGAAAGAGATAATTCCAATGGTGCAACGCGATGGTATGAACCCTTTCCAATGGGTACCAGTTTGGCGGTGTCTCCTTCCCGGTACCGAAGATAGACGCTGTCACTCTCCGTGATTCTTTGGATGTCATCCACCAGGGTTTGTAATCTTCCTTCCGGAGTTTTGATGCTGATTAACCGGTTATCGATCTCAGAAGTTATTTTTTCTATTTCGTAGTTTTCAGGAGCTTCACCTTTTACTTCAATGGCTTTTAAGGCTTCTTCGGCGTAGGGTTTTAAATGCTCGATTTTATCTTCGTTAAATTTTTCCGCATTACCGATTGGGCTTACCGATAAAAGCCCGAGGAACTTCTCCCCCCTCAGCAAAGGCCAATGGATAAAACGTTCCATTTTGTCTTGAGCATATATAGGATCCATATTCTCCTGAATTTGATAAAATTGGCCTTCATTCTTTTTTCTAAAATGTCTTATCGAATGTTTTATATTCGTAAAATCAGAGACATTGATCATTGCAGACTTGACTTCTTTCTCATATCCGTGATGAGCGATTAATGTTAAATGCTTTCCTGTTGGATCCGCCTTGTAAATTCTTACCCGGTCAAAGCCATTGTGACTTTCATTTAATGCCAGTGCAATATGATGCATGCGCTCTTTTAATGGCATTTTTAGTAGCCGGTCGCTGTCCGTAATGTCCTGGGACGATTCAAGGACTGCAGCGGGCTTACCGTCTGAAAGTAAAATCGGTTTACCGTTTTCATCGGGCATGGGTTGGGTCCATGAATAAAGCCATCTTATTTGGGGGGATCCCACTATTGGCATACGTAAATAAATGCGTTCGCGGTTTTCACCGTCCTGGAAGGTTTGGGCTGTAATACATCCCATGCAGGGGGGGGCCTCTTTCTGATTAAATACAAAAGAACATGCTTTTCGAGGAAGAATCCCTAATTTCTTGAATTGTTTATTGGCATCGTTCATATACCAGATTTTGTGTCCGCGATCGATTAGTGATACCATGATATCCAATTGAGTGAGTAATGAAGGCGAGGTTTGATGGGTTTTATAGAATGATTGAACCCGTTCCCGCAATATAATAAGCTGCCGGATTTCATCAACAAAATCTTTTATTTTCGAAGCTTCATTCCGCTCTTCTCCCTTATACATGTACCGGTATCCCCCAGCATCGTATACACGTGCTCGCATTTTTTCGATGGTATTTGGATTATCCGATGGAATATTTGTAAAAATAATAGGAAATATATCGTGTTCCTGGCCGCATACTCTCCGTGTGGTCTCGATGCCGTCTATACCTTCACCCAATTGTTGATCGATGACCGCCACATGATAAAAACCCGGCTTTTCTTTTACTAGTCTTAAAGCCTCTTCCCCACTGGCTGCACCTGAAATTTCCTCATTCTTAAATCCATTTTTTCTTAAACCCTTTATTAGCCTTGAACGACTGATGCCGTCATCATCTACAATAAGAATATTCATTCGGTTATTCATTTAAATAATTCCTCCTTAAATCAATGGTAGTAAAATTTCAAACGTTGTTCCGCAGAAAAGAATGCTCTTTAAAACACGTATTTTTCCCCCAGCCTGCTTAAGAATGCTTCGACATATATCGAGCCCCATCCCACACCCATCGTCCTTCGTGGTGTAGCCCTTTTCAAAAATCCGTTCGAAATCCCGCACATGAATTCCTGGGCCGGAATCGTGAATGAATATTTGAATGAAATTCTTATTATCCAAATGAATTTTTGCCAACTCTACCATAATATATCCCTTTTCCCTGGCAAAAGAGAATCGGTCAACTTGTTGGGCGGCGTTCAGAAACATATTATATATTACCTGCTCAAACCCGGATTTTTTCATTTTTACTTTTCTTTGGCTTTCATTTTTTATCTGATATATAATGATTTCAGTGTTTAATGCATCGGTTTCAACTTTGATGCTTTTTATTGCATTAATAATAGTTTCAAGGACATCAAATTCCACTTCTTTTTCATACTGGCTTCGGGACATTTGGCGAAAAGTGCTTACGATCTTTTGTGCCCGTCTCAATTCAGCACGCAGGTTTCCAAGATACTCGCTGACTTTTCGAATTTCATGAGCCCCTAACACCGACTTTTTTTTAATTAATTCAAGTATATCATGTATCCCAAATTCCCGGTTCAATGCTCCAATCAAATCATGGGCCATGCTTCCATATGTCTTTCCCGCAAGATAGAAGGGATTTTCGTTTCGTATCGTTTCCTCTAATTTACGAATTTTCATTATAAGGGCAGCGTGTTTTGCAGCAGATTTTACTTTATAAATATCAGATTCATCGAAAAAATCTTTATTCCCATGAAATGCAAAAAGGCAGTACTTCCATTCGTGTCTAAAGGGAATTGGGATTCCAATACAGGACTCGTATGGCATCACTTCTGCGAGGCGTCGATGTTTCGAAAATTTGGGGGTATTAGTGATTTTGTCCTCAAATATGATTTCTTTATCAATCGCCACATCTTTAACCGGACTATACCGCATCCGAGGTAGATTTTCTTCAAACTTATTGCGAAATACACCTACATGTGCTTCGATTTTAACTTCGTAACTCAAAGGGTGAATTCGAAAGAGAACAATGGACTCTGCGAAAATTTCTGCCTTAAGTTCGGAAAAAATATCATAAAGTGAACCATCTTCTGCTCCTTTTTGAGAGTAGGTATTTATTTTAGTTTCATTATCCTGAATAACAAAATTTTCCAGCTTTTTGGTATTCCCTTGAACTATGCTTGATAATGCAATATTTAGATCTTCTATTCCAAGAGGCTTATAAATTAAATTGCATATGGGGAGATCGCTTGCAATTTTAAATATTTTTTTTGAGTCGAGATGATCACCCCCGGTCGCCATAATAATTTTGCAGCGGGGTTGAAACATTGAAAGGGTTTTTGCAACCTCGAATCCGCCTGAATCAAACCCCTCAGCAAGATTTACATCGAGGATCGCTACATCAAAATCTAGGCATTCCGGGCTTTCGAGATAGCGCATAACTTGGTTTTTTGATTGCATTTTTATTACATTAATACCGCAATTAGTTAAATATGTACATATTTCCCTTAAAAATAAAGGGTCGTCATCGACCACCAAGATACATTGAACCCCAGGAGGTAGGTTTTCTTTCTCTTCATTTTCATTGTGCTTTTCAAGAATATTATTGGTCGGAGTAAGAAAGGATTCTTTACTGGAAAATATATTCCTTTTTATGATAGGCAGAAATTCCGTGATATGTCTCAAGTTTTTAATATAGCGACCCGCGTCCAGTTTAACAAGCCTGTGATCAGACTCAATCCCATCCGGCTGAACATATCCGGCAATTATATCCCCCGCGTAAAGGTTTTTAAAGTTTGCCCATGAACGCAGAAATTTAACTGTTTGGTCCAGTTCTTTTAGTTCAATAAATCCCTGAATGCCCGGTTCGATCCAACCAAAAGCGCGGGATGGGGTTACCGAGGAAACTTTCATTTCTTTGATATTGGCTTCCGTCCAATTTTCTACTTTTTTCCAGGGATCATTGCTATACCGGATGTGACTCGCCAACATCCTTTGTTCACCACCGATTTCTCGTCCATAAACAACGACATCGATGACATCTTCCTTGAAGCAAAGACCTTGATCGGAGAGTTTTTTTGAATGATCATATTGAGTTGATAGTTCATCCCCCTTAATCCATGCGGTTTTGTTATTATCAAGCAGTAATACGAGAGCACCGGACGCCCGGACTTCTAAAATTTTTGCCCTTGGCATTGGACCTCCTGATTAACTTTAGGAAGTGTCTTTATAATACTTATCAAATATAAAGTCAAGCCTTTTGTTTAAAAATAAATTGCCGAAATATCATTGTTTTTTAGGATTTAATTCGGCAGGTTAGCAAGTGAAGATTACAACTTTTATGACTTATTTACTCATAGCTTTTCATAACGTAGCTTTACGGCATTTTATTACCTACCAATTTTTACGCGGAAAGCCCAATTTCCGGACCGGTCATCACCAACCCATAGCGAGTCACCTCAAACTTTTGGCCAGGAACCACCAACCATGTCACCTTGAACCTCAAATCTTTGGCCTTGAACCACCAACCATGTCACCTCGAATCTCAAATCTTTGGCCTTGAACCACCAACCATGTCACCTTGAACCTCAAACTTTTGGCCTTGAACCACCAACCATGTGATCTTGAATCTCAAACTTTTGGCCTTGAACCACCAACCATGTGACCTTGAATCGCAAACAAGTGGCGTGAAACCATCAATCATGTCACCTGAAACCGCAAACCAGTGACTTGAAACCGTCAACCATGTCACCTAAAACCGCAAACCAGTGACATGAAACCATCAATCATGTAACCTTGAATCGCAAACCAGTGGCGTGAAACCTTCAATCATGTGATCTTGAATCGCAAACCAGTGACGTGAAACCACCAATCATGTCACCTCGAATCTCAAACTTTTGGCCTGAAACCACCACCCATGTGACCGGGAACCGCAAACCAGTGACATGAAACCATCAATCATGTCACCTGAAACCCCAAACCAGTGACATGAAACCGCCAATCAGTCGGAGAGCACGCGCAACCAATGTCAGGAAACGTCCAACTTCCGAGGGAACGCTCAACTGTTGGTAAGGCAACTCAAATGTTTGCTGCTAACACCTGGGAAATTTTGACTCCTTACCATGAAATAATGGTATAATATACCTTCCATCGATAAGAAAAAGAACAGGCAGGAGGAAGAATGCCATTTGTTTTATACCGCTCCTCGGCAGGATCCGGGAAAACCTATACGCTGGTGAAAGAATACCTGAAACTGGTACTGGAAAACCCTCAAAAATTCAAACATACCCTGGCCATTACGTTCACCAATAAGGCAGCCGGCGAAATGAAAGAACGCCTCCTCCAGGCACTCAAAACCCTGGCTGCCAACGATCCGGAAAAAAACCTCGCCGATGTGCTCCGCGCCGAATCCCCGCATATTCACCATATCGATCAAACGAGCTCCTTTCTCCTAACCACCCTCCTCCACAATTACTCGGATTTTGCCATTATGACGATCGACAGCTTTATCCATAAAATCATCAAAGGCTTTGCCCTGGAAATCAACCTGCCCCTCAATTTCAATATCGATCTCAACTTCGAGAAAATTCAAACCTACGTGATCGAACAACTCCTCGATAGCGTGGGCCGCGACCGTTACATTACGGATATTATCCTGAAATTCGTCTTTGATCGCATGATCGAAGGCAAAAGCTGGAACATCGAATCCGATATGCGACACTTCGAAAGAGAACTGTTCAGCGAAAAAAACGCCGATTGGGTCGAGGCCATCCACAACGCTTTCAACCCGGAAGCCTTCGACGACTACATCACCCAACTAAAACAGATCCGCGACGGATTTTTAAAACAAATCAACACCCTCGGTCAAGACGCCATGAGCCTGATTAACGCCGCCGGTCTCAGCGTGGACGATTTCGCTTACAAAAAATCAGGAGCCGCAGGCTTCCTCCAAAAATGCGCGGAACTCAAACCGGGCGAACTCAAACGATTTGACCTGAGCCGCCGCTTCCAGGACAACGCATGGATGACCAAATCCACGCCCCAGGCCATCAAAACCCGCATCGAATCGCTTCCGGAACAGGGCTTGACCGCCATCCAGGAAGAACTCATCCGGGTTTACCTGAACGACTACGCCGAAACCCTGACCGCGGTCTTTGTCCTGGATAACATCTACTTAACGGCCATCATCAAACGCATGATCGAACTGATCGAGATCTATAAAAGAAAAAACAACGTGGTTCCGATCTCGGAATTCAATATTAAGGTGTATCACATTGTCCGCCACTCCCCGATTCCGTTTATCTACGCCATGATCGGGGAAAAATTCAACCATTACCTGATCGATGAATTTCAGGATACGTCCCGCTTGCAATGGGAAAACCTCTTTCCTCTGATCGATAACTCGATCGGCTCCAATTTCTTCAATATGGCGGTGGGAGACGGGAAACAATCGATCTACCGCTGGCGCGGCGGCGATATGGAAATCATGGAAAAAAACGTCAAGGAACGCATGATTCCGGACGAACTCCAGATCCGAGTATTACACAAAAACTACCGCAGTAAAGAAAAACTCCTGGAATTCAACAACCGATTCTTCACGGAACTGGGTAAAGCCAACGCGGCCATCAACCCGCTTCTGTCCCAAATCTACCTGGATGTGGAACAGGAACCGGTCCGTAAACCGGGCGGGTTTGTGTCCCTTCAATTCATCGGCGAACCCCAGGAGAGTGAAACCAACAACGATAACAATGATAACAACGATGAAACCGACGAGGACACCAACGGAACCAACGGATGCAGCCTCGAATCCCCGCAAACGGACGTGTTTCTTCGCGTGAAAGCGATCATTGCCGAATGCCTCGATCATGGGTTTACCACCGGCGATATCGCGATCCTGGTCCGAGAAAATAAAAACGGTCAGAAGGTGGCCGAATACCTGCTGGAACAGGGCATTCACGTGGTCTCTCCCGATTCCCTGATCCTGGATAAGATCCCGTTGATCCGTTTTCTGATCGATATCCTGACCTATCTCACCAACCCGTCGGATAAGATCACGGAAGCCTCGATTATCTTCTTTCTTGCCTTCAATAAAAAAGACCACACGCCCCATCCGCCGGACGTGGGCGATGCCTTCCTCAAAGGTACCCAATGGGATCTGCTGCCGGAGTTTTCCGAATTCTTCCATCGCCGAAAATATTTGATCCGAATGCCGGTTTATGAGGTCATCGAAGAGGTGATCCGCGTCTTTCGGCTGGCCGAATCGCTCAGCTTTGAAACCGCCGGCTACCTCCAGGCCTTCCTGGATATCGTGTCCAACTATTCGATGGAAAATAGTGTGGACTTTACGTCCTTTCTGGATTGGTGGGACGCGGGAAAAGACGAGTTTACGGTCATGGTTCCGGAAACCAAACCGGCCGTTAAGATCATGTCGATTCACAAAGCCAAAGGGCTTCAATTTCCGGTGGTCATCATTCCTTTTGCCGACTGGAAACACAAGATGGACAAACAATTGTGGCTGGTCGCGCGCCCACCGCTTCGAACCGATCCGCCGCTCAATATTCCCATGCCCGTGAACACGACCGCCCGACTCGAGGATTCGTATTTCCGCGAGGAATACGAGAAAGAAAAGATCAAAGTAGAAATCGATAACGCCAACCTCCTGTACGTGGCCTTCACCCGCGCCGAAGAGCGCCTCTACATCCTCTCGCGCCAACGAAAGACCAATGAAAACGTCGAACGGCTCAACACCCTGGCCGTTCCCTGGATGAGCGCCGACCCGACGGTTGAGGGCCGCTACACCTACGGCGACCCGCTCCCGGTGACCCGCTCGGATCACGCGAAAAACGGGGAGATCGCTTTTGTGGAAACCAACCGCTTTCTCTCCAACAGTTGGCATTCCCGGATTACCATCCGTCGCAATGCCGCAGATTTCTGGCGATTCGACGAGAGCTACCGAACCGGCCGCCGAAAATACGGGATTTTGATTCACCGCGTTCTCTCCACGATCCGAACGATCCGGGATGCGGATGAGGCCATGACGACCATCCGACTCTCCGGGGATATGGACACGCATGAAAAAGACGAGTTGGCAACCAAAATCCGGGATATCTTTGAAATCGAGGCCGTGAACCGCTGGTTTGCCGATGATCCCGCTCAAACGGTTTTTACCGAATGCTCCATTCTCACGGATGCGGGGATCCTGCGACCGGACCGCGTGGTGGTGTCCGGTTCTCACGCGACGCTCATCGACTTTAAAACCGGCGAACCCCGAAATACCCACCTCGCTCAGATGGCCCGATACACCGACGCCATGCGCGCCATGGGCTACGAGACGATCCGTGCGTTTCTTTTTTATATCGACACGAAACAAATCGTGGAAATTCCCGACAATAGGAAACCCCAATCATGAAATTTTTAGAAAAAATCGCGAGCCGGTTTCTCGAATCCACGGGCAATCGGCTCCATGAACTGGCCTTTGTTTTTCCAACCCGACGGGCGAAAATCTATTTCCTCCGCCACCTTCAACTGCTCAAACCCCCGGGTGACACCCTGTGGGCACCGGCCTTGTTTTCGATCGATGATTTTATCTTTCAACTCTCCGGCCGAACCGTCGCCGACCCGCTCGATCTGATCTTTGAACTCTGGGCGACCTACGATCGCACTGTCCGGGTGTATACCAAAAAATTCGAGGATTTTTATCCCTGGGGAAAGATGATTCTTTCCGATTTCGATGAAATCGACCAGTACTTAATCGATACGGATACCCTGTTTCGCACGTTGAAGGAGTACAAAGCCGTCGACGATATCTCGCGGGAGGAAACGTCCCCCATCTATAACCGGTACACCGCGTTTTGGGAAGACATGGGGGTGTTGTACCGGGAGTTTAACCGGCGGTTGAAAGCGAAAAACAGAGGCTACGAAGGCATGCTGGCCCGTGAGGTGGCGGAACACATCCGGGAAGCGTCCCAAAACCTGCGATGGCAAAAAGTAATCTTTTGCGGGTTGAATCAATTGACCCCGGCCGAACAAACCATCATCCGGCACCTGCTGGAGAACGGCAAAGCCGACATTTACTGGGATATGGACACGTACTTTGTCGATGATCCCAACCAGGAAGCCGGGCACTTCTTTCGCAAAAACCGGGAATTGGCGTGCATGCAACACCCCCAATGGGTGGACGACTGCCTGTCGCGTCCCAAAGACATCCATATCGTGGGCGTGCAATCGCTCGTGGGACAGGCGAAAGTTCTGGGCGTGAAACTCGAGGCCCTGGTCTCGGCCTTAACCGACCCGGAACGCGTGGCCGTGATTCTACCCGACGAATCGCTTCTGTTTCCCACGCTGAATTCCTTACCCGAAACCATCGGAAAGATCAATATCACGATTGGTTTTCCGCTTCAACAAACCCCGGTATTCAGTCTGTTCGATTCGATCATGGAAATGCAAGCCCATGCCCTCGAAAACGAGGGATTTTACCATAAAGATGTTCAAAAGGTTCTCCATCACCCCTACATCAAACCCTTTGCTCCCGATGACGTGACCGAACTGATCGATCGCATCAAAGCGGAAAACCTGATTTACATCAAGGATCCGCTCATTGGAACGATTCCCGAAGCCTTACGACATCTGTTTGTGAGATGTCGGGATTCCGAAGCGCTGCTCGAATTTTTTACCCGGTTGATGGACCGGGTGCGGGAGTTTTACAAGGAAAACAAACCCGATCTCGTTTCCGTGGATTACGAGTACATGTACCACGTCTATGCCCTGATCGGCCGGTTGAAGGAATCGCTGCACCGCACGGGGCTCACGTTAACCGTTCCGACGTTTCGACAATTGTTTTCCGATATCGTGAAAACCACCCGGATTCCCTTTACCGGCGAACCGCTGGAAGGGCTCCAGATCATGGGCATGCTCGAAACCCAAACCCTGGATTTCGACCACGTGTTTGTGCTCTCGGTTAACGAAGGGCATCTGCCGCCCGGCAAAACCCATCAATCGTTTGTTCCTTTTGACATTCGCTGTGCGGTCGGACTGCCCACGCACAACGACCGAGATGCGATTTCCGCGTATCATTTCTACCGATTGTTAAAGGGGTCCGATGATTTGACCTTCATCTATGTGACCGAAGCCCGGGGCATTGAAAAGAGCGAGAAGAGCCGGTTCATCGATCAGTTGACCATCGAATACGCCGAGCGCAATAAAAACGTGCGGCTGCGTCATGAAATCATCGATTTCGCCTTTGATACGGGCGGGGTTAAAACCTTTACGGTTCCCAAAACCCCGGATATTCTCCAAAAACTGGAACAAAAACCGTTTTCCGCTTCGTCGTTATTAAATTATCTTACCTGCTCGATGAAGTTTTATTTTGCCTATGTGTTGAACCTTCAGGAAGAAGAGATGGTGTTTGAGAGTCCGGATTTTCGGCAGTTCGGAACGATCATGCACGAGACGCTCAAAACCCTGTATGCGCCGTTTGTGGGAAGCGAGAAGCGCGTATCGGTTCAGGATCTCGACCGGATGACACACACGTTGGATTCGGCATTAACCGCGGCGTATGTCAACGAGTTGAAAACCACGGATATTCGGACCGGGCGCAATCGTATTGCGTTTGAAGTGATGAAAAAATACCTGGAACACTTTTTTGAAAAAGAGCAACAGCGCGCGGGTTTTCACGTGCTCATGCTCGAGCAGAAACTGTCGCCCGTTTCTTTTGCATTTGACGCCAATGGGGTTCATCGGACGGTTCAACTCAAAGGAACGCTCGATCGTCTGGATGTTACCGACGACGGCATTCATGCGATTATCGATTACAAAACAGGAAAAATCTGTTCCCTGAGTATCGATGCCGAACACCTGATCGCGCATCTCACGGGCAGTGAAGCCGTGAAACGCAAAGAGGTGTTTCAGCTCTTCTTTTACCGGTACCTGTTGAAACGGGCCGCCATTCATGAGGGGCGGTACCGGCTCGGCATTTATTCCTTCAAAAAGCTGTACGATCGTCTGAGTTTTGTCCGGGTCGATGGGCAGGAGATCATTGAACCGGCGGCGGTCAACCGGATGGAGGATATTTTAAACGTGATATTTACGGAAATCTTTGACGAGGCGATTCCGTTTACGCAAACCCGGGACGAAAAGAATTGTGTCCTGTGTCCGTATCAGGGCCTTTGTTTTAAACATCCGGCTGCGAATTCCTATGCGGTTTCTCAGCGGGGAAGCAAATAATTAAGGAGTCATCGATGCGATTTAAAGCAGTTATTTTTGATTTGGACGGTACGTTGTTGGATTCGCTTCCCGACATTGCCGAAACCATGAATGCGGTATTGGAGAAATTGAGTTTTCCCCCCTTGCCCACGACACTTTACAAACAGTATGTCGGTGAAGGGTTACGGGAATTGGTCAAAAAAGCGTTGCCGCCGGAGGTTCTTCCCGCCGATCCGACCAAGAGGGACGAGAGTTTGGACCGGTTCGTGACCCTGTACCGGGAGATCTACGACCGGCAGTGGCAGGTGCATACGCGGCCCTATGATGGGATTTCGGAGATGTTGGATGCGTTGGCCGCCCGCGAGGTGAAGCTGGGCATATTGTCGAATAAACTCGATGCCTTTACCCGGCGGATGGTGGAAACGCTGTTGCCGGACTGGCGGTTTGACGTCGTGTTTGGTTCGCGGTCCGGGGTTCCCCTCAAACCGGATCCGTTCGCGCCGCTGGAAATGGCCGGTATGATGAGTACCCGGCCGGAGGAAATCGTGTTTATGGGAGACTCCGGCATTGACATGCAAACCGGCGTGAACGCCGGGATGTTTCCGGTCGGCGTGTTGTGGGGCTTACGGGAGATCGATGAGCTGCGCGCCTGCGGCGCCAGGCAGTTAATCGCTCATCCGGCCGATTTACTTCCGATTGTGGGATCGAGCATCGGCTGAATTAAATGTGAAACTCATCGATATTTTTTCCCAGGATTTCCGAAGCAATGCGCTTGAAGAGTGCGACCGTTTCCGGGTCGTCGGGCATCTCTTTCGCGTGAGTCCGGGTCGTTTTGGTTAATTGAGCCAGTTTTAACCGGCCGTTATTTCCGGTTTTTTCTTCAACAATCATAAAAATCCGTTCCAGTTTTGCTCCCATGCTCCACCTCTTAGCCTGTGATTGCCTCTTCAAATGCATCGATGGCTTTGGGTAGAGCCACATTCAACACCATTCCCAGGGGCGTACTGCCGTCGATCAGGCTTCCCCACTGATAATCGCCCAGGGGCATGACCAGGACCCGCTTCTTGTCGGCCAGATCCACGATATAATATTGGCCCAACTGCGGGAAACCGGTTTCTTTTAAGGTTTTATTCATATGCATGGTGATTCGACCAAAAAGCGCGCAGGCTTTCGGTTGGGAATTGTACCCGGCAATCGATTGGCAATCGGAATTGCTATAAATATCAGACGCCAAAAGTCCTTCTCCCAAATCTTCCTTAAACACTCGGATTGCATCCTGAAGTTTCTTGATGTTCATCTTACTCTCCTTCTCTTGGTTGATGATTAAATCGTTGTTATATTCAATGATAGGTTTCTTTTTATATTCATCGTTCCTGCGGTAGGCTTCCAGTAATATATGGTTTAATACCTTGGAAATCCGTTTGGTTTTTTTGCGACAATTGTGCTCGATTTCGATTTCCACATCGTCCCAGACCGCAATTTCATACGCCGGTTCTTCTCCTTCGCGGTGATCCAGTTCCGCATTGATCAGATTCCCGTTTTCAAAATACATGTACCCGATCTTTTCTTTGGATCGGATCTTTAGCGTACAGGTTTCCGCTTCCATCCCGATCACCTGCAAAAAGCAGGCCAGGGAAATTCCTTTCACATAACCATAGGTTTTATATTTAAGTCCTTCGGTGATTTTCTCTTCAAGGACATTGTAATCCAGGGGTTTTTCCAGGTACTGCACCGGCCCCAACTGACGGAGGGCGCGCTCGGTTTCCGGGGTGCCGAAAGCAGTAATGAGGATCACGGGCATCAGTTTATGGTTCTTGACAATATGCGCCAGCAGCTCAAAGCCGTCCATTTCCGGCATTTTGAGATCGGTGACCACCAGGTCGATCGGCAATTGCTTTAATTGTGTCAGTGCTTCTTTTCCGTTACCGGCGGTCACAATATTAAAATCCGAATTTTGGGCTGTCAGGCCTTCTTTCAAACTGAGAAGAAAGGTTTCATCATCATCGACAAGCAGGATGTTCGGCATGGTCCCCTCCTGATTTGGTTACGGATTTAGGAATGCTCATGGTCGCCTCCCGGGATGGAAATCGTCACCGAGGTTCCCACGTTCTCGGTGCTTTCGATCTTAATTTCCGCGTTCATGCGGTTTAATATATTTTTGACAATGACCAGGCCCAGGCCGGTGCCGTCTTCTTTACCGGTAAAGAAGGGTTTGAAGACATGTTTCAATTGATAATCGGTAAATCCCTGGCCATTGTCTTTGATTTGAATCTGCGTATCGCCGTCTTTTTTGGACGTATGAATGTCGATGTGTTTCCCTTTTTTTTCTTTCAGGGCATCGACCGCGTTGCGGATGATATTGAGCATCACCTGATGGAGGGCCAGGGGATCGGCCCGGGCGGTATCGTCGCCCTCGTGCAGATGCAGGCTGACATGGATCCCTTTTTCTTTGAAATCATCCTCCAGGAGCGACAAGAAATTCATCAAAAATTCCCCGACCCGGACCGAAACGATGTCCATATTTTCGAACATATTGAAATTTTTGAAGGAATTGAGAAGGTATTCCAGCCGGTTGATTTGCAGCAGTACCCGGTCGGTATATTCGAGGATCTTTTCATCGGAAAATTTGCCGATATTTCGTTTGAGTACACTGATGGTAATTTTAATCGCGTTTATCGGATTCCCGATTTCATGTCGGATGGAAGAAAAAATATAGCCCAGTTCGCTGTGGGTTTGATCTGCCTCTTTTTTTGATGCGCAAATATCTTGAATCAAGCCTCTTGCCTTATCTTTTCCTTTCTCCATTACTCCCTCGCCATCCTGATTATATTAGTATTATACAAAGTAACCTTGATTTTTTCAACAAGAAAAAAATAAAAGTCTCCCGTTCAATCGGGGGATATAAAAGTTACGTTTCGAAAGGAAGATTTGATGGGAATGGTCGTGGTCGGTTAGAGTCAAATTTATAGGGGCGGTTAGCGAACCGCCCCCAATAATTTTAATCGGGGCGACTCGCGAGTCGCCCCTGTAGTTTTATTGTGTTACCTTTTCCAGGCGTTTCATAATCGAGAAGATGAAGATCGCCGAAAGCAGACAGCAGACAACCATAATCGTCCACAACTGCCACAGCGGAAGGGTTCGCCACAGGTTGGCAATAACGCTGATGAGCAGAACGCCGGCTGCGGTGGAGGCAAACCAGAGGCCCATCATCAGGCCCTTGTATTTTGGCGGGGCGACCCGCGACACAAACGAAATGCCCATGGGACTCAGGAACAGTTCGGCGATGGTTTGCAGGAAATACGTGGAGATCAGCCAGTAGGTGGACACTTGCATGGCGGTGGGTGCCACTTTTTCGCCCAGTTCTTTGGGGCTTGCCAGTTTCAAGGACGCGAAAGCCAGAATGGCAAAGCTCACAGCCGTGATCAGCATCCCGATCCCGATTTTGCGTGGGGCGGACGGTTCTTTGCCGCGTTTATTCAGATAAGCGAAGAACCCGACCACCAGGGGAGTCAGGGCCACGATGAAAAACGGGTTGAAGTGCTGGAACATTTCCGGATTAAAGGGGTTGATGTCTTTGTATCCCAGGTATCTGAAAACCGCAAGGAGTCCGAAACCGACAAAACCCGTGCCGCCGAGTATTTTGGCTGTACCGCCGGAGCTTTTTCTCACCAAAAAGTACAGACCGATGGCTGAGAGGAAGATCGAGAGCAGACCGAAGAGGTCGAACCACAGGTAGTTGAGTTTACCGACCTGGGAGACCGTGTAATCGCGGGCAAAGTAAGTCATGGTGGCGCCGTTTTGTTGGAAGGACATCCAGAAGAAGATCACGACCAAAAAGACCAGGCCCAGGGCGATGAGTCGTTCTTTGACCTGTTGCGGGGTCAGTTCCACCGTTTTTTCGTTTTTGGCTTTTTGTTTTTCGTTAAAGTCCACGTGTTTATAGTGTTTGCGGAAGATCCAGAACACGACCATGGAAATGATCAAGCTGATGCACGCCAGACCGAAGGCAAAGTGGTAGGATCGGCTCAGGGCATTGACGTAGTTGTGGGAAAATTGGTTCAATGTGTCCATGGTGACATTGGCATCCTGGGCTTTGGCAAAGCTCAGGTATTCGGCGGCATTGGCCAGTTTTCCCTTCAGGAAATCATGGGCCAGGGCAGGGATTCGCGCGTCGTAGGTAAAATTTCGGGATGCCAGCGTCCAATTGGTCATCAAGCTTGCGGCAGTGGGGGCAAACATGGCGCCGATATTGATGCCCATGTAAAAGATATTGAATCCGCTGTCTCGGAAGGCACTGTATTTGGGATCATCGTACATGTTTCCGACCAGGGTTTGGAGATTGCCTTTGAAAAAGCCTGTGCCGAATGCAATCGTCAGCAGAGCGACGATAACCAGGGTCAGGCCGCTGCCCATGGGGGTGGGAAAGGCCAGGAGCAGGTAGCCCAGGAACATGACGATGAGTCCCAGGCTGATGCTTCGTCCGTAACCCAGGAATTTATCGGCCAGGAAGCCGCCCAGAACGGGGCAGAAATAGACAAACATAACAAAAACACTGTAGAAACCACCGGTTTGTCCGGCATTGAGTCCGTATTTGGCCTGGACAAAGAGTGAGAATATAGCGATCATCGTATAGTAGCCAAATCGTTCTCCCATGTTGGTGAAGAAGGCAATGATTAATCCTTTGGGATGGTTTTTGAGCATATTTAATTTCCTCCTATTTTAGTCTTCGAAAGTGATCATTTTACGCTTTTAAAACGGAACGCTTATTGTGTAACGTTGAAATTTAATATTACCACAAAACATACAAATTTGTAAGATGAAAGAAATTTCGAAAATCATGCCCGTTTTTATACAGTATAAAATTTAGGGGCCAATAAGGAAAGGTTAATCTTAAATTTTTGTCTCTCTCTCCAATGCTATGACTATTTCCTTATTTTCAGGTATGCTTTTCCAGCTTTCATATTTTTCTGTCCATTCTGCTTTTGCAATAATGCTAAACCCTGAATCTATGATTCTTGTTTTATGAAATCCCCATAAAATAGGAGATATACCTGTGGATCTTTGGTAAGCAAGATATTGAGGCATCCCTTTTTGACGATAAGAATGCCTGAATTTTTTTTTCAAGGATATCATATTTGATAATGATTTAAGAAAGTAAAAAGGTATATTTTGCTGACAATCATTCATATCATTTGGAACAGGATAAAATAGGCCATCATCCATCTCATAAAGCGCTAAATCTTTAGAACAGAAGTCATCAGGACCGGAATTTATTTTAATCTCGAATCTTGGCTCTTCAAGATGATCTATCCATGAAATACATAACTGTTGAATTTGGCAATCATCAATAATAATCCCCCCTCTTCCTTTTATAGCATCACAGATAGATTTGGCATAATTATCAAGATCAGCGTATTTAGAAGTTTCCAACCTCCTTTCTTCATCAAAGTACAGGGTAATGGTTAATCTGATTTCGTGGGTATAAACAAAATTTGTCTTTATCTCAGCGCGCAATTTTTCTTTGAATTTTTCCCTTGCCTGCTTCGATTTATTTGAGTTCGGTACTGGTGGAAAATTAAAAGCTCTTTTAAATTCCCCCATGAATGGATTATTTCCCATTTTATACCCCTCTCTCGGTTTCAAGGAAATCACTATAATCCATTTAGACCTTATTGTCTTTCCGCATGCGACTTATCCAATATCCGGGTTTGCGGCTCATGTGCATAATAGCCAGTATAATGATTCCATCATTTTCCAAAGTATAGTATATACCGAAAGGAAAGCGTTTAATTAAATGTCGGCGCACATCCTCTTTAATAATTGACCATGCCTTGGGGTTTTCAATTATTTTCTGAATTCCTATTTCGACACAGTTAACAAAAGAAATCGCTAAATCTATGGAGATCCTCTTATAGTATAAAGCAGATTCTTCGTATTCTTTTAACGCTTCCGGATGAAAGATATATTTCATACGCCTATGATCTGACGTACCCGTGCCAATGCTTCTTCCCCCTTTATCGGTTGAACTTGACCCGATCGAATTTCATCCCTTCGACGTTTCGCCGTATCCAGGTGAATGCGTTCAATATCTTTATCAATATGCGATTCAAGATACTGGATAAGCTGCTCTGCCAAAAAAGCTTTGGAGTCATCGGGCAACCGAAGCGCCTCCTGGTATATTTGCTCAACCGTCATCGACATTCATTTACTCCTTATCCACCATTTATGATAAACTTTTTTTAACAAAATTTCAACTCAATCCTTGAAACCTCAGCAATTTTTCTTTTGAATTCTTTTCATCAGATTTACATATTTCGCTGGAGAGTAATCAAAAGCTGAAAAAAGAGGCGGGCATGAAACCCTGCCCTGTCAGGGGTTTCTAAAAGGAGAACCGCTGTGAAACCTTGTCTATTCATCAATTCGCATTTTAACTTTATTGAGGGGGCAGATACGCAGATCTGCCCCTACGGAATGAGTCATTGGTTGGGCACTTTGGTAGGGCGCATCTGTGTATGCGCCCCCCATTCTTTTATATTCCCTATCGCACGCACGGGCAAACACGTTTATCTGCTATCGACTTCATCTGCGTAATTACGACATAAGCAAAATGAAATCGGCCGCTTTTTCTCATCAGAGCAGACGGGATCCCGTTATCTCTTCCTAAAAAACTTTCAAAATTAAATAAAATCCAATAATTCTAAAAAATTTTCTTGACTTTCCGAAGAGAAGAGATTATAAATTATTAATGTCGTTTCGTTAACAAAGGGAATAAAAGATAATATTTTAAATATATATTATTAAAAGAGGTGTGAATGGCCTTTTTGACCAATCTTTACTGTGCTTTTTCAACCGAAGAGGAAAATAAATGCTTTTCTTCCACTCAAACATCCCATATCCGGAGCATCTATTTTTTTGGGATCATCCTGACCTTATCGCTCTGTTTTTTTTCGATGAATACCCTGGTTTTTTTGGATGATGCCTTCATTTATTTGAGGGTTGCCAAAAATATTGCCAATGGAACAGAGCCCCTCCTTAATCCCGGCGACACCCATTTTCCTGTAACCAGCCCCTTATGGGTATTTGTCCTGGCCTTTTTATTCAAACTCCTGGGGTTCATCGATATGGTGTTGCTATCAAAAATTATATCCATGATTCTTCTATCAATCGCCGCATTCCTGGCTTTTCTCTTACTCCGAAGGTACATCGGCATCTGGGCAATCTTATCCCCCTTACCGATTTTTTTTAATTACATTACCGTTACCACCCTGGGGGGAGAAATACCCCTGGTCTACCTGGCTCTTTTCGGTACCCTCTGGGCCTATTACGACAGGCATAATTACTGGCTCACAGGCTTATTTACCGCGATGGCATACCTCGCCCGCGCAGAACTGATATTCCTATTGCCGGTCCTCGCCTTACACTACCTGATGACCTGGAAAAGAGAAAAAAGAACCTTCCGGGTCATGCTCACCGATTGGGCAAAAATTTCGATTATGTTTCTTTCCATTTTATCCATCTGGCATATCTATTATGCCATCCATTTTCATTCGGTTTTTCCGAATACATTAAACACCAAAATCATCCAGGGGAAAAGCGGTTTGTGGGAACTCTACTACCGCATGAGCAGGCCACTTTCCTTGGAAATGATCGGGGGAAAGTTTTACCTGGTATTTTTCCTTTGTTTCGGATTGGCCTATTTTCGCGCGATATCCCTTTCAATCCTCTTATACACCGTTTTCCATTATTACGCGTACAAATTCCTGACCATTCCCTATTATCATTGGTATTTTTATGATTTTTTCATCCTGATCCCCATGTTTACCCTGTTCGGCATCGTGGCTTTCTTCCTCTTCCTGGAAAAATATCTTCGGTTGTCTTTAAGTCAGGTTAAAACCCATCCGTGGTTTGATTCCGTGACCCGGATCGCCTCCTTCGTTTTAATATTAACGCTTTCAGGAATCTGCATTTTGACCACGACCAAAATAAATTATCTTTCGGAATTTAAGAAAGACCCCAGATTGGGATGCTATACCGATTTGTCAACCGGCATAAAATCAAAAGTCAAGAAAGGGGACATTCTCCTTTCCACCGAAATCGGTATTATGGGTTACCAATTGGAAGACGCTGTTATACGCGATGTCAATGGAATTGCATCCCCGGATGTGACCGTTGAAAATATAAACAACCTGGATTATTTTATCAGCGCCTATTGTCCCCGGTTCATCTTTTTCCCCATGACTCAGCGGCGGCCGGAGAGATATTTTACCGTTCAAAACGGTAAATTGGCATTATATCGACTCGAATATCCTTCGCTTTCGTTGTGCTTACCCATAAATTGCATATTTTCGCATCGAGCCACGATTCCAGCCCCCACGGAAATCGGGCGACTGGAAGAATTAAAAAAGAATACCCGATTCCCGCAAGATTCGGCATTAATAAAATTAAACGGTTATTTTGCATTGGCAATTCGACCGCCTTATACGACGAGTCTTAGTGTGCCCTCCGGAGCTTCCGCTTTGTCGATTTCTTTCGGTTTTTTGCCTGAGAGTCTTTGCAACCCCCAGGAATTGTGTCAGAAATCCACGTTTTCAATATATGGGGTAAGCGGGCAATCGAAAACCCTGTTATATCAAAAAAAGCTGATGCCGTTTGATGTGAAGGCAGACCGGGACGACCATTCGGTATCGGTTTCCTTTTCCCCGGGGCAGTTTACGGCATTGGAATTAAGGGTCAATGATGAATATACGCCCCCTTTCCCTTGTGCTTATTGGGGCAATCCGCAATTTAGATAATAGGAAAGACATCAAAACCGGTTAAGGGTGAATGTTCCATTCCCCTTTATCTCGTCATCAGTTATCGGCAAATGGGGGGAGCGATTCAACGTTTCTATTTTTGTTGATACTGTGTTTTATCTTAGAGCTATCTCAACAATCCCTCATTTTAATAAGAACCCCGGGATATATTGGTTGGTTATGCCTGCGGACGAATCTTCGCCCCTATAAAACAAAACCGAAAGGTCGATTTCCGGGTGCGTGGTTTTGAAACTCTGCAACTGGTGCGTTTTAATGGTTCCAGTCGAATACTTTACTTCATAGGCATTGGCATTGACAACAAAATCAATCTCTGCCCCGGCTTTCTTTCTCCAAAATTTGATCTCCCCAGGATTGCGGGTATCGGCAAAATACCTAAATACCGTGTTTTCCAGCATACTTCCTTTATCGAACCTTACCTCCAAAGGGGTAAAATTTTTCAATAGCATATTCCGAATCCCGTTGTCAAAAAAGAAGACCTTCGGCATCTTGCTGATTTCTTTGGATATGTTATTAAAAAACGGCCCAATAAGAGAAATATAAAACGTTTTTCTCAATACATAAAGATAGCGCTCCACAGCGCTTTGAGATATCCCCACGGTCTTACAGATTTCATTTTTGTTTACCAGGTTTCCAATTTGGGCGGCCAACAACTTCAACACATGATAGAATTTGTCTTCATCTTTGATGTTGGAGTCCTTAATGTCCTTTTTCAGGAACGAATTGATGATTTCATTCAATATCTCTTTTCTCAAGTCATTGTCCATACGGGTGACCACTGCCGGAAAGCCGCCATATAAAATGTAGTCCTCAAAAAGACTTTCAATCTCCCGGCGCACCGAAGGCTGTAATATATCCACATGATCGATGAGGCAACGACGGTAAAGGTTTTCATCTCTGAAATAAAGATATTCCTTGAATCCCATTGGATATAGCGTTAGAAGCCATTTTCGACCGCTGAGAGAGTCATCGAATTTGTCATCGATATAAAATGCGGAAGAACCCGAAACAATTAGTTTTATATTTTCTCGATGTTCGTCATAAAGGTATTTCAAGAAGTTAGACGGATCTTTCAAGTACTGGATCTCATCCACAAAAACAAAAGCTTTCCTATCCTTGGGGATTAATTTTAAAAGATTTTTTGGTGACTCATCAAACGCAGTCAGATAATCCTTGTCTTCAAGGTTAAAAAAATAAGTGTCCCGGCTGTTTTTTTTTAGTTCAGCGCTGACCTGTTTCAACAGGGTCGTTTTTCCGCTCTGGCGAGGGCCGGTTATAATGATGATCCGGTCATCGGCATCGATCCTTTCCATTAAGTTTGAGAAAAGGAATCGTTTCTTCATTTCCATTGTTTACCTCTTAAGTAATAATAGTTGAACTATTTTTATTTGTCAAGGAAAAATAGTTGGACTTTTTTTACTTCGGAAGTAAAAATAGTAAGACTTTTTTACTTAAGAAATAAATCCGGTTAAATTGATTGTCTGTGGCCGAGGAAAATATAAACCCACCTGAATTATTTTATCAGTATCCTACCATCCGCGTTTATCTCAAACTTAAGAGTTTAATTATAAAAAATAACCTCAAAGGTGGTGCCTTGCGGTGAACTTTCTTTCAGAGAAATTTCACCGTTCAAGGTGTTGAGAATTTTTCGAATAATGGCCAATCCCATGCCGGTTCCCTTATCCTTGGTCGTGAAAAACGGATACCAGATCTTCTCGACGGTTTGAGGATCTATCCCCTTCCCATTATCCTTAAGAAGAATATCCAACCATTGATCCTTGACGGTATTGAATTCCACTTGAATAGTTGAGGCTCCGGCTTGCACCGAATTGAGGATCAAATTCGAAAACACCGAACGCATTAAAGTCACATCACTTTCAACGACCATCTGCTCCCGGTTTAAGGACATCTCCACCCCATTCTCTCCGGCAACCTTTTTCAAGAGATCGACCAGGTCGATCTCCTCCTTTCCACTCACTTTCACCGGTTTGGAAAAACTCAAAAAATTCTCCATCATGGCGGTCAAAAAATGAATCTCTTTGGTGATCTTTCCTGTCTTCTCTTTATCCGTTTCAATCGTTCGCGTATACCCGTAAATCACCCCGAGCGAGTTTCGAACTTCATGCGCCAAAAACGCGGCCATCTCCCCCAACATCACAAAATTACTGTTCCGACATTGAATCTCCTCCCGCTTTCTCTCTTCGGTAATATCCTTGATGAGCAACACCCGCCCGACATGTTCAATAGGAATGAGATCCACATTAAATATCTGTTCTTTTGCAATGACTTCACCGGAAATCTTTTTTCCCTGATTCGCTTCAATGAATTGAACAATCTCCGGAAACGCTGCAAGAATAATGTCGGGACGATTGTTCCGAGCATTGGCGTAACTTTGGCCGAACAACTGCTCGGCCACGGCATTAAAGATCTCAATCCGTCCCGCTTGATTCAAAAAGATGACCGCCGCATTGATGTTGGAAATAATACTGCGATTCAACTCTTCTTTTTCCAGGACATGCTCGGTCTGCTGCTTCACCAAATTCTTTAACTGATTTTCACTGTCCTTCAATTGCAGTAAATAACCGTGCAACGGAGGAATCTCCTGCTGATCCTCGGATTTGGCATTGTTTTTTCGGTACAAATAAACCAGGTAAAGACCGGAACCAATAAAGATGAGTCCGGTCACCACCGTCAGTGTGGAAAAGACTTTTCCCATGCGCCGGATATCGTCGAGAAAACGGAGCGGGTCACGGATCGCACCGACGTTTCGGCGTTCGATTTCTTGAAACAGGAAATGGATGTTCTGAAAGAGAAACAACAGGCCGATTTCAACGACCATTCCTAAAATAACGGCTATTTTTTTCATGATATACCTTTGGATGAATGATAATATATATATATAATTATAATATAATAATGTGTGTCGTTTATCGGTAAAGGAGATGCTGGATAAGCCGAAGGATATTCTCTCCCCAAAACAAGGAAATATACCCGCCCAAACCGAGAAAGGTGCCAAACGGAAGCGCCATCCGTAAATTCTTTTTCCGAAAGAAGATAAAAAACAACCCGACCAGAAGTCCGGCCAACGAGGCCGTAAGGATGGTGATCACCAGTTTGTTGACTCCGAGGAACGAACCGAGCAACAGCATCATCCAGATATCGCCCTGTCCCAACCCTTCGATTTTACGAACCTTTAAATAAAAAAAGTAGATGGCGGCAAACGCAGCCATGCCTCCAAACGCCGAACCAAAGGCATTAAGGGGCGACAGCACGGGATTAAAGAAGGAATAAATCAAAAAGACAACCGCTCCACCGATCGTGAGCTCCAACGGTAAAATCATGTGGCGAAGATCGATCAATGCCAAAATAAAAAGCAGACATAAAAACACAATCGCAAAGATCACATAACCGTGGGTCAGGTCTTTAAACATGACATACGAAAACCAGAACGTAAAGGCCGTAAAGAGTTCAACCATCGGATAAAAGAGTGAAATCCGGGTCCGACAGTTCCGACACTTTCCCATGAGGATGAGATAGCTAATGACCGGGATATTATCGTAAAATTTAATCGACGCGCCGCACGCGGGACAATGCGAGCGGGGCCTCACAATACTCTGTTCCAACGGCAGCCGATAAATGACTACATTTAAAAAACTGCCGACAATGAGTCCAAGAATAATGAATACACTGCTTAAAACGATTTCTTCCATCGAAACACCTTTTGCGCGGTCACTTCACCGGTCCCGGGATCGTACAGGTAATCGTTCCCGTCAAAATCTTGGGGAACGGCATCGATCAATCGCACCCGCTTCAATTCCTCGAGACTTCGGGGCAACCGCTTGTAGATTTGTTTGAAGATCGCAATCCGGCTTTCCAGAAAACGTTTGTCCATTTCGAATTTTATCTGCTGAAGATGATTAACGGCCGAATCCCGCTCGATCCGCTCTTTGGCGGTTCGATAAATCTCCAGCCACATCGCGTAAGCCGCGGGCAGATTGTTTTCCATATACACCATGTGGGCTTTCTCGCGCCTGAGATAAGACGGCGCGGACGGATGAGCCGCGGCCCGGTTAAAATAGATTTCGGCCTGTTTATAGTCTTTCATGTTGTACGCGTAAAACCCGCACTCGGAATCGAAAATCCATTCGTCCGGCATGTTTTTGGCCCCTTTCTCCAACAACCGCATGGCCATATCCACCCGATGCGCTTCCAATGCCATAATCCAGGACCCGACCAGATACGGATCCTTGTACCGGGGCGTCAGATCGGTGATGGTATTAAACACGCGTTCCAAATAATCGTAACTGTTGGTCAACCGGTAATTGGAATAAAATTGAATGGACCAGATAAACAGCATATCTGCGACCAGATTCTTGAAACCAAATGAGACGATCCGAAGGGTTTTACCGGAAGGTAGAGTGACAAACGTTTGCTGTTTTTTAAAATAATCGTAATGGCGATCGAACATGAATTGCAAATACCCGGCGAGCAGAATCAACGCAATCACAATAAAGGTCAATAACCGGCTTTTCGGCCCTCTGGCGTTGGCGGTCTTCATTGAAATTCCCGGGTCCGAAAAATGACCGTGGTCAAGACCAACAGCGCCGAGATGTAAACCACGGCATACGCAATCCCATTGACGATGAGATAAGGATCCAGCGGCTGATTCAACACCAGATCATTTTTAATATTGAATTTATCCAAATTGGGAAGGATGTAGTAAAACACGGATGCAATGACTTTTTGAACGGTTCCTTGCAACTGGTCTTTAAACTCATTGAAGGTCCAGGTGACGGTGCCGATCAGATAAAGCGAGATGGTAAAAATGGACGAAAGAATGGGCGTGGAAAAGGATGAAAATAAAAGCGATATGGCGGTAATAATCAGGAGCTCCATGTAAAGGAGCACAAAATAAATCAGGATTTTCAGGTCCACCTGTCCGGTCGAGAGCCAAAGAAAGGCGAAAAAGATCACGGTCATGGAGGAAAGCGCAATCAAAAGCGTGAGCGCCAGCCCGAGGAATTTTCCGAAAATGAAGGTGCCCCGGTTAATGGGTTTACTCAACATATTGTAAATGGTTCGTTTGTCGATTTCTTTGTATACCAGGTTGATGCCTGTAAAAATCGCGATCAACACGCTGAAAAAATCAATGGCTGCCAGTCCCACGTCTTTTAATACTTTCTCTTTATCCCCGATGGTGAGCATGCTCACAATCAGCGAACTCACGGCAGTGACAACCCCTAATACCACGAGCAGATAAAACACCTTGTTTCGAACCGCTTCTTTAAAAGTATTGAATGCAATGGCCTTCAATTTTCTCATCGGTGGATTTCCTCCAGGAAGATATCTTCCAGTGTCCGCTTGACCGGAGTGACCGCCTGAATATGACCGTTATGCTCGATAATCCAACGCACGGTATCGTTGATATCATCGGTTTTTTCAACCTGAATAATGAATTGATGATCCTGGGTTCGGTAAGGCATGGCCTGCAATAAGTTCTCCTCAATTCCGTCAAATACGATTTCAATGGATCGGACGCTGTGCGAAATCAGGTCCGAGAGTTTGCCTTCCCGGATCATTTTGCCGCTCAGGATGATTCCCACGCGGTCGACCATCAACTCCATGTCCTGGATGATATGCGAAGAGAAAAAAATCGTTTTCCCGGAACGCTTCAAGGATAAGATAATGTCTCGCAACTCTTTGCGCCCGATGGGGTCCAGACCGGAAAAGGGTTCATCCAGGATAATAAAATCCGGGTCGTGGATCAGGGTTTGCGCGAGTCCCACGCGTTGAATCATGCCTTTGGAATATTTTCGCAGTTTGATATCGCGCTTTTCGCCGAGGCCCACAAGCGTCAGGAGTTCGGTTGTCTTTTCCTTGATCGTCGCTTTGGGAAGGGAAAACAGCATGCCGGTAAACATCAGGAGTTCGGCGGCGGTGAGGTAATCGTAAAAGTAAGGTTGTTCGGGTAGAAAGCCAATCTGGCGTCGGGCTTCGGCTTGCGTGGCCGGTCGATCCAAAATCCGGATGGTGCCGCTATCCGGCGTCAACAGCCCGAGGATGCATTTCATGGTGGTGGTTTTTCCCGCACCATTGGGGCCAAGAAACCCGTATATTTCCCCCTTCTCGACCTCGAGGTTAATCCCTTTTAAAACCGGGTATGTTTTGAGCAAGAAGTTGGATTTAAAGGTCTTGGTTAGGTTTTGAACGGTCAGTGCCTTCATTCTTCAGCCCCACGGAATAACGTTATAACGTTGGTGAAGACCCGGAACACAGAGATGGTCCGGGTCTTCACGTCGGTCTTTATCATAATGAGTTACTTAAAACTCATTGAAAAACTATTTTTCTTTTCTTATTTTGGCCTGAGCTGCTGCCAGTCTCGCAATGGGTACCCGATACGGGGAGCAGGAGACATAATTCATTCCCACGTTGGCGCAGAATTCCACGGAACTCGGTTCGCCGCCGTGTTCGCCGCAGATTCCGACTTTCAAATCCGGGCGTTCGCCGCGTCCGCGTTCGATGGCCATCCGGACCAACTGGCCCACGCCTTCCTGGTCCAACACCTGGAACGGATCCTTGGGTAAGATTTCCTTGGCCAGGTAATCTTTCAGGAACACACCGGCATCGTCTCGGGAATAACCGAAGGTCATCTGGGTGAGGTCATTGGTTCCGAAGGAGAAGAACTGAGCGGTTTTGGCGATCTTATCCGCGACCAGACAAGCGCGAGGAATTTCGATCATGGTTCCGACCAGGTAACTCACGGTGTCTTTTTCCCGTTCAAAGATGGCATCGGCGGTTTCAACGATGACCGTCTTCATGTATTCGAATTCTTTTTCGGTTCCGGTGAGCGGAATCATGATTTCGGGATACACGGCAATGCCCTGTTTCTTTACGGCCAGAGCCGCTTCGATGATGGCGCGAGTTTGCATGACGGCAATTTCCGGGAAGGTGATCGTCAAGCGGCAACCGCGGTGTCCCAGCATCGGGTTGAATTCGTGAAGCGCGGTGGCTTTATCTTTGAGCTTGTTGAAATCAACGCCGCTGGAATCGGCCAGTTCTTTCAATTCTCGGTCGGTATGGGGGATGAATTCATGGAGCGGGGGATCGAGTAACCGAATGGTCACCGGCAGACCGTTCATGGCTTCAAAGATACCGATAAAGTCTTCTCTCTGCATGGGCAGGATTTTATCCAGGGCTTTTTCACGACCGGCTTTGTCGTCGGCCAGAATCATTTCGCGAACGGCTTCGATGCGTTTGCCTTCGAAGAACATGTGTTCGGTTCGGCAGAGTCCGATGCCTTCGGCTCCGAATTTTCGGGCAACCTGGCTGTCTTTGGGGGTATCGGCATTGGTGCGGACGCGAATGGCGCGTTCCTCATCGACCCATTTCATGAACTCTTCAAAGATTCCGGTGATTTCCGGGGTCTTTAATTTCAGAGCGCCGCCAATGACTTCGCCGGTGGTTCCGTTGAGGGTGATGACGTCGCCTTCTTTGAAGACTTTGCCGCCGATTTCGCAGGTGCCGTCCGGACGAATGACCAGACCGCCGCATCCGGCAACACAGCATTTACCCATGCCGCGGGCAACCACGGCCGCATGAGAGGTCATCCCGCCAGTAGCCGTCAAAATGCCCTGAGCCGCATTCATACCGCCGATATCTTCGGGGGATGTTTCTTTACGGACAAGGACGACTTTCTTTCCGGCCTGAGCCATGTGTTCGGCATGTTCGGCTGTGAAGACGATTTCGCCAATGGCAGCACCGGGAGAGGCAGGGAGACCTTTGGCCAATGCCTGATACTTTTCGGAAGGATCGATGCTGGGGTGCAGCAATTGATCCAGGGCTGTGGGTTGGACGCGCATGATGGCTTCTTTCTTGGAGATTAAACCTTCATGAACCATATCCACGGCAATTTTTACGGCTGCAAACCCGGTACGTTTGCCATCACGGGTTTGAAGCAGGAACAATTGGCCATCCTGGATGGTAAATTCCATATCCTGCATATCGCGGTAATGGGCTTCCAATTTATTTTTAAAATCGATCAACTGATTGTAAACAGCGGCATTCTGTTTTTCCAGTTCGGAGACCGGCATGGGGGTTCGAATACCGGCCACGACGTCTTCGCCCTGGGCGTTCATCAGATACTCACCGTAATACTTGTTTTCACCGGTGGACGGGTTTCGGGAAAATGCCACGCCGGTACCGGAGGTTTCGCCGAGGTTTCCGAATACCATGGACTGAACGTTCACGGCGGTTCCTTTTAACGTGGTAATATTGTTCAATTCCCTGTACTTGATGGCGCGGTCATTGTTCCATGAACCAAAAACCGCATCGATCGCTTTCCACAATTGTTGTTTGGGATCCTGGGGGAATTCGTTTCCGGTTTCTTCTTTGACCAGGGCTTTGTATTCGGTCACAATCGTCTTGAGGTCGTTGGTATCCAGATCCAGGTCGTGGTGAACGCCTTTTTTCTTCTTTACGGATTCGAGAATTTCTTCGAAATTGGCATGTTCGACACCCAATACGACATCGCCGAACATTTGGATAAACCGTCGATACGAATCATACGCAAACCGATCGTTGCCGGAGCGTTTCGCCAATCCCTTGACGGATTCGTCATTCAGCCCGAGGTTAAGAATCGTATCCATCATACCGGGCATGGATGCGGCGGCACCGCTGCGTACCGAAACCAGCAGCGGATCATTGGCATCTCCCAACCTTTTACCCATCAATTCTTCCAGCTTTCTAAGGTTGGATTCCACTTCGATCTCAAGACCTTCCGGGTATTTTTTATTGTTTTCATAATATAGCTCACATACCTGTGTGGTTATGGTAAAACCGGGTGGAATGGGGAGTTTTAAATTGCTCATTTCGGCAAGGTTCGCACCTTTGCCGCCCAATAACGACTTTAATTCTTTTTTTCCTTCTGTGAAGTCCCGGGAAAAAAAATAAACATATTTAGTGGCCATACTTCATTTCCTCCTTGTATTGTTATAGTATGTATTTTCTAATTTAAGTTTTCCAAAACCAATTGTTTAAACCGCATCAGCTCAAAAGGCTTCTTTAAATATTTGACCTTGTTTTTATTTAAAAACATGGCAACGTCTTCGGAAAACGGATCCGCGGTGACCATAATCATCCGGGATTCCTTGTGTTTGGATTTCATAAATTCGAACAGATCCATTCCGTTGACTTCGGGCATTCGGATATCGGAAATGACCAGGTCAAATTCGCTTTCCAACAGGGCCAGCGCTTCTTTACCGCTGGTCGAGGTAATGACTTCAAAATCGCCCTCATTGAGCAAGATCTCTTTCATCAAATCCACCAGGAAGGCTTCATCGTCGACGATTAAAATTTTGGCTTGAAGCGCACTCTTTTTGGTCGGGGGCAGTTCGAGGAGCGGGCTTTTTTCACCCTCGAGTAAAGAACGCTTAAAGGTAATCTCAAATTCCGTAAATTCGCCTTCTTTTGAGTTGACAATGCAAATCCCATCGTGATTTTGAATGATTTTCTCGCATACGGCCAGACCGATGCCGGGGTGTCCGGGGAACGTGGTGTAAAAGGGACTCCATATCTTGGGAATATTCTCCTGAGACATCCCGATTCCGTTATCCTTGATGGTTAATTTATAGGAGTCTTTTCCGGCTTCGGTTTTAATGGCGATTAAACGGTTCTCTTTCCCCTTCTCTTGTTCCAGGGCGAGGACCGAGTTATCGACAATATTGGTAATCAGGGTTTCGATTTGTCCGGAATTGATCAAATCATCCGGAACCGCGAAATCTTCGTCCATGGAGATCACGATATTGTGTTTGACTTCGATTTCTTCAAAATAGGTTTTTAAATGGTTGAGGACCTGGTTGAGGTTATCGCGTTCTTTGATGATTTTTTTGGGTTTGAAATATTCGCGCAACAGGTTTAATTGATCGGTTAGTTCATTGGCATTTTTTTCGATTTTTTTGAGTTTTTCATTCACACCCGGTTCCGGGCTCTTGCTCAATAGGATTTGAGAGTAGCCGAGGATCGGGGTTAATTTATTTTTTAATTTATGGAAGATGACAGGGAGTAAATCTCCCATGATCTCTATTTTCTGTAGTTCAATGACCGTTTCACGGGAATGGCTCATCTTTTTATCGATATTGATGAGTTCATGGGTGACCAGGGCTTTTTTATTGGTTTCGATTTGTTTTCCTTCGAAACTCGAGTAATTCATAAACGAGTTGCCGATGATATTGGACAGAATTTGGACGTAGGTCATTTCAAGGTCGAATTCGAAATATTTGTTTTTTTCCACGTTCAGGAGAAGGAAACCGAAAAAGTTATGGTGATACGAGATGGGGAAAACGAGGGAAATGAGGTAATACGGGTTTTTGCCCAGTTCTTCCATTTCGTGTTTTTCGAGTCGGACCGCTTCATTGGAGATTCTGGATTTTTGAAGGTTGGGGAATTTTTCGATATCGAACGGCGTGCCGGCCATGTTTTCTTTGTTCTTGATCAAAACCAGGTTCTCGGTATCCGGGAACCGGTAAATAAATTCAATGGTAAATTCGTTGATAAAATTGTCGAAGTATTCGAACAGGGACCCGATGACCTTGAGCGGCGCGCTGAGAGAGGAGAGGAAATAGGAGAGGTTGAGCATATGGGAGAGGAAGATCTTTTCATTGACCAGTTTTTTCTGGGAGGCCGAGAGTTCGCGGTTGAGAACGATCATTTCCATTTCGCGTTTCATCAATCGGATGATGAGAACGGAACCGGCTTCCACGGTTTTTCTCAGGTCTTTTTGCATTTCGGGGAAGTCGGAGGTAAAGGCGTCCATAATATCGGGGAGGCCCTTGACGGTTCCTTCGATATCGGAGAGGGAAAGGCGCAGGAGTTTTTTGGTATGGTTTTCGAGTTCGGTGAAGATTTCGGCTTTTTCGGCTTCGTCTTCGACCAGAAGGAGTTCGGCAATCTGGTTGGCGATAAATGCAATTTTACTCGGTTCCTCGCCTTGTTGAAGGGTGGTGTGATTTTCGATCGCGGTTTTAAAAAATCCGGGCAGGTTGAAGAATTCGCAGAAGAAGACGCCCAGTTTGACGTGATCGGTTTGAAAGAGTTCCCGTTCTTTTGGGATGAGTTTCCGGTCATTGATGGTGTAAATGGGGCAGTATTTATTGGGGTCATAGAGGAAGAGCAGCAATTCGCCGATTTCTGCCAGCAGACCGGAGATATATAATTCTTCGGAGTTCATATAATTTATTTTTGTGGCAAGGATGGTGGAGCAGGAGGACACCAGCAGGGTTTTTTTGAGGATGAGGTTGAATACGCCGCCGTACATTTGTTTATAATCGAGTTTTTTTAAAAAGTCGAAAATGGAAAAGGAAAAAGCAAGGGCTTTTATTTTACGAATTCCCAGGAGGCCGAGGGCGTGAGAAATGGTTCGTACTTTCTGATGGAATCCGTAAAGGGGGGAATTGGCAACTTTCAGGATATGAGCGCTGAGAAGAGGGTCTTTTTCAAGGATTCTTCGGATATCGTCGGGAAGGGTAATGGAATTTTTTTTCTCCACTTCGATGATTTCCAGAAGCGTCTTGGATAATGTTGGTAATTGCAACGAACTTATAATATTTTTTGAGTCCATTTTGTGTCCTTTTCAAAGCTTTCCATTTATTATAGAATATTTTATTTTTATTTACAATAAAAAAATGGAATTTAAACGGGTTTTTTGTGGGCGGGAATGGGGCGCACACGTGGGTGCGCCCCTACGGAAAAATTTCGAGCGGTCCCACGCGATACAACACCAATAATTGAGTTTTATTTTCTGTAGGGGCAGACCCGCGTGTCTGCCCGTGTATTCGATGCGATTTTCGTGTTGGGACAAAATACGAATTGATGTTTCACTTTCCAATTCATTGACAGTTATTTTTAATTCATGTATATTAAGTTGAGGAGGAAACAATGGATCATATTAAAATTGTAGTAGAAAAACACGAAGATGGCTTCGTCGCCTATCCGGTCGGTTTGAAAGGAATCGTCGTGGGTGAAGGAGACACGTTTGAAGAAGCATTCAATGATGCAAAATCTGCGGCAAAATTTCATATGGAAACTTTTGGTGATGAGGATTTGGTTGAGTGTGTTCCTCAAGAAGTATTTATAACTGAAGCTGTTATTTAATGGCCTTAATGAAATTCCCAAAAGATCTTCCAAAAGACAAAGTCATTAAACTCTTGAATCAATTAGGTTTTGAAATAGTCAGAGAAGCGAATCATATCGGAATGATAAGAGAAAATAAAGATGGATCTCGCACCCCGTTAACAATGCCCAATCATAAACGGATAAAAAGTTCAACACTCAGGACAATCATCAATCAAGCTGGAGTATCCAGAGACCAATTTCTAAAGGCATTCGAAGACATGTAAGGGATTCGCGGTAACCCGAACAGGTTGCCCGACGCACCCACCTATCAATATTAACTATTTTACAAAACGACTTCCTCACCTTCATTCACAGAATCGCCACCCGCATTCTTCCACTCGGCAGCCAATATATACGTGGCAATCTCCCGAACCGTCGGCGTTTTAAATATCTTTCCCAAATTCAACGCGACACGAAACTCCTTACTCACTTTCGATACCAACACCGACGCCCGCAACGAATGCCCTCCCCGTTCAAAGAAATTGTCATTCACCCCGATCGTCCCTTGATCGATCCCCAAAATCTCCGACCACATCCGCACCAACTTCTCCTCAATTTCATTTCCCGGCGCTTCATAGAGAATTCCCCTATGTCTCTCCGGCTCAGGCAACGCCCGACGATCGACTTTTCCATTGGGATTCAATGGCAAATTCTCCAATAACACATAATACGACGGTACCATGTAAGCCGGTAATTGAAGCAATAATTTCGCTTTGATCTCTTCTGCAAAATCAGCCTCTACATGTTTCAAAACCACATACGCACACAAGTACTTCTCCCCACGATCATCCGTTCGGTCCATAACGATAACGTCTTTGATCTTCCCTCCACCGGAAGTCAATACACAACTTTCAATCTCTCCCAATTCAATCCGCTGCCCCCGAATCTTCACCTGATGATCAATACGCCCCATGTATTCCATATCACCGGTTTCAAGCCAACGACATAAATCTCCGGTTTTGTAAAAGTTAGGATTGCCTCCGGCGGCCAGAAACCTTTTTGAAAAAAGGTTTCTGGACTTCCAAAAACTTTTATTTAGGAATCGTTCGTTGGTTAACTCGGGATTGTTCAAATACCCAAGTGCAACGCCATCTCCACCGATGTATAATTCACCGATGGCGCCAACCGGACACGGATTCAAATATTGATCCACTATTATAAATAAGGTATTACCCACTCCCGTTCCAATAGGCACGGATAATTCATTTAATTCACTGCCCTGCGCTTGCCTATCCCGGATCACTTCAAACACCGCCGAAACAACCGTGGCTTCTGTCGGTCCATACATATTAAATATGCGACAATCGTCTTTCACCACCCGATAACCACGCTGCACGACATCATGAGTCACTTTCTCCGCTCCGATACACAAATAGCGAAGCATCCGAAGCGCTTTCCCGGTATTCAAAAAATATACAAACTGCGTGGGCGTGATATACAAAGCGGTTATCCCCTGCCGATTCATAAAATCAATACAGACATCCGGGTTCTGCATGACCTCTTCTTCCGCGACCACTAACCCCGCTCCGGCAGTCAATGTATTGAACATTTCCATCACCGACCAATCAAAGAAATACGAAAGATTCTGAATGGTGCGATCCCCGACTCCCATCCGCAAATGTCGATACCCCCAATGCAACAACGGCGATACATTACGATGCGGGACGGCAACCCCTTTCGGTCTGCCGGTCGAACCGGATGTATAAATAATGTAAGCCAAATTGGCGGCCGATAGCCGGTAACCGGCAGCCGGTTTCTTCATGTCTCTTGGTCCTATTTCCTTAAGTTCTTCAATGTCCTCATTTGTAATCAATATACTCGCACCACTGTCTTTAAGCATATACTGCGTCCGCTCTTCCGGATTCTTCGGATTCAACGGCAAATACGCGGCTCCGGTTTTCAATATCCCCAATAGGGCAATCACCATCTCGATCGACCGCTCGACTTTCAACGCGACGACCGCACCCGGCCCCATTCCTTTTTCTCTCAACATGCCCGCCAAAATACTGGAACATTTATTCAAATGCGAGTAAGTTAATTGAATTAAAGGAGACATTGCGCCAAATTCCTCCACATTTCCGATAACCGGACCGATAAGAGCTAAACCATCCGGGGTCTTCTCAACCTGCGCGTCAAACAACCCATGCATGGTTTGATCACACGGATAATTTTCTTCCTGCTGATTGAATTGAACCAATACCCGATGCTTCTCTTCTTCGGATACGATTTCGATCTGCGACATGTTGACATCCGGAGTGCATACCGACGCACGGAATACCCGCCGGAAATAGTCGATAAAGCGTTCCATGGTTTCCGGTTTAAACAACCGAGTACAATATTCCAAAAGAAACCGTAAACTTCCCCCCAAATCTTCAACCTGCATGCTGAGATCCACAATCGCCGCACCCCGGTCTTCATCCCGAAGCTTGACCGTTAACCCGGGAAGTTCAAACTGGGAATTCGCATCATACTGACTCTGAAAATTCCTTAACGTAAACATCACATCAAATAACGGGTTTCGTCCCGTATCCCGCTCAATACGAATCCCCACATTCTCGACCAGATCCTCAAATAAATAATCCTGGTTCTCAAACGCGGCCAATGTTCTCTGTTTCACTTCCCCCAAAAACGAACGGAAAGTCTTTTTCCCACCCGGATAATTGCGCATCGCCAATGTATTGACCAACATCCCGATCATCGGTTGCAAATCCGCATGGGTTCTCCCGGCCAGAGGCACACCCACCACCATGTCTTCCTGGTTGGATAACTTCATCAACCAGATGTAAAATAACGCCAACAATCCCATAAACAACGTGGCGTCTTCCGATGCGGTCACTGCCTTCAATGCCTCGACGTCCTCCCCGCTAATTTCGAAAATGACCGTGCGTCCTTCAAAACTCTGTTCCGATGGTCTGCTGTAATCCAACGGCAATTGAAGCACCGGAACCTCACCTTCAAATTCAGCCAACCAAAACGCTTCCTGTTTCTTCATCAACGCTTGCTGCGTCTCACTTGTTTGCCAATACGCGTAATCTTTATACTGAACCCGAAGGGGCGGTAAAACCTCCCCTGCATATAACGCCATAAATTCCCGAATCAATATCCCGACCGAAGACCCGTCGGACGCAATATGATGCATGTCTACAGCCAGGAGATGGATCTTCTCTTCTTTCCTTATAACAGTAGCGCGTATAAGCGGGACTTTCGTCAAATCAAAATACCGGATAAACCCCTCAACTTCTCTTACCTTCTTACCTTCTTCACTTCTCAACTTCTTCCTTTCCCCCTCTGTGTGCTCTGTGACCTCTGTGGCTAAATCGGGTAAATCATAAAACTCAACCTTAAATTCCGGATCATCATGAACCACTTGCACCGGTTCATCATCGATCATATGAAACGACGTCCGTAAACTTTCATGCCGCTTGACCATGGTTTGAAACACATCTTCAACGCGTTGAAGGTCCAATTCCCCTTCGAGTTCGAAAATTAACGGCATGTTGTAACCCGTGGTTTCTCCGGCCATTTGATGAAGAAGATAAATGCGTTTCTGAACGGACGATAACGGATAATATTCCCTCTCTTCAATCGGCTCAATATTGGAATAATCGCCGGTTGGTGCCGAATGCCGAATGTGTTCCGCCAATGCGGCAATGCTGGTCGAATTAAAAAACGCCGAAATGGGTACGCGGACATTCAATTGTTTGTGAATTTCAGTCACCACCGTAATGGCTTTTAACGAATCTCCACCCAATTCAAAGAAATCATCGTTCACGCCGATTTCTTCAACCGCAAAAAATTTCTGCCACACACCCGCCAATGCGCGCTCCAGATCATCGCGTGGCGCCGCATATTCCGAACTCAACTTCGGCCGCTGATACACACTCGGTCGAACCTGAACAGGACCATTTTCTTTTCTACCCCCAAATAAATCGATCGATAAGTTCGCCACATCGATCCAATAATACTGCCGTTCAAACGGATACGCCGGTAACGGAATACGACGGGGCCGGGTTCCCGAATACAACGCACCATTATTATATAATGACTGCCAATCGATCTCTCCCCCATTTAACCAGGACATGCCGATGTCCTGAATACCCAAACCGTCAACGCTGATTTTCTTAATATCTTTACACTCTGCCGTCAACACACGGTCCGATTCCAATGTCGATAACACGTGAATCGTGTCTTCAATCGATGAACCGGTCCACATTCTCCGCCGGCTAAAGTCCCTTCTCCCAACCTGCAACGTATAGGCCACGTCCGCGGGTCTTAAACCCGGATGCGTCTTTAAATAATTCAGCAAATTGACCGTCATTTTTTCCAACGCCGAATCGGTTCGCGCAGACAGGGTAAATAAATAAGGAATAGATGGTTTGCATTCGTCTGTTTTCACAGCCGAATCATTCAACGACGGACGTTCCAAAATCGCAAATGAATTGGTTCCCCCGAAACCAAACGCACACACCGCCACCCGTAAGGGATTATGACTATTATTATTCTCTTCAATCGTCGTTCGTTCGGCATTCACATAAAACGGACTATTGACCAAATCCAATGCCGGATTGGGAATATGAAAATGAAGACTCGGCGGAATCAGCCGGTGGTTCAAAATCAAAATCGCTTTGATAAACCCGGCAATGCCTGCGGCCACATCCAGATGTCCCAGATTGGATTTGACCGAACCCAGCCCGATGTGTCCTTTGTTGACGCGTTGAAACACGTCTTTGAGCGCGCCCACTTCAATGGCATCGCCCAGCGGCGTGCCCGTGCCGTGCGTTTCAATATAAGAAATCGCTTCCGGCTCCACTCGCGCCAATTTAAACGCAGTGCGCAACACATCGATGATTCGCTGCTTGCCCGGCGCCGTATAACTGGATTTCATGCTCCCGTCATTATTAATTGCCGATGCCTTAATCACTGCCCGAATGGTGTCTCCATCCGCTTCCGCCTGTTTCAACCGTTTCAACACCACAATCCCGATGCCATCGCCGTAGACCGTTCCCCCGGCTTTCGCATCAAACGGACTGCAATGACCATCCGGCGAGAGAATCATTCCTTCCTGATACAAATACCCCGTTTTCTTAAATGCCGACGCCGACCCGGCACCGGCTAACGCCATCTGACACTCGCCGGTTAACAATGCACGGCTCGCCGTATGAATCGCCACGATTCCCGTGGAACATGCAGTAAATAACGTAATGCCGGGACCTTTTAAATTCAATTTATGGGAGACCCGCGTACTGACCAATAAACTATTCTCGGTCATATGAATCATGTCCCCGCTGTCCGGGTTGCTCAAGATACTCATGGCTCGAAGCATTTTCCAGTCAAAGCCATCCGAAGCGCCGGCATACATGCCGATCGCCCCATTATATGTATGCGCATCATAACCGGCGTCTTCCAGCGCTTCCCAGGAGCACTCGTGAAATAAACGGGTGACCGGATCCATCACCTCTGCTTCTTTTGGACTGTATCCGAAAAATGACGCATCGAAATAAACTTTGTCTTCCAGCGTTCCGTACGCCTTGATGTAATTGGGGTTCTCCAGCATTCGGTCCCCGATCCCGTTTTCTCGCAGTTCATCATCCGTAAACCAGGTGATCGACTCCACTCCTTCCTGTAGGTTTTTCCAATATTGATCCAAATCGGACGCACCGGGAAACTTTCCCGCCATGCCAATGACGGCTATTTCCAATCCTGTTTCCTGAATGTTCTTCCTTGTCTCGTTTGTGTTTGAATTGGGCATTTTAAATCTTCCTCCGGCGGGTAAAAAAAGCGTTGAACATGGCTTAAACTCAATTATAACACAGATGTTCATGAATTGTAATATCCGTTTTGGAATACCGGATGATTCGTGTACGGTTGAGGATTGTTGGTCGAATGAAAACGACTTATTTTTGGTGTTTCGCTGTGACAGGTTGAGCGCTTTCCTGGAAAAGGTAGAGATACACTGCCTGAAGTTAGTGTCTTCATGCGAGAGGTTTTCCCTTTTATGCGAAAAGAGTGGACTTTCTTGCTTGCGGTTGGTCTCTCCAGGCGAGAAGATTGACTTTCCTGCGTGCAGGTTGGCGGTTCACGGCGAGAAGATGAAGGCTTTTTGTGCGGCGTTGATGATTTCTTGCTCGAAGTTTGAGCCTAATTGCATGAAATTGCTGTAATTGTATGCGATGAATGTTTGTACGAGGGAGGCGACGGCTTGTACGCGCTAAAAGTTTGCTTGTACACGTAAGACGATTGCTTGTACGCGCTAAAAGTTTGCTTGTACGCGATCGAGGATTGGTTGTACGCGCTAAAAGTTTGCTTGTACACGGTCGGCGATTGGTTGTACGCGACAAAAGTTTGCTTGTACGCGTGAGACGATTCCTTGTACGAGGCAAAAGTTTACTTGTACCAGGGAGGCGACGGGTTGTACGAGGCAAAAATTTACTTGTACCAGGGGGGCAATTGCTTGTACGAGGTGAAGATTCGCTTGTACGAAGCGGATTTTTTGAGATAAAAGCGCCCATTTACGCGCGTATCCGGCCATCGATTCATTACCCCTAATTGGTTCGTTGCCGTAAAGAACGGAATTTGTATAGATTAGGTAAAAGAACAAATAGGGGTTTGGGGGTGAGTCTTTCGCAAGGTCATTATAATGTCGAGTAGAGGGATGGATAATAATGGTTAGGCTCCGCCTTAAATTGTTTCCGGGTTTCCCCTTCTGTGCCTAACGATGCATATGCCATGCATTATTACCTCCCCCCCTCACAGAACTGTACGTGCGGATTTCCCGCATACAGCTCTTCATTACCATTCACGACAGATATCCTCTGGTAGAAAGGTTTGCAAATTCTTGGCTTTGGTAATGGATATCTTTTCAAATACTTCCGAAACTGTTCCCATGTGTAACTTTTCTTCTGGCTTCGCCGATTCAACCATTTCATGAGTACTACTTCCACTTCTTTGTAGAACCTTTGCAGTGATCGAAAGTTTTCGCTCACTCCATAATAATTGTAGTGCCCTAATAACTTTCGGGATAGTGCCTTCCATACGATTTCCAGCCCAGCTACATTTCTGCTTTTCTGTATATATTCCTTAATCTTCTTGCAGCTTCTGGAAAACCTTTTCTTTTCGGTTCGGCGGGATACCTTGTACTTTCCTGCACGACTCCTACAACAATAATGGGTAAATCCCAGAAAATTGAATGTTTCGGGTTTGTCACCCTTTCGCTCGGCTTCGACCAGGGCACGACGTCCAAATTTTAATATTCGGGTTTTCTCTTCGGATAGTTCCAACCCAAAACGTAACAGTCTTTTCCTTAACACCGTTAATATCCCATGGGCTTCCTCTGGCTTTTCTGCTAAGATCACAAAATCGTCGCAATATCTTACCAGTTCAACATATCCTTTACTCTTCTTTTCCACTTCTTGCTTGAACCACCGATCGATGACATAGTGAAGATATATGTTAGCCAATACTGGCGATATTACTCCTCCTTGCGGGGTCCCTTGTTCCGTCTCTTCATACTTACCTGCTTCCATTATTCCACTTTTGAGAAACCGCATGATGTAACGTAAAAATTTGCCGTCGCTTATTCTTTCCTGCAAGAACCGTTTCATCCATCCATGATTGACATTGTCAAAGAATCCTTTTATGTCTGCATCTATTATGTAGTTTACAGGCTTAAACATCAAGCTTTGGTCTATCCGATACAGGGCCTGATGACAGCTTTTACCCGCTCGGAATCCATAAGAATTATCCAGAAAATCTGATTCATATATCGCTTCCAATACCATCGTAAAGCACATCTGAACCATTTTGTCTTCTATCGTCGGTATTCCCAGGGGGCGTTTGCCACCATTTCCTTTCGGGATGTATGTCCTTCTTACCGGCTGGGGATGATAACTCATTTTCTTCATTCGGTCCAGCAGACCTTCCAGATTCTCATGAAGTTTTATCCCGTACTCTTCAAGCGTTATTCCGTCCATTCCGGGCGATTTGCCCTTCTTGAGCTGCCGATAACATTGCCTCATACTTTCTACATTGATTAGGTGCATCAAATTGTTGAATTTACATCCTTTGTCCTCCCTGGATTTCTGGGATATAAGAGAAAGCTGTATTTCCATTATTGCTCCTGCTCTGTGTCAGGATAATGTTTCCCTTCCTCTTTACATGATAATGCAAGCCCCTTCGCTCCACAGGCATTACCCTGTCTCCTCACTACTATGAGCTTGTCCGACTCCCTGACAAACATCTCCGCTCCCTTGTACTTTTCGTCTTGTCGGCGGATTTTTCTCTGTAGATTAAATGGAAATTTGTCAGGGTCTCCCAGGTTCCGACGCAATCCGTTCAATACCATGCCACTGCCTAAGATCCCGGAAAAGCGATTTGAACTCGCCGTATATTGACGCTCAAACCCGTGCTGTCTTCCAGCTCTTGCACACTGTCGACCTTTTCGACGATTGTCAATTTCGGAACTCAACGCATTCACTTTCATTGCGGCCTGGTATTTCTCAGCCGTTGGCTTCATCTCGTTTGTTACCTCCCGGGATGCAACTTAGATTACGGGCTGCTGGCTAAGCTTTGCCCGTGTGGGATTTTAACCCACTGGATTGCGCCAGCTTCGCCTGGCGCACGCAATACTTGACCCCCAGCACCTATTTTCATTTTAAACAATTCTTGATTTTTTGGCTGGCTGCATTTGCAGCGCTCATAGATTGGAATTCAAAAATAGCTTGCGATTCAATTGGGCCATCAAGGAATTCGATCGTTAAATAAAATGATGGATGTTCCTTTTTTTTCTTAAAGGCAAGGGCAAAGACGCCTATAGTTAAAAGGCGGGTTGCCGTAATCCGCCTTTCAATTGTCGATCGATCTTCAACCGCCAACCTTTTTATGTTTGCTTTTTTTATAGACCCTAAAGAAGTATTTCGGGAATAAAAGATAAATTCTTTTTCTTTATCGTAACATGTAGTACTTATTTCGTTATTTTGAGAACTAAGACCGTATAAATATTTTCCGAAATCAAATGCATAATAGGACCCGACCTCTTGTTTAATATTCTTGGCCGGCGCTGAAGTTGATGTTAAAGACGGAGCAGCTTTAGACCCCATGAAGCCAATAACCGTAAGGGTTAGAAGAAAATATCCGAGGAATTGACTCATGATGAATCCCCAAATTACAACAATTAAAATGATAGTAATTCCAACCCATTTCCATATTTTTTTTACATTGACCGATGATTCATCAAGATCAGCCTTACAATGAACGCAAACAATTGAAGCTGTCCAAATTGGTTGTCCACATTTTGGGCACGGTCGCTTTTGACTGTCAATATCACTCATAAAACCTCCTTAAGTCAGTTATTTTAACATTTTTACTATTGGGTATCAAGTTCGGATAAATTTTGCCAACTCTGCCTAAGAAATAAGATGAAACAAGGTGGCAAGATGGGGACGCCCATTGTTCGATTAGACGTTTAAGCGAATTTTTTTACTTCATCTAATCGCTGCTATTGACAAATCCTTTGATTTATAATAAAATTTGGCAGGATATTTTTTTGAGGATAGAAAAAAAATGGATGAAATAACACTTCAATTTTTATATGGCTCTGAGTTTTGGGAAAAGTTTGAAGAACTAGTTAAATGTGCCAAGAAAAGAATCTTTTTTTCAACTGCTTATCTGAAAAAAGAAACTTTGGAAAAATATTTAAAATTAGTTCCAAAGGACGTATACCAGATGACGATTTGTCGTGACGATAACAATCTATATAACGAGCCAAAAGCGAATAGTCTGCTGGTAAAAAATCAATATTTTCATGGAAAAATTTATTTAATAGATGATACAATAATTCTCGGTTCTCAGAATTTATACAATGCTGGCAAAGAAGGGGAATTCAGTGTTTTATTAAGATTACCTTATCACGACGCATCTACAATCTTTTACCAGAGCCTTTTGAAAATTATCGAGCGTGAACGTGTTGAATCTGAGCCGGTAGATGAAAGGTTCTTCGAACTATACAATGAAGGCTTTTGTCCCTTTTGTGGAAACGCATTCATGGGTTCTGAGGATGCTTCAATCTGTCCAGAATATGGAGAAGGTCATGGCATTGTTTCATTTGAAGATTGCAAGTCATATGGTGATGATGGAGCCTGTAAATACTGCATAGATGAAAATAGGAAAAATATTACAGAATGTTATTTCTGCGACAATTCGGGGTGTGGGTTTGGCATTGAAATAGAATCAAAAAAACTTCTTTTTCACGCAATAAATCCTCCAGAGAAGGAAGACAAAAAAAAAGCATTTGAATTTCTTCGTTTATTTAATTTTCTCTCTAAGCAATTGGGAGATGAGGTTTTTGATTTTTTTAAGGCATTAGATTTGAAAGAAAAGATATACCATACATCTTTGAAAAGACCAGAAATTATTTTGAAAATGTGATATTGTTTTCCGAACATAGCGCTGTGATCGGCGCCGGAGAGTTTCTGAATAAAAAACTTATGTTTTATCCCTTATCCGAAAGCGCCTCTGCATTCAGCACTCGAGATACCCCAAAATGTCCCTGAATCTTTTACCATAAAGTATTTACAAATTCCGATGTTTCAATGACCGGATCATTAGTGATTAATTCAAGGTTTAGGTATAATGCGGTAGCTGCAATTAACCGGTCATGCAATTCCCGAATGTCCGTAATTCCTGTTGCTGCTTGAATGATAGGAAAATTTAACGGCTGTTCTTTATAATTCGGATATTGAAGAAGATAATCAGCTACATCCTTTACTGAAATGCGGATTCGCTTCTTTTCTGACAAGTATAATATTTCACTGATTACGATTGCAGGTATATAAACGGTATATTTCCCTTCCTCAACATTATCGAAAATGTCTTTTACCTTGGCACTTAATTTACGCTTTTCCATTCGTAGAACCAGCGCCATTGTATCGGTAACAAAGCTATTGCTGCGGATAGAGCCTGTCATAGTTCTCAAATTCCTTCTCCAAATGGTCTTCCTCTTCGCGACTCATTTGCCTCAATTCGGCATCCAATATTGTACTTTGTATTTCTTCTTCAAATAATTCCGGGTTAAGCGTTCGCTTACGCAAGAAAAATACAAAGTCGACAATCTCTGAAAGCGCCTTCGGGGGTAACCCTTTAATGCCTTCATTTATAAGATCTTGATAAGCTTCTGTTGTCATACCAACACCTCCTATCCGGCACGGCACGAATTAGTCCAAAACTTATGTTTCATATTTTCATTATAGCATGAAAATCCAAATTCGCAACAATCGGAATGCATCTCAATATTGTCTTTTACGACCGGGGAGAGCGGGGACGGTGAGTCAAAACGTCAAAGAGTGCAGATGAATCCATCGGGGTCGGTGTCACTGATTTGAGAATGGTTTTGTCATCAGAATAACAGGTGCCGTGGCCAGCGGCCGGTTAAGAAAAGAGGGCGTTTCGCGAAACGCCCCTACAAAAATTTTCGAAGCCGCGGTTGCTGCTTCCGGCGACCCACTGTCATACAGTCAAGCAGCGTCCCCATTTTTTACCATTTTTTAAATCTTTGGTTGAAAATAATTTTTTTTATACTATAAATATGACGGTTTAATATTTATAAAAATTTTGTTAAAGGAGAGAAATGGGTTGGTGCTCTAATGGATATTTGTTAATGTTAAAACGTTTGACAACACAAAAAAATTTAAATGGAGGGTATTATGAAAAAAATATTTGTGTCTATAGCGAAAGTTTTTTTGTTCTTAGCGATTATAACGCCCCTTGGTTTCGCCCACCTACCTTGCTCTAGGTGTGGTGTAAATTGGAATTCTGTCTCAGTCTCAGAACCAAGCGTTCTATGGGATGTTGCTTTTTGCAACTTCTCATGCCTATTCGTGGCAGTTGGCGAAAATGGTGTAATAAAAACCAGCCCCGATGGAATAAATTGGACAAATAGGACTTCGAATACAAAGAATAAGCTTGTCGGGCTTCGACATGAAAAACAATATTGTGGACCTATGGTCGCTGTCGGGTATAACGGTACCATTCTTTATAGTTGGCATGGAATTAACTGGGATTCAGACTATTCCGGAACAACCGAAAGATTACGCGGTGTTGCATATTATGCAAATGATAATACATATGTTGCCGTGGGAGATAACGGAACAATTCTAAGAAGTTTTCTAGATCTGGGAAACTGGGAGAAAGTTTGTTCCGGTACGACCCAACGCCTTCTGGATGTATGTTACTCGTACTCAGCGGGAAAAAAATTTGTAGCAGTAGGCCTCGTCGGTACTATTTTAACCAGCGATTGCCAGGCAAAATCATGGACTAAAAGAGCATCAGGAACAACGGTTACCCTCAATAGCGTTACTGGCGGCCCCCTCATCGTTGCCGTAGGTGATGAAGGTAAGATTCTAACCAGTAGTAACGGAATGACATGGACCTCCAGGGCTTCCGGAGTAATCGAAGACCTCTTTGCCGTATCCTATTCAAATGGAATGTATGTTATTGCGGGTGTTAAAGGGCAAAGTATAATCGCTTTAAAAAGTACTGACGGTATAAATTGGTCCAAAACAACGATGAGTACCAAAGAACAAATATGGGGTCTTTCCTATGGGAATTCCCGATTTGTCGGGGTTGGTCATCACGTTAGTACGTATAGTTTGTGCAATTAAGTGAGGCCATTTGGGTCGCTCATTCTTAAGGCAAGATGGCAAGATGGGGCTTCGCGATTTGATGATCGGGGAAAAATCGGTCCAGACGACGACCTTGAAAAAATTGGTGCTCATCTTTTGCGGAAGCCAGTTGGTTTATTATAACGAAATATAAGCCGATAAAAAAGGGGCGGCAGACTCGAGTCTGCCGCCCCTTTTTTTATTTATTTAAGATTTAAATTAATATTCGACGGGACCATCATAAAAACCAGCCAGTTTGAGCCAATTTTTCGGATAATCGATTGTTTCCATGATATGGGTCGCATCCGTCGTGATGCAACCGTCATTGTATTTAACGATTAACGCGGTCGCCAGTTGCCACCAGGCAGCAAGAACGCTTTCGACGTTGGACGCACAAAATGCCTCTAATTTATTGGTATCTCCTGTGGCCAGAACCTGATTGATTTTATCGAAAGCCGAAGATTCCAACTCTTTCTGCTTGGCTGTAACATCTTGGATCATATACGCGTAATTCAAATTGATGTGATTGGCGACGAAGTTAAAGGCCCACCAGGCACTATTTCCCTCAAATTTAAAGTCAAGTAAATTCATGGTTTGAATGGACTTGGGTAAATCCGGTATTTGGGTATAGAAGGGCATTAAGCAACTGGTCATGGGGCGATCCAATCCGATCCAGGAAATACCTATCGAATGGTTGTTGATGGTCTTGGCCTGATTGATCCACAACATCTCGCAGCGATAAATCGAGATCGGTCGTTCCCAGGCGCCCGTAGGTTTGTAGACCTTCAAATTCCAGGTATCCACGCCACGATCCGCGTTCACATCATATCGAACCGGGCAACCGAAGGGACCGGCGCCCGGACCCACGGTTAGGTCAAATTTCGTTCCTTCATACTGATCCCGGTAAACTGATGCGATATCCGAAATGCTCAGTTTTTTGCCCGGAACAAGCGAAAAGGGGTAATCCCGGGTATATCCGTCGGCGACTTTGGATGGGAGATTGGATAAGGGGGAAACTTTGGATAGCGCCCGCCATACACGGCGTAGCGAATAATACGGATGACCGTACTCCCCATAACTGACGGTCGGTAACCAATCGAGATGGGTCGCATGATCCTCGATCCATCCGTTTTTCTTGCATGCGGCAAACAAGTTCTTCGAGTATAAAACCGTCCGATTCGACCCCTTGGAGACGTAATAAGGTTCCGGAACGGTCACCCCGTTTATGTCTTCATTACTCCTATAAATATCCCGGATCCGGAATTCATTGGCTTCCACAAAGAAGTGATCATCCGGAACGCGTTGGGCAACCCATACGCCGGCAGGGTCATCATTGTCATACGCGCACATTTCAAAAACCCAGGCTTCATTGCTGTCCCCGATCAGTAAGGTTTCCCCCGTGCCATAGAAACCGAAATCGCGAATCAGTTCGGCGATCAGGGTGATGGCCTCCTGGGCTGTTTGACAGCGTTCCAGCGCGACTCGGGAAAGCTCGGAGGAATAAAAAATCCGTTTTCCCGGTTCCGGCTCGAGTTGAACTTTGGCGCCGCAGGTGCATTCCCCAATCATTAAATTATGTTCATTCATGATGCCATAATTGCCATCGAAATAGGCGTAGGTTTCTGCAATTTGCGGAATTTTTCCCAGCGGTTTGCTTGCAGGGTACCCTTCGCTTTGGGTCTGATAACCTGGTCCTCTATCGTCACCGATATACCGCCGAATATACGTTGAAGTATAGCCATCAAATGGGACATCGCAGCAAGTGTCATAATAGACATTTCTGAATTTTTCTTTTTCATCATTTAAATCCCACTTTCTTGCAGGTACAAAGATAACGCGCCCATCGTTTATATCATCGTCCGCATGGGCCACAATCACCGAACCATCCGCCGTTGCGGATTTCCCAACAATAATCGTTGTACAAGCCAAACGCTCCATCCTTACTTTTTTTGCTTCACTCATATTTTTCTCCTATTTTTTTATTTTCAATGTTTACCACAACTCTATTATGCCTCCGTTCGATTTTGGAAGTATATCAACCACGTGCCAAAGTGATATGAAAATCGTACAACCCGATATCAATTGGGTGCCAAATTATGAAAATCGTCCACCGCCCTGAACTTAATATACCTTTTTGGGCGCCCAGGTCGGTGCGAGACTGAAAGACTTCCAGGGCATCGTGGTAAATTAAGGAAAGGGGGAAGGGACGGTGGGTCAAAACGTCAAAGAGTGCAGATGAATCCATCGGGGTCGGGAGCACTGATTTGAGAAAGGGTTTGTCATCAGAATAACAGGTGCCGTGACCAGTGGCCGGTTAAGAAAAGAGGGCGTTTCGCGAAACGCCCCTACAAAATTTTTCCCGATAATCCCTATCACACATCCAATAGTAAATTGCTTTTGGGGCAGACGCAGTGATTGATTTCTAAATCCTCTCAAGGTTGTTATTTCTATCTGTTTATAGTAATATATATTAAATGAATAAAAAACATAGGAAAACGCTGGAAGCAATATTTAAGAAGCCAACTCCCTCAGGGGTCTCTTGGAAGGATATTGAAATGCTGTTAATCAACCTTGGTGCTTCAATTCAGGAAGGTAAAGGCTCTCGCATCCGAATAGAACTCAATGGAGAAGATGCCGTATTCCACAGACCGCACCCCGCAAAAGAGGCAGATAAAGGAGCAGTTGCTTCCATGCGCCGGTTCCTTGAAAATGCAGGAGTAAACCATGATGGAATATAAAGGATATTATGGCTCTGTCCAATACGATGATGAAGCCAAAATCTTTCATGGCGATATTATCAATACCCGAACCGTTGTCACATTTCAGGGTACGACGGTAGATGAGATCGAACACGCTTTCCGCGATTCAGTGGATGACTACCTGGACTGGTGCAAAGAGAGAGGCAAAGAACCGGAAAAACCTTTTTCCGGAAAGTTTGTCTTAAAAATTTCCCCGGAATTACACCGGAAACTGAAAATAAAAGCCAAAGAGGAAAATGCCAGTCTTAATACATTTATTATTCATACCCTTGAAAAAGTTGCAAATTATTAAATTCGAAAGCAGATGATGGCGCTGCCTCCGGCGGCCCGCTTTTTGTAAAAAGCGGGGCAAAAACTTTTATTTAGTTTTTTTAATTGAAGTTTTAATCATTAAAATTATCGAATATATTAATGGATTCGTGTAATAAGTCTTCGGTTTGATCCAGGTTTTCAACGGTGGAAACAGGTTCCGCTTGATCCGCCGCTTGCGCGACGCCATTAACGGCGATGAGATATTGACCCAACGACCGAATAGTGGGATGCGAAAACATGACCACAATGGGGATGTCTATGTTGAGCTTCTTTGTTAACACATTATTAATATGAATGACATCCAACGATGTGATCCCATATTCGAAAAGATTATCCTCTGCCCCCACTCGCTCAAATCCAAAAAAATGTTGCAGTATCTCCGCATACGTTTGCTCAAACCCTTCCATAGGCGATACGTATTCGGTCGATAACTCGGGACGCGGATACACTTTTTTGGGTGCGCGCTGAATGTCGCCGTTCATCTCGATTTCACCGGTTGAAGACTCCCCGTCAACTGCCCCGGTTCTCTGATTATAATCCATTTGCTGTAACCTGGAAGCCAAATCCTGAACAGATACAATAACTTGCGGATATGTATAACTCAATACCCGTTGAAAAATCGACGCACCTTCGGACGATAAAATTCCATCCTTGAGCAACAGATCCCCATCGGTGATTCCCGCGGTCTCTTTCAACCGACGCACGGTTTCCACGCCCATCCCGACTTCCTGCCAGAAATCCCAATCAATGGATACGGTCGGAATTCCGCGATCATGCGTATAATGAAACGCAAACGCATCGAGGAAAGAATTCGCCGCACAATATCCGATCTGACCAAACATTCCCACAACCGCGCTGATCGATGAACACAATACCAGAAAATCCGGCTGGATATGATTTTCTTCCAATACCCGATCCAATACCAGGGTGCCGTTTACTTTCGACGCCATAATGGTTTCAATGGATGCGATTGTTCTCAACGAAATCATCCCGCCATCAGGTAATCCTGCTGCATGAATAATCCCATTAATGGTCCCAAACCGCTGAACGGCATTTGTCAAAGCCGATTTCATGGCTGAATAATCGCTGATGTCCGCACGAGAAATCATGAGTTCCGCACCGACTTTTTCAAGTTTCAGTAGTTTATTTATCTTTTGAGAAATGGGATCATCTGCGTTGTGAACGGTGAGCCAGGAACTCCATTCGCTGCGATCGGGAAACGCAGATCGGCCGGTGAGAATCAATTTCGCCCGGCATGTTCGCGCCAGATGCTCGGCCAACACCAGGCCGATACCTCCCAGTCCACCGGTAACCAGATAGACGCCATTTTCCTTTAATTGCGGTTTTTTGACTTCTTTTTCTTCAATCCGCACCGGTTCGAATATTTCTTCCCACCGATAATCGCCGCGAAGCGCGACCGCCGGTTCATAGGTATTTCCGCTTAAGCCGATGGAAAACTCATGGAAGAGTTGTTCGATGAGCCGGGATTCGTTCACACTCCCCGGTTCGGGGAGTGTGACATCGATACTGCGGCACGCGATATTCACGTATTCACGACGAACAACCCGGACTGCACCGAGCACCGTGGCTTTGGCAGGGCATAACGGTTCATCGGCAATCACCCGATGCAGCCCATTGGATACCATAATCACCTGCATATGGGTTTTCGTATCCATGAAATGCTTCTCATACGCCCTGGCAATATAAAACAAACTATACAATCCGCGGTATTGGATGTCGTCCGTATCCGGCTCGGATGATTTTTCCTTGATAGGGGTCAGGTTCCAGAAATGGGCCATGCGGTTCGGAGAAACTTTATCCTTAGCCAACTGACTAAACAGCGCCAGATAATCTTCGCCATTTCGAGGATTAAGGGTAAAATTTTGAATATTCGAATGATTCGAGTAATCAAACGCCAAACCACGTGTGACGCGGATAACGGTTTGTTTCAAACGTTCCAGATGGTGAGCAAACCGTTCGCCCAAACCGGTTTCATCGATAAATACCAGCCAGGGTTCAGCGGCGTTTTCAGTGACGATATCTTCCGTGGGTTGGGACACGGGTGAGCGTTTCCATGAGGGAACATAAAACCAATCGGCGATATCGCTTTTTTTCTCGGGTTGGGGTTGAGCAATATGGTTTATAGTTTTTGAACTATGAATATCATCGATATTGTAATCGATCCAGTAGCGTTGATGTTCAAAAGGATAGAGAGGGAGCGGCACGCGGTTTCGGGGTTGATCGCTATTTTGATTTTTATGGAATGCGTTCCAGTTGATTGATACACCGGACAACCACAGGCGTCCGATGGCGTCGAGGAAGAATCGGCGTTGGTTGTTGCGGTCGATCAAATGAATGACCGTGGGTTGAGTGTCTCGATCCTGAGTATGGTGGCGGAGGAGAACGCTGAGATCGTAACCGGGGCCGACTTCGATGAAGACGGCGCCGGAGGTTTCGAGGGCGGTTTTTATTCCATCGGCGAAATAAACGGTTTGGCTGAGATGTTGGGTCCAGTATTGCGGTTGCGTGACATCATCCGACGTCACCCATGTACCGGTGACGTTTGATACATAAGGTATTTTCGGTTCTTTCAAGGTCATGTCTTTTAAGACATTTTCAAACTCGGTTAAGATGGGGTTCATCAGGTGAGAATGGATGGCGTGGGAAGCGTGGGCCAGTCGCACGCACATGAGCCGGTTGTCTTTCATTAATTTTTCAAACGATTCGATGGCGCTGATGGGACCGGATACCACGCATGACGGGCCGTTATCGATGGCCAGGGAGAGGTTGGAGTCTTTTAGAAACGGTTGGAGTTGGTCTTTGGGTATTGGAACACTGAGCATGGCGCCGGGAGAAGTTCGGGCAATGAGGTTGCCGCGGGTGATGATGAGTTTGAGGGTATCGTCGAGTGAGAGTACGCCGGAAATACAGGCGGCGGTGTATTCACCGAAACTGTAACCGAGGACAGCACGGGGTTTGATGCCCAGGTTAATCAGGACTTTCGAAAGGGCATACTCGATCATAAATATAACCACCGAGGAAATTTGAGGATGATCGATGGATAATGATGAAGATGATGTTAATGAATCCGATGGGTAGAGGATTTCTTTAATATTGTCAGGGGTTAGATTCTTTAGAATGTCGAAGCAACGGTTCATTTCTTTTTGAAAGATGGGGTGGGACGCGTAGAGGTCGCGGCCCATGTCCGTGAATTGGGGGCCGAGACCGGGAAACATGAAAACCACCGGCGGATCATCGGTCGGTGTTGAAGCCGAGCGGACCTTTCGGGTATCGAGAGGAACAGCGGATAATGACTCGGCGGCTTCTTCGACTGTTGAACAGACCATCATCCGACGATGTTTAAACGCTTTCCTTCCGGTTTGAAGGGTAAAGGCGATATCTGAGATATCCGAACCGGGGTTCTGTGTCAGGTAATCGGCGAGATTTGCTGTTATTTTATCGAGAGCCGTTTGCGTTTTTGCTGATAGTAAAAGAATTTCTCTCACGGAGGGCACGGGGGACACGGAGGGAAGGGAATCATTCCCATCACCCTTACCAAAAGTTTTTGCGGGGGTCCAGGGGGAGCTTTTTTCAAAAAGCTTCCCCTGGCCGCCGGAGGCATTCTCTTCCAAAATCACATGGGCGTTGGTACCGCCGATGCCGAACGAGCTAACGCCGGCGCGGCGTGGCAGATCATCGATGGGGTTCCAGTCGGAGAGTTTGGTATTCACGTAGAAGGGACTATTTTCAAAATCGATTTTCGAGTTTGGCGTTTCGAAATGCAGGCTGGGGGGAATTTGATGATGTTTAAGGGCAAGAACTGTTTTAATTAATCCGGCGATGCCGGCGGCAGCGTCGAGGTGGCCGATATTGGTTTTGACCGAACCGATCGGGCAGAACCCTTTTTTTGTGGTTTTAAAAGCGGTTTTCAGTGCTTCGATTTCAATGGGGTCGCCGACCGGCGTGCCTGTGCCGTGGGCTTCGATGTAGGTCATGGTTTCGGGTTCGATTTGGGCCACATGGAGGGCGTCGCGGATGACATCGACTTGACCGGGGATGCTGGGTGCGGTGTACCCGATTTTTCGGGCACCGTCGTTGTTAATGGCTGTGCCTTTGATAATGGCATGAATGTGATCATGATCATTTTGGGCATCCTCGAGGCGTTTTAGCAAGACAACGCCCACACCTTCGCCGCTGAACGTGCCCCGGGCGTTTTCGTCAAACGCCCGGCAGTAACCGTCCGGGGAGACGATCATGCCTTCCTGGTAGAGGTAGCCGGACTTTCGGTGGCTGGAAACCGAAACCCCGCCGGCGAGTGCCATGTCGCATTCGCCGTTTAAGATTCCCTGACACGCAAGATGAACCGCGACCAGGGACGTGGAGCAGGCGGTTTTGACAAAGACCGAAGGGCCTTTTAAACCGAGGTTGTAGGATACCAGTGTGCATAAGTTATCCCGGGAGATTAAGGCCCATGAAGCAAATTCACCCAGTACGGCGGTTCGGCCGGATCCGTAAGCCAAGGCTTCCCAATGAAAGTTATAGCCTGATCCGGCATAAAGACCGATTAAACCGGGATATGAAGATGCGTTGTAACCCGCATCTTCGAGCGCGTGCCAGGCGGTTTCGAGAAACAAGCGAGTTTGGGGATCCATTAACTCGGCTTCGACCGGTGTGTATCCGAAAAACATGGCATCGAAACCGTCTTTATCGTCCAATATGCCGCCGCCGCATTTGACGTACGCGGGATTATTCAATAGGTCCGAATTTACACCGGCGTCGACTAATTCGTCATCGGAAAAAAAGGTGACCGATTCCACGCCGTTTGTTAAGTTCTCCCAAAAGGAGTCAATATCTTTTGCGCCGGGAAACCGTCCGTCCATACCGATAATAGCGATTTCCATTCCGGTTAAATGTTCATTGGTCATTGGTTCTTCTCCATTGGTTTTCATTCTTCTTCCTCTTCCGTATGTTCCTGTCGTCCGCGTCGTCGCACGTCGCGCATTTTATTTTTTTCGGTTCTGCCTCGCTCGACCCGCTCCACTCGCTGTTCCTCCGAATAAAGATCCCGGCTGACCGCTTCGTCTTTGTGGTCGATGAAACCGGCCAACGCACGAATGGTGGTATACTGATAAAGCATGACAATGGGAATTTCTTTCTTGAATTCTGCGGATATCCGAACACTCGCCCGGATGACATCCATGGACGTTCCCCCCAAATCAAAGAAATTATCATGGACACCGATTTGCCCATCGGCTAAATGATTTAAATGAAGCAACTCTTTCCAGATACGCGTGAGCCGTTCTTCGGTCTGCGTTTCAGGCATGACATGAGGCTTCTTGCTGTCTGCGCGTTCTCCCGAAAGCGTCAGCGCGTTGCGGTCGATCTTCCCATTGGCACTCAAGGGAATGCGCTCGATGCGTTTGTAAACCGATGGAACCATATACCCCGGAAGCCGCACCGACAAATGGTTTTTCAATTCCGCGCCGTCAATCTCCCGCTCCGAAACCACACACGCCAATAATGTTTCGTCGATACAACCCACAACCGCCTCTTTTACCGCCGAATGCTCCATTAAACGCGCTTCGATTTCTTCCAATTCAATCCGAAAACCCCTTAGCTTGACCTGATGGTCAACCCGCCCTAAATAGTCAATGTTTCCATCATGTAACCATTTGCACCGGTCCCCGGTTTTGTAGAGTAGCAGGGGGCTTTTTTCGAGAAAACCGCCCCCTGCACCCCCGCAAAAGCTTTTGGTTTGGAGTTGGTTTGTTTGGGGTAGTTGTTTTTGGGGGAATTTTTTTGAAAAGATAATGAATTTGTCGTGAGTGAGTTCGGGACGGTTGATGTACCCCCGCGCAACGCCAACGCCAGCGATATATAAATCTCCGGCGATTCCTTCCGGTTGCAGTTTCATGTCATGATTGAAAATAAGCAACGCGATGTTATCGATCGGCTTGCCAATAGGGATAGACCCGGATGCCTCATGACCGGTTTTGAAACAATCGAAATAAGAAACATCGATCGTGGCCTCGGTTGGTCCATACAAGTTCGCCAACTGCGTGCCATACGGTTGATGCAAAAGCTTCCCGAATGCGTCCACATGCGGCACAGTCAACGCTTCCCCACTGGCAAAGACTTGCTTGAGGTTCCTTATTCCATGATCCCATCGATCGCATTCTTGGTTTTTTAAGTATTCTAAAAATACCCCCAACATCGACGGCACGAAATGCATGACCGTTACCCGATGTTTTGAAATGGCCTGAATGATCGCTGCCGGGTCTTTTTCACCGCCGGGAATCAGTAAACATAATTTCGCGCCCACTAATCCCCACCAAAAAATCTCCCACACAGATACATCAAACGTAAACGCGGTTTTTTGCAATATCACATCATCATGGGTTAACGGATACGCTTTCTGCATCCACTGAAGACGATTGATTAAGGAGTGATGCTCAATCATTGCACCTTTGGGCTTACCGGTGGTTCCGGAGGTATAGATCACATAGGCAGCACTGGCATGTAGGGGCGCACCCATGTGTGCGCCCTTAAAATTGGGGCAGACACATGGGTCTGCCCCTACGGAAAGAAGTCCTTCCTTGATCGCCACCATCCATTTTGCCCCACTATCTTTCATAAGATAATCGATTCGCACCTGCGGATAACCCGGATCAATGGGTAAATACGTCCCACCCGCTTTCAGTATTCCATAAATACCCACCATCATCTCAATGGAACGCGCAATCGCGATTCCCACAATCATACCGGGCTCAATCCCTTTTTCTCTTAACTCTTCCGCAACTCGGTCGGCTTGTTCATTGAACTGCCGGTAAGAGATATGGGAATATAGATAATATAGATACGAGGGCGCATCGCGATGCGCCCCTACGGATGAACCGATTAAAGCAATAGAATCAGGCGTTCGCTTGACTTGATCTTCAAACAGTTCATGAATGGTTTTATCCTTCGGATAATCTGCCGCTGTATCATTAAACGCATCCAATATCCGGTTCCTCTCCTCTTTGGTGATGATTTCAACATCGGCGAGCGTGAATCGATGAATATCGCCCGTAATGATCTCCTGAATTAAGTTTTTGAAATAAACGGTAAACCGTTCCATGGTTTCCGGTTTAAATAATTTAGTACTGTATTCAAACGTGAAATGCAATCGATCATCGGATTCCACAGCAAGTAACGTCACATCGAACTTCGATGGCCTTTCCTTATATTCATATGGTCGAAGTGTCAATCCGGAAATCTCTGCCTTCTGATTCTGAATATTTTGAAGCGCCAACATGGCATCAAATAACGGGTTCCGGCTTAAATCCCGAACCACGTTCACTTTGTCGACCAATTCTTCATACGGATAATCCTGATTCTCAAACGCTGCCATGGTTTTGCCTTTGACTTCTGCCAGAAAATCCGTGAACCGTTTTTCACCGATGGGATAACTCCTCATGGCCAGCGTATTGACAAACATTCCGATTATCTTTTCCAAATCCGCATGCCGCCGCCCGGCAATGGGAGTACCGACCACGATATCCTCCTGGTTGCTCACCTTCGATAATAATAAGGTATAAATCGCCAGGAGCATCATGTATAGCGTCACCCCATTCGCCTGAGCCAGAGACTTCAACGCTGCGGTTTCTTCTTTTTCGATTTCAAAAGAGCGTGCGGCGCCTTCGAAACTTTTTATTGCCGGTCGCGGATAATCGATGGGTAAATCCAATACCGGGATTTCACCGTCGAACTCGCGGATCCAAAATGTTTCCTGCCGCTTCATTGCCTCAACCTGGTCCTGCCGGTTCTGCCATTCGGCAAAATCCTTGTATTGCAACCGCAACGGCGGTAATGCGTGACCTTTATTATTGAGATTATTGTAAAGCGCCATAAACTCTTGCGATAACAAGGTATTGGACCAGCCGTCCGTTATGATGTGGTGCATATCGATGGCGAGAATGTGAGAATCAACGCTTACGTTGATTAATGCCGCACGGATCAACGGCGGTTTGGCCAGGTCAAATGGTCTGACAAACGCATGAACGATATGGTCTAAATCGTTTAAATCATGAGAAACAACACGAAAATCGATATGAGAAACCGGGAATACCTGTTGAATGACCTCTTCGCCAAGCAGTTGAATCGAGGTGCGTAAAATGTCGTGACGTTCGATGATTTTCCGGAATACGGTTTCGATATTCTCGATCAAAATCTTTCCTTCGACCCACAGCAATTGGGTTTCATTATACCCGGTGCTATCGCTTTCCATGCGCTGTAAAATGTATAACCGCTTTTGGGCAGACGATAGCGCGTAATATTCTTTATTTTCAGCGGGTTCGATTTCCGAAAACCCGGTCTTTTTTTCATGATCGATGAACGCAGCCAGTTTTTTGATGGTTTCCTGAGCAAAAAACTCCGGTAACGGGACTTCGACATTGAGCGCTTGATGAATCCGGGACCTCAAGGAAATGGCTTTTATCGAATCACCGCCCAATTCGATAAAATCATCGTCAATTCCCAGGGGCTGAACGGCGAAAAAGGATTCCCAGATGGACGCAAGAATCCGTTCGGTTTCCGTGGAAGGCGGTATGTAAGGTGTTCCCCATTCGGATCGTTGGGTCATTATTCCCTGTTCGAGTTTCTCACGGAGGTCACGGGGGTCACGGAGAAAAGGGGATGAATCATTAATGGTTGGAGATAAAGGCGATATGTTTTTTCCTGAAAACATGTCCCGCACCAGTTTGAAGAGTGAGTGATCGAACCATAAACGCTGGCGTTGGAAGGGGTAACCGGGTAAAGGCATCCGGTGAGGTTTGACATCGCCGTAAAAACCGTTCCAGTCGAAGGATACACCGTGGAGCCATAATCGTCCCATCTGGTTTAGCAAGTAGAAATCATCCGGGATGGGTTGCTGTTGAGGTCGGATCAGGTTCACGGCGCGTGACGAATTTTTATTTTCTTTTGATTCGTTTTCTTTGGTTTCATTATAGCGGGTTAATAATGTGGTGAGATCTCGGCCGGGGCCGATTTCGATAAAAATCGCATCGGGTTCTTTTTTCAATCGGTCGATGCCGTCGGCAAAGCGAACGGTTTGTTTCAAGTGTCTGCACCAGTAAGTCGGATCCAACGCATCTTCAACCGTGATCCGGTTCCCGGTCACGTTCGACATATACGGAATTTGGGGTGGATGGAAATTCACCCTTCGAAGGTGGGATTCGAATTCCTTGAGAATGGGTTCCATCATTCGGGAATGCCCGGCGTAGGAATTGGGGACTCTCATACACAAACAATGTCGTTCTTTGAGTTTTTGCTGAAACGCGTCCAGAGCGGCATCCGGACCGGCGACGATGCAGGAGGGGCCGTTATCGATGGCAAGGGACAGGCGGTTGTCCAGCAATGGCATTAATTCGTTGGCGGTCAGGGGAATACTGAGCATGGTTCCTGCGGGTAAACCGGCAATCAATCGGCCTCTGACAATGAGGATCTTCAGTGCGTCTTCGAGAGAAAAGACGCCGGATACGCAGGCGGCTGTGTATTCGCCGAGACTGTAGCCGATCATGGCATGGGGTTTGATTCCCCATCCAATCATCAATTGCGCCAGGGAATATTCGACGATGAACAAGGCGAGCGGGAAGATTTCCGGGTGATTCATTTCGGCTGATGCGGATGAAACTAGTGACCGTTCACGGGTCGGATAAAGAATCTCTTTCATATCGATATTCGTTAACGATTTAAGAATACCGAAACAGTCGTCCATGGTTTGGCGGAACAGGGGGAACGCGTCATACAAGTCCTTTGTCATATAAACATATTGACTGCCCACGCCGGGGAACATGAATATTGGCGATCGTTGTCCTTCTTTGGCGTATCCGGTGCGGACCTTACCGGTATTGGGAGTGGCAAGCATATCGATTGCATTGGCGATATCGGAGCATACGGCTGTGCGACGGAAGGGAAAGGCATGCCTGCCGACCTGAAGCGTATAAGCGATATCGATGATATTAATGATATTAATGATATCCGAATTCGGGTTCTGTTTAAGGAAACCGACCAGGTTTTCCGTCACTTCATCCAACGCCTTCGGTGTTTTTGCAGAAAGTAAAACCAGATGAAATGAGTTTCTCACGGAGGGCACGGGGGTCACGGAGGAAAGGGAATAATTCACATTCACATTTTCCCCAACCAAAGTTTTTGCGGGGGCCCAGGGGGTGCTTTTTTCAAAAAGCATCCCCTGGCCGCCGGAGGCATAGCCCCATTCTTCCAGTACGACATGCGCGTTGGTACCGCCGATGCCGAAGGAGCTGACGCCGGCACGGCGTGGAAAATCATCGATCGGTTTCCATTCGGAGGGTTGATGGTTCACGTAGAAGGGACTGTTTTTGAAATCGATGTTTGGGTTTGGGGAAATGAAATGCAGACTTGGTGGGATCAGTTGGTGTTTTAGAGCGAGTGTGGTTTTAATGAGGCCGGCGATGCCGGCTGCTGCGTCCAGGTGGCCGATATTGGTTTTGACGGAACCGAGCGCGCAGTATTGTTTTTTATGGGTATTAAATGCTGTTATCAACCCTTCGATTTCGACCGGGTCTCCGACCGGCGTACCGGTACCATGGGTTTCCACGTAACCGATGGTTTCCGGATCGATACCGGCAGCGGATAGAGCATCTCGGATCACTTCCGATTGACCGTTGATGCTGGGGGCTGTGAAACCGGCTTTGCGTTTTCCGTCATTATTAATAGCCGTGCCTTTGATCAGGGCGTATATATGGTCATTGTCCCGGAGTGCGTCGGGCAATCGTTTGAGGACCACCAATCCAGCGCCGTCGCCGCCCGTGGTTCCTTTGGCGGATGCGTCGAACGCGCGGCAGTGGCCATCCGGGGAATAGATCATTTCCGGTTGGTAGAGGTAACCGGATGGGGTTAATCGCAATACCGTGATGCCGCCGGCCAGGGCCATGTCGCATTCGGTTTCGAGGAGTGACTTGCAGGCCAGGTGAACGGCCACAAGAGATGTAGAGCAAGCGGATTTGACGGCTACAGCAGGGCCTTTGAGGTTCAGGGCATAGGAAATCCAGGTGCACAATAAATCGCGGTCAGCGAGCATGTTGCCCACGAATTCGCCGACCATTTGGGCTCGACCGGAAATCATGGCCAATGCTTGCCACATCAAGCTGGATGATGCGCCGCCGTACAAGCCGATGCGGCCGTCGTAGGACAGCGGATCATAGCCGGCGTTTTCCAGGGCATGCCAGGTGCATTCATGAAAAATGCGAACCTGAGGATCCATGATTTCGCCTTCATTGGGGGAATAACCGAAGAATGCCGCATCGAAGTACTCTTTATCGTCAAGGATTCCGCCGCTGGATTTGACGTAATTGGGATTGGAGAGCAGGGCGGGTTCCACGCCGGCGTCGCGGAGTTCTTCATCCGTGTAAAAGGTAACGGATTCCACGCCATTTTTTAAATTTTCCCAGAATGTTTCAATATCTTTGGCACCGGGAAAACGTCCGGCCATGCCGATGATGGCGATTGTTCTTTCTTTGACCGGTTCGGTTTGTTTTTTGAGAGCAGAATCAGTGCGATCCGGTTTTTCGCCGTCGAGATAAGCGGCAAAAGACGCGATGGTCGTGTATTTATACATGGCCACAATGGGAATATCGATTTGAAGTAGGTCTTTTAACCGGTTATTCACGCGGATCATATCCATGGACGTACCGCCGAGATCGAAGAAGTTTTCATGAACGCTGATGGCATCCAATTTGAGAACGTCTTTCCATACGCCGGCAATGATGGTTTCTCTTTCCGAACCGGGAGCAATGAGTTGAGTATGGGTTTGTAATCGCGTGCCCATGTGTTCCAAGGTTTTTCGATCGACTTTGCCTTGCGGTGTCATGGGAATTTTTTCCACCCGGATGAATTGGGATGGGGTCATATAACCGGGTAAGCGATCCAATAAAAATTTTCTTACATCCGATACATCGAGTTCGGTATCGGAGGTGATATAGGCGCACAGATATTTTTCTTTTTTTTCGTTTTCAGCGGTTGAGACAATGGCATGATTGATTCCGCTGTATTGAAGCAATCGATTCTCGATTTCGCCCAGTTCCAGCCGATATCCTCTGATTTTAACCTGGAAATCCAGCCGGCCGAGAAATTCAATGTTCCCTTCGTTTAACCATCTTACCAAATCTCCGGTTTTGTATAGCATGCCTCCGGCGGGTCGCTTTTTGAAAAAAGCTCCGCAAAAACTTTTGGTAAGGGGAAGGTTGGACGGGTTTAGAAATTTCTCGGATGTTAATTCGGGACGGTTTAAGTATCCACGGGCTACGCCAACGCCTCCGGTGTATAACTCACCGGGAACACCGATCGGTAAGAGACTACCGTTTTTATCCAATACGTAAATCCGAACGTTTCGGATCGGTTTACCCAGATGAACCGGTTCACCGGGAACACATTCGCATTGAAGGGTATCGACCGCATTCTCCGTCGGACCATAATGATTGAATAACCGGTACCCTTTCGCCAGGACATTCTCTTTTACCTTATCATCCAATTTATCAGCGCCGGAAATTACATACTTCAGAGATTTTAGTTTCGGGTCATTTTCGCCTGCCAAGAATTCGCTTAATATTAACGGCACAAAATCGACAAAACAAATGCGATGGGTGTCAATGTATTGCCGTAAAAATGTTTTATCCATGATCAGGTTTTTGGGTAAAACATGAAGGGACGCGCCGGAAATAAGGGTGCCGAAAATTTGGATGACACTGGCATCAAGAACAAATTCGGTTGTATTTAAAATATGCAGGTAAGGGCCGAAATTGTAGGTTTGCTTTATCCATGTCAAAACATTTGCGGCACTGCGATGATTGATCATGACACCTTTGGGTTTACCGGTGGTTCCGGAGGTGTAAATGATGTAGGCTAAATTTGAATGTAGGGGCGCACCCATGTGTGCGCCCGAATTTACTCCTTCAATAACACGCAGGTCTGCGCCCAACTTTATTCTTTCGATAGCACACGGGCAGACACGCGGGTCTGCCCCTACATAAATTAAACCTTCTTTGTCACTGTTAATCAATAACTTCGCTCCGCTGTCTTTTAATATATAATCGATTCGCTCGGGCGGGAATTCAGGATCAATGGGTAAATACGCTCCGCCGGATTTCAATATGCCCAGCATTCCGATTACCATTTCAGTCGAACGCTTTATCTTTATTCCCACAATAGTATCGGGTTGTACGCCTTTCTCTCTTAATTCTTGCGCCGATGAATCAGCACGCTGATTCAATTCACGATAAGAAAGTTGAAGAGACGTTGCACGCAACGTCTCTACGGTTCCTAAACCCAAACCGACAAGGGCAATGTGATCCGGCGTTCGGCTGACCTGTTCTTCAAACAATTCATCCATTGTTTTATCTTCCGGATATGGCGCTTCCGTGGCATTAAAGTCGAATAATAACCGGTTCTTTTCCGCTTCCGTGATCATCTCGATATCGGAAATTTTATTTCCCTTACGGTCAAGTATATTCTTTATCAGATTTTTGAAATAAACCGTAAACCGTTCAATGGTCGCCGGTTTGAATAATTGGGTACTGTATTCGAATGTAAACAATAATTGATCGTCCGCTTCGATTCCCGTTAATGAGAGATCAAATTTCGATATGTTGCTTTCATAACGAGACGGAGTCAGCGTCAAACCGGGGATACGAATTTCCACGGATTCCATGTTTTGCAAAGCAAACATCGTATCAAACAACGGGTTCCGGCTGACGTCCCGTTTTATTTCCACGCGTTCGACCAGTTCTTCGTATTGATAACCCTGATTTTCAAACGCGTTTAACGTGTTCTCTTTGACCTCATGAAGAAACGCGGTAAATGGTTTCTCTCCAACAGGATAATTTCTTAATGCCAGCGTGTTGACAAACATACCGATAATGAATTCCAGGTCCGCATGACTGCGCCCGGCCGAAGGTGACCCGACCACAATGTCCTCCTGAGCGCTCAACTTCGAGAGAAAGATATTGTATAAACCAAGAAGAAGCATGTATAACGTCACGCCTTCTTCGGAAGCCATTGCCTTCAATCTTCGCGTGTGATCGGTACCGATTTCAAAATCCAATACCGCGCCTTCGAAACTCTGAACCGCCGGCCGACCGTCGTCAACGGGTAAGTTCAAGACGGGTATTTCCCCTTCAAACTGCGCCAGCCAGTACGTTTCCTGACGTTTGATCGATTCCCGGTACGTGGTGCTTTTCTGCCAAACGGAAAAATCTTTATATTGCACCCGCCATTCGAGTAATTCCTCATCCCCGTATAACGCCATGAAATCGGTTATGACAACATTCATCGACGTTCCGTCCGAAATAATATGATGCATGTCCACCATAAAACGGTGCTTGCGATCCTCTTCTTTTATCAAACTAACACGCATTAACGGCGCCTTCGAAAGATCAAATCTCCGAATAAAACCAAAAGTTTTTGCGGGGGTCCAGGGGGCGGTTTTTTCAAAAAGAGCCCCCTGGTCTATTTCAAATTTAACCTCATCATGAACCCGCTGTACCGGTTCATCATCGATCATGTGAAACGACGTTCGCAAGCTTTCATGGCGCTTAATCAATTTCTTAAACACCGTCTCAAATTTATCTTTATTTAATTCCCCTTCCAATACCGCAAAAAACGGGATATTATACCCAATCCCATGTTCATCCATCCGGCTCAAAATATACATCCGCTCTTGCGCCGAAGACAAGGGGTAATACTCTTTCTTTTCAACCGATTCGATCGATGAATACCCATGAGCGATTTTCGTTCTATCGGTTAACCGAATATAACGAATATAATTCGCTAATCCTTTCACCGTCGGGTCCGTAAAAACCTCCGCCAACGGAACATCGATTCCCAGTTTCTGATGAACCCGGGAAACCATTTGCATGGCTTTCAACGAATGCCCACCCAATTCGAAAAAATGATCATGAATGCCAACCGTCGCCTGTCCCAAAACCCCGGACCATATGTCAACCAATTGGCTCTCTAAGCCATCCCGAGGCGCTTCATATTTTTTTCCGGACACAGTCAAAGGTTCAGGCAACGCCTTTCTGTCAACTTTTCCCCCGGGCGTTAACGGCAGTTGATCTAATACCACAAAATACGACGGGACCATATATCCCGGTAAACCTTTCTCGGCATATTCTTTTATTTCATTCGTTCCACATTCTCTTGCTAAAACAAGATACGCACAAATGTACTTATCCCCACCATGATCTTCATTCACAGTTATAAACGCTTCTTTGACCGCTTCATGACCCAATATCCGGTCCTCAATTTCGCCCAACTCCACACGGTAACCCCGTACTTTGACCTGTTGGTCCATTCGTCCGAGAAACTGAATGGTTCCATCCGGTAGCCACCGACATAAATCCCCGGTTTTGTAGAGCATGCCTCCGGCGGGGCGCTTTTTGAAAAAAGCGCCGCAAAAACTTTTGGTTGGGGAAGTTTTAAAAGAATTTAGAAATCTGTGACGAGTTAATTCGGGATTGTTTAAATAACCTCTCGATACCCCATCGCCCCCAACGACCAACTCCCCATAAACACCAATGGGTTGCAAGTTGCCGTATTTGTCAATAATATATGCCGTGGAATTCGCAATCGGTTTCCCGATGGGAATCAATGTGTCATACTCTCGTTCGATGAGATGAAACGTTGAAAACGTGGTGTTCTCGGTCGGTCCATAACCATTGATGATTCTAAGCGCCGGCGCCATGCGCCGAACGGCATTGATATTTCGGGGTGATAACACATCCCCTCCCACAATTAAATAATGAAGTGATGAAAATATCCCGCTGCTCTCTTCCACCAACCGGTTAAACAACGGCGAACTCAACCACAACGTATTGATGCGTTCACGCACCAATGTCTCCCCTAACCGACCCGCGTCCAGTATGACCGCCTGGTTCACCAAACACAATTGCCCGCCATTCAACAAACTGCCCCATATCTCATACGTCGTGGCATCAAATACCGGAGCCCCGGTTTGAAGAATCCGCGTATGCTCCGATAACGGAACAATGTTCTGACTCTTCACCAACCGAACCACATTCCGGTGATCCACCATCACGCCTTTGGGTTTTCCAGTGGAACCGGAGGTGTAAATAATATAAGCTAAATGGGAATGTAGGGGCGCACCCGCGTGTGCGCCCGAATAAATACCTGAAGAATAAGTATAGACACGCAGGTCAACGCCCGAATAAACACCTGAGGAATGGGGGCAGACACGCGGGTCTGCCCCTACAGAAATTAACAATCGTGCCCCACTATCTTTGAGCATATAATTGATCCGTTCCTGCGGGTAACCCGGATCAATGGGCATATAAGCGCCACCGGCTTTCAATATACCCAAAATACCCACCACCATTTCCAGCGAACGCTCAATCCGAATGCCAACAATAACATCAGGACCTACCCCGTTGTTTCTTAATTGATTCGCCAGATTTTCCGCTTGTCGATTCAATTCATTATAAGACAATTGGGGGCAGACACGCGGGTCTGCCCCTACACCGGAAATAGCATCGATTATGGCAACGCTATCACCCCGTCGCCTTACCTGCTCTTCAAATAATTCATGAATGGTTTCATCTTCCGGATAGGATACCGTCGTATCATTAAAATCATCCAATATTTGTTTTTTTTCGCCTTCGGTTAAAATATCGATATCGGATAACTTGATTTCCGGGTTCGCCAAAACCTGTTCGACAACCCCTCTGAAATGCCCGGCAATCTGTTCAACCATTTGACGATCATAAAAACGATTATCGAATTCAATCGCTCCCTCGATGGACCGCTCCGATTTCAAAAAGGAGAAAACCATTTTCGGTTCGACACGAGAAAGCATCTCCCCATCCTGGATATTCTCCAGAACCATACACGTATCAAAAAGAAAACCCGGCATCGATAAATCCAATTGTCGAATCAAAACCTCAATCGGATAATTGCAATTATCAATGGCTTCGAGTACCGATTCCCTAACCTCCAATACCAACTCCTTGAAGGTCAAATCTCCCCTCAACCCGTTCCTTATCGGCAACACCGAATTGATAAATTCCCGACGCTGATCGTCATCCCTATCCTCCTGAAACACCGGCGTACCCACGATGATATCGTCACTGCCCGAATATTTACCGATCAACAAGGTTAATACAGTCATCAATAAAATATACAGCCGAACATCGGAACCGGTGCTTAATCGGAACATTCCGGCACACAGAGAATCATCGAAATCAAACCTTACCACATCCGACGAAATCGAATCGGTTTCTATACTCTCGTTTTTTGCATGTTCATACGTAAATGGAAAACCACCCTGCCTAAATTCCCCTGAAAATCTATTCAGCCAATATTCTTTTTCTTTAACTCTTTTTCCCGCTGCAACCCATAATTCGTCAAAACCGAAATTACTCCCCACAGGGATGGAATTAAAAACCAAATTTCTATCAATATTCGCTTTGATGATTTTTTTCATTTACCGTACCTCAAAAAATAAAAAAAGCTTCCGCCTTATATTGCATGAATGATTCGATTTTTTTCTGAAGTTTCTTGTATGGTGTATGTAGCCCAAATGATGGATCGTAACCGATTGCATCATTTATAAAGACCTGAACGGATCATAAATATAACAGATTAATCGTTTTTTTTCAATCCCCACCTACCTGAATGGAAATGAATAATCCGCTGTTCATCAAAACCAAGATAGTGTATAATAAACTCTAACCATTTTACTCTTTATTACTCTTTTTACTCTTTCGGAGGCAAATAGAATGAATAAAAAAAACGTATGCTTTATCTTTATATTGATCCTATTTTCATGCATCTTCCTTATGGGTTACACACTTTCGGCATCACCCTCTGCCGTTTCCATCGAAACCGCATTTGATAACAAATTCCTATCCAAACTGAATACCCCGACCTATATGTGGCTTCAAAACGGAAACGTACTTCTCCTCGATTCCCGCGTGGATCCCGAACAACGTACCCTGGAAATCCTGAATCCCAAAACCGGAAAAAAGGAAAAATATCTTGAGGCTTCAAAGTTATTAAACGGTTTGAAGAAGGAAATCAAAAATGATCCTCCGAATACGTTGTCCTGGCCGGACGCCATCGATCAAACCGGAACGCAGGCCATCTATATCCTGGACAACGATCTTTTTTGGGTGGAATTATCTACCGGCGCAGTCAAACGCCTTACCCGGACACCGTCCGCTGAAGAATCGGTCACGTTTTCACCCGATGGACGATGGGTCAGCTTCATTCGCAATAATGACATTTATATGATTAACCCTGCCAACGGAGAAGAAAAAAAACTGACCGAAGGCTCTTCCGATACCCTACTCAACGGAAAACTCTCCTGGGTATACTGGGAAGAACTCTACAATCATACCACCGTGCCTTACGCCTGGTCTCCGGATTCCAAAGCCATCGCGTATCTTCAATCCGATGAATCGGAGGTTCCACGCTGCACGTTCGTCCATTACAAACCCACTACCCCGACAACCGTCACCCAACGATACCCCAAAGCCGGCCAGCCCAATCCCAAAGTACGCGCCGGCATCGTTGAAATCGATCAGGCCAAAACCACCTGGCTCGATTGCCGCAACTATGAATACATCGCCGGATTCGATTGGACCCCGGACAGTCGCCATATCGCCATCCAAACCCTGAATCGCCCCCAATCCGACCTTAAACTCTGGCTCCTCGACCGCCAAAAAGGCACCGGTAAAATCATCATCGAAGAACACCAGCCGACCTGGGTCAATATCAATCAATGCCTCTATTTTTTTAAAAAAAGCAACCGCTTCCTCTGGATGTCGGAAAGAGACGGCTACCAACACCTCTACCTTTACAGCTTAACGAGTAATAATAATGATTGTCACCTTCTCGGCCAAGTCACCCGGGGAGAATTCATGGTGGTGTCCTCCCCCGGCGCCCGAGTCAATGGAAACAGCGGTCTGGTGGCAGTGGACGAAAAAAACGAGTGGGTTTATTTTACTTCCAATCAAACAAATCTCAGAGAACGTCATTTATACCGCATCAAAATTAACGGAAAAGAACTCCGACCACTCAGTCAGGGAAACGGCGTCCACACGATCGAATTCTCTCCGAATCTTAACTATTACCTGGACACCTATTCCCATTTTTCCAAACCAGGCGAACTCAACCTTCATCAGGCCAATGGCAAAAAGATCAACGTTGTTGCCCCCGCCTCTTTAGAAATTCTAACCCCCTGGAAATTACAGACTCCCGAATTTCATGGTTTTAAAACCAGAGATGGCCTGGAACTCCCGATTATGGCTCTCAAACCCCTCGACTACAATCCGAATAAAACCTATCCCGCCCTCTTATATATCTATGGCGGTCCCGGAAACCAACAGGTTATTGATGGATGGAGTAACCGCAATGCCTTATGGTATAACATCCTGAACCGGGAGGGTTTCTTTGTGTTTGTTCTGGATGTTCGAGCCGGAGAAGGAAAAAGCAAAGCCATCGAATCCTCCGCCTACAAGCATGCCTACGGCATTCAAAATCTCAACGATATCCTGGACGGTGTCGAATGGATCAAAAAAATACCCGGCGTTGATCCCCACCGCCTCGGAATTTGGGGCGGCAGCGGCGGCGGAACCACCACCCTCTATGTGATGACCCATTCCGATGTTTTCAAAGCCGGCATTTCCCTCTTTCCCGTGACCGACTGGACCTACTACGACTCGATCTACACCGAACGCTATTTAAGTACCCCCCAGGAGAACCCCGACGGATACAAAGAAACCTCCACGCTGAGCATTGCCCACCAACTCAAAGGCCACTTACTCATTGCCCACGGTACCTATGACGACAACGTCCATCCTCAAAACACATTCGCCTTTACCGATCAATTAATCGATAAAAATATCCAATTCGACCTCATGATTTACCCATGGCGAAAACACGGTATCGCCGACTACCCCGGTAAAATTCACCATTACACAATGATGCTGAACTTCTGGAAGCAACATCTATTATAATCCGAAATAAACAATCCTAAAAGCAAACATTCTCAGAATCATTCTGATATCAAAATCACCCTCCATTCACATCTCTCTTTTCAAAATCCCCCATCCCTTATTCTATTTATCTGCAATAAAATTACGCCATGTTTTAAAAAAATGGAAACGAATGATTGACAAAATAAATGTAATATTTTAAACTACTTCATGGCGAACATGAACAATTTCAGACATCTTATATTCACATTAAACGGAAAACTAATGGAATATCAAAAAATGGAAAAATTGTCATTTGCCGATCAGACCATTTCTGAAATGGTTGAAAAAACACATAAACAAATTCATACATTGAAAGGAGAAAATGATGAAAAGTACTAAAAGTATTAACGTTTATTTATTCGTGCTGGTGTTAATCATGGGATTCGGGATCAATGCCCATGCGAGGATGGCGTTGAATGACACATTCGACGGGTTTCTCAATCCCCAGCGTAGCCTGATTGAACCCCTGGTCACCAACGGAGCCGGAGATTTTATGGCTTCGTATGCGGAGGCCCTGCTGATGCTCAAGGAATACGAGATTGCTCCCGAAGCCCCGTTTAACTATAACAATGCGGCGTTGAAAATTGCTTCCGCCATCAAACACCTGGAAGCCGCCCGGCAAAAATATTCCGACGCCGTGCAATTCAGCGAAAATTGCGGGTACGAAGAAGTCCACAAACTAAAATTAAATAACTACGATTATAGCACAAGGATTCTTCGCGACGGTTTGAATACAACGATTGCAACCGATGTCGTCAATGTGATGAGGCCTGCCAATGTCCATGGGTTGTATCAGAAATTTTTGGGAAAAATCGATGCGATCATGCCGGTATTAAAATCCATGCAATCGTCCTTAAACGGGAATGCCATGCCCGAAGTGCCTCTGGCCTGGAAATTAATCCAAAAATATTCGGAAGCCCTCCTGTTTGGAAACTATGCGACCGTCTTTTCGCAAACGGCGTTCCAGCCCCTCCATGTAGTAAAAAAGTAAGGTTGAACGACCATGGTGATACCGATTCTAAGTTACGAAATCAAACGGTTGTCGAATAAGAAAATTTTTTTCATCGCTATTTTCTTAATCGCTATTACCCTATATTTTGACAATATCGGTATCACCGAATACCAAAATTTTCTTAAAAGTAAGGAAATTTTTAAGCAATATGAAAAAAATAAGATAAGAAATTATCTGACATACGATCAATACGGGGGGTATGGTTTTCGACTCATGTTCGAACCATCCCCCCTGATTATCTTTTTTGAACAATCGCAATTAACGAGAAATCTCGAAAGCAATCTCAACGTCCTTCAAATTATCCCCGTATACGATAACATGAAGGGCCGGGCCATTTTTAACGAAGGGACCTACAAAGACTTCGGGGGATGCATTTATCTATTCGGGTCTCTGTTTATGCTGTATATGGGAATTATTAATTTTAAAAATCGCCGCTTCGTCAAACTGGTCATTACCCGGAAAAATATCCTGCTCTCCATTCTGATTCGAATTGGCTTGCTAAACCTCCTCTTTATCATTATATTTGCGCTCAATTATACCTACGGAGTGGTGCATGCCATTCCTTTCTCGGCAGATGATACCCGGTTATTTGTTTACTTTTGCTTAAACACTCTCTTTTTTTTGGATTTTTTCTATGGAGTCGGCCTCCTGTGCTTTTCCATCTTTAAAGCCTCCGTTGTTCCGGCAGCCATTACTTGGTTAATTTTAATTATCATCATCCCTGAAATCAATTTGATGTATATTCATAAAAAATCGGAAACCATTCCTCCGACCGAATCCCTGAATTTAAAAAAACTGGAATTATTAATGTCGGCTGAAAAACAAATCTATAACCAGATTCAAAAAATGAAGAATAAAAAAACCCCCGAAGAACTGGAACTTATCTCCAATGCGCTGGCCGATCGATACTGGAAAAAGGTTTACAACGTCAATGAGCAGGCCGAACGAGAGTTCAATGGAACAGTGCTGGAAATTATTGAAATCAGTGAAAAGAGGGCCATCATTTCCCCGGCGACGTTTTATCAATATTTAAAAAAGGAAATCTCCGGCAAAGGTTATTCGGGATATAAAGATTTTTTAAACCAGGTCGATTCCATGGGGAGCGAATTTTTTAAATTCTACATTAACAAGCGATACATTGAACGAAGTCACCAGATCGAACCCTTTATCAAGGATGACGAAAATATCATCAAAAACAATGTGCGCCTCCCCATCAACTTCTGGCCGGGGTTCATAATTTCAGCGTTATACGTGCTGATCACGCTGGCAATCAGCTACGCCATCCTTCAACGAGAGCTGAATGATCACCACACGGAAGCGTTTGAACCCAACCTTAACTACAAGAAGGGTAAGATGTACATCGTATGGAGTGAAAATAAAAACCTCAAAGATATGATTTTTAACTTCTATAAACAAACGGATCGAATGACCTGTATCGATGACATCCGGGACGAAGACCTGGAATCCGATGCCGGTCCCAAAGCCTTATTCGTATATCTGTGCAAACTCATGGGGGCAGACCGGGACGAGGCCTTAAAGAATATGGCGCTTATGGGGATAACAGATTTTAGGAATGAACCTTTTGCCAAAGAAATAAATAAAAAGATTTACTGCGCGGTGGGACTGGCAACCCAAAAGGATATCTTCGTGCTTAAAGACGTCGTGAGATATCAATCTCGTGATTTTGAGAATAACGTGCTGGAACTGGTGGACGATAAGATGCAGAAAAATGCCATCGTTATTTACCTGACCGAAGAAATTCCCCAGGTTAATACACCGTTATCCAAGCATAATTTGAAGGATCAATTTCAAAAATATTATGGATTCGAAGTCGCGGATCCCTTTTCTTACATTCTGCGTTAAGTTAATCCAGACAATCCGCGACCCACGCGATCAGGTCTCCCGATTGAACCAAGGCAATGGCTTTTTCCATATCGGTTCGAAGATATTGATCTTCACCGACCGGGCCCAATACGTGGCAAAGGTGTTCATAAACCGCAGCCGTGCCCCGTCCCATGCCTTGCAAGTCGCCGGGAAGGTAGGTCTGGGTCAGTTGGATGCCGCGAAGCGCACATAATATTTCAACGCCGAGAATGACACGGATATTTTGGATAATTTTTCGAAGATGCAGAATACCGATGCTTCCCATGGAGACAAAATCTTCCTGATTGGCAGCCGTGGAAATCGACATCACGGACGCCGGTGTCGATAACACCCGACATTCCGCGGCACGGGCCGCACCTGCATATTGGGTGATCATCAACCCACCGTCCGCCGTTGCAAGATCGTAAGCCAAATCGGATGGCAACCCATAACTCAGCCGATGATCCAGCATCGAGAAGCTTCGTTTATCTGAAATTAAAGCCAAACCCGTCAGGCTGATCTTCACGTAATCGATGACCGTAGCCAGCGGGTGCCCATGAAAATTGGCCCCGCTTTTGGCCTCTAAAAATCCCTGATCATCGAGCGTAAAAAGCGGGTTGTCCGTTGCCGAATTGATCTCAATCGTGACCACGTCCCTCAATTTTTTTACCGCTTCATACGCCGAACCATGAACCTGAGGAACCGCCCGGAAACTGTACCGGTCCTGAACCCGTTCGCCGGCATTGGTCTGGGACGGAAACGCCACCTTCTGGGATTCTTTGCTGGTACGCCGAGAGCCGTGAATGAGGGAGCGCATTTGTCGGGCAATGTGACTCTGGCCCTCATGGGGGCGATTGTCGTGAATAAGGGGGGAAAAGGCGTCCTGTTCCCCGCGGATGGCCTCCAGAGACAGAGCCGCGGCAACGGATGCGCTGTTTAGAATGGATTCTGCGTCCCTGACCGCAAATACGGCACCGGCCGAAATGAAATTGGATCCATTGGTTAATCCCATGGCTTCCTTGGCCCCCAGGCGAATCGTTTTTAACCCGGCATCCTCGAATGCCCGCAGACTTCCCCCATCCTCGTCGTCCCCCTCTGTTTGACTGCCATATAATTTCCCGTTGTAATATGCCTTGGCCTGAGGCAAACCGATCAGCACCGCCCCGATCATGGCCAAAGGCACCAGGTCGCCGCTGGCTCCCACTGACCCCTCTTCCAGCACCCAGGGGGTCACGTTCCGGTTTAACATATCGATCATCAGTTGGCAGGTTTCCAGTCGCATGGCCGATAAATTTTTGGCAAAGGAATTCAACCGAATCACCATGATGGCCCGCACCACTTCCACGGGCAACGGTTGACCGGTCCCGCAATTGTGAACCTTCATAAACTTGACCTGGTACTCGTTGATCAATTCCAGAGGAACCTGCGTGTCCTTCAAGTCGCCATGCAGGACATTGGTTCCATATATTTTCCGTTCCGGGTGTTTTTCAATCTGTTCGTCAAGGCGTTTTCGCATTTGGTCGATGGCCTGCCGGGTCTCCTCTTTAAAATCGACCTTATATCCTTTTTCGGCGATGTTAAGGACATCCTCCACGGTTAAACTTTTTCCATCCAGGTATATCATCGTGTCTTTCATTTTCTCCTCACGTATTACGGTTCGAGCATCCCGGAAATTTTTCGGGTCAATGTTTCCCGGCTGACTTCAAACTGAACCTTGGTCTTCCATTCCTCTTTGTCTGAGATTTCCGAGGCCATCTGTTTTCCCATCCGGAGGTCACGAATGGTGACGACCCCTTTTTGACATTCATCCTCACCCATTAAAACCGCCACCGGGCAATTTTTCTGATCGGCATAGGCAAGCTGCTTTTTCAATCCCCGCTGAAAACCGTAATAGATTTCCGTGTTGATGCCCTGGTTCCGCAGGTCGCGCGCCATGTTCTGATACTCGGGCATTAACCGGTTATCAAAGGCAATAATCAAGACCGGGCCGGGGACGTTTAATCTTTCGGGTATCCGGTGCGTCAATACCAACAGTTCGGCCAGGCGATCGACGCCGATGGAGGCACCGGTTGCCGGGACTTTAATGCCGAGTAAATTTTTCACCAAATTATCGTACCGTCCGCCGCCGCAAATCGACCCCACCCGGCGTTCCCTCCCTTTTTCATCCATAAAGGTCCGGTTAGACTCGACCTCGAAAATGGGACCGGTATAATACGCCATTCCCCGAACCAACGTGGGACTGAACACGACTCGGTCTTCATCGAATCCCACTCCGGCCAGGGCCGCATCGATTTGTCTCAATTCGGCAATTCCCTGAGCACTCATCGCATTCAACTCGCCCGTATGCGCCAGGTTTTCAAGAACATCCGCCCGCTTTTGGAGGCCCGAGAACGTTTCCAGAAAATCCACGATTGGGGTGATCATGGGTTTCTCCAAACCCAGTCCCGGGATTTTAGCCCCGGATTGATCCAGGCGGCCGTCGCCGAGCTCTTCGGCCATGCACCGGATCCCAATCTTATCGACTTTATCGATTACCCGAAGCACGTCCTGCTCTCTTTCTTCGGTCGCGATTCCGAGATGAGAAAGAAACCCTTTCAATAATTTGCGGTTATTGACCTTCACGGTATAATCCCCCCGCTTTAACCCCAGGGCTTCCATGGCATCGGAGAGGATCATGCAGGCTTCGGCATCCACGGAAACGTCATCCGTACCCACGGTATCGAAATCGATCTGCCAGAACTCTCGGAAGCGTCCGGGATCGAGTTTATGCTCGAAGCGAAAGACCGGGCCGTATTGGTAGCGCCTGAAAAGAGCGGTTTTGTTTTCCTGAACCTGACCGCGCAGATACTGAGCCCAGAGCCGTTCGGCATACACCCGGGCCAGCGGGGCCGTTAAATCGTACCTCAACGTAATAAAGTGATGATCCATGATCACCCGATCCGATTCATCACGTAATTCTTTTCCATCGGACTGGAGTATGGGTTCTTTTTCCGGGTTTTGAAACGAATAAACGCCTTCGGCCACGCTATCGGTATCCGGTAAATATTTTCCCAGACAATCGGCATACTCCATCAAGGGGGTATCCCAGTGTTCAAAACCATACAACCGGTATACGTTGGTCGCAGCGTTGATAATGTCCCATCTCACCCGGTTTAATTCCGGTTCCAGGTCGCGAAAACCTTTTATTTTTCTTGGTACGATTCCGCGCATCATTTCTCCTCAAAGGATTCATTTGTGTGTTTATTGTTAAAATGCATCCGAAAAGCCAAAAAAAACCGACGATGGGATTTGAACCCATAACAACTTGATCCACAGTCAAGTACTCTACCATTGAGCTACGTCGGCTTTCTTTTCTTAAATACTATTATAGCAACTTAGTTGGCTTTCGTCAACCGAAAACCAAAAGTTTTGGGAGGTCCAGGAACCTTTTTTCTCAAAAAGGTTCCTGGTTTAAAAACTATAAAATGATTTAAACTATTTCAACGTCGGAATCCGGGTCGATGTCCAGGGAACACCGCAAGATTCCATATCGCTTTTTAATTTCTCGACTTTACCTTCCATGAGTTTCGTTAACTTATCCAGTTGGACGGCGAATTCTTCTCTGCAAAGGGTATACAATTCCGTCATACCCGGTGTCGGGTCGCCGCTCGATTGCTGAAAACTTTCCATTAAATCAGAGAGCCGATCGTTGATGGAGGGCGGTTGATTTTCGTTGCGTTTCTTAATACTTTCATCGCCTTCGAGTGCCCGATTGATTTCGCGAAGTTCGGTCTCGACGACTTCCGCATCGTTGATTAACCGGCGAATATCGGCGGGCGTATTGAAAAGAGCGGCACGGACTTGTTTCATCGTCTGCAACTGATCTTTTACCAGCTTTGCCGTACCCAGAATTTCCCGCTGTAATTCGGCGGCTTTGGTCCTGAATGCCGACTGGCCGCTCCCATCCTTCGACGGGAATGTCGCATTGTTCAATGTCACCACCTGAAAGGACTGCGGGCCGGCAAGCGGGGTCAATACACCGTTGACGTATTTGGACAGAGATACGGTATAGTTGCCGGGCATCACAGGAACACCGGTTTCACCGTCTTCCTCATCGGCAGACCTGGGTTTGGAATCCGCGGCGGGTTTGAGCCGGGGATACGTTAAGTCCCAGGTTATACGGTTGAGACCGACCGCCGGTTCGGTTTTGATCTGTCGAACGACCTGGCCGTCTGCGTGGGTAATGGTAAACAAGAGGTAGGGTGCCGTTTCTTCGTCTTCGGCCCTCAGTTGATCCGCTGTCGGATATTGGATCGATATCCCCTTTTCGTTTGCCTTCTTTTCCTGGTCTCTTCGTTTCTCTTTTAAGGTTTTAAGGGGTTCTTTCATATAATAGGTAAAGGTTGCACCGTATTCGGGGTTGGGCGCCCGGAAGAGGGTTTGCCCCTGACCGTACAATTTGCGGGTGGTCACAAATTGCAGGGCATTTTTAACGCCGAAGAGGTGACTTTCCCCTTCCAGGATTTGGGGGGTTAATTCGCGGAGGGGTGCGTAATTATCCAGGATATAAAATCCCCGACCAAAGCTGGCCAGAACCAGATCGTTTTCCCTTTTCTGAATGGCCATGTCGTAAATGGCCTGGGTCGGCAGTCCGCCCTTTAATTGGGTCCATTTCTTACCCCCATCGATGGTAAAAAAGACGCCGAATTCGGTTCCCACAAACAGCAGATCTTTCTTTACGTGATCCTGGGCCAGGCAATACACGGTTCCGCGCTGGGGAAGGTTGGACACGATGGATTCCCAGGTTTTACCGCGGTTGGTACTTTTCAAAAGGTAGGGTTTGAAGTCGCTGTTCTTCCGGTTATCAAATGCGGCATAGACCGTATCCGGCTTATCGAGTGACGTAAACAGAAAGGACACGTAGGTCATGTCAGGCACTCCGGGAAATTTATCGATTTTTCGCCACGAATGGCCTCCGTTCTCGGTGACCTGAATCAGGCCATCGTCGGTGCCCACATAGAGTAGTCCTTCCGTTAATGGGGATTCGGAAAGGGAAACGATGTTTCCGAACAGGGACGTGGACGCACTCTTGGCAATCGCGTCCGGGCTCTGGATTTTTCCCATTACCGGTAATTGGTTTCGATCCAATTGCCGGGTCAAGTCGCCGCTGACCTTTTTCCAGGAGTTGCCGTAGTCATCGCTTCGGAACAAGAAATTGGCGGCAAAGTAGAGTCGGGAGTGGGAATGCGGGCTGATAATCAGCGGAGCATTCCAGTTCCACCGATAAGCTTCGCCTTTTCCTTCCCGGGGTTTGATTTCGACATTTTCACCGCTTTTTCGATCGTACCGCGTCAAATACCCGTACTGCGCTTCCGCATAAACGATGTCGGGGTTTTCCGGGTCGATGCGGGAAAAGAAACCGTCACCGCCCTGGGTGAAAAACCAATCCGCATTCACGATCCCATCGCCACGGTTGGTGCGGGAGGGACCTCCCATACTGCTGTTGTCCTGGGTTCCGCCGTAGACGTAGTAGAACGGGAGGCTGTTATCCACGGAGACCCGGTAAAACTGGGTCACGGGTAAATTGGCTTTAAAAGCCCAGAACTCACCGGCATCGAAGGTTTCGTAAATCCCGCCGTCGCCGCCGATCAACAGGTGGCGGGTATCGCCCGGATCGATCCACAACGCATGATCGTCCACGTGACGGTTCTTATTACCGATTGCACGAAAGGTCTTTCCGCCATCCTCCGATACTTTGGATGCGGTATCCATGGAATAGATTTTATCGGGATCTTTGGGATCGGCAAAAATACGGTTGTAATACTGGGCGCTTAACGTGGAATAATCGGACCGTTTTTCCCAGGTTGCGCCGCGGTTGGTAGAACGGAAAAACCCGCCGCCATCTCCCTGGGCTTCGATGATGGCATAGACGATGTCCGGGTTCACCGGTGAAATGGACAGGCCGATCCGACCCATATCGACCGACGGAAGCCCTGACGTTAATTTGGTCCAGGTGGCTCCGGCGTCGGTGGATTTGTAAATCGCGCATTCGGGACCGCCGTCGATCACGGTGTACACGTGTCTTCGCCGCTGATAAGACGCGGCATAGAGAATATCGGGATTTCGGGGATCGAAAACCACGTCGGTAACCCCGGTGTTCTCGCTGATCGTCAGAATCGGTTTCCAGGTTTTTCCGTTATCGGTACTCTTGTAAAGCCCGCGATCTCCGCCCGGGCCCCAGAGCGGTCCCTGAGCGGCGACATACACGTGGGAGTTACGGGGATCGATGACAATCCGTCCGATGTGTTCAGATTGTTGCAATCCCATGTTCTTCCAGCTTTTGCCGCCATCTTCGGACCGGTAAACCCCGTCCCCATATCCGATGGCGCGCTGACTGTTGTATTCGCCGGTGCCGATCCAGACCACATGGGTGTTGTTGGGATCGATTTCCACATCGGCGATCGACCAGGCGCCGTAACTGTCAAAAACAGGCGTCCAGGTGATACCGGCATTGACGGTTTTCCATACGTTTCCGGCTGCAGCGGCGACATAATACTCGCTATGATTGTTCGGGTTCACGGCAAAATCGGAGATTCGGCCGGAAGCAACCGCAGGCCCAATATTTCGAAATTTCATTCCTTTAACGCTATCCGGCGACAGCCGATCGACAGGCGCTGGGGCCATTGGTTTTTCCCCTTTTTTCGCGCCTCCGGTTGCCGCGTGGATCAAGATCGAAGATGATAAAATTAAGAATAAAATAAAAATAGATGTAAATCGCCTCATATATGCTCCTTATTTATTTTTATTGAATTAAAGGGATGGATAGATTGGAGTTTAACCCAGTCTCTGTTTACATTCTTCGAGTTGTTCTCTTAGGCTTCCCAGATCTTTGGCCATAATCTCGATTTTGCTCAGATGCTTCCGATTCTCATCTCTTAACCGTTTAATTTCTGTTTCCAGTTGGTCGATTTTCATTTCGGACTCTTTCTTCAAAATGGCCATATTGTGCTCCAGGTTGCCCACGTTTTGCCTTAATTTCTTTTCGGTGGATTCTCGTTTATTGTAACAATTGTAGACAAGTCCCGCACCGAATACACCGGCAATTAAAATTCCCAATAGAAATTCAGCCATAAAGACCTCCTTTTCGATGGCATCGCAGATTTAATCTTTACAGATTTTAATCTTTTATTTATTCTATTCGATTTAATCCATAAATGCAACCGCATAATTTAAGTTATTAAGCGTTTTGATTCGTTTTGATTCGTTTTTGATTTATTGTCCATTTGCAAAATTGTTTATTTTTTTATAATATATTCTCTTGAAACATATTCTCTTGAAATAAATAGTCCGAGGTTCCCATGTTAACCAAATGGCACACACTTTTGCATGAGACGACAGGGGTATTTCGCACCCCGTCCGCCACGCTGGGGAAATTAATGGAAGCGAAGAAAAGCCTGGCGGTTTTCCTTCTCCTGGTGTTAACGACCCTTGTTTTTACCTATTTTGTCTATCCGATCCAAATGGAAAAATTATCCGAAAAGGCGGCGCTTACCGGATATCTTTCGGAAGATCAAATATCGCGCTATATTAATCCCTCCTTGTATTCGCGCCTCATGGCTTGCCTCTTTTCCGGGGTCCAACTGACGCTGATTCTGGGAATCGGTGCGTTCTTCCTCTATTTATTTTACGGTATCGGCGGAACCGACGGGATGTACATCCATTATTTTTCCCTGGTCGTGAATGCGTCGCTGATCGACGTCCTGATACCGGGTATCCTCAATTTCATATCCATTATTTCCCGCAAACCGCTGACCCTCTTTACCAAACCGGGCCTCCTGCTCCTTTCCCCTCAGCCGGGGAGTTTTACCTACCTGCTCCTGGAACGACTGGATCTGTTTGGAATCTGGTACCTGCTGGCCGTGGCTGCGGGAATCGGGGTATTTGGAAAAATCAGTTTTAAGCGGAGTCTGACCATCTCGATCGTCTATTTTGTTTTTAAAACGACCATTATCAGCGCATCCGTTTACCTGATTTTCCAAATTTTCAGTAAGGGGACGCGACTGTTTTTTTAATGCGTGTTTTTTAATGAGTTTATGATTCGAATTTTATGAATTGAAGTTATCAATAAATTTATGAATTATCGGATGGAAACCGGGCGGGAAGAAAGAAGAAAGAGGGTACAAGTCGTATGGGAGTACTGGTTTTTTTTGAGAACTTGTACCCTCTGTGCTCCATATTTAATGCTTTATTTTTTGTTTTATTTTTTTGTCCATTCGTTTAACCAGTCCAAAACCGTATTGTACCAGAGGATACTGTTCTGCGGTTTTAATACCCAGTGATTTTCGTCCGGGAAATACAGGAACTTGCTGGGAATGCCCCGGCGTTGAAGGGCGGTAAAGGTTGAAATTCCCTGCGAATCGACGATCCGGTAATCCTTGCCGCCGTGAACGACCAGCATCGGGGTTTTCCAATTTTTGACAAAATCAACGGGGTTGTGTTTGGCATACCCTTCGGGATTATCCCAGGGAGTCCCATTGTGTTCCCATTCGGGAAACCACAATTCTTCGGTATCAAAGTAAGCGGCGCGTTCGTCCAGGTTTCCGTCATGGGTGACGAGACACCGGAACCGATCGGGCCAATTGCCCGCGATCCAATTGACCATGAAAGCCCCGTATGAAGCGCCGAGCGCAGCCACGCGATCACCGTCCATCCAGGGGTATTTCGCCAATGCCGCAGCCAAGCCTTTTTGAATGTCTTCAAACGGCTTTCCGCCCCAATCATCGCGAACGGCATCCGAAAAAGCCTGCCCGTAACCGGTTGAAGCATGAAAATCAATGGATAACGTCGCGTAACCGGCTCCGGCATAGATCTGCGGATTCCAGCGGTAATGGAACTCATTGGCCATGGAACCTTGCGGCCCACCGTGAATGAGTAAGGCCAGAGGGTACTTCTTCTGGGGATCAAAATCCACGGGTTTGACGATATAAGCATACACGGTCTCGTTGTTCCATCCTTTAAACGAGAATTGCTCGTAATCGCCCAGCTTCATCTGCGCCAACCGCTCCGCATTGATTGCTGTAATCGGTTTGGATTTCTTGGCTTTCATGTCGTAGGCATACAATTCCGTGGGATTCTTTAAATGATGCATGCCATAAACGATGGTCCGAGGACCGGCGAGTCCGATCGAGGTGACGGTTCCGTCTTTGATCACTTCGCTTACGGTTCCGGTTTTCACCTCGACGGCAAAGAGGGATTTTTGACCCAGGTTGTCCGCTATGGCGTAGATAGTTTTGTTGTCCGAACTCCACATAAACGCATCCACGGAACGGTCCCATTTCTCGGCCAGTACCTGCTCGGTGCCACCGGGCCAGGAACGAAGAATCAGATAATTCCGGTCGGCTTCAAAAACCGGGCGACGCATGGCCAGGTAAGCCAGGGTTTTTCCATCCGGCGAAAACACGGGGCGTTGATCCCGGGCTTTGTTCTTTTCGGTCAAACAGGTGGGGGCCTGCGACGCATCGACCGGCGCCAGGAATAAATCGTAATTGGTCGACCAGGCTTCTTCTCTTCCGGAATCCTGGGCGGTAAAGACCACACTCTTACTGTCCGGCGTAAAGGTGAAATCCCCTTCATCGCCAAAGGGTTTGGCCGGAGAATCGGCGTCCATGGCCTTCATGATATCCACGGCTTGCCCGCCGCCAATCGGCATGACAAAAATATGGGACCTTAAACCTTCGGCCCAGGTATCCCAATGACGGACAAACAACCGGGTATAAATGCGGCCGGATGATTTTTTATTTTTTAATTCTTCTAACTTCTGTAGGGTTTCTTCGATGGTGGTGTTGGGAAAAACTTCCATCGTGAGAGCGATCCTGGAGCCATCGGGAGAAAGAACGAAACTCCCCACATCCAGTGAAAATTGGGTCACCGGTGACGCTTCGCCGCCGGTCGGCGACAGTTTCCAAACCTGGCTGGAGCCGGAGCGTCCGGAAAGGAAGTAGATGGTTTTGCCATCCCGGGTCCAATAGGGGGAAGAGTCGTTGGCCGGGTCCGCCGTTAACTGGCGAAGGCCCTTGCCATCGGTTCCAACGATCCACAAATCCGTGGTGCCTCGATTGGCATCCGGGTTGATGGTCTTCAGGGTAAAAACGACCCATTTGCCGTCCGGGGAGACTTGAGCGCCATCCACCCGTTGGAAGGCCAACAGATCATGCACATTAAACGGATGAGCCACATCGCCGTAAAGGCTAAACCCACCAACGCAGAAAAATAGAGTCAAACAGATGATCATGCAACGTATCGTATCACGCATTGCGTCCTCCTTGAATGGTTGAGTTAAAAACGTTGATATCTGATATTACAATAAAGTATGGCATATGTCAACCGGAATCAGGGACCAATATTGACACATTCTCCCCGCTCGGTTATAATACGTTATGACGATGAATAGAATGAATCCAACGAATACGACGAACACGACGAATCCAAAGTGTAATGCCAATTTATTTTTAACCATCATCCGGGTGATCCTTTCCCTCCTTGTGATCGGACTTGGGATTTACAAGAGAAATTGGATCGGATTACTGGGTATCTTAACGTTAATCACCGCATTTACGGGAAGGTGCGGTTCCGGTTTACGACTTTTTAAACGAAAGGGTAAGTGCGAATAAACGTGATTTAGAGATATTTTTCGCTATTTTCGCTATTTTCCGACACAAAAATCGGAAAAAAGTTTATTCAGTATGTCATCGGGAGTGATTTCCCCCATTAATCGTCCGATAATGTCCAATGCCCGCCGAATTTCTTCGGCCACAATTTCCACATTCCCCGAGTCGTCTTCCAACTGCCCCACCCGTCGCAACCCCTCGCTTAATGCCTCCATATCCTGCCGCTGCCGTTGGTTAACGGTAACATCCATTTCTTTCACGTCCGACTGAAGGTCCGTGATCAACCGTTTCAAAAAGCCGGTAACGGCATCGATATGCCGATGTTCCCGAACGGAGATGCCGACGATCTCTTCGCCGGGAAATGCCCGAAGAATCGTGTCCCACATGCCGGGACTCGCCATATCGCTCTTGTTGGCAATAATGATTTTTTTCTTGTCTTTGACCTGAAAATAAATCTCCCGGTCGGTGGCATCCAGGGGCTGAGAGAGGTCCACCATCAACAAGGCCGCATCGCAGTGACGGATCTTGTCGAGGCTCCGACGAATACCCTGCGCTTCGATGTCGTCTCGCGTTTCCCGATTGATTCCGGCCACATCGCAGAGAGTGATGGGAAATCCATCGATAAAGAGTTTCTCCTTGATGAAATCCCGGGTGGTCCCGGGAATGGAAGAGGTAATCGATCGTTCCTCCATGAGCAGCGTATTGAACAACGAGGATTTGCCCACGTTGACCTTTCCGACGATCACGACGTCCAGGCCCTTGTTCAACAGGTCGTTAAACCGGGACGTGGCAAGCAGCCGGTCCAAACGACTCGTCAGGCGCGCCAGTTGGGGACCGATACCGATCTTATCCATGAATTGATCCTCTTCAAATTCAATCCGGGTTTCGATTCGAACGCCCAGATCGATCAATTCCTGTTTGAGTTCCTGCATGAACGCAGAGAGTTTGCCATCCAGGGTTCCGAACGCCATGTGAGCAAAGTATCGGGAATTGGCGTGAATGAGGGTGTTGACCGATTCGGCCCGAAGCAGATCGATCTTCCCGTTTCGAAACGCCCGATACGTGAACTCGCCCGGCATGGCCAGGCGAATGGTGCAGGGCTCCAACGCACAGATGCGGTTTAAAACCTCCTCGATTAAAAAGGGATTGGAGTGGATCGAAATCTCGGCCGCATCTTCCCCGGTGTAACTGCGCGGCCCTTTGAAATAAGCCGCCATGCACGCATCGATCCGGGCGCCATCCGCGGCGATGACGTAACTGTGGTAGAGATAACGGGGCGTTAGGCGAGGAATTTCACCTTTGGCGCGAGCCCATTTTTCAATGCAGACGTGAAGAATCTCCCGCGCCCTGTCACCGGAAACCCGGATGACGGCAATCCCTCCCCGCCCCGGTGGGGTGGAAAGGGCCACGATCGTGTCCGCTTCGAAATCCAAACGCGCCACAGGACTCGCTTACCCGCTTACTTCTTCCGGATGGTCATGACTTTGGTGAAATTGTCCCCTTTACTCACCGATTCCAGATCTGCATACTTGTTGATGGTCATGTGAATCACCCGGCGCTCAAATGGATTCAATTCCTTCAAAATAATGGGTCTCCCGGTCTTTCGAATGCTCCGGGCATAACGATGGGCCAGATTGGTCAATTCATACTCCCGATTCTTTCGAAATTTTTCACACTCGCAGTAAATTTTCTTTCCGATTTCATCGGAGAACAAACGGTTTAAAAGGTATTGAACCGCATTGAGCAAGTTGCCATTCTTATAAAGCATCAATCGGTAATCCTCGCCATTGAAATCCACCCGGACAAAGCCTTTACCGGCCGTGATGTGATACTCCAGATCCAGGTCCATTTCGCGGATCATCTGCTTGATGAAGTCGGTAAACCGGGACTCTTCAGCCCCATCGGAGAGCCAGGCACGGATGTAAATTTCTCGGTGCGTGTGACCGAAATACCTGGTTTTTTCGGTGACGATCTCGTATTTGATTTGATCTTCTTTGACATTGAAGGTTTCGGCAGCCTGAACGATGGCTTCTTTCAAGGAACTGGCGCTGAATTCTTTTTTCGAACTCATAGGGTCTTTCCCCCTTTCTTTCGTTTCAACGCCCGTCGTTCTCGGTCTTCTTCCTTCTTCTCTTTAAATACTTTCTCATTGATATAGTATTGCTGGCCCATTTGCAGCAGGTTGGAGACGAACCAATAGAGATTTAAACCGGAGGAATAATTGATACAAATGGCGGTCATCAATATGGGAAAGAAATACATCATGTACTTCTGTGCCCCTCCATCGGTCGTGGTGGGAGACATCTTGGACACGATGATCATGGACACGCCCATCAGGATGGGCAGCAGGTAAAACGGGTCTTTGACCGACAGGTCTTTGATCCAGAATATCCAGGGCTGGTGCCGAAAACTGATGGATACGGGAAACAACTTGAAAAAGGCAAATAAAATGGGAAGCTGAAGCAGCATGGGAAGGCATCCCCCCACCGGGTTCACCTTTTCCTGTTTGTACAGCGCCATGACATCCATGTTCATCTGTTTGCGTTGTTCGGGGTCCCGCATGTTTTTGTATTTCTTTTTAATGGCATTGATCTTGGGCTGGAGGGTCTGGGTCTTGGCCATGGACACACTGGAAGCGTGGGTTAAGGGGAAGAGGATGATCTTGATGAAGATGGTAAACAGAATGATGGCCCACCCCATGTTGGGGACATAATCGTAGATGAAGACGATCCCCTTGTGAAGCAGCTTGGCAATGGGACCAATGATGGAACCGTAATCGATGACCCGGTTGATGCTGTCGATCTGGTATTCTTTCTCAACGGCCGAGAGGACGCGTTCATCCTTGGGGCCTAAAAACACATGGAGCGTCCGAGGCTCGGCCACGATCAGGTACGAGTACAAGTTCTTTTTGTCGCGTTCCTGGGTTTTGACGACCGCGTACTGGACCTTCTCCCGGGTTTTAAAGATGGCGGCAAAATACGTCGTTTCATAGGCGGACCAATAAAAATTACTCCCCATGATGCCGGTTCCGACCTCAACCCCGGCGTTCTCCTTTTGCGTGTTGACTTTTTTAAATTCCAGGGAATCGACCTTGTCGCCATTGTAGGTGGCAATGGTGAGTTCCGACTGCATGACCCGGTTGACCGCGCTGGTATTTTCCAGATCGGGCCCGAACAAAATCGGGGCATCGGTGATGCGCCTGCCGTTTTGGGTGACCGTGTAATCGATTTGAATCACGTAACTGTTGGGGCGAACCGTAAAGCGTTTGGAGACGAACACGTTCCGCTCGACATTGGCATACCGAAACTCAATCGCGGCCTCACGGGCGTTCCCCGATACCCGAATGTCGGTGTTTCCGCTATAGGCAAAATTTTGGGAATTGAGGGTCAGGAAAAACTGCCGCCGGTCCTTGTCGCTTTCAAAGGGAGAGAAATAAAACGGATACACTTCATAGGGACCGAACGTTTCATGGATCTTATTGGAAATCAGTTCGAGGGGTTTTTGCTTGTCATCCTTATACTTTTTGAGGGTAAAGGATTTCAACCCCGCGCCTTTACTGGTAAATACCGCGGTAAACAAGTCATTGTCCACCACGACGTCCGTTACCCGGTCGCCGACGATGTTTTCCGCCACGGCCTGGGCCGGTACCCCTTGAGACGCTGCCGGCGCTTCGGTTTTCCCGGAAAAGATATCGGGTAATCCCCCATTCTTGCCCTCACTCGGCTGTCGGGACGTTCCCCCTGGCGTTGGGTTGTTGTGCTGCGGCACGGGAACCGGTCCGGATACCGGCACCGGTTTTGGCGTAAAAAAATAATTGTAGCCGGCAACTACAATGATCATCAATGCAAATGCCAATAATAATCGTTTCGTTTCCATGTTTATTTCACCTATGTTTGACTTCTAATTTTCGCGGGACCGGATCGTAACCACCCTGATGGAACGGATGACACCGAAACAGCCGTTTTATCCCCAGATAAATCCCCTTCACACACCCATGGGTCTCAATCGCCTCATGCATGTAGGCGGAACACGTGGGGTAAAACCGGCAATTCCTTCCCAAAAAAGGGGATAAAAACAATTGGTAACCTTTAATCAACAATAGAAAAATTTTTTTTACCATCGGTTGATCATCGGCTTTTCGTGATTTTGTCTAAGTTGCTCATCAATAATTGCTGAATCTCCCGGATATTGGATCTATCGAATCGGTGCTTCACCAAAACCCAAAAATCATAGTGTTTGTCGCCACTAACCCGGTGGTGATTCAATCGGAACCATTCTTTCATGACTCGTTTGATATAATTACGTTGGACAGCGTTTCCTATTTTCCGGTTGACCGAGATGGCAAATCGATGGTAGGGGTAATCATTTTTCAAAAACGAAAAAAAAAAAATAGTTTTTTAAAAGTTTCCCCTTTTTTATCAGACGCTTGAAATCGTCTTCCTGATTTAATCGTTGGCGTATCGGGAACGTTTGACCCATCTTAGAAAATTGCCTCTCGGGCATCATCTACTCTGATCCGGGAATTAAGGAAATCATCGACATCATCGATATCATCAATATGATCGATATGCTCGATATATTAAACAGTTAACCGTTTTCTTCCTTTTCTTCTTCTGCGGCTAATGACTTGTCGGCCGCCTTTGGTTGACATTCGTTCTCTAAAACCGTGTGTTTTCTTTCTCTTTAGATTATTGGGTTGAAATGTTCGTTTCACGTCAATTCCTCGCTATTTGAAATTAAGTTATATCTTATCGGAAAAACGACTTTATGTCAACCCACCTTTTCGAAAAAAGGGATTAAGCGCGAACCTTTAAGAGGACGAGGGTGAAATCATCCCGAAATTTTTGATTCTGACTGAAATCATGGATGGCCTGATAAAGCGCGGTATTGAGTTGTTCGGCGGAAAGGTGCCTGTTTGCCTTCAAAAATTCAATCAAGGGCTCGACCCCGAATTGGTCGCCGGCTTTGTTCTCCACTTCCGGAACCCCATCGGTAAACGCAGCCACGATATCGCCGGGTTGGAGCAGGATCGTTTCGGTCTCAAAATCAGCCGAATGCACAAAACCCGTCAAAATCCCGCCCCGCTCCAACCGACGGACCGTGTCCCCGGAGATCCACACCGGTTCGATATGCCCCGCGTTCACGTAGGTCAGGGTCCGCTGCGCATCGTTCAATAACATCCAGAACAGGGTGATGAACCGGTTTCCCCGGGTGAAGTCATAGATCAATTCATTGGCTTTGGCAACGAATTTTCCGGCTTCAAAATAATACAATTCACTCAACGAGCGAAACACCGCCTGCGACGAGACCGCCAATAACGCGGCCGGGAGTCCTTTTCCCTCCACATCCGCGATCAGGATGGGCAACTCGCCCCGCCGCTCCTTCATGATGTCGTAGTAATCGCCACCGACTTCAAAGGTGGGCTGATATCGAACCGATATGTCGATATTCTTCAACTGGGGCATGGCCTGGGGCAAGAGGGATAATTGAATTTTTCGGGCAATTTCGAATTCGTGCTCCATGCGCTTGGTTTGAATCAACCGGTTCACCAGGACCGCGTGCTCAATGGCACCGGCGGCAAATTTCGAGACAAAATACGTGTACTCGATGTGTTCCGACGAAAGTTCCTGGTGGTTTAATTTGGCACTCAGCCCCAGGACGATCGAACGGGATTTGGACTCGGAGATATTAAACAGATACTGAATCTTCTTGTCCAACAGCAGCGCTTTGAACTCGCCGAGCTTCGGCTGCAAGTCATCGACTTTCTTCAAATAGTTTTTTCGGGTATTTAAATGCTTGATCTGCTTCAAAAACAGCGCTTCTTCGTCGGCTGCAAATTTAAAACCCCGCTTGTAAAACAATCCATTCTCCGAATCGTAGAAAAAAATCCGAAACACCCCCAATTGTCCCATCAGGGTCGAAAAATAGATGCGAATGATGCTCTCCACGTGGAAGGACGAATAGATGGATTCGGAAAATTCATAGATGGAATCAAACTGGAATTCCTTCCGCTTTAATTCCTTCTTCAAATGGGTTATAGGGCTGCCCTTTTTTTCTTCCACTTGATCATTTCACACATATTGAAGTTTTCAACGATTTTATATTCGACCGAGTCCATGATCCGCCGCATGAGTTCCACGCCCAGGCCCCCTTTTTTCTTCTCTTTGATCATTTGATCCAGATCCACCCCGACCTGTTCCAATACCGGGGGGACTCCGCTAAAGATAATTCGGACCTTCATGCCTTCCGAGGAACAATAGAACTCCAATTTGATGTCCTTATCGACCTCATTTTGATACGAATGCTTGATGACATTGGTGATGGCTTCGTCCACGGCCAGCGCAATCTTTCGGGATTCGGCACTTGGAAATTTCGTGATGGTCGCAATATGATCGGCCAATTCGACGACCATCTTCAATAACTCGGTTTTCGAGGGAATGGAAATCGATAATTCGGGTTTTATTGGAAACATGTTAATGCGTGCTTTTAAATTTATCAATCGCGGAACTTTCGTCTTCCAGAAAGTCGTAGATCTCCGTGAAACCGACCAGGTCAAAGATCTCATACACCCGTTCACTCACATTGCACAACTTGATGTCCCCGCCTCGTTCCCGAATGTCGTCGAGGTATCCCATGATGATGCCCATCCCCGCCGAACTGATGTAATTGAGTTCCTTGCAATTGATGACGATATTGACAATATTGTTTCCAATGACTTTTAGTATTTCTTTTTCAAAGCGTTCGACATTATGTGCATCAAGATGGCCCCGGGGATAAACAACCGATGTGTTTCCAACCACTTTGGACCTGATCGTAAAAGATTTCATTCCTGACTCCTGGAGGACGTTGCGTTCTGACTCGTTTGTTTCATACTACTTATTGTAATACAGATTCTCGTTTTTTTCAAATGCGCTTATTTAAGAACGCCTTTGGCTTTTAACCGCTGAACGATTTTCTCCATTTCGGTCACGTATTCCCCAAAACGCTTAAACGCGGTTACATACGGTTTTTCCGTCATGATATCCACACCGGCCAGAGCCAGGGTATCGGCCGTGTAACGGCTGCCGCCGGATCGGAGAATATTGAGGTACTTTTCGCGTTCCGCCGGACCGCCCGTAATCACCGAGTCGGCCAGGGCCGCGGAAATGATCATGCCGGTGCTGTAGGTATACACGTAATAGTTCATAAAGAAATGAGGAATCGATCCCCATTCGTACTTGATGTAATCGTTCACGTCCGTAATGCCTTTGTCCTGACCGTAATAGAAGCGCGCCAGATCAAGATACGTCTGGTTCAACCATTCGGCGGTCAGGGATTTGCCCGCTTCGACCTGACGATGCATGGCCAATTCGTATTCGGAAAACTGGGACTGGCGATAGATGCTGCCCTTGACCCGCTGCATGTACGAATCCAGGATAAAGAGTTTGAATAGGTCATCGGTTTCATGTTTGAGCATGTAATCGACCAGCAGGTGTTCGTTAAACATGGAGGCGATTTCAGCCAGGAAGGTCGAGTAATTGGCATTGACGAAATGCTGGTTTTTATAGGCAAGGTAAGAGTGCATGGCGTGGCCCATTTCGTGGGCGAGCGTGGAGACCGTCTCGTATTGGCCGTCAAAATTGAGCAGAATAAAGGGGTGAACGCCATAAGCATCACTGGAATAAGCGCCCTTTTGCTTATTGAGGTTGGTGTACCGATCGATCCACCGTTTGTCAAAAGCCTGTTTGACGCCGGCGGTGTATTCGGGCCCCAATATCGAGGTCATCCGAAGGATAATGTTCTGGGCTTCGTCATAGGTAAAGACCTTGTTGACACCCGGCGCCGATGACGCATAAATATCGGGATAACGCAGCACATCGAGTCCGAGGAGTTCTTTTTTCAATTTGAGGTACCGGTGAAACGGATCGATATTTTTTCGAACCGATTCGATCAGCGTATGATACACGGTCGGATCGAGGTTGTCATCAAACAAGCGAGCTTCGAGGCAATCCTTGTATTTATGGGTCTGGGCGAAAAAGAGATGCGACTTCATGGCGCCATCCAATAAGGTCGCAAAGGTGTTTTGAAACTTACTGAAATTTTCCCAATACATCTTGTTGGCCAGATCCCGGTCGGCCCGGTTTTTCGATACCCGAATCCGCGCCAGATTGGCGTAATTGAGCATCACTTTGCTCCCGTCGGACAACGTGATCTCGGGGCAGGGGATTTCCATGTTGTTGAGGATGCCGGAAGCGAGTTCGGGCACATCGGTGATCAAACCGGCCAGCGAGGCGATCTTCTCCTGATCCGACGGCAAGACATGGGAAGCGGTTCGCAGTACTTTTTCGATAGAAAAGACGTAAGGCTTCAGCCGGGGTTCCGCTTTTACATATTGATCGAATTTTTCCTTTCCCAATTTCAAGATATCGGTCGGCATAAAAGAAAACTCAGAGCCCAGCCGGACCAAGATGCCTTTCATCTCCCCTTTCATGTTCTGATAAGCCTGATTGGATAATTCGGTATCGTATTGGAGGTTTCCAAAAACACTCAGGTTCATGACCTTCTTGTAAATGTCGCCTTGAAGATCCAGAAACTGAAGCATCTTCTGCGCATCGGCGGTCCAGGACGGGGCGAGGGCCAGGAGTTGATCCAATTGTTTCAATAACAGCGCTTTCTCGTTTTTCCACTCATCCATACTTTTATAAATGTCCGCGACATTCCAGGTGCACTCAACGGGGATATCTTTGCGCGGGGTACTGGAATAATTGGGGACTTTATCGCCTTTATCGTCGGTTGCGGTTTGAGCCACCAGGGGAACCAGGGCCGTTAAGGTGAATAACACCACCATCAGAATGAGAACCGGATTTTTTTTAAGTTTCATGGTACGCCTCCAATCGAACAGGGTTAGCTCCCCTGTCTATTAATCTTCCATTATGTGTTTTTCTTTGGCTTTTTCTATTTCTTCGAGATTCTTGATTCCGTCATCGATGACTTTTTGCAAATCATCGTACGCCTTCTTTTCATCGTCTTCGGAGATTTCCTTTTCTTCCTTCATGCTCTTGATCATATCGCGATACTCGCGGCGAAGGTTTCGAATGACGGTTTTTCGTTCTTCGGTATACTTCTTTAAGGTTTTGATGATCTCCAATCGGCGCTGCTCGTCCAATTGAGGGATGGGCAGGCGGATGACTTTTCCGTCGGAAACCGGGTTGATTTCCAGACTGGACGACCGGATGGCCTTGTCGATGTCGTTAAGGACATTATGGTCCCAGGGCTGAATCACGATCAGATTTGCGTCCGGTACCGATAGGGTGGCCACCTGATTGATGGGGGTGGGCACGCCGTAGTAGGACACCATGATGCCATCGAGGATGGAGATGGAGGCCCGCCCGGTCCGAAATTTGGAAATATCTTTTTTGAAATCGTCACTAATTTTTTTGACTTTACCTTTGGCTTCATCAAGAAGTTCCTTTATCATGGTTAACTCCCTAATATGATTCTCTTCGTATCATAATCTATCATACATAATCAATGGTATTAATTTATGGATGTTCCGAAATTGATTTCGGTTATGGCGTTTAACAAATTTCCTTTTTGGGTGATATCGAAAATTTTAATGGGTAAGTTGTGATCGCGGCACAGGGCCACGGCGGTTAAATCGAGGACCTTGAGTTCTTTGGCGATGACTTCGGTGTAAGAGATTCGGTCGTAGCGGACCGAATCTTTGACTTTTTTGGGATCGTCGGAGTACACGCCATCGACCATGGTGGCTTTGAGAAAAACATCGGCCTTCATTTCAATGGCCCGCAGCGCAGCGGCCGTGTCCGTGGTAAAAAACGGATTTCCGGTACCTGCAGCAAAAATCACCACCCGGCCTTTCTCCAGGTGACGCTTGGATTTTTCACGGTCAAAGGGTTCGGCGACTGCCTGGATCGGAAGGGCGGAAACCAGCCGGGCATGTAGCCCGCATGTTTCCAATACTCCCCGTAAGGCAATGCCGTTCATCAGCGTTGCCATCATTCCCATATAATCGGCGGAGGCCCGATCGATGCCGAGGTTGTTGGATCGCTCCCCTCGGAAATAGTTACCGCCGCCGATTACAATGGCGATCTGAATTCCCAGATCGCTAACGTCCCTGATCTCGTTGGCCAAATCACGGATGACGCGTTCCGATATCCCAAACGCCCGGTCTCCTTTAAGTACTTCTCCACTCAGTTTTAACAATACCCGTTTGTAACACGGGAGACGCGGCGTATCATCCATATTAAAATTCTTCGCCGACCTGGTAACGGACAAACCGTTTGACCACGATATTTTCGCCCAGTTTATGAATTCTTTCGGCAATAATATCTTCGATGGTCTTGGAATCGTCTTTGAAAAATTTGTGCTTGAGCAAGCAGTTCTCGGTATAGAACTTGCTGATTTTTCCTTCGATGATTTTTTCAACGACCGGTTCCGGTTTCCCTGATTCTTTCATCTGTTCCCGATAGATTTCTTTTTCTTTCTCGATCACTTCAGGGGGAACGCTTGCTTCGGAAATATACAACGGATTCATTGCCGCGATTTGCATCGCTATATCTTTCAGTAAGCCGAGGAAATCTTCGTTTTTGGCTACAAAATCGGTTTCGCAGCCCATTTCCACCATCACGCCAATGTTGCGATTGGAGTGGATGTAGGAACCAATGGCCCCGGAGTTGGTGGCGCGGGACGATTTCGATTTGGCTTTCTCAAATCCTTTCTTTCTTAACAATTCGGCGGCCTTCTCATAATCGTTTTCGGCTTCGTCGATTGCCTTTTTACATTCCGTGATACTAACGCCTGTTTGTTCTCTTAATTTTTTTACGAGTGACATATCTGCAGCCATGTGCAATTCTCCTGTTTGACTCTAATTAATTGTTTTACCGATATCCGTCGTCGTCATATTCGGGGGCCGACGCGTCGGCGCGAAGGCCGGTCATGCCTTCGGGTTTAGCGCCCATTTCCGAATAATCCGCATCCTGAATATACCGGGTTCCGGCTTCGCCTCGGGGAGAGGAAGCCATCATCTTTTCCTGATTCAACGAATCGGATTCGCGTTTATCCAACCCACTCTTCACGGCTTCGCCGAACTTGGTGGCGAAAAGCTTGATCGACCGAATGGCGTCGTCGTTTCCGGGTACCGGATAACCGATCCCTTCCGGGTTGGCGTTGGTATCCACGATGCCGACGATGGGAATTCCCAACCGTTTGGCTTCTTCAACGGCGATTTCTTCGAAATTGGAATCAATCACGATCAACACACCGGGGAGCTCTTTGATATGTCGGACACCCCACAGGTTTTTGTGGAGTTTCTTATATTTTTTCTCAAGCCGGGATTGTTCTTTCTTGGGTTTCACTTCCCACCGGCCGTCTTTTTTCATTTCATCCAAATCGATTAACTTCTCAATGCTCTTTTTCACCATGGGGAAGTTGGTCAATAAACCGCCCAACCACCGTTTGTTTACATAGTGCATGCCGCAGGATTCGGAAACTTCGGTAACGATCGACTGCGCTTGCTTCTTGGTACCGACAATAAGAGCCTCTTTCCCTGCTGCCACGGTTTCGGTGACAAAATCCAAAGCAGTTTTGAATAATTCGATCGATGTTTGAAGATTGATGATATAGATCCCATTCTTCTTCCCGTAAATGTACGGTTTCATTTTGGGATTCCACTTTCTCACCTGATGCCCAAAATGGACGCCCGCCTCCAGCATTTCTCTCATGTTTACAGAAACCATCTCATCCTCCTATCGTTTGTGGTACTGGGTTGCTTTCCTGGCTTTCAACAGTCCGTATTTCTTGCGTTCTGTTTCTCTTGGATCGCGGGTCAGCATACCGGCTTTCTTCAAAACCGGTCTTAATTCCGAATTGTATTCTAATAATGCGCGTGCCAATCCCAGTCTTATCGCATCGGTCTGTGCGGATAAGCCACCACCCATGACATTGATGAAGATATCGAAATGCTCCAGGGTGTTTGTGAGAGAGAGAGGTTTATTTATGGTTAGCTTATGAATCTTTAAGGGAAAATATTCATCAAAAACGCGTTTTCGTTTGTTTACGACTAACTTAAATTCACCTTTCCCGGGTCTTAAATATACTCTTGCGATACTCGTCTTTCGTCTACCTGTTCCGTAATATTGGACAATACTCAACCTGCCCTCCTTGTAAATCTGTTTATATTGTTAAGAGCTCGGGTTTCTGGGCAGCATGTTTATGCTCAGAACCAGCATATACTTTTAACTTCTTCAATAACTTCCGGCTCAGTCGATTGCGCGGAAGCATACCTTTTACTGCATTGGTAATAATGCGGTCGGGGAAATTACTCTTCATCTGTTGGTAAGATGTTTCTTTGAGCCCACCGAAGTATCGGGAATGTCTGTAGTAGACTTTATCCGCTTCTTTGTTTCCGGTCAGTTTGACCTTATCGGCATTTACCACGATGACAAAGTCACCCGTATCGAAGAAAGGGGTAAAAACGGCTTTGTCTTTTCCCCTCAAGACGTTTGCTACTTTTGTCGCCAGTCTGCCGAGAACTACGCCGTCTGCATTCACTATCCACCATTTCTTGTTCGTGCTTATCGCCTCTTTTCGCGGCAAAAAAGTCTTGTTGTTTTTATTCAGTCTCATATTTTCCTCATTTAGTAAGTGTTACTTTATACCATTTTTGTCCATTTGTCAAGCAGTTTGAAATCAAATTCCCTTCATTCATCCTAAAATCTTGTTGTTTTCCTTGAATTATACTATTATTTTTTATAAAATTAAACAATCAGGATTTTGGGATTTGGTATCCGAAATCACGAGAATTTCGTCACTTACCTTAAGGTGTTCGAGCGGAAACATGCCATTTAAGGAGACAGTTTCGGTTCGAAGGTTGGGATAATACGGGATCCCTTTCTTCGTGTCTCTTTTGAGCCGATTGACCGACCCGATCACGCTTCGGCTGACGTGGCATCATTTGATGGCCAATCAGATACTTCCGGGGTTTTCGATGGCCGGAACCGGGAAAACGCGGGGCAATCTGATCGCCGGACGCCTGGAGTATCCGATCAATTCCAATGCCACGGCTCACCTGGTCTGGGAATATTTCAATCCGGGGAGTTATTATTTTGCGGGTGCCGATGCCGCCAATTGGTTTCGATGCGAATTGTTGTTCCGGTTTTGAAAACATTAAATACTGAACCATTGGTCTCCTTGTGCCCGAAGTTTGGCTCTTTGCGCCCAAGGTTGGTCTCCTTGTCTCAAAAATTTGGCTCCTTGTCCCAAAAGTTGGTCTCCTTGTGTCCAACGGTTGATCTCCTTGTGCTCGAATTTTGGCTCCTTCCGCGTCAGGTTTTGCTCCTTGTGCCCGAAGTAAGTCTCTTTGTGCTCGAAGTAAGTCTCCAGATTGCAAAAGTAAGTCTCTTTGTGCTCGAAGTAAGTCTCCTTGTACCAAAAGTTGGTCTCCTTATGCCCGAATTAAGTCTCTTTATTGCAAAAGTAAGTCTCCTTGTGCCCGAAGTCTGGCTCCTGCTATTAAGAGTGTGCCAAGGGAGTGTCAAGAATTTTTTTTACGAGGGAGAGGATTGAGCTGCAAGCGCGAGATGAAACGCTAATAATTTTAAATTTCGAGTTTAAAAATATTGACTTTTCAACTCATTTCCTTTAAACTAGGCCTGTTGACCAAAAGGAGAAATGAAATGTTCATTGGTGCGGAGTTAATAAATGATACATTTTAAATGCAATCAAATTAAAACAACGCAAGATGCGGCCCTGTTTCTTAAGCTTAACGGCGGCAAGATGAATTATATGAAATTAATAAAATTGATGTATCTTACGGATCGAGAGGCACTTTCCCGTTGGGAAAGGCCACTGACGGGAGATTCTTATTTTTCGATGAAAAACGGTCCCATCTTAAGTAATGTTCTGGATTGGATTAATTTGAGCAAAGCAGGGGATGAAACACCCTACTGGTGTCAATATATTTCTATTTCTAATCGTAACCAATATGATGTTTCCTTAAAAAAGGATCCGGGTGAGACCGAGTTAAGTATACGTGAAATTGAGCTTATAAGAAAGATCGATGAGGAATATAAGGATTTTGATAAATGGCAGATGGTTGATACCTGCCATAACGTTTTACCGGAATGGAAAGATCCGCAAGGTACATCAATTCAGATTCCAATCGAAGATATTTTAAAAGCGACAAATAAAACCGATGAAGAAATTGCCTTAATTGAAGAGGATATCAATACCCTTCAATATTTTGATACTCTTTTTTCTAAATGTATTTGACGTTTCCTGCCGGAAGTACTTTTTTGCTCCCTACCCCACCGAATTATAAAATCTTTCATTTATTCATTTTAATCGCTGTAGAAAAAAATACAGGGAGGGGATTGATTGTTAACGTGACAACTCATCGGGCCGGGCGTGATGAAAGCTGTATCCTTATTCCCGGTGATCACCCTTTTGTAAAACATAAATCTGTTATTAATTATGAGTATTCAAGAATTATTTTTATTTCAGACCTCAAGCAATATTTATTAGTGGATCAATTGAAACTTAGCGATCCGGTTAATCCGGAATTATTAAAAAGAATTCAGCAAAGGGGTATGGAATCAAAAGTTATTGAAAATAAATGCCGCAATTTCCTTGCGTCTTATATGAATGAAGAAGTGATTTCAGACGATTTTAAAAACTAACGCTGAAATTCAATTCCTTTTATTTTAATCCCATTATTTCGTCGTTGGTTAACCCGGTCACCTCGGAAATGACATCAATGGCTATTCCTTTATTGCGCATTCCCATGGCTATTTCTATTGTTCTTTCCCTTTTCCCTTCAATTTTCCCTTTCCTTTCCCCTTCCATCTGGGCGTAAATGACTCTTCCGCGCTCATCCTGAATATGCATACCGACATAATCATAGATATCCAATTCCTCTTTGGTCCAACCATAGCGATTGGCGACTTCAAAAGCTTCGCGAATCTCTTTGGGCTCTTCCATCTCTTTAGGAATCATTTCCAAATCCACCGCATTTTTTACAAAATAAATCCATTTATCTTTGACGTTTTGAAGTTGGTCCAATGTTTTGGTGAATTTCGGTAATTCCACAAAATTCAATTCAAAATCCTGAAAATGGTTCTCTTTGGTTTCCTCATCCAGGATTAAATGACGCGACGCATAATTCGGATTATTTTCAAAGAAGATAAAATCAAGAAACCCTAAAAAGATCACCTGATTTAACCTGGGATAATCTTCGGCTTTTTCGAGTTGCTGGTAATAGGCTTTACTGGTGTAGTACAAGATCCGTTTGTCCAGGGCATGGGTATGAATGACTTGCATTTCAACGATGTAATGAATCCCCCGTTTATCGATGGCCATAATATCCAGGATGCTTTCTTTAAGACCCTTGAGCCGCGGAACCTGATAGGGATTTTTGATGGTAATGTCGATAATTTCTTTGGAAGTCCCGGAGAAATTAAGAATGTTATTTAAAAAACTGATCAGGATTTCCTTCTTGTTTTCATTACCGAATATTTTTTTAAAGGCAACATCGTTTCGGGGATCGACAAATTTCATACTATCTCCTTTAAATAAATTATAGTATGCTTTGATTTATATTTCAACCGCAATCGAAGATAATGTCTTATTTACTTATTTATAAATGGCTTGCCATTCCGCCTGTTGATCGCAATAAAAAACATTAACAAAAACGTCTAAACCTTTATGTTCACCGCTTGATCCGAAACCGTCTCTGCTTCTTTTTCCGAAGCCTCAAACTCCAACACCTTCTCCCTGGATACCACAATGTCCATATTTAAATGATTGCACTCGGCTTTCAAAAGCTGCGAAATCTCGTCGAGATGAGCGTTAAAAAAATCTCTGATCCGCGGTTCTTCGACAAAAAACGTGATACTCAAGTCCTTCTTCAAATAAAAGAAATCCGACCGCACATCCCCGAGTTCACTCATTTGAAGCAAGAGCGATAATTTATACGCGTCATCCTGACCTTTCTTCTTTCCGGATTTGGACTTGTTATAAAATATCTTCAATTCGGCGTTCTCCTGCCCTTTCAACGGTACCTGAAAGGTAAAGGCATGAACCGGCTCCTGCGGGTTGGCCCGGTTTTCCAGAACGGCACGCTCCTGCTGACCGGAAATATTATTCAATAATTCGTCAACCGCTGCCCGAACCGATTCGAGTCTTCCGGAATCTCCGGTCGTTGCGGCAGCCGCCTGACGGTTGGCGAGTTCATTGGTTAAGAACTCCCGCAATTGCAGGAGATTGGGTTTTAAATCGTTTTCAATGATGTGCCGAATCTCGGGTATTTGATGCATGCCGGGAATGTCTTGCATTTTTGCCGAGGTTTCGGAAAACTTGGCAATGGCATCAGCGATTCGCTTTTCAAAAAAGACACCGGAATTTTCCACGAGCAATTTTAACCGGGGCGCCAACTGCTGCACATTCTCACTGATATCCAGCGGCTCGAAATGCGCGTGAACGGTTGAAAGCAGGGTGCGGATTTTGGCCGGTAACGCGGTCTCTGCGCCAACAGCAGAATCAGGGGACGATGCAGGCCTGGGAACGCTGTCGGGCAACTTCTGCAACAGGGTTTCAATGTTCCGAGTCAAAACGGTAATGCTGTCTTTGAGGTTTCCGGAATGACTCAGGACATTCCCCCAGAGATTTCGAATCTCGGGGGAAAGTTCCGTCTCCGGCGACGCCGAAGGCGGCGCCAGGGCGATTTCAATGCTGTGCTGGAGCGTCTTGACGGTTTGCAAGACCTCTTTGAATTTGCCGGCATTGGCCATATCCCCTCCGGTTCTCCATTCATTGAACAAAAGCTCCAATTGGCTGAGTTCATTGGTTAATTTATCCCGAAGCAAGGTTCCCATTTCCTGAAATTGATTGCCGGCTTTGAGCTCGCTGAGGCGATTCAATATGTCGCTCAGTGTTTTGACCCATTGCGCGGTTAATTTCTCATTTGAACTTCCGCTATTTTCAATGAGGGTTTTCAACTGGTTGAGCTGCTGCAGAATCGCATCGCTCATCTCTGCTATTTTCAGGTCGGCCTGAACGCCGTGGAAAATCGTTTCAATGGCGGGCGGAAGGTCGATGTTGACCCCGGATTCCTGAAGCCGGTTTTGAAGAAACCGAATGGCTGATTTTATATTTTCATAAATGACCTGAACGTCTTCGGGTTTGGTCGATTGCCCGGGCGATACGGGTTCCTGAGCGGCGGCCTGCTGCTGGAGCAACCGGTCGAGCTTTCCCCGCAACTCGTCCACGCGGATATCGGACGCTCCGGCGTCAACCGGCGGTTTGGAATCGGCGGGACCCGGTTCTGCCGGTTCAATGGATTCGATTTTCAATTTGAGCTGCTTTCCCTTTTCCACCACAACGAGGTGAAGGCTATCCCCTTGGTTGACCGGGGTGTTCAATTCCACGACCGCCTGAAACGTTCCGAAATCAATGACGGCTTTTCCGTCGCTTCGGATTTCCAACACCTTACCGTCCAGTTTGTCACCGGGGCTGATATCGGACCGGGCTTGAACGATCCGGTCCAATTCCAGCGCACTTAGGGATACGGTAATCGAACCGGAGGCGTTCATTGTCGCTAATCGATCCTATTAATTATAGTCTGCATCCGGACACAGGGCATAGACGTGATTGGGATCGTTCAAAACAGCCAGTTTTTTTAATTGATCCATAACCGATCCCATGACTCGTGTGAGCGGATTGGCATTGACTTCATTCTTATCGTGTGTTCCAATACCGAACGCGTCCTGAAAGAAACGGGACAGGAGACGTTCCTTAAGATCGGGCTTCTGTCTGAAGTATCTGATTTTGTATTTGTTGTCCAATTTTGCCAACCGGGCGGCAGCGCCAATGGCTTCGCTAAAGTTTCCCAGGTGATCGACCAGCCCGAGGCGATAGGCATCCACCCCGCTCCAAACGCGACCTTGCGCAATTTCATCGACCTGCGCATAACTCTTCTTTCTCGCTTTGGCCACGAGATTGACAAAATCCGCATACCCTCGATCGATCATGGTCTGCATGGCAGCCGCCACCTCCGGTGATATCGGCATGTCGAGCCGGAAGGCTTCTGCCATTTTGTTGGTTTTCACGCCATCGGTATGCATGCCCAGGTAAGTGGCCAGGGGTTTTTGAAAGGTGGGAAAGATTCCATAAATTCCAATGGAACCGGTGATGGTGGTGGGATACGCCCATACTTCGTCGGATGCCATGCTGATCCAATATCCCCCGGATGCGGCCACGCTGCTCATGGAAATGACAATGGGTTTTCCGCTTTTGCGAAACCGTTCGAGTTCTTCGCGAATCACTTCGGAAGCAAATACACCGCCACCGGGACTATCGACCCGAAACACCAATGCTTTGACTTTTCTATCGGCGCCGGCTCTGCGAATTAATTCCGCAGTGCTATCCCCTCCGATTTGACCCGGATGTTGGGAGCCTTCCATGATGGACCCTTTGGCAACGACCACGCCGATGAGATCCCCTCTGGCGTTATCGCCCCACTGGTCCATATCCAGCGACTCGAGGTAATCCTTAAAATCGATCTGTTTGTAGGTACGCATATCCGCCCGTTTGTCTTCCCCGACTAAGGAAATCAATCGATCGGTCAATTCTCCCCGTGTCATTGTCCGGTCAATAAACCCCAACTTTACGGCAACAGCGGCGGCATCGCCATTGGCGTTTTTTAAATAGGTATCAAAGCGGTTGGTATAATCGTTGATGGCTTCCGTTTTCAATTTCCGGGATGCGGCGATATCCTGTACATAGGCATCCCATAGCGTCGATAAAACGCGCGAATTGGCTTCTTTGGCTTCCGGGGACATATCGTTTCGCATGTATGGCTCAACCGCGGATTTGTATTTCCCAACTCGGAAGATGGTGACGTCCACGCCGTATTTATCCAAACCGTCTTTGAAATACGAAATGTAACGGCTGTACCCTTCCAGCATGACTCGTCCGAAGCGGTGCATGTACACTTCATTGGCTCGCGATGCCAGGTAGTACGAGTTGCGGTTATAACTGTCGGCCATGGCAATGACTTTCTTTCCCGAGGTTTTGAAACGGTCAATGGCTGCGGCGATATCCTGTAACTTGGTTAATCCCGTCTGCCCGACGTAATCGAGATTCAATAACAATACTTTCACTCGGGGATCGTCTTTGCCCTGATCGATGGCATCGATCAGGTCCTTGAGCAAGGTTTCGCGAGTCCGGGTTCCGAATGCCTTTTCCAGAGACTGGATCCACTCCGCTTGCTGCAACTCTTCCACGATCATGCCCGACGGTTCCAGAACCAGTACGGTGGAACCGGGAACTTCCGGTCGCGTCTCATGAAAGAGAAGCGCCAATACGATAAAGAGTATGATAAAAAAAACAATGTTCAATATCACGCGTCGGAAGACATCCAACGCTCTTAATATTTTCTTAAAACTGGAATCTTCTTTCATAACCTTACCTCCTCCCGTCATAAACGGGCATTTACCAATAAATTAATATAACACACCGTATTATATTAATTCAATGTTTTTTGTTTTTCTTAATAGAATTTTTTTTTAATCGGGCATATGGGGCATATCGGGCAGACCCGTCTGCGACGGGGTTTATGCAGGCCTGCGGCCATCCGGGTGAGCCGCTGAATTGCGGCTCACGCTATTTTTTAATATATTTATAATATAATATACAATAATAATATCACTACATACCATATTATTATATTAAACACACATCATCCATCTCCCCTAAACAGAAGTTTTTTGGTTACTTTTTTTCAAAAAAGTAACTTTCAAAAAAGTAAGACTTTCAATCCAACTATATAAGGTAGGCAGAAGAAACAGTGTCAAAAATGTCGATGTGATCAGTCCTCCGACGACAACCACAGCCAGGGGTTTTTGGATTTCCGATCCGGGACCGGTGGCGAAAATCATGGGAATCAGGCTGAATATCGAAATGAATGCGGTCATTAACACGGGGCGGATGCGAATGCTGCACGCATTGAAAATCGATGACTGAAGGTCCATGCCTTCCTGACGCAATTGAGCAATATACGAGACCAACACCACGCCATTGAGCACTGCCACGCCAAAGAGGATGATAAACCCGACGGATGCCGGCACCGACAGGTAAAGCCCGGAAAGGTAAAGAGCAAAAACCCCGCCGATCAACGCAAACGGCAGGTTGAGCAGAACCAGAATACTCAACCGCAAGTTGCCAAAGGTAAGAAACAGAAGCAATAAGATCAATCCCACGACGAGCGGCGCAATGATCATGAGCCGCTTCATGGCCCGCTGCTGATTCTCAAATTGACCACCCCAGGACAGAAAATAACCGGCCGGCAACGGCACATGTTTGGCGATTTTTTCACGGGCTTCGGAAACAAAACTTCCGATATCCCGGTCCTTGATGTTCAACTCGACACCAATCATTCGCTGCCCATTGACCCGACTGATCTGAAGCGGCCCCTCTCCATTTTCAATCTCTGCCAAACGCTCGAGCGGAATCATCTCCCCACTCTTACCCCGAATGATCAACCCCCGAATCTTTTCGATATCATTTCGCTCGGCTTCGGGAAACCGAACCATACAATCAAAATACCGGTTCCCTTCGTAAACCTGAGTGGACACCTTTCCTCCGACCGCAATTTCCACCACATCCAGCACGTCGCAGACATTCAACCCAAAACGAGCAATGCGGGAACGGTCCACCTGAATGGTAATGTACGATTGCCCGGTTGTCCGCTCCACCATCAAATCCGTGGTTCCGCGGATCGTCTTCAATACATCGGCAATTTCCCGGGCTTTGTTTTTCATTGTTTCCATGTCATCGCCAAAGAGTTTAACAATCAACTGTGCGCGGGTTCCTGCGACCAATTCATCGATCCGACATTGAATGGGTTGACTGAACCCATATGCGATTCCCGGAATGGCATCCAATTTCTCTCGCAAACTCTCGATCACCTCTTCATGCGTTCGCAATCCTGCCTGGCTCCGGGGTTTAAACGAACCGGTGTAACCGGTTTGATCGGTCCCTTTTCCTTCCAACGCAATGCCGCTTTGACCGGTTCGACCAATGACCGTATCCAATTCCGGTGCACTCTTCAACACTTTCTGGATCCGCAGATTCAAATCCAGAGATTTATCCAATGTAATGCCGGGCATCATCTGAACATCCATATCGAACGCGTCCTCATCCATGATGGGAATAAACTCCGTTCCCAACCGAGGAATCAAAGCAATCGCCACGAGGAGACACAGCGACGCCGCACCCACGACCATCCATTTGTTTTTCGCGCTTTTCATGGACCACTGCAAAGCGGGTAAATACGCTTTTTTAATCGCATGAAGCAGCGGGCTTTCCTTCTCTTCTCCGGATTTGAGGAAAAAGGAACACAATACGGGAATAATAAATATGGAAAGCAACAGCGACGCAAACAAGGCAATGGCAACGGTAAACGCCAAAGGACCAAACATCTTTCCTTCCATTCCCTGAAGCGATAAAATGGGAATAAACGTCAGGGCAATGATCAACTCCCCAAATATGCTGGGTTTTCGAACTTCCAATACCGCTTTGAGAACCGTGGATAATTTTCGCTCCCCTTTGTTCAAACTGAGATGCCGCTGAACATTCTCCACCTGAATGATGGTGGCATCGATGATCATCCCGATGGAAATCGCCAGACCGCCGAGAGACATCAGGTTCGCATCCAAACCGATATGCTTCATGACGGTAAACGTCAGCAACAATGACAGCGGTAAAGCCAGCACCACAATCAGTGCGCCCCGAAGGTTTCTCAAGAATAAAAACAGGATGACCAACACCAGAATCGTTCCTTCAAGCAGCGCTTTTGTCACGGTTCCGATACTGCTTTTGATGATTTCCGACCGCTGATAATGCGGAACGATTTTGATCCCATCGGGTAAGACCCGACTGCGATTGATCTCCTGAACCTTTTCCTGAATATTTCGGACGACTTCCATCGAGTTTTCGCCGCGAAGCATCATGACCACGCCGCCAACCACTTCACGCTCGCCATTTTTCAATGCGGCGCCCTGACGCAAATTCTGACCCACGGAAACCGCAGCCACATCGCCGACCAGAACCGGGGTTCCGCTTTCCGATTTCAGTACGATGTTTCGAATGTCCGCTTCGGAACGGACCAACCCAATGCCTCGAACAATGGATTGCTCGGCGTCGCGCTCGATCACATTGCCGCCGATATTCTCGTTGTTTTTCTCGAGCGCGTCATACACATCCAAAACCGTGAGTCCATATTTCAACAGCTTTCCCGGATCGGCCACCACCTGAAACTGTTTGATATAACCACCAAACGAATCGATTTCATTCACGCCCGGAACATTCTTCAAAATCGGACTCACCAACCAGTCCTGAACCATCCGCAATTGAGTTAAATACGCTTTCTTATCGGTTTTATTCGCCGGCTCCTTCCCTTCGAGCGTGTAATGATAAATCTCCCCCATTGCTGTGGCCACGGGTCCCATTTCGGTTTCCACACCCGCGGGCATGCCTTTTTCGGCTTCGACCAATTGCTGGAAGACTTGCTGACGCGCAAAGTAAATATCCATATCGTCTTTAAAAACCAGCGTTACAACCGAGATGCCGAATTTGGTGGTCGAACGGGTCTCGACCAGGCCGGGAAGACCGCGCATGGTCATTTCAATGGGTTGGGTGACAAAGGTTTCGATTTCCAACGGCGACAGCCCGGGAGCACGCGAGACGATTTCAACCTGAATATTGGTGACATCCGGAAACGCATCGATGTGAAGGTTCAGCAATGAATAAACGCCAAAACCCACGATTAACACCAGCAGTACCAGGATAATGACCCGGTTCGTTAATGTCCCTTTGACGATTCGTTCCAGCATTTTATTCCCCCGATTCTCCCTGAAGCGCCACCTCGGATTTGAGGTAAAACGCTCCGTCCACCACGACCCGGTCCGTGGCATTCAACCCGTTGACAAAAACATACCCTTTGGCATCGCGTTCCTTGACCTCCACGGGTTTGAAGAGAAATGCTTCGCCGGTAAACACAAACACGCCATCGATCCCGGCCAGTTTGATCACCGAACCGGACGGAACCGCGGGAATCGTTTCTTTGGCCTGGCCCCGGATTTCGATCCACCCTTTGACGTACATTTCCGGTTTCAAGCGCCCGTCTGTGTTTTCGACTTCGGCCCGGACTTTCACGGTCCGCAGTTCGGGATCGATGCGTTCATCCACGGTTTGGATCATGCCGGAAAAACGGCGTTCCGGATACACGTCGGAAACAATCGTTACCGGTTTTCCTTTCTCGATGTGCTGAATGTCTTTTTCCGACGCATCGAAGACCACCCAGAGGTTTCGGGTATCGGAGACTTCATACACGGGTTTGTTGTTTTCGACCCGTTCGCCGAGGCTGAGTTCCCGCATCATTACTTTTCCCGAGGACGGGGAAAGGATCGGGTAAAAGGGTGAAAGGAACGCTTTGACTTTTTCGGGTTGATCCTGGGTCATGGCGTTGGTGACCGATTGCAGCATTTTTTGATCGAACCCGATGGTGTTGAGCTGGGCGTCGAGCGAGAAATAGTCGGCCATGGCTATTTTGTAATCGGATTCTCGAACGGTAAATTCCTTTTGTTCCAATCCCTTGAACTGCATCAGTTTTTTGGCGCGTTCGAAGTTTTCCTTTTTGAGGTTGAAATCCTGGAAGGCTTTCATGTATCGGGTTTTGAGTTCCAGAAGTTCCGGAGAATTGAGCACACACAAGACATCGCCTTTTGCCACGGATTGGCCCGTATCTTTTTTAATCTCGGAAACCATGCCGCTGACCGGAGTGTTCACCCAAAAGGTGGTGTCTTTGTTTTCTTTGATCACGCCGTTGAGGGCGATCTTTTCCGTGTATTCCCTGAATTCGGGCGACGCGTATCGAATCTTCCATTCTTTAATTAATTGGGGATCGAGTTTGAGCACGCGGGATTCGGCGGGGGATGGTTCCTTATCGGTTGACGGTTCGGCAGTGGTTTTTCCGCACTGAATCATCAACCCCATCAGGACGATAACCAATAGTCCCACCACATATTTATTAATTATTGTCGTTTTGTTTAATAACAGATCATAGACTTTTTTCATTTGTGATTGTTTCATTCGTGACCTCCGAGTATGGCATCGCGTTCTGCGGTTAAAATGTTCCATTCGGTAATGGCGTTGTAGTAGCGTTCCTGGATATCAAAAAAATTGGTTTGGGCATCCAGGAATACCACGAGCGGAACTTCGCCTTCTTTATAGAGTTTTTCCGTGAGTTCCCGGTTTTTTCCGCCTTCGTCGAGAACCGCATTTTTGAAAATCTCGATTTCTTTTTCCAATGACCGTAACTCGCCGGTGATGCGGTCGATTTCGGCCGACAGGTGTTTGATGGCTTGACTGAGGGCGGTTTCGGCTTTTTGTTTTTGAAGTTGAGCCGCGCGAACCGCTGCCGATTTTTGATTAAACAGGGGAATGGAAATTCCCACGCCGACTTTCCACAATTTGCCGTCGATTTCTTTGGCGCGTTCGGTAAAGACCTCGATGGATTCGATAATGGACGATCGCGCTGCGTTGAGTTGGGCGCCTCCTTTTTTCAATTGCGACAGGTTGAGGCGAAGAATCGGAGAGTCGCTGATCGATTGGCGAAGTCTTGCGTCGAGATCCGGGTTCAGGTGGATATCGAGGTCTCCCTGGATGGTAAAGTTTTCCGGCAGGGTGAAATTCATGAATTCATTTAAGGCGTTTCGTTCGGATGTGATGGTTTTTTCGAGTCGGAAGAGTGCCGCGTGGTTTTTTTGGGTTTCTACCGACGCGCGAAGCGCGTCGATTTCTTTCATCTCGCCGATTTCGACTTTGGCTTTTGTAATGTGTTCGATCTCGGTCAGGATTCGGACCCGTTCTTCGGCTGCGGATTTGAGTTTCATGACCAGAAGCAGTTTATAGAAATGAATCTTCAAGTCCCGGATCACTTCTCGGGAGTTGATTTCGGATTGGATTTCCGCTGCCGTGACATCGGCTTTTAATGACTTCATCAGAAAGTAACGGTAAATGGGATTGGGCATGGACCATTTGAAACCGAAATCCCACAGTCTGGGTTTATCCGGACTATCTCCCGGTGTCCCGCGACCGGTCGAGTATTCGAAGTCCGGGTTGGGAAGGGCGCGGGAGTCTTTGTATGATTCGACGGCAATCTTTTGGTCAAGATTGGCGATTTTCATTTGCAGGTTATGTTGGCGGGCCAGTTGGATCAATTGATCCAGGGTGAATGAGGCGGGTGTTTGATTGTTCGGTTGATTGTTTTCTTCCGCGTGGATTGGGAAAGGGATGACGAAGAGAAAACATAAAATCAAGCCAATGGATTTAAAGTATTTAAAACCGTTATATCTCAATTTTACCTCCTAAATAATCGAATATAAACGTTGGGTATTTGTCTGATAAGGATGATAAGGATTTAGGAGGGATCAACAGCGCATGGATGGGCTGTTGAGAGAGGATGGATGGGGTAGAAATTTTGTTAGCGTTATATGGTTATTGGCTGATAGAAAAGAAAACCGATCATTGCCATTACCTAAAAATTCGATCGATAATACCGTTTCTTTAGCGAGTTGTGGTTTATCGTGATGGCGATTAACATCGCGTTCCAGCCAACTGTTATTGAGGGGTTCATCGGTGCAGATATTGGATTGGCAGGACAGGTCGGTGCAGGGTTGGGTTTCCGAAAGAGAGGGCTGATTGTGATGGTGGGATTCTCGGCAATCGCAGTTGAAACCGAAGAAAGCCATTTCGAGGTTGACGTCGCCGTTGGTTTTATGGCAGAGAACGTGGGTCAGAACGAGTTCCTGGAACATCATCAGGGCGTAGATTCCGATGAGCATGGCAGCGATAGGTAATCGTTTCTTTTTAATTGGCATAAACGTCTGAAAAACGTGCGGATGAATTCAATTATTAATCAATTATTATCTCACTTTATTTGGGAAAAATCAAATGACGCGGTAACCGGTCACATGATTGATGGTTTCAGGTCACTCGTTGGCGATTTCAGGTCACATGATTGAACGTTTCAGGTCACTCGTTGGCGATTTCAGATCGCATGATTGAACGTTTCAGGTCACTCGTTGGCGGTTTCAGATCGCATGATTGAACGTTTTAGGTCACTCGTTGGCGGTTTCAGATCACATGATTGAATGTTTCAGGTCACTCGTTGGCGATTTCAGATCGCATGATTGAACGTTTCAGGTCACTCGTTGGCGATTTCAGATCGCATGATTGAACGTTTCAGGTCACTCGTTGGCGATTCCCGGTCACACGATTGGTGGTTTGAGGTCACTCGTTAGCGATTCCCGGTCACATGATTGGTGGTTTGAGGTCACTCGTTAGCGATTCCCGGTCACAGGGTTGGTGGTTTCAGATCAAAAGTTTGAGATTCAAGGTCACAGGGTTGGTGGCTTGAGGTCACTCGTTAGCGATTCCCGGTCACACGATTGGTGGTTTGAGGTCAAAAGTTTGAGGTTACTCGCTGCAACACTTCGGGTTTTATTCCTAATGCGAAAACCACATCGTGCACGCGGGCAGACACGCAGGTCTGCCCCTACGGAAGTTGAGAAATATTACAATCGTGGTACCACTGGTAATGATAGTTTCCCTTCGATAAATAATTCCCGTTTGCATTCTATTTCTTCGACAAATAGAATTGCATTGTCATATTGTTCTTTAGCATCGGTCTTAGACGGAATATAGAAATCTTCATAGTCATTATCCTGACGTGTATCAAAAGCTGAATGAATAATTTTACTGAATTTTTTTTCAAATAAACCCGTTTTGACAAAATAACGATCGAAATAAGACATGACGCCTTGATGACTGCGATTATCGATACCAACTAACGCTAACACTGCTCGAACTGCGTTTAAAATTGCATAATATGAACGATTAATACTCCCATCGTATTGGCGGTTCGTCAACAACAATTCTGCCTGTGATAATAAATTTTTAGCTTTATTGAGACGATATTCCGATAAGTTCCGGGCTTGTTCGGTGATCATAAAGATATTCCGTGTTCTCTGATTTCTTGATAGAATAACGTATGAAATTCCTTGTTCTTATTCCAGACCTGGGAATCTTTGATAATGGGAGAGATAAGAACGTTATACTCGAGAGAATATTCTGAGGCTAATCCACTCATTTTTCGCCGTATTTCCGGAGAAAAATTGTTAACAACAATGAGTATATCAATGTCCGAAACAGACGTATATGTATTATTGGCATAAGATCCGAAAAGATATTCTTCAATAATATTGTCTTGTAAGAGTTGTTTACTATCTTTTACGAATCGTTTGATAATACGTGAAATGCGTGGAGGAATCGGAGGAATTTTTTTGCGCTGGTTTATAGCCCCTTCATTCAGTTGCTCTTTTAATCGTGCATCCAATAATTGCATTGATCCTCCAACACGTTCCATCCTTATTATAATATCAATTCAAAAAATTATCAACAGAATCTTTTCGGTTGCCGGTTTTTAAAGCAGAGGGTGAGAGAGAAACGGCGCTTCGCGCCGTGATTCGGATAATCTTGTAGGGGCGCACCCATGTGTGCGCCCGATCATCTTACCCCCAATCATCAAACCCCATATCGAACACGCGGGCAGACACGCAGGTCTGCCCCTACAGAAATTAAGCGCAATTATTGGCGTTATATCGCGCGGGATCGTTCGGAACTTTCCGTATGGGCGCACCCATGTGTGCGCCCGCATTCTGTTCATATGAGCATGGGGGCGTTTCGCGAAACGCCCCTACAAAATTTGCACCCAACGTCTCTCCCCCAACGGCGGTGCTGATATTCCAACGTTTTATTTTTGCTTTCTTTCTTTTTCCCGTAAGATTCTTTCTTTAATGGTCTTAGTATATTCGTCAGAAAATTTCCCCTGCTCTTCTTTTTCTATAATCGATAGCGCTTCTTCATATCTTTCTTTTCGACGTAAATAATTGGCTTCATCATTGTAAAAAGCAGGATGACGCGAACCGGCGTCGATGCGTTGCCGCCTTAAACGGGACGCGCCACCTTCATCGCCCTTGGCTTCCAGCACCGATGCTTTCACTGAAAGAATATATTCGTTTGCGCATCTACGGTCTTCGGCTTTTTTAATAAACTCAAGCGCTTCGTCATATTTTTCTTTTCGCAGTAAATAATTGGCCTCAGCATTGTAAAACACGGGATCACGGGAACCGGCGTCGATGTATTGCCGCCGTAAACGGGAAGCGCCACCTTCATCGCCCTTGGCTTCCAGCACCGATGCTTTGATTGAAACAGTGAACCCGCTTGCGCATTGGCGATCTTCCGCTTGTTTGATAATCGCGAGCGCGTCATCATATCTCTCTTTTCGAAGTAAAAAATTGGCCTCAGCATTGTAAAATGCGGCATTACGGGAACCGGCGTCGATTTGGTGCCGCCGTAAACGGGAGGCACTCTCTTCATCGCCCTTGGCTTCAAGCACCGATGCTTTCACCGAAAGAATGTATTTATCAGAGCATTGTCGATCTTCTGCTTGCTTGATGATCGCAAGCGCGTCATCATATCTTTCTCTTCGAAGTAAATAATTGGCCTCATCATTGTAAAAAACAGGATTACGAGAACCGGCGGTAATTTCCCGCTGTCTGATTTTGGACGCGGCATCTTCTCTGCTTACTTGTTCCAGACACCTGGAATAGATAGATAGCGAGTATTCATTCGTTGATTTACGAAATGTTTCCTCATCGAAACCTTCGATGAGTTTAATGAATTCCTGGTGATTATTGCGGGCCATCAAGCAATTGCCCAGATTACTTAAATTTGAATGATGCGTAGGCGATAATCTATAAGCTTCTTGATAATGCATCAACGCATCATCATTCCCACTTCCTTCTAGCTTTTCTAAAGTTTCACCCAGGAACCGGTGATACCTTGCTTCGCGGGGCTCCAACTTTACCAGCAGCTCCAACACATGGCGATCATCTTTAAAGTTACCGATTTTTGAAAGCTTTTTTGTTAACTGATCTAAGCGTGAAACAACATCTTTCCGAAGCAATTTCTCCGAAAGTTCATAAAGCCTGCTGTAATTTTCTGCTTCTGTCAGATGATGAAATGCTTCATTGGCAGCCCTGATATTGGCAAGGTTTTGGCTACCGCCTCCAATTTTAACACGCGCCAGCCATTCATTGGCAATGATTTCATGATCGGTATAAAACTCTTCAGAATTTTTGTCGATTTGCCGAAGCGTTAATTCGGTAATAATGGTATGAAGAAAATACCATTCTTCATGGAAATCCGGAGTTAACAAACACCGCCCCATTAACCGGGAAATGGCTCGATCATCTCCGACCGTTTTGCACAATGGCCCTGCATGCAAATCCGGGATGCCGTCTCGATAAAGGGCACACAACCTTAACATGCGCTGCTCTGCACCGGATAATACATTTTTATATAAATCGAAAAATAATACGGTTTCCAACTTCTCTTCAAAACGATGCCTATTATACCCGCGCATGACGTCTTCGGGGCGCTGTCTCAACCCATGCGCCACATTGGCCAACAGCATCATGGACAACGGATGCGCATCTTGAGACTTGTTCTTTCCACCCAAAAAGACGAATAGGAAATTCGCCGCGTCCTCATCCAATTCCCATCCGATCGACGATTCATCTTTAAACGGAGAACGAAAATAATCCCTCATGCCATTTCTATCGATACCATCGATCCGAAAGGCGCTGCATGCATCTTTGGGCAACACATCCCTTAACGAAATGCGACTCTCTAAAATGATTTTGGTTTTTTCATAATATCGCGGAATTGCCAGTAAAAATTCCAGGATTCCCGTATCCTTTATCTTGTAATCTTCAAAAAGATAATGCGCGTCCACGAGATGAATCAACGCCGGCCTAATGTACTCCACATAGGCTTTCAATATGGAAAAATCATATTTTCCAAAAAACCCGGTAAACTTCGCCTGCGAGACTTTGTCTCTGCAACCGATTGCTCGCGCCAATTGACGAAACAAATCGTCCAAAGTCATCTCTTTTGTTACAGAAAGCATGATGTGCTCTTTATCCTTATGCTGAGGCGAACGCTTGACTTCATCGATGACCTTGCTTTTTCCAATTCCGGGCATTCCATACACCGCAGCAATGGGAACTTTATTCAATGCTTTGGAAATTTGTTCAATCAGTTCTTTCCGCCCAAATACACCGCGGGATTCGGAGGAATCCGACGGATAAGCCGGTGATTCAACTTTATTTACAGTCTCTATTTGAGCGTTTATCTGTTTTTCGAATTTCCATATGCCACTGCCATCAGTTTTACCAGGAATTATGCCGGGAATCCATGCTTCTCCCAATTTCTTATATTCTCGCAGATAAACGTTTCCAGATAACTTCGTGCCTTCGATCGAAATGCGTGTGAAGTTATACCCCATTTCTTCTATCGTATCACCATAACACGCGCCCGCGGAAATCCGTGTGATTCCTTTTTCCACGGATTCCACCCATACCAAATGCTCATGCCCATGCAGAAAAAGATTAAAATAATTTTCCATCTTTATTTTAACACTAGGATCTTCCGCTGAGTTGAACCAATTGAACGGATGGTGCATTAACGCAATTTTTATATGTGCACTTCCAAGCGGATCACTTAATGTATTGATCTGCCATTCTCCCGCTAACCGCAATTTCCCCTTTTCACCATCTCTGTGAGACGACCACGCGGAATTAAGTCCCGCAATTCCGATCTCGATTCCATGAATGTTCCTTTGAGCACTGTAAACTATCCGATCCGGGTCTGTGAGGCAATGAATGTAACCATTGTCTTTTAGGAACTGACGATAATCCGCCAGGCGCTCCATGAATTCTTGCCAAATCTCACCCTTAACTCGAATCAACTCGCTCAATTTCGCGTTTATCTTCCCACGCTCTTCGTTTTCTAATGCCCCAAGATATAACCTGATTGTTTCGGCTCTTTTGCTTCGATTCACGTCATGATTCCCCGGGACAATAAAGAAATTCTCCTTAGGAACCTCCGGCGTAAAGCACTTGCGGACATCATCGAAAAACTCTGCCGCTTCCTTGTATTGCTCAATGATCGGCTTTCCTTCTTTTTCCGTATGCCCCCAGACCGCATCGCCGGTAAAGAAAATGAGATCGGGTTTCAGTCCGTGCTCCGCCTGGACTTGTTTGAAATCGTCCTGTAACTTCTGTAATATACGATTTGCTTTCCACTCTGTTGAGGGATTGCCGATATGCAAATCCGAAAGATGTAACCAGGTGACACTATTTACGTTATCATTTGGTATGCTCATGAGAAACCTCAAAAATATGATATCATGTTTTACTTGAAAATTAAAGGCGAAACCTCTATAAGTTGCCGGTACCGGTTAAAAAAACGAGGGGGCGTTTCGCGAAACGCCCCTACAAGAAGTTGAGTCGAACGGCACGAAAAAGTTTCGTGCCTTGACTTGTACCCCGAATCTGGGTACAATCGTTTTATGGAATATGATGTTACCATAAAAAGAAAGATTCTGAAGGGATTGGGAAAGCGATGTTGGCAGTCGTGAAAAAGCACCGTACTAATCAACCTCTCTTTGAAGTAAGAGGAAATATCCCGTCCGTTGTTTTGCAATATTTAAAGGAGCAATTCGGTCAGGATGTGGATGTTTTATCTGAAGACAATCAAACAGTGAACATTACGGATACCAATTGGTATAAAAAAGTAAGAGCAACAACAACTCCGGGTGAAGTTTTAAAAATATATCGCGAAAATGCAGCATTAACTCAAGAAGAATTGGGATTGAAAATTGGAAAATTTTCAAGGCAAAAGGTGTCCGATATGGAACGCGGGAAACGCACAATCAGCAAGATGTGGCCAAGAAATTGAGCCTCATCTTTAACATACCCGTAGAACGCTTTCTATAAAGGAACAGAGCATGGGGGTCGCGATGGAAACGGTACCACAACGGCATATGAGGCGGATACTTCTTTTCTTGGGACTTTAATTCACGGCGGTAAGGGGCCACAAAAATAACGTTTATTCTCAAGCCTCCATCGGTTTGCTTTCCACCCTGTTGAGGAATTGTCGATATGCAAATCCGAGAGATGCAGCCAGGTGACAATATTTGGGGCTTATCAGGATTTAATTTCAATAAATTCTTTATTTAATTCGGGAGTAATCTTATCTAAGATAATCGGAACGAACAATTTCAAGGTTTCATAGCGAGAATTTACTGCCTTTAATACAAAGACAGTTATGCGCCGGTTTTTTAAATTTTGTTGGTATTGTAAATTTTGATCCGTTGTTATGAATATATCAAAATGGTTTTCTGCTAAACCTAATAATTCACCATTTTTCTTCCCCGCCCACCCCATTTCAGGGACTGTTTTAATTTCGTAATTTTTAAAATCCCTTTTTAATTTTTTAGGCAAACATTCATCGAGTAATATTCTCATGAACAAGTTCCAGTATTTTTATTTTGGCAAATTCCAAGGCTTGAATGGCTTGCTCTTTTCTAACTGTTGGAAAATCTTCCAAAAATGCATCAAGAGAATCCCCGGCTTCAAGGTAGTCGATCATATTTTGGATTGGCACTCTCGTTCCTGTAAAAACCGGAACTCCGCCCAAAACTTCGTTTGAACATTGAACAAAATATTCATTCATTTTGTGCCTCCTTTACTAGGATAATACATTCTCCGACTGTTTTCAAGTTTTGAAGCTCTTATTTCAGAAAATTATGGATTTTTTCTTTCGCGATTGTTATAACAAGTTGCCGGTGGCCAGCAGCCGGTAGCCGGTTAAGAAACAGAGGGGGCGTTTCGCGAAACGCCCCTACAAAATTTGCACCCAACGTCTCTCCCCCAACGGCGGTTCTGATATTCTAACGTTATTTTTGTTTTCTTTCTTTTTCCCGTAAGATTCTGTCTTTGGTGGTCTTAATGTATTCATTTGCGCATCGACAGCTTTCGGCTTTTTTTATAAACTCAATCGCCTCATCGTATCTTCCTTTTCGAAGTAAATAATTGGCTTCATCATTGTAAAACGCTGGATGACGGGAACCGGCGTCGATTTGGTGCCGCCGTAAACGGGAGGCGCCCTCTTCATCTCCCTTGGCTTCCAGAACCGAGGCTTTTACAGAAAGAATGTATTCGTTTGCGCATTGGCAATCTTCCGCTTGGTTGATAATCGCGAGTGCGTCATCGTATCTTCCTTTTCGAAGTAAATAATTGGCCTCGTCATTGTAAAACGCGGAATGACGCGAACCGGCGTCGATTTGGTACCGCCTTAAATCGGAAGCCCCTTGTTCATCACCCTTTGCCTCCAGCACCGATGCTTTCACTGAAACAGTGAACTCGCTTGCGCATTGGCAATCTTCCGCTTGTTTGATGATCGCCAGCGCTTCATCATATCTTTCTTTTCGAAGTAAATAATTGGCCTCATCATTGTAAAACACCTTGTCACGGGAACCGGCGTCGATTTCCCGCTGTCTGATTTTGGATGCGTCATCTTCTCGGCCGACCTGCTCCAGGCAATTGGCATAAGTAGATATCAAGTATTCATTCATCGATTTATGAAATGTTTCCTCATCGAAACCTTCGATGAGTTTAATGAATTCCTGATGACTATTCCTGGCCATCAAGCAATTGCCCAGATCATTTAAATGGGGCGGAAATGTCGGGAACAATCTGAAGGCTTCCCTGTAATGTTCGAGTGCTTCATCATTCCCATGTCCGTTTAATTTCTCGAGTGTTTGAGCCAGGAACCGGTGATACTTCGGTTCCCCCGGGTTTATTTTAGTTATCAATTCAAGAACAGGTTTTCTTTCTTCAACTTTTTTTTCTTTATAAAGTTTGGTATCGATCTCTATTAAACGTGTTAATACATCTTTCCGAAGTAATTTTTCCGAAAGTTCATAAAGTCTATTGTAATTTTCTCCTTCATCCAAATGATAGAATGCTTCATTGGCGGCTTTTATATTGGGAAGGCTTTGGCTGCCGCCCCCGATCTTGACACGCATCAGCCATTCATTGGCAATGATTTCATGATCGGCATAAAATTCTTCGGAATTTTTGTCGATTTGCTGAATCGTTAATTCGGCAATAATGGAATGGAGAAAATACCATTCTTCCTTGGAATCCGGAGTTAACAAACACCGTCCCACCAACCGGGAAATGGCCTTATCGTCTCCAACCGTTTTGCCCAATGTCCCTGCATGCAAATCCGGTATGCCGTCCCGATAAAGAGCACATAACCTTAACATGCGCTGTTCAGCACCGGATAATACATTATTGTATAAATCGAAAAACAACACGTCTTTTAACTTATCTTCAAATCGATGCCGATCATACCCGCGCAGGACTTTATCGGGCTGCTGTGTCAATCCATGCGCCACATTGACTAACAGCATCATGGACAGCGGATGCGCGTCTTGCGTCTTGTTCTTTCCACCCAAAGAAGTGAATAGGAAATCCGTCGCCTCATCATCCAATTCCCATCCGACCGACGGTTCATCTTTAAACGGTGAACGAAAATAAGCCCTCACACCATTTCTATCGATACCATCGATCCGAAATGCACTGCATGCATCTTTCGGCAACACATCCCTTAAGGAAATGCGACTCTCTAAAATGATTTTGATTCTTTTATAATATCGCGGGATTGCCAGTAAAAACTCCAGGATTCCCGTATCCTTAATCTTGTACTCTTCAAAAAGATAATGCGCGTCAACAAGATGAATCAACGCCGGGCTGCTGAGATCCGCGTAGGTTTTCAATATGGAAAAATCATATTTTCCAAATAACCCGGTAAACTTCGCTTGCGGGACTTCATCCCTACAACCGAGCGCTCGCGCCAGTTGACGAAACAAATCGTCCAAGGTCATCCCTTTTGTTACAGAAAACATGATGAGATCTTTATCCTTATGCTGGGGCAAACGCTTGACTTCATCGATGACCTTGCTCTTTCCAATTCCGGGCATTCCATACACCGCAGCAATGGGAACTTTATTCAATGCTTTGGAAATTTGCTCGATCAGTTCTTTCCGCCCAAATACACCGCGGGATTCCGGAGAATCCGGCGGATAAGACGGAGATTCGGCTTTATTCGCAATTGCTGTCTGAGCGTTTACCTGCTTTTCGAATTTCCATATACCGTGGCCATCTGTTTTACCAGGGATTATGCAAGGAATCCATGCTTCTCCCAATTTCTTATATTCACGCAGATACACGGTTCCGGTTAACTTCCTGCCTTCAATCGCAATACGCGTGAAGTTATACCCCATTTCTGCTACCGTATCCCCATAACACGCACCCGCGGAAATTCGTGTCATTCCCTTTTCCACGGATTCCACCCATCCCAGATGCTCATGCCCGTGGAGAAAAAGGTCGAAACGGTTCCCCATCGTTATTTTAATATTAGGATCTTCCGCCGAGTTAAACCAATTGAACGGATGGTGCATCAACGCAATTTTTATAGGTGAGCTTCCAATCTTATCGCTTAATGTATTGATCTGCCATTCGCCTGCTAACCACAATTTCCCTTTTTCACCGTGAGACGACCACGCGGAATTAAGGCCCGCAATTCCGATCTCGATCCCATTAATATTCTTTTGGGCACTGTAAAGGATCCGTTCGGGATCTGTAAGACAATGTTGATAACCATTGTCTTTTAGAAATTGCCCATAATCCGCCAGGCGTTCCATGAACGCCTGCCAAATCTCACCCCTGTCTTGGATCAATTTGCTCAGTTTCGGATTGATCTTTGCATGCTCTTCCTTTTCTAATCTTTCAAGATATAACTCGATTGTTTCGGCCTTTTTACTTCGATTCACGTCATGATTCCCCGGGACAATAAAGAAATTCTCCTTAGGAACCTCCGGTGTAAAGCACTTACGGACATCATCGAAAAACTCCGCCGCTTCCTTGTATTGCTCAATGATCGGCTTTCCTTCTTTTTCCTTATGCCCCCAAACCGCATCGCCGGTAAAGAAAATGAGATCGGGTTTCAGTCCGTGCTCCGCCTGGACTTGTTTAAAATCGTCCTGTAACTTCTGTAATATACGATTCGCTTTCCACCCTGTTGAGGGGTTGCCGATATGCAAATCCGAAAGATGTAACCAGGTGACACCATTTATTTTATCATTTGGTACATTCATGAGAAACCTCAAAAATATGATATCATGTTTTACTTGTAAATTAAAGGCGAAACTTTTATAAGTTGCCGGTACCGATTACGAAATAAAGAGGAGGCGTTTCGCGAAACGCCCGTTTTCATGTGAGGCTAAATGAAGAATAGGCGGTGAATTGTGGTCTGAGTGGTTCATTGCCAATGATTTTTTGATGTGTTATAATGAACTCAGGTTAGGAATATGAACATGAAAAAATTGCCGATTGGTGTATCGGATTTTAGAAAAGTCATTGAGAATGATTATTATTACGTGGATAAGACTCTTTTTATCAAAGAAGTCATCGATAGCGGTGATTCGGTATTACTTATTCCCCGCCCCCGTCGATTCGGCAAAACGCTCAATATTTCCATGCTGGGTTACTTCTATAACTGCTGCCCGGTCAACGTTAACCCGGATTCCGATGGGGTGTCTGCTCCGGCAGAAATCCCATCACCCGGCGATTACAAACATTTATTCCATTCCTTAGCCATATCCGGAGCAGGTTCGGATTATCTGAATAAAATGGGGAAACACCCGGTCATTTTTATGTCGTTCCGAAATATCAAAGCTATGGACTGGGACTCCTGCCTGGATAGTATAAAGAAGGTTATTCAAAAAGAATATTTAAAACATGCTTATCTACTCAATAGCCCCAAAATTAAACCCTTTGAGAAGGATTATTTTCAAGAAATCATTAATTTAACAGGAAATAAGAGCGATTACGTTAGCAGCCTGGAAGACCTGCTGATTTTCCTGAGCCGGCATTATAACAAGCGGACGGTTATCTTAATCGATGAATACGATGCCCCGATTCATGCGGGTTTCACTTACGGTTATTATGATGAAATTATTAATTTTATGCCCAACTTTCTGGGCGGAGGCTTGAAAGATACGGGCCAATACCTGGAGAAAGGTGTTGTAACCGGAATGATGCGAATAGCCCAAGGATCCATTTTTTCCGGGTTTAACAACGCCGGGGTATACACACTGTTGTCATCAAAGTTTAGCGATCATTTTGGTTTTACCGAAGAAGAAGTAAAGCAAATGCTCGATGATTTTCGGGTCACGGATATGCTGGACCAGGTCCGGTTTTGGTATAACGGTTACCGTTTTGGCAGTAAAGTGATTTATAATCCCTGGTCAATCATCAACTTCCTCAATAGCGAGGAAAGGGAATTAATGCCCTATTGGGTTAACACGTCCGACAATGAGATCGTGGAAACGCTCCTATCCCGTCGGGGGAAGGTACTGCGGGAAGAGTTGGAACAGCTCATTCGCGGCGAATCCATTGAAAAAGCCATCGATGAAAACATCATATTAAAAGAAGTCGCCATTTGGGAGGACCCATTGTGGAGTTTCCTGTTAATGGGTGGTTTTCTGAAACAGACCGCCAAAAGGCAGGATGAATTTTCGGGTAGAATGTATTATGCGTTATCCATTCCCAATAAAGAAGTCAGGGCGATCTATACCGGTATTATCGACCGATATTTTTCCACGAAGATCGAAAACAAAAAACTGGAGATCATGCTCAAGGCATTGATCGATGGCGATATCAAAGTTTTCCAAAGGATGCTGAACGAATTGATGCGGGCAGTATGCAGGTATCATAATATCAGCAGGGAACCGGATAAAGTGTACCATGCGTTGGTCATGGGGCTGCTAATCTGGATCACCAATACCCATGAAGTCAAGTCCAACCGGGAATCCGGTTACGGACGGTATGATATTATGATTATTCCCAAAGATTCATCCCAAATCGGGTATGTAATCGAGTTCAAAACCGTTGATAAAGACGATAAAGAAACCGTCGAAGCGGCGTTGGCAGCCGCTTCAAAACAAATCGAAGAAAAGAAATACGAAACCGAATTGATCGAGCGGGGAATCACGCATATCAAAAAACTGGGGATTGCGTTTTTAGGTAAAAAAGTTTTTGTAAAGGCATTTTAGTATAAGTACAGTCGCGTGAAGGGGTCAGTTCTTGTTCAAGATCGATCTTCATGCATTCCGGTTTATTTTAATTTTAAAATTTCCTCGTTGGTTAATCCGGTAATTTTGGAAATCATATCAACATCTATACCCTCCTCTCGCATTCCCTTTGCTATTTCTTTGGTTTTTTCTTTTCCTCCCTCTATTTTAGCCTGGATGACTCTTCCCCGTTCATCCTGAATATGCATACCCACATAATCGTAGACCTCCAATTCATCTTTGGTCCAACCAAACTGATTGGCCACTTCAAAGGCTTCGCGGATTTCTTTAGGCTCTTCCATCTCTTTTGGAATCATTTCCAAATTCACAGCATTTTTTACAAAATAAATCCATTTTTCTTTAACGTTCTCAATTTCCCCCAAATCTTTGGTGAATTTCGGCAATTCAACAAAGTGCAATTCAAAATCCTGAAAATGGTTTTCCTTGGTTTCCACATCCAAAATTAAATGACGGGAAGCATAATTGGGGTTATTCTCAAAGAAAATAAAATCCAGAAATCCTAAAAAGATCACCTGATTGAGTTTGGGGTACTCTTCAGCTTTTTTGAGTTGCTGACAATAGGCCTTACTGGTATAATACATGATCCGTTTGTCCAGAGCATTGGTGTGAATGACTTGCATCTCCACAATATAATGAATCCCCCGTTTATCGATTGCCATCACATCCAGAATACTTTCTTTCAGACCCTCGAGTCGCGGAACCTGATACGGATTTTTTATGGTAATGTCGAGAATTTCTTTGGATGTTCCGGCGAAATTAAGGATATTATTTAAAAAGCTGATCAGGATTTCCTTTTTGTTTTCATTGCCGAATATCTTTTTAAAAGCCACATCGTTACGGGGGTCTACGAATTTCATGTGATCTCCTTTTTATGAAGAAATTATAGTAGGTTTTGGATTATATTTCAACCTCACGTGACGAGAATTTGGCAAATTCTAAACCTTGAATGGCTTTGCTCTTATAATAAGTTGTCGGTGGCCGGCAACCGGTAGCCGGTTAAGAAAGAAATAAAGAGGGGGCGTTTCGCGAAACGCCCCCTTTTTCATGTGAGGCGAAATTGAAGAATAGGCGGTGAATTTTGGGCGGAGAGTGAGTGAGAGTGGTGAGAGTGTCAGAAATTTTGTGTAGATCGTACAGACGTAGCGCGCTACGTCGCTACAATATGGCTATCTACACAAGAGCCCTGACACTCTCACAAATAATGCCAACACACAAAAAAAAAAGAAAGTCTAACTCATTCGCTCTCGGTTTCGTTAAGAAACGCTTCGGCTTTTCGAATATCGGCGGCATGATCGACATCGATGATCTTGGAGAACGGAAAGGCTTTTAGCAGGTAACCCCGGTCGATCAGCAGCCGCAGGAAATTCCGCAACCGGGTCATTCCGGCATTAAGCGCCCGGGTCGTTTCATTGAAGATCAAGGGCGAGAAATAATAAATTCCTCCGGTTGCCCAGGTACATGTTTCGCTCGAATCATGAAACGCCAAAATGGTGTTTTCCTCATCCAGGGTGACACACAGGGGTTTTTCATCGTCGATAAAATCCGTGACCGCCAGGATGCCGTGAGGTTGTGGATTCTGGCGGCAAAAGGCTAAAAAGGAGGCAAACTCGTCTGCGTTGAATATCGAATCCACGGTGGTCAGACAGAACGGCGAATGACCGACCGCCGATTGGAGGGCAAAGAGCGTATGCATGGAGCTGGGGGTCGACAGTAACCGGCATTGAATCGGAATCGATACATGGAGCGACGCCACGTAATCTTTTACGATACCAAAGGCGTCATTGACGATCAGGTGAATGCATTCGATATTATTTTGTTGAGCGATACGGATAATCCGTTCGATTATCGGTACACCGTTGATTGGAACCAGAGGTTTGGGAACACGGATCCCCTCTGCCTGAAGCCTTGATCCTTCACCTGCGCCGATTATTGCCAGTTTCATCCTTTCCCTCCGATACCTTTATCGTTATATTTCAATATCATTATTATCATTATCATGATGATGATGATGATGATTATTATTATGATGATCATTATATTCTAAAGACCCTTCCCGGGTCAATGCTTTCCTTTTTCTCAAATTTATCGTAAAATATGGAGTTGAAGTTTGGAGCACCGTTCATTAAATACGCGGAATAAGATGCATTCGATGAATTCGAAAGATACCATAAAGAGAAAATCATGAATACCATTATCGATGTTAACCGGTTATCGAAATTATATAAAAAAAATCTCCGGACAATCCATGCCCTGAAAAACCTGGACTTTTGCGTTCAGCCCAATGAAATCCTGGGCATTCTGGGACCCAATGGCGCCGGAAAGACGACCCTGCTCAAGCTGATGACCGGGATTGCACGGCCCGATAAAGGGGCGGGACGCATTCGGGTATTTGGAACCGAGAATTTAACCGCGATCCAACACCGGATCGGGTTCTTACCGGAAAACCCGGAATTCTTCAAAAACCTCTCAGCCGATGAACTCCTGGACTTTGCGATGAAAGCCTCGCGCACCGCCGCTACCCCGGATCGAATCGATCAGACCCTCAAACGGGTCCATCTGTTTCAGGAACGCCACGAAAAGGTCAAACATTTCTCAAAGGGCATGCGCCAGCGGATCGGAATCGCTCAGGCGATTATCCATGACCCGGAGCTTCTCATTCTCGATGAACCCATGTCGGGATTGGACCCGCAGGGCCGACGCATGGTCATCGACGTGATCAAGGATTACCACGCGCAAGGGAAAACCATTCTCTTTTCCACCCACGACCTCGATGATATCGAAGCCCTTTGCACCGAGGTCATGGTCCTGGTTAAGGGCGAAATTCGGATGAGAAAAACCCTGTCGGAGCTTCGAGAAAAGAGCAGCTACCACGTCGAAGCCGAAAACCATGGGCGCAAGTTCAGGCACACGGTGGATGGCCCCCAACTCTGGGAATGTCTGGGAGAAATCCGGGAAAACGGGCTGCGGCTCGTCCGGGTTCAATCCGGAATCGCCGAACACCTGGAACAATACTATAAGGGGGAAACCAATGAACCGGTTTGAATCGGGTCCATCGAGAAACCTTTTCCGCCTCACGCGGCTGTTATTTCGGGAACTGGTACGGGATAAAATCTTTTGGACGCTATCCATGGCCTCGATTCTCCTGGTACTGGCGTCTCTGATCCTCAACGAGATGGTGGTGGGGATCGCCATCAAAGCCACCCGGGATCTGGGGCTTTCGGTCCTTAACCTCTTCTCCTTATTCATTCTGATTTTTTCCGGGATCAGCCAGGTTTCCAAAGACCTGGCGAATAAATCGTTGTATTTTCTGTTTTCAAAATCCGTCAGCCGGCCGCAATACCTGTTGGCAAGCGTTCTGGCCATAACCCTGACCATCGCCTCCGGCATCCTGGTGATTCTGACCACCATTTTCCTTTTAAGTGCGATCCAGCATGAGATGTGGCTCGCCGGTCTTTTAACCGCGGGCGCGCTCACCCTGTTGGAAATGCTCGTCCTCCTGGTATTGGCCATCCTCTTTGCCCTGATCACCTCGCCGCAACTGGCCATGTTTTTGACGCTGATCATGTATGTCATCGGTCATACGATGGAACAAGCCGCCCAAATCGTGGATAAATCCAATAACCTCGTCCTCAAGTATATCATTATTGCCGCGCATGCGCTTCTCCCCAACCTGGAATTCTTCAACAAAAAAACAGAGATTATCTACCGTCTCCCCATTCCCGGGTCTTATTTCGTCCATGCCGCGGTGTATGCCCTGTCCTATGCCACGTTGATCGTCCTCCTGTCCATTTGGGTCTTTAAAAACAAAGAAATTTAATCCGGTTTCGACATTATGAACGAGACGAACAAAACGAACAAAACGAACGAAACAAACGAATCAACAAAAAAAAAGAATCGCCTGTCGACCGTTATGTTGATCCTCCTCGGGATGGGGTGCGGCTGCGGATGGATCCTCTCCCAACGTGCGCTGATCACGTCGCGTCATCACTCAAACGCCCCTGAAACCGAAACCGACCTGTACCTGCCGGAACCCCGGTATTTGACGTTCATTTCTCTCGGTCACCACGAACTGGTCGCCGACCTGGTGTTGGCAAAGACCCTATCGTATTACGGCTCCCATTATTATCAGCGCAAGAATTTTGCCTTTAAACACTTGAAAAAACTTTTTTTAACGGCCGTGGAGCTGGATCCGCTGAATCGGGACGCGTTTTTAATGGCCGGCAATACCCTCGCGGACATCGATACCCGCGCCGCCATCGAGATCTTGACGCTGGGGATGCGGTATCATCCGCAATACTGGAAGTTTCCGGAAATGATCGGTTATCATTATTTTTTCCGGTTAAAGGATCCGGCCCGGGCCGCCCAATACTATGAGCTGGCTTCAACATTGCCCGGTCACCCGCCCTACGTTCCCTCGCTTTCCGGTAAATTCTATGAGGAAATCGGCCGGTATGAGCAAGCCATCCGTGTTCTTTACAATTTTTATTCCACCACCACGGATAAACGATTGAAACAAAGCTTTAAAGCCTCCATCGATGAGATTGCGGAAAAACTCAGAAACCGGAATTTAAACGGTTCCTCAAAATAGCGAACTATTTATAGCGTAACCATTTCATCATTTCTTTGATCGTCGGTTTTTTTCCATACATCAGGATCCCGACCCGAAAAATTTTGGCGCCCAACCACGCCAGGAAGATGGTAAAAATCGCACTGATCGCAATCGAGGTCCAGACTTGCCAGAGCGCCGGAATGGCGACCGTGATGCGCATGAACATCAGGGTCGGGGTAAACAACGGAAACATCGAAACCACGATCACAAACAGCGTATCCGGGCTTTGGGTCACCACGACGCCGATGATAAAGGGGATAAACAAGAGGTAAATCAGCGGTGCGGCAAATTGCTGGGCTTCCTGATCGGTGTTGACCGATGCCCCGATAATCGCAAATAGGATCGCGCTCATGAAATACCCGATGATAAAAAAAACGATAAAGTAAAAGGCCAGTTCGGGGGTTAAAAAATTAATGATACTCGTTTCGATTCCGACCGTGGGTTGCCCCATGAAAATCGCAGCCAGACCGATCCACAGGACGACCTGGGTCAAACCGGCCAGCCCGATGCCGATGATTTTCCCATAAAACAAATGGGTGGCCCGCGCCGACGAGATTAAGATTTCGATAATCCGGCTGTTCTTTTCCTCGATCACCCCACGCATGGTCAATTGACCGTATCCCATGATGATGGAAAACAGGATACTGAGCATGAAGATGGACATGAGGTATTCGGCTCCGGACGTGGTACGCGAAATCCCTTCTTTTTTGACTTTGAACGCCCCCAAATCGATATCCCGAATGGCGTCATTGACAATATCGATTCGGATATGCTGGTCGATTAGGATTTTCTCGGACACGATCCGCTGAACCAACGAGGTAATATACTTATTGGTTTCAAAGTCGGAAATATTGAGGGCACAGTAATACACGCGCCGGCCGGTGAGGATACTGTCCGGTATCAGAAGAACCCCATCCCGTTTCTTTTCCAATATCCGTTTTTTATACACGGACAGCAGCGGGAGATTGGCGTCTTTTCTCTGGGAAAGATGCTGCTCGTACGCTTTAATCAACCGGTTCTGTTCCGGGCGAATGGCATCGGTCGAGATAAACGTTAATTTCAATACCTCGCGGGCCTCGGGGGCCGTCCGGCTCTTTTCCAGAAACCGTTTCTGAATGAACCCGGAATAATCGACGATTTCAATTACCTTTTCTTCTCGCCCGACTTTGTTCATCAACACCGGCAGAAACATCAACGCCGCCATCATCGCCGGGGTTAAAATCGTTGAAATTAAAAAAGACCTTTTCTTGACAATTTGCCGGTACTCGTTTTTGATGATGGTCCAGATTTTCATGTTTACCCTTTAATCTTGCTCTTTTTCATCTTTTTTATCCGCCGCCCGGACTTCATTGACCTTGCGAATAAAGATATGATTCAGCGACGGTTCGGTCACCCGGAAGGCGTTGATGGATAATCGCTCCATCAAAACGGTTAAAAGCTGATTTTTATAGGCGATGGAAACCGGTTCGATTTCCATCTCGTTTCCGTAATTCTGGAGGTTCTTCACATACGGGAGAGACGAAACGAACCCGGCATCGCCGTCGTACCGGACCTTGATAAACTTGGTGCCGTACGCCGCCTTCACCTCGGATAACGGGCCATCCAAAACCTTTTTGCCGTTATGGATCATCACGATGTTATCGACCATTTTTTCGGCATACTCCATTAAATGGGTCGAAATAATAATGGTGACGCCCTGGCGCTTCATCGCCAGGACCGTGTCTTTGACCAGTTCGATGTTCATGGGGTCCAGGCCGGAAAACGGTTCATCGAGGATGAGGAGTTCGGGCGAGTGGATGATCGTGGTGATAAATTGGAGTTTTTGCGCCATTCCTTTGGAAAGTTCCTCGACGCGTTTGTCGCTGTGGTGGTGAAGATCGAAGGTTTTGAGGAGTTTTCGGCCCCGCTCTTTGATGGCATCCGTTGGCATGCCCTTTAGCCGACCGAAGAAGACCAGGGTTTCCATCACCTTCATCTTTCGGTACAGGCCCCGCTCTTCGGGTAAGAAGCCGATCCGGTCCTTGAGTTTCTCGACGAAATGCTGGCCCAGGAGGGTGACGGTTCCGGCATCCGGAGCAATGATATTTAAAATCATCCGCAAGGTCGTGGTCTTTCCCGCACCGTTTGGCCCCAATAACCCCAAAATTTCTCCTCGTCTGAGTTTAAATGAAATCGAATCCACCGCCTGTTTTCCGTCGAATTCCTTTATTAAATTCTTTAATTCCAGGGCATATTCATATCCCAAACACGTCTTGCCGATGGCCATGATCCTCCTCAAAGGGCAAAAGATTCCCCTATGATATTAACATTCAAAAATTATATTGTCAACAGTCTTGCGGGTTTTCATTTGACCCCTCGTTTAGGGGTTTGAAAAAAGATGGGGGTATTACTTTTTTTCTGTGGTTTTTGTTGACACAAATGTAATTCTATGATAAATTAATGACTTGAATGAATGAGTTTTAATCTCTCGTCATAAGGGGACGTTAGCTCAGTTGGCAGAGCACCGCCCTTTTAAGGCGGGTGTCGCTGGTTCGAGCCCAGCACGTCTCAGGGTTTGGCCCGTTCGTCTATCGGTTAGGACATGAGGTTTTCAACCTTATAAGAGGAGTTCGACTCTCCTACGGGCTATATTCCCAATCTCCTCCCTCCCTCCACTTTTTATATTATATTATGGTCCATCCCCAGCGTAAATTCGGTGGGGATGGATCATCCGAGTCGTTTTTTTCATTACAAACGATAAACGGGATAAAAAGCGGATGAGGATAATTGATTCGTTCGATTATTTGTGTCGGAGATACTTTTTTAAGACGATCAATTTGCTCGTGTAACTCACACTGGTCAGCATGATGATGGCCCGCTCGTTATCCGGAAGTTCTTCGTAGAATACCCCTTCCCAGCCATCGAAATCGCCCTCGTCGATTAATATGCGATCCCCGGATTTGAAATCGTCATCCTTTCGTTTCATCATCACGATCCCGTTATCTTCCCGGCTTCGGATATCTTCGATCCGCTCGTTGTTGATGGTCCACAGGCAGTCGTTGTTTCCCAATACCGCTTTGACCCCGCGGGTATACCGAACCTTGTGGTAGGTGTCGACGATTGAAAATTGGGCAAATAGATAGCCGCTAAAAAGGGGAGAGAGGACCTGGATCTTTTCCTTATCCTTCTTTACTTTTTTGTAGTATAACGGCAGATAGACATTGGCGCCCAGAGATTTCAGCGCCTGCTCCGCAATAAACTCTTGCTTGGGCTTTGTGCTTACGATGAACCAGGACGACTTGTCTACCTCGAGATCACTCATGCCATATATTGTAATGTAAAAACTGCCGATTGTCAATTTATCCGTCTATTTTTCCCCTGATCCGGGGCGCCGAAAAAGAAAGAAGGGGCCTTTACATCTTCTATAACATATGTCATAATTGGTTTATGAATACGAAAGCAAAAGATGAAGTATGTACGGTGATTGAGAATTCTAAAATTAAAAAAAATTACTTTTTGATGAAATTGGAATCGGATTATATTTCTTCTCAATTTGACCCCGGAAATTTTGTCATGGTCGCAGCGTCCACCACGTGGGACCCGCTGCTCAAGCGGCCATTCGGTATTCTTCGGGCCGAGCCCCCGTATTTTTGGTTGTACTATGATGTCGTGGGTCGGGGAACCGCCTTAATTTCATCCTTGAAACCCAACGATCGGGTCAAGGTGTTGGGGCCCCTGGGAAACAGTTTTCCATCGTTTGAAAACAAGAATATGTTAATGGTTGCGGGCGGTCGCGGCATTGCCCCGATTTTTGGCGCGATCTCCCGGTATGCGTCCGCCAATCGCGTATTCTTGATTTATGGGGCGAGACATCGGGATGACCTCAATTTGCTGGAGGACATCGAACGGTTGCCCCTGATCCGTCGGTTTCTCTATACCGATGATGGGAGCGCAGGCCAGAAGGGGTTGGTTACGAGCGATATTGGTGGAATCATTGCCGAAAACGCCATCGATGTCACGGTGTCCTGCGGGCCGGAAGCCATGTTCGAGAGTCTTTCCCATACCCTCAAGGGCCTGAATACGGAAAATTATGTATCCATGGAGGCGCTCATGGGGTGCGGTTTTGGGATCTGCTACTCCTGCGCCGTGAAAGCCGTTGACGGGAGTTACCGGAAAGTATGCTCGGATGGCCCCATATTTCGAATGGAGGAACTCGCATGGTAACCGTTGGCCGCGATTTGATCGATGATCCGACCCGGATCGATATGTCCGTAGACCTGGGATTCATTCACTTGAAGAACCCCATAATCCCGGCTTCCGGAACCTTTGGGTACGGTGAAGAATTTCAAACCTTTTTCAACCTCGATATTCTGGGGGCGTTTGTGCTCAAGGGCATCTACCGAGACCCCCGAAAGGGAAATCCCCCGCCGCGGCTCCATGAAACAGCCGCGGGTTTGTTGAATTCCATCGGCCTGGCCGGGCCCGGCGCCGAGGAATTAAAAAAAATCATTCGGCGCGTGGCCGCGACCACCTCAACGCCCATTATCGTCAATGTCTGCGGGGGATCGGATGACGAATACCTGGAAGTGGCGGAGATATTCGACGCCATGCCCGAAGTGGCCATGCTGGAATTGAACATCTCCTGCCCCAATATTCACCAGGGGGGAAAATGTCCGGCCCAGGATGACCGGCACACCTACCGGCTGATCAAGCGGATCAAGGACCATACGGTCAAGCCGTTAATGGCGAAACTGACCCCCAATGCCGGCAACATCCTTTCGGTGGCGTTAGCCGCGGAAGAAGCGGGCGCGGATTGTCTGGCCCTGGTCAACACCTACCTGGGCATGGCGGTCGATTTAAAAAAGCGTGCCCCGGTATTTAAAAATATTTTTGCCGGGCTTTCAGGCCCGGCCATCAAACCCCTGGCCTTGAAGCTGGTCTGGGAAATCAGCCGAAACGTGCGGATCCCGGTCATTGGAATCGGAGGCATTGCGTCGGGACAGGATGTACTGGAATTTATTCTCGTCGGCGCTTCGGCCGTTCAAACCGGGACCATCAATATCGTGGACCCTCGGGCATCGGTCCGGATTATCGCCGAAATCGAGAGCCTGATGACGGAACTCCATATCACCAATTTAAATGAAATCAAAGGAGCATTGAAAATCTGATGGGCTGCCAAAAAAAGAAAAAAGAAACCAACGAAAAAACCAACGAAACAATAAATGAACGGATAAACGAACGCATTATTACCGCGCTGGATTTTGCTCGATTCCCCGAAGCCCAGGCGGCCGTGGACCGGTTGGCCGATGCGGTTTTTTTCAAAGTGGGACTCGAAGCCTTTTTGGCGTACGGCGACGCGATGATCGCTTATTTAAAGAGCAAGAATAAAAAACTCTTCCTCGATCTCAAATTCAAGGACATTCCCAACACCGTCCAGGGTGCGATCAAATCCGCGATGCGGTTTAATCCCCAATTTTTGACCATCCACCTCTCCGGCGGTGCCGAAATGATTAAGCGCAGCGTGGAAGCGGCCCAGGAGGCACCGGATTTGACCATTCTGGGAGTCACGGTTTTGACGTCCCTATCGGACGGGGATCTCAAGGAAATCGGAGACTACCAGTCGGTTCGAGAGACCGTCTTGAGGTTGTGTGAATTGGGATTAAAGAATGGGATCAAGGGGTTTGTCTGTTCACCGGTTGAAATCGAACCCATCCGCCAGCATTTCGGCTCGGAACCCATCCTGGTAACGCCGGGGATTCGACCGCAGGGTTCGGAAAAAGGCGATCAAAAGCGGGTCTTTACCCCCCAAATGGCGATCGAAAGCGGGAGTAACTATCTGGTCATCGGTCGCCCCATTACTCAGGCCGATGATCCGCAGGACGCCTTTCACCGCATTTTGAACGACATTACGGTTGCAGTCCGAAATCGATAATATCGATCCGATCCTTTAAAACGGTTAAATGGCTCAGCGTGAGCTGGGCATTTCCAACGATCACAATCAGCGTGCGGTCCGGTTCGGCCAGTGCGGCATTGATCACCGAGGGCGTCAGGTGCTTGATCAGGTTGTTGCGGCTGACGGCTGCCGTGATATTCAGTCCATTGGCGATCACAATCCCGACATTATTGTCGTAGCACCGGGAATTTATCTCGACCCGACCAAAGAGATACCTGAGGCTATAGAGGATTTCGTTTCGGGTCACCCCCGATTTTCGTAATTTAACCTTTTCATTAGACCAAAGCAGAAGAAACCGCTCAAGCTGAGTGTATCTCAGGTTTTCGATCGCGTTGCAAATCAAGGTAAAATCCGTGTGATTGACCATTTCGGTAGCCATGTCTCTTAACCGGATATTCTGGCGGGCGAGACTGAAATACAGTTTCCCGGTATACTCGGCAAAGAGCAGGTGATTCAATACGGATTGCGGCACGGGGTTAATTTTATTGAAATAGGTGGGAACCGCTTCGAATACAAAGACGGCCGGGAGTTCGTTGGTATCGCAATTTAATAGGATCACCTTTTTTCCCGTCGGATTGATAGTCACTTTCGATCCGACACTTCCCTCCAAAGACGGTTCCTTTTTGAAGGATTTCAGTTCCACTTCGACCATTCCATGGAAAAGGTAAGGATTCGCGATATTCCCTTTTACGGCCAATATCGAATTTCCCAATTGGTACGTGTTGCGATAAAAGGTCTGAATTTGATCGAAGGTGACACCCTTCAATGCTTTGGGGGTAATCAAGGTGTTTTCCATGTGACCGGCCGAACACAGGCGGTCATAGGCAATCTGATAGGCGAGGGTATGCTTCCAGTTTTTTTTTTTCACCAGGTACTTCCAGTAATTGGAAATACTGTTTCGAAATTTTTCTTCGGCCAGAGTCGGGGTGCCTGGAGTCGTTGGCTTTTTAAGGGATTTTTGGTTGTACAATTCCCTCAAAAATTTAAAGAACAACCCCTGTTTTTCGGGTAAAAAATTGATCTTTAACGTCACGAAATCCGGATGGTGGTCCAATTCGATATCGTTACCCAGCTCGTCGAGAATGCTCAGCAACGGCCCGCCCCCGCGATTAAGGTCGGGATCCAGAAGGTAGAGCAGGGTGAGATGGGGAATGGCCGGGTTTTCGCTGACCTCTTTGTAATAGATGACCAATTCGGCATGGAAAAATCGCATGTAGGGATCTTTAATGATTTTTAATTGGAGCCCATTGGATGATTTGAATGAAAAAATGCCCGAACTCTCCTGGGAAAATTGCTGGTTTCCGAGGAAAATGAGGCAGACGACTGTCGCGATTAACCATTTCCGGAGTCTCGTGGACTTATTTACTGGGGACAACATTGAACAATACCCGGTTCGGTTTTACAAAGTACTTCTGGGCCACCCGAACAACATCCCAGGCTGTAATTTTCCGGATGCGTCGGACATAATCATCTTCGGCCGTATTCAACTGCCGCTCTCTGAATATCCGGAAGTAATCGGCAAGAAAGGCGCTTCGCTTTTCGATTAAGGACATTTTTTTGAGAAAATCGATCTCCATTAAGGACTTGACCATCTTTAATTTTTTATCGGACACGATTTCGGGCCATCGTCGCGACAGGGCATCCATCTTTCGGTTGATGACCCATTTGGCGTTTTCAAGGGTTTTGCGGTCTTTGGCATAAACCGTGAGGGTCAGGGCGTTGCATTCCAAAAAATCGGTCAGTTCGCAAGACAGGGTGACATTAAGACCATAAACCCGGTTCATTTCTCGTTCCAACTCGGAGATTCGAGCGTCGGTCAAATAGTACCGGAGGAAATCGAAAACAACGTATTCGGCGTCATAAATCGAAGGGCCCCGGATGCCATATATGGCCTCAAATCCCCTCAACCCGTCGACCATCATGTTCTCCGAATAGAACTTATTCCGGGGGGGAACCGACTGGGGAACCTGGGGCAATGGGGGGCGCCTCGGGTTTTCGTTGGGGGGCACCCATCCGCCAAAGTACTTGCTCAGCAATTTCTTCAATTCATTGACATCAAAATTCCCTGATATCACCATAATTATTTTGGAAAGGTCCTTGAATCTGGCGTACGTATCTTTAACCCCTTGATTGTGGATATTTTTGATGGTTTCGGGATACCCATAAATGGGGCGTTCATAAACCGTGCCCTCGAAAACTTTCGATTTTACCATTCGATCGGCTTTGACAAGGATGTTCCCATTCATGGATGTGACGTTTTTGATTAAGAGACCTCGTTGGATATCGATGTATTTATCACTTAATTGGAGGGAATTGAGGCATTCGCTCTCAAAGCGCAGGATCGTTTCCAGTTCGATGGTAGGGATCACATAAGAGGAGACGACATGGTCATAACTGACCACCACATCGTTAAAGCCGCCCACTTGTTTGACCGTGTTAACCCGGTCATAGGGCTCAAAATTTTGGGTAGCCCCATAAAGCATCATATCCCGACATAAATAGGAGGCCCCCCATGAATCCGGTGCATCATCGCGTGCCCCGGTGGAATGGTAAACAAAGACGCTTGACGCGTCGATGTTTTCAACGGGAGCGAGGATAAACGCCGGCCCGTTACGCAAACTCATGAACACAACATTGGAGGCGGCTGCCATGGGCAGGCACAGGTGTAAAAATAAACAAATGCCCCCCAACCCATAAACGGCCATCGCCGTTTTCTTCATTATCAACCATATCCGTTGTTGTCTCACCTGTTTATTTTATCGTTATCAAAGGAACGTGTCAAGTGAATGGGTGGGTTTTATTGTCAATCTTGTTCAGTATTGTCAATGGCGGGTTAATTTTTAATTTTAATTTTAATTTTCCCGTCGTCCACCGAAAGGTTGATTTTGGCATCGATGAGGTTTGCCGTAATCATCTTGTATTTAATGGAGTTGATGATTTTGTCTTTATCCTGGGAGGAAACCGTGCCGCTGGGGACAATCCGGGCATAATGATCGAAAAAGGTCTCAAAGGAGTCTTCGTTGTTTAAACTGACCTCGACGGTTTTACCTTTGGGGGCTGCCGGTTTTCGCTCTTTGACTGCGGTTTTGCCTTTCGGTAGCGTTAAGGAACCCGATTCGATTTCATTGAGTCGCTTGAGCCACATGTTGTTATACAGGGAGAACCGCGAGGCTAAATTTTGAAGCAGCAGATCGATCCGGGGGGCTCGGCGACTGGAACCGATCAGGTTGCGGATGAGTTTCTCCAGTTCCTCGCGCTCTTTATCCGGCGGTACCCGGGTTTCCCCGGCAAAGAAGAGGTTGAATTGAACCTTTAGCGCCTCAATGCGTCGGTTAATGTCTTGAATGAGAAGCTCCACATTTTCCGGCTGGGCGTCGACCGGAGGACGCGGGACTGTCTTTTTCATTGGTTTCTAGTCAACCTCTTTTGATTTACCATTATTATTTTAATTGATTATTTTTAATACGTATGAACCTCTTCTTCGTTATCCAGAACGCGGCAAACGCCTTCGGCCAGCGCTTCCATTTCATCTTCTCCCGGGTATACGACGATCGGGGCAAGGAAGCTGACCCGTTCACGGATTAACTCCACAAAGAAAGATTGATTGGCGATTCCACCGGTAATCAGGATGGTCTCGACTTTTCCGCAATTGACCGTGGCCAGGGCGCCGATCTCTTTGGCGACCTGGTAGGCCATGGCCTGAATCACGTTGATGACTTCCTGATTACCCTGATGATACATCTCCGAGGCGATGCGGAAATCCCGGGTCCCGACATACGAATAAAGCCCCCCGTCACCAAATATTTTTTTCCGGAAGGTCTTGAAATCCATTTGCTGGTCGGTCACATACTTGACTGTCTGCATGATGGGCAATCCGCCGGCGCGGTCAGGAGAAAAAGGGCCTTCGTCGGTCGGATTAACGGCATCTACCATTTTCCCGTATTTATGAAGGGCCATGGAAATTCCGGTACCGAGATGGACGACGATCATGATCATTTTGTTATAATCGAGTTGATTTTCTTTGGCGTACCGTTTGGCAATGGCTTTCATGTTTAACGCATGCGTAAAAGACTCGCGGTTGAATAGTTTATGGCCGGTGTAACGGGCGAGCGGTTCGTATTCGTCCACGGAAATCGGATCCACGATGTAACAATTAATTCCTGCTTTTCGGGCAATCGAGTAACCGATGGGGGCCGACAGATGGGAGGCGTGCATTCCTCGTTTCCCTTCTCTGAGATCGGTCACCATTTGGTCGTTGACCAGGTAGGTGCCGCTCACCAGCGGGCGAAGCAACCCACCCCGGGCCGATACGGCGGTTAAGTCATGGATATCGATGTCCTTGCTCTTTAAAAAATCCATGACCAACTTTTCCCGAAATTCTTCCTGGGAACTGATATCGGTGAAGCGATCCAATTCGGCATCCGTATGCCGGATCGTTTCGACAAATAAGGGTTTATTCGAATCGAAAATACCGACTTTGGTGGAGGTATTTCCGGTATTGATCACTAAAATGTATCTCATCGCTGTTTACTCCTGGGGTTTGATGTACTTGTCGATGACCGGCCGTAAGCGCTGATAAGTTTCGACCGGAATGGATTGAGGATTGGTCATGATGGAGGTTTGAAGGGCCGTGTTGCAGGCACAATCGGTCGGTATCCGATCCAGGTCGCCGATGATTTCTTGAAGCAAGATCCCGGCACTCTCCACATTTCGGTTCAGATACTCGATGACGATATCCACGGTCACCGGTTCGGCTTCTTCGTGCCAGCAATCGTAATCGGTGACAAAGGCCAGGGGCAGAAAACACATTTCCAGTTCCCGGGCCAATTTGCATTCGGGCACCTGGGTCATTCCAATAATTGAAAACCCGAGTTTTCGGTAAACATGGGATTCCCCTTTGCAGGAAAATTGAGGGCCTTCGATATTGATCAATGTCCCGCCGTGATGAACCCGAAGCCCTAAAGCCTTCGCCTTCTCAAGCGCCAATGCCGACAGATGCCGACATGTGGGATCTCCCATCGGAACATGGGCCACAATCCCGTTTTCGAAAAAGGTTTTCTCCCGTTTAAACGTGGTGTCATAATATTGATCCCATATGACCAGGTCCATGGGTTTAACGTCTTCGCTCAACGAACCCACTGCCGCGATGGAAATGAGGGTCTGGACGCCCAATAATTTGAGAGCAAAAAGGTTTGCTCGATAATTGACTTCGGAAGGATTGAACCGATGCCCGATCCCATGTCTGGAGATAAAGGCAAACGATTTCCCTTTGATTTTTCCGATAAGAATGCGTTCCGAAGGTTTGCCATATGGGGTATCCACATCGATGTAATGGGAATCCTCGATATTCTTCATATGGTAGAAACCACTGCCGCCGATAATTCCGATTTGTGCGTGTTCCATGTTTGGCTCCGTTTTAATGTTAATTCGATATCTGGAATTTTCTTTAGACATAATAATAGACCATCGCGTGATAAATTGCAAGGGGGAGCCATTTGAAAAATTACCCATGCGTTGGTGGTTTGAAAAACCCGGAAACCCTTTTGAAAAGGATTTCCGGGCTCGCGGTGTTTATCTTTCTTTTCTATAATCTTACTTCTTGCCCGGTCTTTTGGCCCGTATGTTCCAGTTTGACATCGCCGTAGGCGTTGGTGACCGAGATTTGGGGTTTGGCTTCCGGTCGGGATGAATTCAGCAAGGACCGTCCATTTTCCCGGGAGAGGGTCATGTCTTGCGAGGTACGGTTAACAATCGACCCGCTTCGAACGTCGACGGTAACAAACGGGTTTAAGTGCATGGGGTAAGCCACGGCAATATCCGAATAACTATTTTTTATATGAATATGATCCTCGATTTTATCGACCGCCAAGTCCAATCGGCCGTGGTTGAGCATGATATCCACATTCTTGGCCGAAAGTCCGTCGATCTCAACTTTTTTGTACGAATTGCGGAGGGTCAGGGTGTCGCACACGGCGTTGTTGATGATGACCTTACAATTCGTTCCGGCAATATTGATATTCCCCCCGACATTTTCCAGGTAAACGGTCTCATAAGAATTTTTAACGGATAACCCCTCTTTGATATTGGACACATTGATCGCACTGTATTTGGCATCGATCGACACCCTGGCGGTATTGGTGATATCGAGATCCGAGTACGTGGTTGCCGTCACCAGGGCTTGATTCCGGATATTCTCGAGGGATACCTGGCAGTGCATGGCTGTCAGTTCCAGGGCACCGGCATCATTGACCGTCACGTCCCCGTATTGGTTCCGGATCCTGAGACCGGAGGCGATTTTGTTGGCGATGATATCGCCATGGCGTTGATCGATCGAGACCTTGCCCCCGCAGTCGGTGATATCGATAAAACCATAACTGTTTCGCAGATCCAGGTCCACGCCCGTGGGAAGAAGGACCTTAACGTACACGCGGCATCGTTGATAGTTGAACGGATGCTTGGGTTCGACGCGGAGCGTTAAGGTTTCACCGGTTTTTCCGGGAACCGCAGCGGTTCGGACCAGGAGACTGATTTCCTTTGCCAGCTTATCGGCTTTAGTCGGATTTTTATGGTACACGCGGATCGTCGGTTGGACTCGAACCTGGTTATCGGGTGTTTTTTCGACCACGATGTTTCCGGCAAGGTTATCGATTCGGATATGGGTAATATTCGCCTTGAGGATATCGGCCTGGACATAGTCGTGGGGAAATTTTTTATCCAGCAGCGCCATTCGATTCGTATTGCATCCTTCGGAAAACGAGAGATTAAGCTCGCCTTTTTTATGAGCGTTGTACGAAATCCCAAAAAGGATCAGTGCAATAACGATTAAAATTTCCCGTTTTTTCATTGGTCTACTCTTTATTCTTCTTTGCGCTAAAATGCATCCAGATGTTCTTTGCCCCGATGGCGATCAGAATCAACGGCCAATAGGTGGCGAGGATATCCCATAACGATATATCGACTCCCAGGTTATCGAGCATGAAGAGTACGCCGATTACCAATAAAATGATTCCCCAAAACAAATATTCCTGTTTTCTCCTACTCATGTTGTCCTCCTGTTTTTTCGTTTATTTGGTTTGATTCATGAGAAACTTCCTTTTCTTCGGTTTCTTTTTTGGCGTTTCCCCGGCTCGTTGCCGTATACGAATAAATCATCTTCGCACCGATGAGCACCAGCAGCAGGGGCCAGAATTTGGCCGAATCCCTTAACAGCAGAATATTGAGGTTATCCAGCAGGAATACAATTCCGATGATCAAAATAATGACCGACATGGTTAATGAGAGGCCCTCGCTATTCTCCGGTTCCTGATCCCGAACCATGGGAGCAATCTCCCGATATCGTACTTTTTGAGCCGCATTATAAACATCGATGATCTGAAAGATGTAAAACGCACTGAGGCCGAGAGCAAAGACCACCTCTTGGTGTCCATGTCCCTTGGTGAGCATGACGATCAGGGAAGCAAAGATCAGCACATAGGCGACTCCTTTTATGATATTGCCAAGGTAAAAGAAACCGACTCCGGGAAAAAAAGCCGATAGTAAAGCGGCCCATACCGGACTTTTTTCAATTCGAACGTTTTTGGTTTCCGTCATTTGTTCCTCCTTTGTTTTTCGTTGTTTTTTTGGGTAAATCGGATCCGGATTTCCGATCCGATTCTTTATCTTTTTTGAAGATCTTCAGTAAAAACATGCCTCTGGATTCGGCGACCTTGCTGACAAAGGCACCGGCATCGCTCGAAAAGACCTTTATCTCCGATACCACCGAGTGTAAGGCGTAATTGGTGGGGGGATGGATATCGGTGAAATAAAAAATATTCAGGGATAACACCATCGTACCAATCATGGCCGCCGCCCATTTGATAAAATTAAAGCGACTTTCCCGTCCATAATCCACGGACTGGGATTCCGGAATATAGTACAGCCTGTTTTTGAGATAGAACGGCACCTCCTCGTCGAGTTCGGGAAAGAAACAGATCAGCTCTTCCATCTTTTCCTTTAATTTTCGACATTCGCTGCACTGCCGAAGGTGAAGCGAGACTTCGGCGTGAAGGTCTTCGGGGAGTTCGTCCTCAATGTACATGGAAATGAATTCTTCGATTTGTTGACAGTCCATGGTTACCTCCCTTCCATCAATAGAATCTTCGCCAGTTTGGCGCGGGCACGGTTGATCCGGGATTTGACGGTTCCCAATGGAAGCTCCAGGTATTCCGAAATTTCCTGGTACGACATGTCCTCCACGTCCCGCATGATCATCAGGGGCATCAAATCCGGCGGAAGAAGCTGCATTTTGTTTCGAATATACGTGGCATCGTACTCATTGGTAAACCGCTCTTCGGGCGTATCGATGTCCTCGGAAACATAGGGCCCGTTTTCGTCCAGTTCCATGTGCTTGCGGTGATATTTATGCTTTCGCCAATGATCGATGCAATAATTCTTTGATAGTCGAATGAGCCAGGCAGTGAAACTCAACTCTTCGTTAAATTTATCGATATTCCGATAGACTTTGAGGAAGATATCCTGCGTGATGTCCGCCGCCTCTTCCTTGCTTCCGGTGAAGTTCAACGCAATGTTGTAAACTTTCCTGGAATACATATCTATCATCATTTTCCAGACCTCCTGGTCACCTGTCTTTAACCGTTTAATTAAAATTTCGATTTCCATGTTTCATATCCTTAAAACGAATCTATTATATCAAAAGTTCCCCCGAACTAAAATTTTTTAATTTTCGGTTTATATATGTTGATTTCCGGTTTGATCGTGGATGGCCGTTAGGTTTTGATGTGAATGAACAAATAGATGGAAACAGCGGTAAAGATGAAGATAGGGGCAAACGCGGATATGAACGGCGATAAAATCCCGGAGGAGCCCAGTGCGCTGGATACGGCAAACGTAAACCAGAAGACAATCGAGATGACGACCGCGATTCCGATCCCGAACAGTGTGCCTTTGTTTCCCATTAAAAAAGAGAACGGAATGGCGATAAGGACCATGATGAGACTGGACAGGGGAAACGCGTATTTATAAAACAACTGGGCCTCGTATTTTTGCGTATCGGATTTTTTTCCGGCCAGATACGTGATGTACTGTTTTAACGTTCGGATATTCATGAATTTGGGAAAGGCGACTTTATTGGTGAAGATGTCTTTGCTGCCTTCGATGGCGATTCGCCGGTCGGTAAACTTCGCAAAATGAGCCGGAATGCTATTCTGGTAATCGCGTTCAAAACCGTCCCGGAGTAACAGGGTATGTGAGTTTTCCCACCGGGCCGATTTGGAGAAAACCCGCCGCTTCATGGCGAGGTGTTCATCGGTATAGGTGGCATTAAAATTGATGATGTTTCCATCTTTATCCACGAAGTCGTAAAAATAAAAAACATTGTTTTTCCCGACCACCCAATTTTTCGTCATTTCATCGGGGCGAATTTGAATCTTTCGAATCAGATTGAGCACTTCCTGTTTTTGTTTGTTGGCGCCAGGCATAACGGCTTCTTGAATGTGAAAAAAGCCCATGGAGAGAAGCAGGCCAATGATGATTGCCGGCAGCGTGAGACGGTATAAGCTGATACCGCTGACCTGAACGGCCACAATTTCATTGTTCTTGCTCATGACTGAAAAAGACAACAACACGGACGTTAAACTCGCCACCGGAAGGACGAAACTGATGATTTCCGGGGTATCGTAATAAAGGTATTGGAAAATGTAGCTCACGGATACGCCGCTTTCAACGATATCATTGATCAATTCAACGAAATTGATGATATAAAATACCATAACCAATGAGGTGAAAACGAGAAAAAAGGAAAGAACGAGCCGCTGGATGACATACCGATCGATAATCGGAAGAAGCCTGAAATGAAACCGAGGGATTTGCACGCTCACCAGAACCGAACGATCGTCTTTTGGCTTGCGGTGGAACCGTCGCTTCATCGCATCGGCGACCAGGAGCAAACGCTCCCAGTTGATGCTTTTTTCCCGGGAGGAATAATAATACATGATGATGCCTGTTAAAAGGAGGAAAATATCGGCAATCCACATACCGATTGCCGGAGGCAGGACCCCTTTTCGCACCATATTTTCCGATGTGACCGAGGCCGTGTAATAGATGAAGATGATCCCCAATGAAATGATAAAACCGCTCACCTTTCCCCCTTTTCGGGTTGAAATTCCCAGCGATAGGGCCAGAAAGGCCAGGGCCAGGCAGGCAAATGGCAAGGAGAATTTGCGGTGAAATTCGATCGCCAATTGGCGGTTCTCCGGTTCCTTTTTTAATCGCCGAATCAACTCCGGAAAAATCAATTGCCTTTCCTTGCGCATTTGTTTCATCTCGGCGGGGTTCGGGACGCGTTCCTTTCTGGATTTGAGATAGGTAATTCGGTAGCTTTTCTGCGGTTCGGATCTTTTAAAGCTGTGGACTTCCACATTCTTTAAAACAAAATAACTATCGCGCTCGTTCTGGGTTTGCACAAACTTGCCGGTTTTGGCTAAAATGATGTTGTCGGTGTCCCCCTCTTTCTTGGAGTAGATGAAGACATCTTTCCATTCATCGGTTTTTTGATCCACGTCATTAAAGTAAAGGGTAAGGTAGGGGAATTCATTATAAAAATCTCCGGGCTTAATGGAAGAGACCGCCCGTTTGATTCCGATTTGCCCCATGAGTTTGACCAGCCGGTAGCCGGCTTCCGGGGCCATGTACATAATCAGCCAGGTTGAAAACAGATAAGCGATGAGGGAGAAGGTCAAAACGGGCTTCAATATCCTGAAATTATTGACCCCCATGGTTCGGAACGCAAGAATTTCCGAATCCGTGCTCATGCGGCTCAGTCCGGCCAGCACGCCCATCAATGTGGCCATCGGGATCGTGAAGGAGAGAAAGTCCGGCAGCATGTATACCAGGATTTGAACGACGGTCAGTGCCGAGGCTTCTTTGGCGATGAGCGTACCGGATAAGAGAAAAATCATGTTAATCAGGAGGGTAAAGGTATAAACCAATAATCCGATACCAAACGGCGAAGCAACTTCTTTGAGGATATACTTGTCAAACGATTTTATCATTCGACAATGATATCATATCATTCAATAACCTGCAACTTTGCGGTCATTCATCTCATTCCCCCTCATTCAAACCCAATTCGGATTGGGGGTTGGCCGTAGGGCAGACGACGTCTGCCCCCTACTCCTATACATCGAATGAGAATTTTGGCATTATCCCATCCATGACCTGTTTTCGCAACGGCCCCCCGATTCTCCAACCTTATATCGGAATTAGGGAAAGGAGGAGTCAACTATTCTTCTTCCTCCTCTTCCTCGTCTTCATCCCACTCGTCTTCATCCTCGTCTTCATCCTCATCCTCGTCTTCTTCATCCCACTCGTCCATATCCTCGTCTTCATCAAAATCGTCGTCTTCGACTGCCATTAATTCCAGTTCATCGTCATACTCTTCATGAATACAAGTGTCTGAATTTCTTTCCTTATCGAACATGTTTTACCTCCCAGGATTTTTAATCCAATCAATTTTAAATATTTTTATGAAAAGAAAATAGCATACAATAAAAAAAATTTCAAGAAAAAAAAATTTATGTTTTACTTCTAACGAATGAATTTTATTGGTTGTCCAAAAATAAGGGTTTCCATATTTTCAACAATTCTTCTTCGATATGTTTCCGGTAGTTCGGATGATTTAAATAAAAAAAAGCGAAAAGTTTCATGATCTCTGTTTCGGAAAGTGTTTCCGGCAGGGAATTGTCCGCTTCTTTCGACTTTAGGGGGGACAGGGGAAGCGGTCCCCGAATGGTTCCGGAGATGATGTTTTTTTCCTTTTCAAAAACCAGTTCCAATTTACCGATATTTTCAAACTCCTTTCCCCGGACCATTATTTTGGTTCCCGGAGGGGCATCATAGCTAACGATAAAATCAATGACCGCAGGAGGGAGATTGGTGGAAGCGGTCCACCCTTCATGACCGGGGCGTGCGGGTTTTGAGGTGTCTCTGTAAAGTTCAAAATGTTTCACCCCATTGTCTTGCCGATTTTCGATCAAGCCGATTAAGGTTTTATATCGTTTTAAACTCGATGCATGCATATTCTTTAGTTCCTGAACTTTATGGAAGAGGATCTCTCGGGCTTCAGGAATGACCAATAATTCTTCAATTTCTTTTAATAGCGCATTCTTAGCAAACATTTATGTCCATTTTTTTATTTAATTTTTATTTAATTTTCCGGTTCTTCTATTTATTATCTGTATATTCTAATATCGAAGCCTGATCTTGTCAAAGGGATAATCAGACAAAATCGTCAGAAGAGAATCTCGTACATCTCGTATCCCGAATTGTACATCCCCAGGCTTTCATAAGTTTGTATGGCCGTTTCATTGTGTTTTTCCACATACAAACGCAAACCGGCCACGTCTTTCCGGTACCGGGCAATGTCTTCCAGAAAATGATAAAGACTGCGAAATATTCCCTGTTTTCGATAATCTTCCCGAACATAAACACTCTGGATCCAGAGAAAGTACAAATTCCGCCAGTCGCTCCATTCGTTGGTCACCATCAATTGGCCGATAATCTCGTCATGGTGAACGGCCACCAGATAAAACCCTTTATGCGGGTCTTTGATGATGGCTTTGGCGCCCCGCAGGACTGTTTCCGGATCCAGGTCCTTGTTTTCGGTTTCTTTGGCCATCCGGATATTGAAGTTGGCAATGGTTTCCACATCTCGTAATTCGGCTTTACGGATTTTGAATTTTTCTTTTTCTCTCATGGGAATCATTTTAAAACAAAATGGTGTCCATGTCAAAAAACGTTTGGATTGCGGTTGAAAAAAACGAGGGTTTCACATATAATGGATGGGGTCGCGTCTCAACATTTGACATTTCTTAATGGGTATCCCTGACAACTGTCCAAATGTCAAATGTTGAGACGCGCCCCCCAAAGCAAGGAGATACAATTACATGAAAGGAATTATATTGGCCGGAGGAAGCGGAACGCGTTTGTACCCCATTACCATACCGGTGTCCAAGCAATTGCTGCCGGTTTACGATAAACCGATGATCTATTACCCGTTATCGGTGTTGATGCTCGCTCGTATTCGAGATGTCCTGATTATTACAACCCCCCATGACAGCGCGAGTTTTAAAAAACTTTTGGGAGACGGTTCGCAGTTTGGGATCCGATTGAGTTATGAAATCCAGGATGCGCCGAGAGGATTGGCCGAAGCCTTTATTATTGGGGAACGTTTTATCGGGGATGATTCGGTCTGTCTCATCCTGGGCGATAATATCTTTTATGGTCAGGGACTGATCGAAAAACTCACCAACGTGGTAGAGTTGAAACACATGGCCACCATCTTCGGTTATTATGTCAATCATCCCGAACGGTATGGCGTGGCTGGTTTCGATGAAAACATGAACGTGATTTCGATTGAAGAAAAACCGAAACATCCGGCTTCCCATTATGCCGTTACCGGGCTTTATTTTTATCCCAATGCGGTGGTCGATGTGGCCAGGAATATCAAGCCTTCGGCTCGCGGTGAATTGGAAATCACGGACGTCAACAAGGTGTTTTTGGAACGAAAGCAACTGAAACTGGAGCTCCTCGGCAGGGGATATGCCTGGTTGGATACCGGGACCTATGAATCGTTAATGGAAGCAGGAACATTCGTCGAACTGATCGAGCGTCGGCAGGGGTTAAAAATCGCCTGTCTGGAAGAGATCGCTTACAATAATGGGTTTATCACGTACGGTCAATTGATGGAACAGGGGAATCAATACAAAAATAGCCGATACGGTGAATATATTCTTCATCTCCCCCGGAGGGATTAAAACATAATTTGTCAACTGTCTGTACAAATCCACATCATCGAAAAAACCGAAGTTCCTTTCGAAACTTCGGTTCATACACCGTTTATTTCTTCTTATTTTTTCTTATTTCTTTATCCCATCAGGGCCATTTCGAGAGATTTGAAAAGCATGAATGTTCCGGCCAAAAACACGATTAACACGATAAACTTGTAAAGTCTTTGGTCAAATCGATAGTCGTCATGCCGGGTCAGCAGACCGACCAATACACCGGCTGCCATCAGGAAGACGCCCCAGAGCAAGAGACTGACCCAGACCGGAATAATGGCCTTCATAATGTAGATACCGCCCCCGACCAGAAGAATGGCGAACGTGTACTTGATATAATCCATCCATTTTCCGCCTTTGGGCATGGCAGAAATGACACCGGAAAAGGTCCCGGCCAGAAGGAAGATGATTCCCATCCCCAGAGAGAAGATAAAGGTTAACCAGAATCCGAGGAAAATGTTTCGGGTCTGGCTGATCCAGGAAATTAACGCGATCAACACCGGTCCCACGCACGGCGCAGCAATGATTCCGGATACGCCGCCCACGATCAGGGCACCGATCACTTCCCCTTTCCCCTTGCTGCTTTGCATTTTCGAAGAGAGGGAAGACGGAACCGGAATTTCAAAAAGACCGGCCATGCTGAGTCCCATGATCATAAAAATGGCGGAGATGATGATGACCACAATGGGGTTCTGAAACGAGACGCCCATCATCGAACCCGTGGTGGCAGCAATCACACCCAGCGTGGAATAGACAATGGCAAGCCCCAACACAAAGAATACGGAGAGGTAGAACCCTTTTAATTTCTTTTTACCGCTTCGGGTACCGATGTATCCCATGACAATGGGGATGACCGGGTAGACACAGGGCGTGAGACTGGTCAAAAATCCCAGTCCCAGGATGAGAACGATGAGGAGGAGCGACCGGTTGTCCAGTTCCCGTTTCAGGAGCTTTTCCATGTTATAAAGCCAACCGGAGCCTGTACCCAGAAACTCGAGGAATTTGGCTTTTTCCATAAATCCGGAACCGCGCCGGATTTCTTTTCCTTCCGGGTCGAGAACAATGAGGGTCGGCATTCCGATTACCTTGAGATTGTTGCGCAGTTCCTCGTTTTTCGCTGTTTTTTGCGTGAAATCGATGCGAACCCGTACATAGTTTTTTAATACGTTGGCCACACCCGGATCGGAGAACGTGTATTCTTCCAGTTCTTTACAAGCCACGCACCATGCGGCCGTGGTATCGATCAGGAGCGGTTTGTTTTCCTTTTGTGAAATGGCTTTACCTTCATCCGGATCAGAAAGCCAGGTAAGGGTAACCGGTTTATGTTCAGGTTTCCGAACGTATTTGCCGGGGAAATACTTGATGTCCAAACCGGCCATAAACAAAAATATTCCGGCAAATAAAACAAGGATAATCAATGCTTTGATGGACCGTTGAACGATACTGTCGTTATCGGGATCGGTCAGGGATTTGGTAAGGCCAAAGAATACACTTAAACCGATCAGTATCAAGCCGATGGGTACGAAGAATTTCCAGGTTTCGCCGCTGATTCGGCCATGAATCGGGGGAGCGGTCTTTGCGCTTAAATCGATCGGAGATTGAGAGGGACCGGCTTCTGCGGTTGACGGTGGCGGGGTTGTGGATGGAAGGGACGATGCCTTGAACGGTTGATTGATTTTGACATCGATCGGTTTTTCATCCGGCGGAAAACACATTTCCAGGGGTTTTTCTTTGCACATTTGATAGGACACGTTAAACTTCAGCGTCGCCGGCTCCTTCAAGGCTGGATCTGATTTCATCGTCATCCATACCTTAACGCTAAATTTTCCTTTAAAGACATTCTCCTCGCCGGAGGGTACGGGCTGGGGAAACACCACCTCTCGGATTTCGGCGTATGGGTTTTTCTCCAGTTTAATGTTGAAAAAATGGTATTTTAAGTCCGTGATATGAGCGTTGTCGCCCACATCGAAATTGAAGAGGATGAGGCCTTCGTCATATTTGACTTCGGTATCGATGATCGGTTCGGTGGGAGAGAAACGGTTCTCACCCGGGAACTGGCCAAAGGAGAAGGGGGTGCCTGCATACAGGCATACCAATAAAAGGGAAATAAAAACCGGTAAAAACCGGACCGTGGCGTGGTTAGGATTTGTTTTGTTCATTTCGTTTCTCGCGGATGATATAGAATCATATTGTATCAGTCCAGAATATGCTTGTCAAGATTACTGAACGTTGCGGCAGGAATTCTCCTTTTATCCTTCTGCCCGAGAAGTTTGGCTCCTTATGGCCAATTTAAATCCGTCGTATTTGTCTTCATCATTAAATAATGGCCGACTCAAAATATGGCGATGAGATTCCCGCGGCACGCGGTGTCCTACGATATTGCAATTTACACAAAATTCCTGAAAAGAATAATTGACATTTCAAGGCTATTTTTATACTATAATATTTTTGAATATTCTCGCGTTTGTAGAGATAACGATAATGTCAAATGAACACAACGTTTTACTCGATGAATGGTTAAAAAGTGAATCCCCGGGTGGAACCCCCACCGACATGGAATCCCTGATCGATCGGGTCAATCGTTCCGAAATTTCCACCATCCGCCAGAGCGTCACGGCAATTGTCCGGGTGATCAATGATCCCCAATCGACCATCAAAGAATTAAAAGAAGTGATCCTTCTGGATCCGCCTCTGGCTGCCAAAGTGTTAAAAACAGCCAATTCGGCGTATTACTCCGGTCCATTTTCCCACACCTTTACCGATATGGAGCAAGCCATCATTTGGATGGGAACCGAGACCATCAAAGAACTTGCCTTGAGTCAGAAAGTCTGTGAAATTTTCGACCGGAATGATAAAATCGAAGCGTATTCGCGAAAAGATCTATGGCGACACAGTATCGCGGTCGGATTAATGGCAAAGTTCATATTTCGAAAAGAGTTTGGGATAAAGGGAGAGAATGCTTATGTGGCCGGGTTATTGCATGACATTGGCATTATTGCCGAAGACCAGTTTTTGCAGTCGGAATTTCGCCAAATGCTTTGCTTCTCCCGTTCCGAAGAAATCGATATAGTAAAAGCCGAACGAGAAACCTGGAAATTTGACCATGCCAGTGTCGGCGAAGCCATTTCCGTTTCCTGGGGGTTGATGGATGAATTAATCGCAGCCATCGGTTATCATCATGACCCCTTCAATGCCAACCCTTTGTTTTCTCGAATCGTGGAAACGTTGTACATCTCCGATTATTATTGCCGGATCGAAGGGTATGGTTATGGTGTTACTCCGAGGAGTGACCAGGACCTCTTTTGTTCATGTTTGCGTTCATTGGATATCAAGCCCCACGCGATAGAAATCATCTTTAAAGGTGCCATCGACGAAATCAAGAAGATGGAAGACAAGGGGTTACTATAAAATATGACCGATGCAAAAGCCGATGTAAAAGATTATCCACGCGAAATCGACGAATTGAAGCACCGGGTACTCTTACTTGAAACCGAAAACAAGCACCTGACCAACGAGTTGCGGCTGGCCGGCGACGAGCGAGAAGCGGCCAGGAGAGATTATTTCCATATCATATTCAACATGGAGCAAATCGTTGCCCGGCGGACGCGGGAAACCAAGGAATTGCAGAAATTATCCGAAGCGCGGAGCAAGGAACTTCAAGTCATCATCGATACGGCGCCGTACATGATCTTTTATAAAGATATCCATATGCGTTACATTCGAGTCAACCAGGAATTGGCGAAAATGTTCGGGCTTCCCATCGATAAGATCATTGGAAAAACTTTTAATGAACTTTTTCCCGATTCTCCCGACATACTGATGAATTATGACAATGAAGTCATCGAGAGTGGCAATGCGGTAACCAATGTTGAAACGTACATGGAGACCCGGGCAGGGAAGCGATGCATTCAAATCGACAAGGTTCCGTTGAAAGACATCGACGGCAACATTTCAGGAATTATCGGTTTCGCCATTGATGTGACGGAGTTGAAACGGGCAGAGAAAGAGAAGCAAGAATTAAAGGAAAAGATCAATCAAATGGAAAAGATGGAGGCCATCGGGCGGTTGGCCGGCGGGGTGGCGCATGATTTAAATAATGTATTGAGTGCGGTGGTCAGTTATCCCGATATTATCCTGATGCGGTTGCCCGAGGACAGTTCGTTTCGAAAGCCCATATTGACCATGCAAAAATCCGGGCAAAAGGCCGCAGCCATTGTGGAGGATTTATTAACGCTTGCCAGGCGAGGCGTGCCCGTCAATGAAGTCGTGAATTTAAATGATATCATCAAGATTTATCTGGACTCTCCGGAGTTTGACACCTTGAGAGCGTACAACCCGCAGGTGACGGTCGAGACGAGACTCGATCCGGATTTGTTGAATATAATCGGGTCTCCCATTCATTTGACCAAAACCATCATGAATCTCATCTCCAATGCCGCAGAGGCCACGCTTCACAAGGGCGCCATATTGCTATCCACAACCAACACCTATTTGGATCGGCATCATCAGAGCCCCGAATTGAACATGCCCGAAGGCGAATATGTGGTTTTAAAAGTCGTTGATAATGGGATGGGGATTAAACCCGAGGATTTGAAAAAGATATTTGAGCCGTTTTACACCAAGAAAGCGATGGGGCGGAGTGGCACCGGTTTGGGCATGGCCGTGGTTTGGGGAACCGTGAAGGATCACAAAGGGCACATCAATGTCGCCAGTGTCGAAGGGGTCGGTTCGACATTTGAGTTATTTTTCCCGATTACGCGGGAGGTTTGTGAACGGGAGAAGAAAGTGGTGCCGATCCGGCAGTATACCGGGGATAGGGAGCGGGTATTGGTGGTGGATGATGTATTGGAGCAGCGGGAAATTTCCACCATGCTACTGACGAGCCTTAATTATGTCGTTGAAACCGTTTCCAGTGGGGAAGCCGCGTTGGAGTATTTAAAGAATCACGACGTAGACCTTGTGGTATTGGACATGATCATGGATCCGGGGATCGATGGCATGATGACTTACAAGAGAATCTCCGAGATTCGACCCGGGCAGCGGGCGATCATTACCAGTGGGTATTCGGAAACGCACCGGGTACGTGAAGCGCAGCGGTTGGGCGCCGGTCAGTACGTCAAAAAACCGTATACTTTGGAAAAATTAGGGCTAGCCATTCGGGCAGAGTTGGATAAAAAGAGATAAAAAGTTTTTGGAGTTGTTAGAACCTTTTTTCAAAAAGGTCCTAACCCACCGGAGGTGAGGATGGCTTTGCATATTGGCACATGCAGTTGGAAATACGATTCATGGGAAGGGATCGTTTATCCCAAACAAAAAAATTACAATTATCTGGAGGAGTACGCGAAGCATTTTGATACCGTGGAAGTGGATCAGTGGTTTTGGTCGTTATTTGGCGTGGATAAAGTCAAATTGCCGGAGCCGGAGGTTGTGCGGGAGTATGTAAATTCTGTTCCCGAAACCTTCACCTTCGGCGTCAAGGTTCCCAACAGTATTACCCTGACGCATTTTTACCCCCATAATCGCTCGAGGTTTGAACCCATGGAAAAAAATCCGTATTTCTTTTCCATCGACTTATTTAACCAATTTTTGGAAACAATGGAACCATTGGGTAAGCAGATTGAGCTCATGATGTTTGAGTTCGAGTATTTGAATCTTCAGAAGATGAAGTCACAGAAGGAGTTTTTGACGCGGTTTGAAGAGTTTATCAAGCCATGCAGTCATCGTTATCGGTATGCGGTGGAAACGCGGAACCCCAATTATTTGAATGAGAAATATTTTGAGTTTTTGAATCGGAACGGGTTATATCATGTGTTTGTGCAGGGGTATTACATGCCGCCGATAAAAGCGATATACGACAGGTATTCGCGTTTTATTAAGGATCGGGTTGCGATTCGGTTGATGGGGCCGGATCGTGCGGCGATTGAGAAGAAGACCCGGAAGCGGTGGGATTCGATTATGGATCCGAAGGATGCGGAGTTGGAGGAGATCATTCAGATCATCAGAGATTTGGAGGAGAGGGAGATCGATATCTTTTTGTATATCAACAATCATTATGAAGGATCGGCGCCGTTGACGATAGAGAAGATCAAGCGGCGATTGCGATATCCTTAGGCGATTTCTTCATATATCGACGCCCCGACGGCGGTGATCTATCGGCCGTTTCTTAAGGCGCTCTCCACCCCCTTTACAGATCCCATTCCAAACTGACAACCCCCCGCTTTTCAAAAACTGGGTTGAAATTAGTTGATGATTGTGATAAATTAAAAAGGTATGAAAAAAGATTATGGATATTTTGCAAAAATACTCGGTTTGGCAGCGCTTTATTTTCTTATCTTCTTCTTTTCCGTTTTCTTCACCATGCAAGCCCTCATCAAAGGCGAAGAACTCAATGCCCCGGACCTCATCGGTAAAAGCGTATCCGAAGCCGAACAGATCGCCGAAAAAAACCGAATCTATATCAAAAAGATCGCCGGAAACTACGAAGGCTCCTATAAACCCAATGTCGTGATCAACCAGGTGCCAAGCGCGGGCGTTCGCATCAAAGAAAAATCCATTATCAAAGTCTTTGTCCCTTCGGAAGTCGTTGAAATGGTCGTTCCCAACCTGGCCGGATTAACATTGAACGAGAGCGAAAAATTATTGAAGGAAAACGGACTGATCAAACGGTACGTCTCCTATATCGACTCGGACGATGTGCCCGCCGATATCGTGATCGGCCAATCCTACCCGGTCGGCGCCGAAGTTTCGGGGGCAACCGGAATCGACCTGCTCGCATCCCGGGGAAGCAAAGAGAAATCCTACATCATGCCGGATTTAATCGGGAAAAAATCCTCGGAAATCGTCTCGGAACTGGAACAAATGGGACTCAACGTGTCGTCTCCCACCCATATCTCATATCCCGGCGTGGGCTCCGGAATCATCGTGAAACAGTATCCCTTATCCGGGTACCCGATTACCAATAAAGCCAGAATCAGTATCGAGGTTAGCAAATGACACCCGAACCCATCTTCCCGTCGATTCTATCGACGAATTTCTTCGACCTGGAATCCCATCTCCGGGAATTCGAAAACCACCACATCGAATTCATTCACCTGGACGTGATGGACGGCCATTTTGTGGATAATTTATCCTTTGGCCCTTCCGCCATTAAAGCCATCAAATCCAAATTCAACTTTAAATTCGATTCCCACCTGATGATCGACAACCCGATGAAAATGATTCCCAAATTCATCGCCGGAGGCTCGGACTGGATCTCCTTTCACCTGGAAGTAGTCGATAAAGATTCCGTCCGGGAGGTCATTCGATTAATCAAAGACGGTCCCTGCAAGGCGGGCCTGGTCATCAACCCCTCAACCGAGGTTTCCGACGTCTTTCCCTATCTGGATCAATTGGATTATGTGCTGATCATGAGCGTATTTCCTGGCTACAGCGGTCAAAAGTTTATCCCTGAAACCGTGGGCCGGGTCGCCGAACTGAAACGCCGACTCACGCAAACCGGAAGCCCATGCCGAATCGCCGTGGACGGCGGGGTCAATGCGGACAACATCGGGGATTTGAAACAAGCGGGCGCCGACTTCTTTGTGATCGGCACATTTCTTTACAATAGCGAAAATATTGACGAGACATTAACCTATATTCGCAAAAAATTAAATATGGAGCAAAGCTACTAGTATGAAAGGAAAAGGCACGTTTAATTCCATCGCCGGGTATATGCTGATTATCGCTATGCTGGCATTCATCGGAACCGGATGCAGTCACAAAAAGGCAGAAACAGAGCCCGAAACACTGACCGACAAGGAACTCTACGAACAGGCAAAAGGAAAGATCAAACACAACCCGGAAAAAGCCCGCATGCTCTTTAAAGAAGTCATGCACCTGTACCCGGACAGCATCTATGCCCGGCGGGCAAAAATCGGGATCGCCGATTCCTACTTCGGCGAAAAAGATTCGGGATCGCTCCTCATGGCCGCTGCCGAATACGACGAATACGTCAACCTCTACCCGAATTCCCCGGATTCGGTGTATGCAAAGTACCAAAACGCCATGTGTTACTTCGAACAAATAAAAAAACCGGGACGAGACCAGACCAATACCCTCCTGGCCGTCAAAGCCCTTGAAAACATGATCAAACTGTACCCGGATACCCAGGAAGCCAAAGATGCGAAACTGAAGCTGGAAAAATGCAGACAAATTCTCGCCGAACATTACTTTGGTATCGGGTTTACCAATTTCCGGATGGGCGCATTAAAGGGCGCATCCGAACGCTATCGTCAGATCATCGATGAATACCCGGACTACACACAAAACGATAAACTCTTTTATTACACCGGTCTCTGCTATTTCCGAATGCAACTTCTCGAACCCGCCACGTCGTTTTTTCAAAAAGTCATCAGCACCTACCCCCAGTCCAAATATGTAAAGAAAGCAGGATCCATGCTGGCAGAAATTGCTAAAATTCAGGCGACCAAATCCAAAACCCCTCCCCAACCCGCCAGCGAGAAAAAGGAAAACGAGACAGGCGGTGAGTCTCAGCATTAACCGCGTTTCCGATTTACCGGACAAACCGGGAGTTTATTTTTTTAAAGCCGGGACGCGCATCCTCTATATCGGGAAAGCCCGAAACCTGAAAAAACGCGTCAGTCAGTACTTCCAAAACAGGGGGCATGGGCTCATCCAAAACCTCCTGAGTCAGGCCACGGACATCGAATACATCGTCACCGAAGATGAACCGGATGCCCTGCTCCTGGAGTATAACCTGGTTCACACCTATCAACCGCCGTTTAATATCCGGCTCAAAGACGATAAGAGTTTCCCCCTCATCGAGATTACCACCGGAGACCCGGTGCCCGGCATCTACTACACCCGCGAATCTCGAGACACGCATTTCTACATCGGTCCGATTGTCGATTCCCGGCGAACCCGGGAGTTGATCGACCTGATCACCCGCATTTTCAAGCTGCGCACCTGCTCGGACAATCTGTTCAATCAACACACCGGATGCCTCTATTATTACATTGATCGGTGTTCGGCGCCATGCATCGATAAAATTAGTCTCGACGATTACCGCGAACAGGTCGATGATGCGGTTGAATTTCTCAAAGGAAATAAAACCGGAATCATGGCCAGAATGGGAAAGGACATGATGCGCCTGGCCGATGCACTCCAATTCGAGGAAGCTCAAAAAATCAAGGAAGACCTGGAATTGGTGAACCGGTTTGTCCTGAATTCCTATATTTCATCGGTGCGAAAAACCGAGTACGATGTGATCAACCTGCACCATGACCCGGAGCGCAGCGATTATTTTATTATCCTGTTTTCGATCGTGGACGGTCGGGTCAAGCGCAAGGAATTCTTTAACTTCGACACGGTCAGTGATCAGAAGGAAGAGATTCTCAAAGATTTCCTGGTCTCCTTTTACCGGACCGAAAACATCCCCCGTGAGATCCTGGTGCCCTTTTTTCCCGATGACCGGGCCGAACTCGAGGCCCTGTTTTCCCAAATGGCGAAGCGCCATGTGGCCATTCGTCTCCCGCTTCGCGGCAACAAACGGAAAATGATGCACCTGGCAGCCAAAAATCTTCATCTGTATACCCGGAAGAACAACTACAAGGCCGTGGCGGACCGGATGCAGGACATGCTTCACCTCCAACGCTTCCCGTATTGGATCGAGGGGTTCGATATTTCGCATTTCTCGGAGCGGGACCGCGTGGGAGCCGCCGTGGTATTCGAGAATGGGGAACCGAATAAAAAGAAGTACCGGAATTACCTCATCCGGGATGCGGCGGCCGGGGATACGGAAGCATTGAAAGAAGTTCTGGAACGCCGATTCCGAGATAAGACACCCGAGGAACAGCCGGATTTGCTGTTGATCGACGGCGGCAAAGGCCAACTCAGCGCTGCCCTCTCGGTCAAGGAGAAATTGGGCCTCCAATGCGACGTGATTGCCCTGGCCAAAGAAGAAGAGCGCCTATTTCTGGAAAGCGGAGGGTCGGTCATCTTTCCCGAGGACTGGCCGGAGCGATTTTTAGTGCAGAATATTAGGGACGAGGTCCATCGTCGGGCGATTACCCATCACCGCAAACGCCGGCAGAAGAATTTATTTTAACGCTTTACTTTTTATTTTCAATCCAGTATAATTTCAACGGAGGTACCAGTGGGAACGTTAGACGTATTGAAAGAATTAAAAGGATATACATTTGCCGATTGTCCGGAGATTATCTTTTCCAATCTATACAAACGTGCATTGAATTATTTTCATTTTGAATTCGAATTGGATGAGGGGACATATTTATTTTCGCCTTTTTATACGATGCTGATCGGCGGACCGGAACGCCCGGAGTTGGTGGACTTTGTCTCCAATAACGAAAAATTTCTGGATTCCTTGAAGGTTTACATTTTATCGTCACTCTTTGTGTACAGCGCGCTCATCGAAGAGAACGCCTATTACCTCTCCAACCCCCAGAGCATTCTGATTGCCCGGTTGATCCACAAACGCGAGGCCCGGTTTGAGGTAAAATTTTATGCGCATTACGAAGACGAACTCCTTGAAAGTTACAAAGACAAAATATACATCGGAAGAGATTTTATCAATTTAAAAAAGTTCGGGCGGCAGTACCTGGGTCTGAAAAAATATTTTCTTTCGCTGATCGAACAGGACGATAAGATCCAGGAACGGGCGGTTCATCGCTTGCGCTATTTTGAGGATTACAAGAAATCCTACCTGGATGAGATTCACTATTCGGTCCAAGAAGCCGTGGCCGATGCGATGGAACGGATCGAAGCGTTAAAAGAAATCCGGATCGCCGATATTCCCAAAGTCAACCTGATGGATGTGCTCGATAACATCCTATACCTCTCCAACCTCATGGTGGAGCTCAGGGACCTGACCCAGGAATTCGAATTTATCCTCAGGCAGCGAGAAGAAAACGATTTCGTCAAATATCTGACCAAGTTTCTGAAAGATCTGACGGATGGGATCCGATACATGCGAAAATTGTCGACCCTGCTTCATTTGAGAGTATCCAATTATCCGATTTGTTAACTTATTTCCTAACCTATTGCCATGCATGGCATTTTTAGAACGCTCATCGATCAGGCGCTGGAACGCGTGGATCCGCGCCGCCTGATTCGGGATCAACTGACCGTCGAAGGGCACTTCCTCCGAATCCGGGGGCAAACCGTTGATTTAAATTCCATTGAACAGATTCACCTCATCGGCGCGGGGAAAGCCGCCCCTTTTTTTCGGGAAGGGTTAACGGATGTACTGGGAGACCGAATCCGCGGAGGGATCATCGTTTCACTGGCCGATCATGTGTTTGAGGACCATCGGATTCGGTTTGTCCCGGGCGCCCATCCCACCCCGGACGCGCGCAGTCTCAGGGCCGGGCAAGCGGTGACCGATTACATCCGGACCCGGGTCGGCTCCAACGATCTGGTGTTTTTTGCGATTTCCGGTGGCGCATCCGCGATGATGGCCCAACCGCTTCCCGGACTGACGTTGGCGGATAAAACGGAAATCAACCGGCTCCTCCTGGCGTCGGGTGCCGAAGTCACGGAGACCAACTGTGTCCGCAAGCACCTGTCCGCGCTCAAAGGGGGAAAACTCGCGCGCCTCATCCATCCGGCCCGCGTGATTACCTTAATCCTCTCCGATATCGTGGATTCCCCCCTGGATGTGGGATCGAGCCCCACCGTGATCAACCCCCATACCCGGTCTTCAAAAGCCGAGGCCCGCGCTATCCTTGAAAAGTATCACCTTCTGGAACAGTGTCACCCGAGGGTTCAACGTTTCTTTGAAAAAACCGATTCGGATCCCGAAACGGATCTGCCCGAGGAATCGGGGGCGGCGTCGTCGTTTTCCGTGGTGTTGGGAGAGAACCGGGTTGCCGTGGAAGCGGCGGCCGAATGCGCCAGAGCGCAGGGGATCACGACGCATATCCTGACCACGCGGGATCGGGGCGATGTGACCGAAGCGGCCCGATTGTATGCTGCCATTGTCAAAGAGGTGATCGATTCGGGAAACCCCTTTAAGCCGCCCGTTCTGTTGTTAAGCGGGGGGGAATTGACGGTCAAAATTGAAAACCGGGGAACCCCTCCGGGAAAGGGGGGACGAAACCAGGCGCTCGTGTTGGCCATGCTTATGGAAATGGCGAACATCTCGCATCCTTTTGCCATTGCCAGCGTGGGAACCGATGGCATCGACGGATCAAGCGATGCAGCCGGCGCCTGGATCGATCATCGAACCGCGGAAAAAGCGAGGCGCCAGGGACTCGACCCCGTGGACTTTTTTTCGCGTTACGATTCGCACGCGTTTTTCCAAACGCTCGATCAGCAGGTTAAGACCGGGCCCACCCGGACCAATGTCATGGATCTTCGCCTGTTTTACATTCCTACAGGAGACTCTCGGGGATAAACACCACATCCTCCGCATGTAGGGTAACGTCCGGCGTTTTGCCCCGGATGATTTTACCGACATTGACCTTAAACCTCGCCTCTTGCCGGTTCACCGTGCGTTTGATAATAACCCCCGATTTAAGCGCTTTTTCCGTAAACCCGCCGGCCTGGGCAATGGCTCGGAGCAGGGTCAGGGGCAACTCGCGTTTCATCTTGATGCAACCCGGTTTTAACACTTCGCCAAAGACGTAGATATCGTCGAATTGGTCTTCGACCACGTGGATGATGTCGTTGGGAGCAATCGACACATCCCCCTGACCGTTGGGGTGGGCGGTCAGCGCCGCCATATCCAGGACCAGGGAGCGGGGCGCATCTCCGCCATTCCGGCGGATGATCACAATTCTCCCGGTCGCGTTGGGGGTGAGCCAGCCCGCCTTTCCCAGAACCTGAAGCAGCGTTTGGTGCTCAGCCAACTCGTAGGTGCCCGGGGATTTGACGGCCCCGATTACCGAGACTTTCCGGCTCTGATACTCTTTGATAAAGACCGTTACCTGAGGATCTTTCAAAAATTCTTTCTCCAAGAGATTGCTCAGTTTGCGTTCGAGTTCAAAACCGGTGAGGCCCTGGGCCTGAAGTTTGCCCAGGAGCGGCAGGTTGATCCAGCCGTCCTCGGACACACGCACCGTGATATCCAGTTGAGGGACACCAAAAACCGTGATGCCGATTAAATCTTTGGGCCCGATCGTATAGGAGTCGGGATTTTCGGTTATGCCGTCGGAAGAAGAAAATACAATGCCACCTGCCAGACAGGCAATGGAAATAGCAATAATCAAGCATTTAATATTTAATTGATCCTTATTCATTGGGTTCACCCCCCGAACGAAACATAGGGTTCCCCTTCTTCGTAAAGATTGTCCGCCACAACCGAGTTAAGGGTTTTTCGTCGGTACCGGAGGGGTGCCGGTTTTTTAAAACGAACTCCAGTAAAAGGATAGTGCCTAATCCAGCGCCCAAACCGATACTTAACGCAATAAAGATGGTAAGGGGTAACTTGGAAGGCACGGGAGAACTGGGAACTTCTGCCCAATCGATAATGCGGATATTGACCGATGAGGCTTGGTCCTGTTTGGAATTGATCGCGGTTTCCCCTTGTTTCCGAATCAGTTGGCTTAACAGGTCTCGCATATTCTGGATTTCAATTTTGAGGGTTTGGTAGTAAATCACATTGTTGTTGGCGGTAATCACACTTCCCTTCTGGAGGCTCAAAAACCGACGCAGGGTCTCTTCTCTTTTTTTGGCGGCCTCATATTCGGCTTTCACCTCCAGGAGCACGTTTCTCCCCGTATCCTGTGTTTCATCGGCGATCCGTTTCCGGAGAAAAGCCATTCGAGAACTCAATTGCTGCATTTCCGGATACAAATCTTTGAATATCTGACATTTTTGTTGGTACTCCACTTCGAGGGCGGACAATTCTTTTTTAAGATTCTGAATGGAAGGGTCTGACCGAACCTGGGGGTAATCGTGAAACGGTTTGTTTTTTAATTCGGTGTATATGGATTCTTTCTGAATCCGAAAGACTTGAGCATCCGTAAGTGCCTTATTTAATTCGGCAAATTTTTCGCCCTCGCTGGTGCCTTTTCCTTCGAGAAAGAAGAGCTCGGTATCTTTACTGTAATCCTGCAATTTTTTTTCTTTTTGAGCGAGATCATTCCGGAGGGTGGCGATCTGTTTGGATAAAAAATCAGCAGATTGCTGGGTCCATTCATTTTGCTGCTGAAGGTTAAAATCGATGTATTGGCGAAACAGGGCATTCACGATCCGGGCGGCCAGGACCGGATCCGGGGACCGGAACTTCACCTCCAGCAGCCGGGAATTTTTGATATTACTCACCTGCAGGGTGCTGATGAAGGCATTGATTTTCTTCGACATTAGGGACTCCTTGCGGTGCTTCCGGTCTGTTGGCGGGAGGGGGAGTTGGTCGATGACCTTCCGGGTCAGGGACCGGCTTTTCAATATGTTCACCTGGGTATTCAGGTATTCATCCATTTCGTTTTTATCCAAGGATGTGGGAGTGGAAAAAAAAACGCTGGGCCCCGGGATATTGTCGATGAGGAGAATGCCCTGGGCTTCATACACCGGGGGTTGGGTCCACTGCTCGAATAAAATTGCTCCTGCAACCAGAAGGGTGATGCAGGCCATGAGCGCCTGATGCCGTTTGATCATGTCCCAGTATTCATGGAAGCGCAACGCGCCATCGTCCCAATAACCGGATTCGATATCGTCTCTTTTATTGGTCATCATCGATTCTCCTTTTCATGCACTTTTGGCATGATGAAATAAAATATTGTTAAGGGATTTCATTAAATAAGTGATATCGGTTTTAAATGGGGTTTCCGAATAGTAACGTAAATACTGGTATTCGGATTTAAATATTTCCTGGATGGTATTGGGCATATCCGCATAGTACGGGGGGATGAGGCCGGGTTTGTACCGGGTCCGTTCCCGTTTCAGGTCTTCGGGGTAAAGGTCGAAGAACGATTGGCTCAATGGCCGGACGCCCACGAGTTTGAGGTCCCGCTTGATCCAGTTCCAGATCATGGGCAGCTCGTCGATCCAGAGTTTTCGTAATACTTTTCCCCAGCCGGTAATCCGGAAATCGTTTTTGATTTTTCCACTCTCATCCAACGCGTAATGGCTGAGAACATACTTGTGGATGTATTCGGAATAGGGATACATGGTTCTCAGTTTATAGATATGGATGTATTTGCCGCCCTTGCCGATTCGTTTTTGTTTGAAAATAAAACCGTAAGACGGGTTCTTTTCCGGAGAGGGGGCCTTGACTTTTTTGACGATAAACCAGGTGTAATGGTCGATCTCCTTGAGACCGATGATTTCGAATCCGCAAAAGTAGAGACGGCCCAGGGCTTCCGCTTCCGAGAGGACCCGTCTGTGGCCCCGGGTCACCCCGAAATACACCTGACGCAACCCCGGAATCTTGGGAAAAATCAACTTAAACAGGAAAAAGAAGGGGTAAAAGGCCGTTGCAAGCGACGGGGGATGGTGGCTAAAAAAACGGTTCTTCGTCTGGCTGAGGCTTTCGAATTTTCCCACGCAAATTCCCCCGGGAGCCATCTTGAGGTTCAATTGTCTGTAGTATTCGTTGATCTGCCTCAAATCGTTCATTTGTCTTAAATTGGAGAAAAATTGGAGGGAGCAATCGTTGAGGATTTCGATGTTGGTCGGATTGTTGCTGTAAATCACCATGGCATTGAGGAGGTCAATGTTATTCAGTGCCACGTGTTGGTCGATAAATTCATAGACGGAGCTGAAGGACCGCAGATGCACCTCTTTGAGTTTGCGGTTGAAAAACGTGGTCCGGATATCGGAACCGGAGAACCGGTACTTTTTGATTTGGGTATCCTCATCGATCACATCCAATTTGAGGCTGACTTTATGGGTCTCATGGATGCGAAAGAGGCTGACCCGGGTTTCATCGGCAACAGGAGCCCCGGAGAAGAGGTAAAACAGCGAAACCGTCAGGAGCTCCAGGCCGGTGATCACCAGGGGCACCCCCAAAACAATGGCATAGGAGAGTTTAAATAAATGGAGCAGGTACAGCGGAATCGAGACAACGCCGATGATCAGGCATTCGGACAGCAAGAAGGGCGCGATGGTCATTACGTAATTGGTTTCCTTTCGGATCTCGAATTTATGAACGGCCATGGACATAACGATCCATAAAAAAATGACGGCCATAAAAAAGGTGAAGTACTGCTCCTGGGGCGTGTTGGGGGTTTGGCTCTCGACGACCCCGATGTAGATCACGGTAAAGGAGAAGATAAACAGGGACAGCTCTCCCAGAAAAAAAACCGCCGGAATCCACCGCCGGTGCCTCGTGTTTTCCGCGTGCATCGGCGACAGACAAAAATGCTCGACCGTAAACACGATTAGTTCGAATATAAAGAACAGGCCGATGGAGCCGAATACGATCATGCGCGACACATGAAACCGACCGAACACATACAGCACAATCGTTAAAATTCCGGCCAGCGCCAGGGTGGAACGGAGGTAGGGTTTGAGCCGGTTAAAGTAATCGTTATCGTTGACTTTCATAAATTTTTTCGATAACGAGGTGACGATAAACCAGACAATGGGAACGATCAAGAAGAGGTTCTCGCTGTCCTTTCGGAAGGAATAGGTGGTAAAAAAAGCGATGGTCAGTAAGAGTCCATCCAGGAGGACCTTGACCAGGTAATACTTTTCGCGTTGAACCAGTCGTTTTTCCATAGCTCTGATTTAAACCGTATTATTTAAACCGTTTCGAGTAGTCGGGATTTTGGTTGAGAATGGCGGCGCTTTCGGGGTAGGTTTCGAGAAACCAGACCAGGAATGCGGTTACGTCGATTCGATCCGCCAGCATCTTTTCTCGCCGCTGCTGCCATTCGTCCCGGATCCGGGGGGACTGGAGAATTTCCACCCCTTTTCGGATCGAGCGCTCCTGGTCTTCCGGGGATTCGGTGAAATTAAAGACCATCCCGTATTTCTTTTCCAATTCGCGGGTATAGTATCGCCCCTTGTTATCGAGATAGATAGCGGGCACCCCTAACATGGCGCTCTCCGAGGCCATGGTCGCGCTTTCCCCGTAGAGGAGCGTCGCAAAAGCCAGGGCATCGTGCATGGATTCGGGGGCGACCGGAAGTCGGTACGCTTCCAGTTCCGGGGGTAATTCCCCTTCGGAGGAAATATACACGTCGGCGGTTTTGGCGAACGATTCGATGGCCCGGATTTTGTTTGTTAGGCTTATTCCCGGGTGTCCGAAATCGTGGGACGCCTCCCAGGAGACGAAACGCACAATCGCATAAGGCCGGTCGCTTTGCCGACAGAGCCCGGAACGAATCGACGCATTCGGCTGGAACCGGTTGGGGTGAAGGTACGCCAGCTCGTGGTACCCCTCGTAAAACAACTGTTTGGGACCCAGGGCGGTCTTAAACGAGGTGGAGGTTAGAATCGCATCGGTAAAGGGCCTGTAAAGTCTTATCTGTTCCATGTTTCCGGTATCTTCGAGGGAAACATGGGGTTTGCGGATGAGGCGCGACACCTGGGCCGCGTACATGGAACCATGACTGAGCAGGATATCGGGTTTGAACCGCAACGCGACCCGGAGCAGGCGATAGTTAAACGTGAGCATTCCCCAGATTTTCCCTTTTTTACTCTTAAAATGCGTTCCCAGACGGGCAAACTCGAGCCTGTACCTGAACAACAGGTAGGCGGCATTGTCTTTGTCCCTCACGGTAAAGAGGATCCGATGGCCGTTTTTTTTCATCTCTGTGGCCGTGTGTTTAAACAGGTGAACATGGGCCGGATGGCCGATATCGATTAACAGGTTCATGGTCTTACCGCCCGAAGAATCCGAATTTTCGCCATAAACGGAATCCTCCTTTTCCCCATCGCATCAGAAGGGGATTGTGGATTTTGAGGTATCGTCCGTAATTGACCAGATTTCCCCCGAATTGTTTTTTATATTCCCTCACCCCATAGGATTCCCCGGGTTTGCCGGCGCCGCCGAAATCAAACACCGTATACCCGTTTCGCTTTCCCCACAAAAAGACTTCCCAGGGCAGCAGGTCGTTGGGGTATTGGGGCTGCGCCCGTTTAAAACTTCCGGCGTACCAATCGTGGATTTCGGTTTTGTAGCACAGCGCCACCAGGATACCGATAATTTTTTCGCGGTTTACCGCTGCAAAAAACCGAATGCATCCTTCGGCTCGGAGGATTTGAAATGCGGATAAAAAAAACGAGATATGGGGGAGCGGCAGGCGGGCGTTGCGATACACCTCCGTTAAGATGGCGTACGCGTTCCGGATGTCGTTCTCGGTGTCCAATTCCCGAACCGAGGTCCCCTCTTTGAGGGCCCGGCGGATTTCATTCCGTCGTTTGGAATGAATCTCCTGCCATAACGTTTCTTCGCTCCGGTCGATTCTGACCCGGATGTTCAGGTGGTCTTCGAACGTGAAACCCTGTTGTTCAAAGCATGCTTTCCACGAACGTTCCTGTTCCCGGAGGTTTCGAAATTGGGTGTAAACGGCTTTATGTTTAACGCTTTGGTCATACTCCCTCAGGATCATCTCCAGTACCTCCCGGTCGTTGTCCCGGATCAGGGGGCCGCCCATGATGATGGACCGGCTGGTCATCCGTTTCAGAAACCCCCAGTAATTGCTCTGGATCATGGAAACGAGTACGCCCAGGATCTGGTTGTCCGGCCCCAGAACCGCCGTTAATTGAGGCCAAACCCCTTTTACGCCCACCAATGCCTCGACCATAACCGGGGTTTGGAAGATATTTCCCTGAGGATGACCGGAAACAAAATCGGCCCAGGCACTTCGGTCAAGGTTGTGGGTAATTTTGTATTTGTCCATTTTTTTTCACGATGATTTTTTTTATTTGGTTTTTAATCCGCTGGAACACCAATTGGCGCAGCCAGTAAACGACGTTATCGTCCCAGCGTTCGGGATGAATGGTGAGCATGATCCGATCGGGTAATCCACGGTTTAGGAAACAACGAATCAGTGCCTGGGTCGATGAAATGTCCAAAAGTTTTTTTGTTAGCGATCGATCGATCGAAAACGCCGGTTTTCCCCAATCTCGGACATTGTAATCCCCGCTGTTCCATCGCCTGCCGGTTTCGGTGAGGTAGAGCACCGTGTTAAAATCCAGATCGTAATAGGGATCGCCAATGATCCCGTAGTGTCTGTAATCGTGGATTTTCCAGAGGTCTCGGTTGTCCCACCGAGACAGCGGGCTGCCGTGCATGGTGATGGTGTGGATCGGTACGATTTTCCGGAACGTATTCAGGTTGATCTCAAACCGGCGGATCGCTTCCCGGGCATTCCCGTGAGCGTCGGCCAGGTCTTCGGAGTGATAACCGATTTCGTGCCCCATTGCCGCTATCTGTTTCATCATGATTTCATTGTAACTGCACGGTTTAATTCGAAAGTAATAGCTGGTTCGGATTCCGAGCTCATCCTCGATTTTTGCCGTGCGTAGGGAATTATACGGGCGCCGGTCCACATCATGACGAATGATCACGGACCGGGATTCGGGCGTTTGTAAAAAATCGCGGAAGGTTTGAATCGTGTACCCCCCGGCCATAATGGCTTCGACCAAACGGCGGTAAGTTTGGAGTGTAAAATCACGTTCCATCGTTCTTCTCCTTCTAACGATTGCTATCGATTATTATCGATGAATCTCCGGAACCACAATTCCAGGTTGATCCACTTCCATATCTCTTTCGGGATATCGGTTTTCCCCATGAGAAAGAGCTCAAAATCCCGAATACATTTGCGGCTGTTCAAAATCCCGCGTTGCCGGAAACGGGCCGAATGGAGGAGATCAAAGATGAGTTCCCTGAATAACGGGGATTTGAACCATTTTTCCCAGGGAGTATCGAAACCGATTTTATCCTGGCGCATCCTGATTTTTTCCGGGAGCATTCCGAGCATGGCCTGCCTTAAGATATGCTTGGTCTCACCGCGATGGATGATCTGTTCCGGTGGCAGGCTCAGGGTGCGCTCGACCAGGTGGTGATCCAGAAAGGGCACGCGCGCTTCCAAGGAAAACCAGGCACTGTTATGGTCTTCCCATTTGAGGAGATGCTCCAACTTGTATTCAAAGTGCTGGATCAGAGACTCATTCAAGTTCCGGGGGTTGTACAGATCGGCCGGAAGGTTGGAAAAGAGTTTGAATTGGTCGTAAAAATGACGATCGATCACATTGGTAATTCTTAATTTTTTTTTTAGAGAGGAAGGGCTCAGGTAAAACGCCAGGTATTTGACGGCCAATGCCGCCGAATGATGATTCTTCCCATAAGCCGCCAGTTCCCGGACCAATGTCAGGAGCCTCAAACCTTTGATCAATTCTTTAAAGTAGGAGGCGAAAAAGTAATGATAACCCGCCAATTGTTCATCGGCGCCCTGACCGTCCAGGGTCACGGTCACGTGTTCGGAGGCCAATTCCATGACTTTGAACTGGGCGTAAGGCCCCAGACTCGCGACCGGTTCCGAGTGGCAATCGATAAAACGCGGCAAATCGTCGATCAGCGTATGACCGGACGGATACGTAAAGTGCATGTTTGTTAATTCGGATCGGTATTCATCGATAAATCCCCGTTCATCTGCGGGATCGCCCGGTTCATATACCGCGGAAAAGGTTCTCACGTCCTCGATGTTGAATGCCTTGACCAGAACCGATACAATGCTGGATGAATCCAGGCCCCCGCTTAAACAGACCCCCAGGGGGACATCGCTCCGAAGCCGGAGTTTCACCGATTCCTTGAAGGCATCGCCAAATTCTTCGGCATTTTGAAAGGGGGACTTCAATTGCTCCTGCAGCACATACCATTGATCGATGGTCAGACGCCCGTTTTTCACCTGTGCCCGAGCCCCATGCGGCAATTTTCGGATATCCCGAAAAAAGGTGTAGTCTCCCTGATCGGTCCGGTTGTAGACCAGGTATTCGTAAATAGCCCTGGGATTAGGGGTTTGACACTTCAGGAAGGGTAGGATCGCCCGCTCTTCGGAAGCGAAAATAAAACACTCGGCATCCAGATGATAGTAAAAGGGTTTAATACCGTACCGGTCACGGGCCGCAAACAGGGTTCCGGTTTTTTTGTCGTAGATTGCAAAGGCAAACATCCCGTTAAACCGGTGCATGCAATCCGTGCCCCATTCCCGGTAGGCGTTAAGCAGCACTTCGGTATCGGTTTGGGACCGAAACGAGTATTTTTCTTTTAACTCCTCACGAAGTTCGATATAGTTGAAAATTTCACCGTTAAAGATCAGCACGTAGCGCTGATCCTCGGATACCATGGGCTGGTGACCCGCGGGCGAAAGATCCAGGATGCTCAAGCGGACAAACCCGAGTCCCGTGGCCCCATCCAGGAACATTCCCTGGTCATCCGGTCCCCGGTGTTTCATCCGGTTCATCATCACCCGGAGTTCCCGACTGTCGACGCATCGGGAATTGAAATAAACGATACCGCAAATGCCGCACATCGTTAAAACCCTCCTTTGTTATCGGGCATGAGCCCCTTGTAAATGCGAATGAGGCGCCGGGCGGTTCGACCGATTTCAAGTCGCCGGATCCGTTCCCTGCCATCGGTGCGTTTTCCAAACGCCAGGGCCAATTGGATTTTTTCGGCCACGTCCGTCGGTTCGAATGACGTGAGGTAACACCCTTCGGTCCCGCGGATCACCGCTTGCACATCGCCCACATCGGTCGCGACAATCGGGCAATTGCAGGCCATGGCTTCTTTGATGACATTGGGGGACCCTTCTTTATACGAGGTCAATACCAACACGTCGGCGAGGTTTAAATACAGGGGAACGAGGGCCGGGGCAACCGGAAACGGAGTCAGGAGCTCGAGGCCCGGATCATCGCTCGTCTCTCTTGTTTCTCTTGCTTCTTTTGTTTTTTTCATCAGGACCAACGCTTTTTCCAACAAATTAAAATTTTTTCTCGGATTGGCCGGATTACCCAGAAACAGGATGGATTTGGTTTTACTGGCGGCACGGCGGCCCAGTTGGCGAGCAGCGTCCTGTCGGTCCATGGGTTTGAAGACGCTCCCATCCACCCCGTTGGGAATAATCTGCATCTTGTTTTTGCAAACCACATGAGCGGCGAGATTTTCCGATTTCACGACGATGGCATCCACCCCATATTGCAGGAGGGTATTAAAAAAAATATAGACATAATCCAGCCCGTTCTTCTTACCTCTGGCATCGGCATTGCCATAGAGATCGTCTCCCATAAACGAAACCACCAGGGGGATCCGGGTAAAGGCGAGGAACGCCACCCACCCGCACATGCCGTAGTGAGCATGGAGGATATCGAATCGGTTTTTCCGGAGAAACCGTCTCAACAGAAATACATGCCGGAGGTAATGGGCGATTCCCCTTCCCCTGATGGGAAAAAATTCGACCTCGATTCCCTGTTGCCGTAAGGATTCTCCCTGGCTTCGGATAAACGGGGCAATCCCCATTTCCCGGTCCAGAACCGCCGGGCCATTGCCGCTGCATACAAATAAAACCTTTAAGACGTTCATATATTTGTAAGACGTTTATTTGTTTTTTTCCCGAAGGATGTCGATCACGTGGCGAAGGCGGAGGTCATAGGAATTGTTGGAATTGAAATCGCCTTCTTCAAAGACCCATTGATTATTCTTTTGAACAAATCGCCCCGGTTTACCGTCAACGATCATCTGGTGCGGGTTTTTCGATCCCCAGAAGGCCTGGAGCTCATTGACGAGGTAGTGGCCGTTCCGGTCTTCGAAGATATCCGCAGACTGGCTGAGAAAATGGCGTTTCTCGGTGATCCGGTAGACAAAATTCAACAGTGGAATCGGTGGCGGATCCCAGCTCACCCGGGATGTCCCGCTTTTCAATTCGCCCAACCCCCGGGCGAGTTTTTGATGACCGAAAAACGAATCGCCAATCCGAACACACCGCCATTCGGCGGCATCGGGAACGTATTCCTGGAAAATAACATGCCATTGCTGCGGGTCTCGACGGGCCGATTTTTTTTTGGCGTTCATGTACCGGATAAATCCCAGCACATCCTTGAGTCGCGAGAACGAACGCGCAAGAAGATCCCCCCGTCTCAGATTGATTCCCCATTTTCGAATGATACCCCGATCCGAAAAACTCCGGTTGATATACTCGAGGGCTTGTCGTTGATGTCTTAGGATTCGGACTCCCGATCCGGAGGCACCAAGCGCGGTTTTGGCCACCAGGGGGTACGGGCAGTGAGACGCAAAATTTTCGGCGCTCATTTTATCATAGAATATCCAGGTTCGGGGATGCGGCACCCGGTTGGCCTGCAACCAATAAGCCAGCATGCGTTTGTTCTCATAAATCAATGTTTCCTCCAACGAGGGGTAGATCATTCTTCCCAGAACCGAGTGAATAATGTATAGGCGTTCGTCGACCAGTTGCTTGAAATGCCCCATGCTGCATGGGGGTTGAACCAGCATGCAATCGAAACCCGGCTCAGCGACCCGGTCGAGCCAGTTTTCTTTGGTGATATCGATCACCTCAAAATCGATGTCGTATTCCCCTCTTCCGCAGGCTCTCACCCATCCGAGGTGATCCTCTTCGGTTTCATTTTTTAAAATCGCCAGTCGATACGTTTTCATTCTTCCCCCTCTCGTATTCGAACTTATATTCGAAAATCCAGGCACACATACTTGGGACTTTTTAAACAATAGTCGATGACTTCATCCGTGTATTCTTTAAATAAAGGCCCTGTATTCATCTGTAAAAAATTAATTTCGATATTTTTGGAATTGATCTCCAATAACCTCACGGTTGACCGTTGATCCACACAAAAATCAAACCCGTTGAGTCGCGAATAAACCATTCGGGACGCGAGCGTTTTCGCGCATTGGAGCATGCGCTCAAACAGGTAAACCGCATCGCAATCGGAAAAAGATATCGAATGGATGGATGAATAGCGATTTCCCCATTTATCCACGGCAAAGGCGTTTAATCTGGCGTTGGGATAAATCCCGCAGGCAATCCCGCCGGCGGCCTGATTGTCCACAATGCTGCCCGGCCGACCGATGCGTAACACAGCCTGCAAGGGGATGACGGCCTCGTCGGTGACGGAACGATAGGTATACACCCTGACGGTGTTGACCGAAGAGGGATTAAACCGCCTGTAAAATTCATGCTGCTCGATATACTCCTGGAGAAGGAAGTTACGCGAATATTCGGCTTTCAAATACGCCAGCGAGAGTCGATGGCCCACGGAATCGGAGAAGACATTGTCTTTCGCCCTTGTGAAAAGCCGCACGTTATGCCCTCCACTCGAATCCATGGAGGGTTTGAGAATCACGCGATCGTAGGGATGGAGAATCGCTCCCAGGTGGTGGTCGCTGAGCTCCAGGGGGCGGTACCCGGAATCGTAAAACACGCCGTCGATATTTTGTAGGGCCGTTTGAGGAAATAAGGAGTATGGAGTAAAATGAAGGTTATAAGCACATTTATCCGAATAGGCCGAGGTCAATCCCCGATGGTTCAACCGGGGTTCGATCACCGAACAATAGATCGGTTCAGGCACATAATCGATGCTGTCAATACCGGAAATCCGGCTGTAAACGGCGAGCCACCGATCGTTGACCCGCCGGGATAACGCGCGCCATTTTTGCAGATGCGCGAATCGCAACGACCGGTCGATCTTTCCTGTTTTGAGCGTATGGACCTGACACCGCATGATCTTTTTTATCTTCTTGTTTAACACGTAATGGTCCCGTAACGCCAATACCCAATTGAGCAGTCGCTTAAGGATCGAGTCCCCCATCCCTCCTCCTATCCGTTGATTTTGGTTTTCAGTTCATCCAGAAAATGCCCCATTGAAATCACCAGGGGCCCCAACAGGGCGTTGCCTTTGATGGTGTCCGGATTGAGCGGGAGTCGCAATTCCTCCAGCATCCGGGTATTTTCTCCGATAAAGGGAAATTTCGTTACGTAATCCCGGTAAAAGGTACTTTTCGATTTATGGGCATGGTATAGTTTGCCGTAGAGAGAGACTGGCGTCAATTCTTTCACCACAGACATCAAACGCGAATAAAGCGGTTCCCCCCGGATCAACGCCTCCCCGTAATGGGTCGGGATCGCCGCGAGTACCGGGTCGAGGCGTTTGATCATTTCCCCTTCAAATTCCCGGGATACCCCGAGGTGGGGGATGATCCGATACGCATTGGTGGCGAGCGTGTAATCCGTATAAGGGCTTAAACAAAAATGACACTGGTTTTCCATGTTGGTACGGACCGTCCGGTTGGCCGGGTTGTAAACCTCGTTGAAATACCGCTTGACGTCGAGTCGTCCGATCCGGTTGGGGTCCGCCAGATTCAAACGGGTCTTGATTTTATTGCCGAGATAGAAGAGAAATTCGTTTCTTTCGACTCGATCGTTGAAACAATCGCCCGAATATTTGTAGACCAGTTCAACCGCGACCCATTCCTTGAAGTTCCGCCGGGGCCGGATCATTCGCTCCTCATTGCGGTACTGCTCCCCGCCGACACCGTTCATGCCGAGCCGCTGCTCGCCCACCAGGGCGCTACGGTAGTCCCGGGTATTGATCGCTTCATGCCAGAAATGGTGAGCCCTGACGTGCCCGTCCATAAACAAAAACGCCCGGTGAAGGGTGTCGCGGGCCTGGTGTTCATCCATGTCCAGGGGTTCGGTGTAGGGGATCGAGATGAAATCGACCCCTGCGGTTTTGCAGACACTCTCAGCGATTGAAAACTCCCTGGTTTTGATCTTCCTCCAGGTCGAAAAGAACCGATAATTGGAAAGCGTTTGCTTGATGACAATCAGTAACAGCCGACTGTCCAGCCCCCCGGTGATTCCGGAAATCAACCCGTAATGATCGGCAAAGGGTTTAATCGATTTAAAATAATCGTTTAATAATTCGATTTGTTGCCCCAACGTCTCCTCATGGTTTCCGTTATCAAAGACAACGGGTCCTGACTCCGGTGCCCCGATCCACCTCAGGCCATGGAAACGGGGGGGCGTGTGCGGTTCGACCCGTTTAATTTCATGGATCAGGGTATCGGGCCCCACGAGATTTCCGGTGGTAAGCACCTCTGTAACCGCGAGTTTATTGAGGTGCAGTCGAACGGGGGATGCCGCAACCACGGCCAGGAACGACGACGAGAGCACCCCCGAATCGAGACAATAATAAATGTTCTGGATACCGGCACGGTCGGTAAAGCCATACAGGCGCTCGTTCACGCGGATCAGGACAAAAAAACTTCCGATTAACCGGTCGAAATCAAAACGTCCCCCGGTAAAGTCGTCCAACAGTTGCCGGAGGCTTTCCCGGTAATTCAGCCCCTTGTAAACAAGTGTTCCCACCGCATAAAGCGCCTTATCCGCGTGTTCAACCACCTCGATAAAATTTTCGTCCTCGATCATCATTTTTCGGTACAGGAGCAAGGTGTAGGCCCCCAGTCGGCGTTTGATGCAAGCGGTAAACCCCTTTTTTTCGAAACACGCGTTAACCGCAGCCCGGTCGATCGATGAGACCGACTTCCCGTTATCTGCGTTTTTTTCGTTTTCCTGATATAAAAAAAATGCCCCCATCTCAACCTCCCCCAATCATGGCAGGCGATGGTGCCTGAACCAATAATAAACGACTTTAACCGGATAATCGGGAAACCGGCGTTGAAAACTCCGGACCTGATACCGGAATTTGAGTCGGGTCAGCCATGGGTGGTTTCTGACTTTTCCCAATCCAATGCGAATGAACCGGGACGGATCATTGCCGGAATCGATCGATTTACCCTGGGTGGTGGCCCAATAACCGACATCCAATGCTTGTTGGTGGGTTTCTTCGGTGGTATATCCCATAGGCCAACAGCAGAAGGTGACCGCTCGTCCCAGTTTGTGTTCGATAATGCGTTTGGACTCGCTTAATTCCCACGCGATTCGGCCGTGGTACTCGGCCTCGGTTTCGCGCCCGGCAACCAGGTTATCGGTGTTTTTATAGTGTTGGTAAACCGCCCGGAGCCGGTGATGGATTGCCGGGTACATGGATTTATCGAAGAAGTTGTATCCTTTTACCGATTCGACCGCTTCGGCGCTGAAATCCGGATTGATCTCCACCCGGCGCCCCACCATGGCCCCATCCTGCCGGAAGATCGGGTAGCCATAAGGAATAGACCGATCGAATTCGGGATCTTCGATGTAATAGGGTTTTTTCTCCGGGTGAAGGTTCCATATGGGGAAAATATTGTCCGAATCGGGAAAATGAAATCCGGTGAGCCGGTCCGATACAAAGTATTGGGTATGGGTCATGGTATGGGATTGGATATCCACCAGACCGCTTTTGACCATGATGGCCATCTCGTTCCAGGATAAGTGCCCGATAGGGACGTTCTCTTCCGGCGGGACTTTTCCTGTGCGATCAGTCATACTGTAATCGTCCGAATTCGGCCGAACTCCATGTTTCGTGTCGACAAACTCCGGAGAAATAAAGATCGTGGATGGGAATCCGTATTTTTTTTGTAAGGGGAACACATATTGCCAGTAATCCAGGTAACCGTCATCGAAGGTGAGCCCGACCGAGCGAGGGTGGAGGTCTTTTTCCCCGATTTGAAAACGGTAAATATCCTCGAGGGAAACGAAGCGGTATCCCATATCGATCAGGAGCCTGATCTGGGCCTCAAAACAATCGGTTTCCAGGGTCAGGTGCTGGAAGACCCACCGGGGATTGGCCGCCGGTGCCACGGAGTGATAGTAGATGATCGGAATCAAGGTTTTGGGTTTGGTGTTGGCTTTCATTCCTGGGACCTCCGTTGCGCATAGAGTCGTTCCAATCGGTCGATGCGGGTTTCAATCGAAAAGGTTTCCGTGACGAACCGTTGTGCATTCGTTCCGATCCGGGCACGTTTGTCCGGGTTTCGGTACAGGTCGATGATCGTCTCAGCGACTGCCGAAATATCGTGATCCGGAAGGAGACACCCGGTTACTCCGTTTTGGATCAACTCGGGGTTTCCCCCGACCGCAAACGCAATGGAAGGGATCGCCAATGCCCCCGCTTCCAGCAAGGCCACGCTAAAGGCCTCAATTCGGGACGGCAGGAAGAAGATATCGAACGTTTCCAAATACAACCATGGCTGCAACACAAAGCCGGGCAAAACAAAAAGATCGTCCAGGTGATGCGCGCGGATCGCGGCTTCGATTTTCCCGCGATCGCGGCCATCGCCCACCAGGACGAATCGGATACCCGGGATCACGTCCCGGAGGCGCAGGGCCAGAGGAATGTAGAGCCCCAACCGTTTGACCGGCGAGAAACGCCCGGTAAATCCCACGGTAAACGAGTTATTTCCGATGTTCCTGTTATCTTTTTCGATTTCGTTTTCTTCTGGTTCTTCTTTTTGGTTTTCAACGACCAGGACCGTTAACGCCGGGTCGAACGAATTGAATATCGTTACCAATTTTTCGGGTTTTATCCCTTCGCTCAATTGGTCGTTGCGTGTGGCCTCGCAGCAGGTGATGATGCGATCGGCCGACAGGGCCACGAGCCGCAGCAGGAACCGGTGGTACCATCTTCGGAAAAATGCCGGGCTGTGTTCATTGAGGATGATGGGTTGCCCGAACATTCGGCCGCTAAAGGCGGCGATGCGTTCGGCCCAGCACATATGGGCGTGGATGATGTCATACCGATGAAAGAGGAAATGACTCCCCAATTGAGCGAAGGCCCACAGGAGGTTGGCGGAATGGATCCGATAAATGGAAATTCCCGGATCCAGGAGTTTCACCAATTCGCCGCCCTGGTGAAAGGCGACAGTCAGGCGATGCCCCCGGCGGTTCAGCGCATTGGCATCCATGATGGCCTGTTTTTCGGCGCCCCCACAGGCGAGGGAACGAATAACGATCAATATCTTCATCTTCTTCACGTCTTCTTTTTCATCACTCGTTTTTTCCGTTTTTTTTCATGGCCAGTCGATAGACGGCGATGGTTTGACGGGCAATATGCTCCCATCGGAGCTCTTCTTTGAGCCGGTATCGGATGTTTTCCGACATTTCGGTCAGTTTGTCTTGATCCGTCAAGAGTTCCGAAATGGCTTGCGCCAGGGCCGGCACATCGCCCGGGGGAACCAGTTTTCCGGTGACCCCTTCTTCCACGACTTCCGGGAGTCCGCCCACACGCGTGGCAACAACGGGTTTGCCAAACGCATAAGCGGTTTGGACCACCCCGCTTTGCGAGGCATCGATATAGGGGCACACGACCATGAGCGAATGAATGATCAAACTGGGCAGCTCATCGGTGATATATTTTTTCATAAAGAGGATATCGGCGTTTCCGGAGACGCGCCGCTCAATGTCGTCCGTATCCCCGCAACCGGCGATAATCAATTTTAAATCCCGGAATTGAGGCTGAATTGTTTTGAATGCGTCGATTAAATACGACAACCCCTTGTATTTCTCAATACGGCCAAAAAACAGGATATAATGGGATAAGGCTGGCGGTTTATCGCACCGTTTCACCTGAGTGAAAATATCCAGAGGGCCGTAGTAGATTGTATGAATATTACGCGCAGAAACCTCGGTTTTGTAAATGAATTCTTTAATCGCTTGGGCATGAACAATTTTGGGCCGGGGCGATTTGACCAAATAGCGATTCAGCCTCTCCGGGAGCCTCAGGAGTTCTCTCCGTCGTTTTTTTAATTCACCGGTATGTGAGACAAAGTCATGAATGGTATGCACCCGGGGAAGTTTTCCTAAAAACCACCCGATAAATATCTGGAACAAACAATTGCCATTGAAATGGATCACGTCGTATTTTCGATCCAATAGGCATTTGGCCAACCCATAAGAAAAAAAAATATTTCGCGGATCATACACCTTGCGGTTGGGATACATGAAGAAGTGAGCATGGAACCGACCGCCGATATAATTCAGCACTTCGTCCCCCAATATTATTTTAATTACCTCGCTGTCAAGAAGTCCATTTGCCACAGATATCTCTTTAAAATGAAGGATGCTTTCATACTTATAGGGCTGGGAAAAAACAAAATAAACATCGACTTCGATGGGCTTCGGCCCGGCCATGGTCATGTATTTGGCCAGGGGCAGCGTGACATCCACATGTCCGAAACTGATGATGGCGACTTTCATCTTCGTTTACCTCCGAACCTATAATGTTGCCAGTTTTTGATAAATGGCGATAAATTTTTCGGCAATGTTGGGCCAGTGAAAATGCGTCTTTGCAATTTCCCGGTCCAAGATGTTTACTTTTTCACCGGAAAGGACGTTGATAAAATCGTCCTTCCATTTGGAATAATCCATGGGGTCGATCACCTTTCCGGCCCCATGCTGGGCCATGACTTCATAAGTGCCGCCAATTGGCGTCGTGATGACAGGGACTTCGCAGGCCAGGGCTTTCATCACGGAAACCGGAGCCCCTTCAGCCTTCGACGGGCTGATAAAGAAATCGGAAGCTCGATATAGCCGGAGCATTTCAGGATCGTTCAAATACCCGGTAAATTGCAATTTGCCGGCTTCCATTAAGGATTGTGATAGGTTGTAGAGGTAATTTTCATACCCCTGATTTCCATGACCGGCCACCATCAATTTAAAAGGGCAACTGTATTTTTTATGTATATCTGTAAACACCTCGATTATACGGTCGATCCGTTTTAAGGGGGCAAAGCGGGAGGCCATTGAAAATACCCGGGTTTCCGGGTTGATGCTGAATTCTTTTTTGGCCTCTTCTTGATTTTCCGGTCTCCAGAAATCAAAATCGCATCCCATGGTGATTCGCTCGATCTGCCCCTGATACCCGATACGGGCCAGGTATTCCAGATTTTCCCGGTTTTGAGCCGTGACCCAGTCAATATTGGCTACATGGCGTTTCAATTTCCGGTAATTTAAGAAATGAGACATATTGGCTAAAATGTTTTTCCTCCAGGTTACCATTTCCGTATTGGGAGCAACATACATCCCGTGAAGGGAGTGAATGGTGGGGAAATGGCCGATATTGGAAATAAGATGCAAATTAAATAAGGACGCCAAATCTCCATTTAAATGAATGATGCACCTGACCTTCGTTTCCCGTTTCATGGCTTCGACCATTCTCGGGCAAACAATGGAACCTTTAATTTTGATCCCATAGAACTCTCTTTTTAGAGATGCCGGAAATAAACGATGGATTAAGCCATTCTCGAATCGGTGCGAATAGACGTTATCGGCTCCTAAATCCGGCTGCCACACTTCATAATCGAATTGATCGGTGAGTTTTAATACCTCTTTTCCAATCAAGTCCGGCCAGTCGGCGCCCCAGATCCCCACCCATTGCCCCTGAGCCGTGTCCCAGTGGATGGCCGGTCTCGGTTGATGCCTGAAACCATCATACCATGGCGCATCAGGTAATATATTAATAATTTTTATCGACATCCTATTCTTCCTTCCTCCGATCCCGATGATCCGTATGGCTAATTTCGGATTTAATATAATCGGATAGCTTTTTGATCCGAACCAGTTCGGTCAACATTTCCCAATCCTGACGGTCGATCAGCTTAAAAATTGCGCCTAAGCCCCAATAGACACAAAAATAAGTTAGGGCAAAGAGCGCTTTTTGATAAGGCGCCATCCGGAGATGCCAATAGGCATAACCGGCAGCCAGAGAAATAAGGGTTCCAAATACCAGGAGCCGGAATGCGGGAAGGATCCGAATGCGTTTTATCTTCATCCGGACGAAAAAGATGAACAAGCATCCTCGCAACAAATTGGAAAAAAAAAGGGATAGGGCTAATCCGAAACCCGACAGGTTCAACAGGTTCGGAGATAAGGTGACGACCGCTGCCAAAATAAATAAGAGCAGATGAACGCAATAAATTTTGGCGATGATTTTGAACTCTCCACTCCCGGCCAATACATTTCCATAGGGAGTGAAGAGCGTCAAGAGGAATGCGGTAATATTGATAATGGATAAAATCGGAATCGTTTTTTCAAATTGATTCCCCAATAGCAGGTGGACAATGGTATCCGAATATATCGACATGATAACGGTTACCGGAAATATATACGTCAGGGAAAATTTTTCGAATTTGCGGATGATCCCATTGATTCCATTGTAATCCTTTTGAGATATGGCTCGGGAAAAGGAAGGAAATAGCAATAAACCGACAGAATAACCGACCAAGGAAATGAATGCGCCGACTCTGAAACCGGCGATGTAATAACCGACTTCGGTGGAATTCGTAAAATACTGAAGAAGCACTTTATCGAAATGAGTGGTCAGGGAATCCGCGAAAACAATGATGATTAACGGTAGGGAAATCGATACGTATTCTTTTAGTAGGTTCCGGTCGAACCGACCCACAGGAAAATCTTTAAACAGATAGAGATAAAACGGGATGACCAGGAGGGCCGCAACCAGCTTGGAAAAAGCCAGAGCCAATGCTTGATACCCCAGAAGCACCACGGCGACCCGTAACAGTTGATAGACCACGAGTTCCGCAAAATCCAGAACATCCTGCTTGGCCTGCTCGGTCTTCGCCATAAAGCAGGTTTTAAAAATAAGCTGCCCCCGGGAGAGGGTAACGGCAATTAAGGTCACGAGGATCACCTGTTCATGGACCGGGCTTTCAAACCCGTAACCTAACGTGTACTTCTGGAAGAGAAAAAATCCCAGTACGAAAACGAAAAAAACAATAATCTGAATGGTTTGAACACGAATAAATGTTGCGTTACAGGAAGCCTCATCCCGACCTTCCGAAACCAACTTGATATGGGCTGTCCCCAGACCCAGATCGGAAATAAATATGAACATCGATACATAGGCCACCCCAAAGGCAACCGTACCCAACACCGAAGCACCGGCGATCCGGGCCACAATTACCGTGGCCGCAACCTGGAAAATTTGAGCCACGATCTTGGAGTAATAACTTAAAATGATTTTTTGTTTAAGCACAGGATTCCTTTTGCTTTATTTTGCCATCGGCGACTAAGGCTCCTCTTACAACGAATTCGGAGGCAAAAATAAACGCCGATAAAAAATAGATTTCATAGGCCCAATGAAATATCCCAAAGAACTGATGGGTCGTGAAATGCGCAATCAAAAAGCCAACAAAAGAAGCAGCCAGAATCGAGAGGGCATCGCGGTAAGGGTTGGCGATCGATAACTTCTTTCTTGTCCCCAGGATCAACCGTAAATAACCCAACCAAAAATTGATAAAAAGTAGGAAACCCAATAATCCGGATTCCGCTATTAATGAGAAATTTCCCACATCCCCATCCTTTAGCGCGAGCACTTTATCCGAAAATCCCCACCCAAAAATGGGATTTTCTTTAATTCCCTGAAGTATGTTCGGCATCCGGATTTCGGCTTTATATCTGATCATTGTGGTAGAGGGGGAGTATTCTTCACCGAGATGAAATATACTCAATAAGCGATTGACCGATTCCCGGCCTTTGGCATTAAAGGAAGAAACACTGCTCCCGACGACAATCAGGATCAATGAGAAAATAAAAAGCGACGCCAATACCTTACCCAATTTTTTCGCTTTCATCAAAAAAACGATCATTATTAAGCTAAAAACCACAAACCAGATCCGAGTCGCCGTCATCAAGATGGAGATATAGCTGGCGAGCGCTGTCACGATTAAATAAACACCTCGATTGTGTTTCGGTGAGGAATAGACCAGAGAAAAAATGAAGCAAAGAAGGAGCAGCATATGCTCCTTATTCAATGTAAATCGTGCCTCATCCTCGAGAATTTTAACGATTTGGATGCTCCCCGGATTAAACAGATGCAGAAATTGATCGCCCGTTATAAAAAAATATAAGGCAGAAAATAACGAGACAAAGGCAAACGGCAATATCAATCGGATAAATTTCACGACCTCCTCTTCTCTGGTAACTAAAAACGGAAATGAGAGTAGATACGTGTAAAACAGGGAATGCCTTAATGTCAGGGTTAGCGCCCGAAGCGACGCTTCATAAACGATGACGGATAAGACCAGTGAAAAGACCCCATAGATGAGCAGTAATTTCATCGGTTTTGCCAGCAGGTAATGGTAATGCTTTCCTTTAGTCAGGGCTTTCACAAACATGAGCAACATCAGGATCTCATTGGTTGTAAAGGAAAAATACCGGCCCAGCGAAAAAATCGGTAAATGGTAAATGGCGTCAAGGGTTAGGAATTCGGAAAAAAAATTGGCCGGACACATCATGAGGATAAAGCAATAAGCCAGCCAGAAATAATCCTTTTTGCTTCTATAACACTGAAAAAAGACACCCACCATGAAGACAACGCCTATAAACCGCGGCAATTTGTATACAACAATCACCGTTAACACAAAGAGAAGCAACATCCGAATATTTTCCTTTGGAATTCCACGAGAATCGCCAAAAGGATACGAATTCGATTCACAAGCCGCAGTTATCATGGTGATTATCGTCCATTGATTTTTTCCAACATGTCCCTGACCCGATTTTCGTAGGTATGAACCGGCATCTTTTCACGCGTCTTTTCGATGAACGGGATTCTCTCTTCGGGGTGTTTCAGGAAATAATCGATTTTTTCCCGAAGATCACCGATGCTTTTAAAGGTCACCAGTTCATCGTCATTGAAATAATCGTCGATATCTTGCCGGTAGTCGGCGATTTGAAATCCGCCTGCTGCAGCAATTTCAAAGACCCTTTGCTGAAACGTCGTGAAACATTGGGGGTTCGGAATATTGAGGTTGATGGTTGCCGTCTGGTACATTTTATTCAATTCGGTAAAACTCAACCGATCGCCTTGAAACGCCGATTTTAACACCGGGTAAAAGACGGCAGTGTTGGTCCAGCCGTTGTCACCCCAGATTTTTAAGCCGAAATCCGCCACCTGGGATAACACCGCGGCCCGATATTTGCCTTCGGCTTTATCCCCATAGGCGGTTCCGGCAAAGGCCAGGCGGCAGGCGTAGGTTTCCCGCTCATTCGGATCGATCCGAACCGGTTTAAATACATCCGGATCATAGGCCCCAACCATCTGGTATAATTGGGACCGGGGCGCCGCATTTCGGATGTTTTGCTCCCAAATCCGCTCACCGATAAATAAAAAATCGTAATACTCCAGATTACAGGGGAAATAGGTAAACCGGCTGGAATCAAAGGGGTTATCGGCGACCCAGGACACGGTGCACACGTGATAGGTGTCATGGATCCGCCGCAGAGTCTCGGGATACAGGGAATGGCAATTCAGGGAAAAATAGAGGTCGGGTCTGAAGGCATCGACCAGTTTCAACATTTTTTGGTTAAAGGCATCCTCAACCCTTCGGGTAATATACGGTTGAAACCGTTTGATTTGCCTTAATTTTAAATAATGGGTCAACGGAGAGACCGCTTTCTCGTTATCGATCAGGCATGTCCTGACCTCATGCCCCAATCGGGCGAAGGCATCCGCGATAAATTTCTGGGTTCCCCCGACCCATCGGCAGTCCGGTATGAGCACTTTCATTTTTCGGGTCCCCATATATAGCGCCCGGAATCCGGCCCGCAATTGAACAACAGATCGATGATGGCACAATTGTCCAGAAAATCGCCCCACAACTGAGGGTAAGACGAATAAAGGGGCTCAAAGTACTCCAACTGAACCCGGGTCTTTTTCCAGCGCCATTCTTCCATGTAATCTTTGGCCCGCGTGCCGATGACATAACGGGTCGCCCCGACATGTTCACAGATATCGATCAATCGCTGGGTCGGATTCTCATGGACGATATTTAACTCCGAGCATCGTTTGAACGCGGTATGGGTGATGCCCAGAAACGAGGCGATGTGCATGATCAAATGCATATTCAAATCCGCCAGATAATGCCACTGTTGGGAATAAACGTCCTCGAAAAAATCCGAATATTTTTTGAAAAAGGGGGCCCGGGCGTAATTGTGCCGGATCGTCTTCCAATGTCTCCCAGCCCAATCCTCGTGGGGATCGATCTTCACCTCATTTATTTTTTGAAGAAACTTTCCCTTCTGTAACACGGGCACGGTCAGCCACGTATACCCCTGGGGGCTCTTGATACGGTTCCGATTATGATGTCCCCTTCTCACAAATTGGGCATCATCCAGGAAAAGATATAAATCCGCCCGCTCGATTTGATGAAAATGCTTGCGTAAAAACAGATAAAACGGTTGCATGATAACGACGTTCATTTTATTTCTCCCCATCATTTAGAAAAATACTCATGACGATGATGTCTTTATAGCGGCCATCCTGCCAGACCTGCGCCTTTAATCGTCCTTCCTCGATGAACCCAACCTTTTTATAGACATGTAATGCGGGACGATTGTCTTCAAGCACATGGAGCGTTAGCTTTCGAAGATGAATCTCCTGATACAGGTAATTGAAAAAAAGTGTCATCGCTTCTCCGGCATAACCCTTGGATCGGAACGCCTCCCCCAGGATGATCCCGAATTCCGCAGTGCCATCAATGGGATTGATATTCTTGACACTTATATATCCGGCAAACGCTTGGGTTTCCCTTTCTACGAGGGCCAAAAAAACGGTACGCCTCTCGCCTTGGGGATAAAGGCGGCTTATCCAGTTTTTTTCATTCTCGATATTCACCGGAAAGGGGTAGCCCATCAGCGCTTTGCTGGCTTGCCGATCATAACGCAACTCCAGGGTCCAGGAAGCATCCTCGGGTCGGAGGGGACGAAGTCTGATATGTTTACCCGTTAACATTACAACCTTCCAAACCGTTTGATATAATTTTTGATATACATCGATGCGTCGATAATACTTACATAATCCCCAATATCGAACCAGTACCCGTGATGCTCCGCAAATACCGCATTGGGATGGTTCAACATGGCATCCCCGGCATCGACCCGCAACGACTGACGAACGATGTAAGGCGCCATGACCCCATAGGGCGCCGGAGGATGCAGATGCTTGTAGTAAAACTTTTTTTCCTGGGGATCGTAGCATCCCATTTGAGATAGTTTTTGAATATTCGACATCTTGTACAACGAAAATGCAATGTCGGCGTCTCGTTGTAAAAAAAGACGGATCAACTCATCCACATTGATATTCGAGACATTATCCCCGGGCATGAGCACGCCATGCTTCCGATTCCCGGTTTGCTGCTTGATATACTCCCACCCGGAAAACATATCGAAAACCACCCGATCATCCTGAACCACGGTCTCATACCCGGTGGTTTTTAATTTATCGTCGTTTTCCCGGTTCGTTAAGATGATAATTTCATCGATATACGTCGATTTTTCAAGCAGGTTCAGGCCAAACCAGAACACGGGCCGATCATACACGGGAACAAACGGTTTTGAGATATACCGAGTAATCGGACTCAACCGTGTTCCCTTTCCCCCACACAAAAGAATACCTAAAAATTTTTCCATAGGACCTCGGTTCCGATAAAATTAAATTTGACATCCAGGGCAAGAAAATGCGGATACAGTTCGTATTCGATTTTCTCTTTCAACCCCGGATCGTTGGCGAATGCCAGAAAAAATCCGCCCCCCCCGGCCCCCAATATTTTCCCACCCAAAATTCCCTTGCTCCGCAACGTGGTGTACAATTGATCGATGTAGGGGTTGGTGGCATTGAGGTTGGTGGATTTCTTTAACAGCCAGCCCTGATGCAGGAGCTTGCCCAGTTCGTTGAGGTCGGTGGGTTCCGACTCCAGAACGTTTAAAAATTCATAGGAGAGTGAGCGCAGATCATCCAGGTATTTTTTGGTATCCGCCTGTTTGGAACTGATTTCGAGATTCATTTGAATGTGACGCGATTCCCTCGCCAGATTGGTGAAGATCAAAAACAGTCGACTCTCAAAATCGGCCAACCGGGAGGCGGAAATCTTCACCGGCGTGACCTGAACGGCGTTCTCCTGAAAATCGATGGAATTCAATCCCCCGAAAACCACCGCGTATTGATCTTGTTTTCCCCCGATGGTACCTGACGCGGTTTCCAGCGAGTACGTTAATTCCGCCAATTCATATTTATCCTGAATACAGGTGTCTCTAAAATGGCTGCATCCCTGGATCAAGGCACTCATCGTGGCCGAAGACGCCCCCAGACCGCTGCCGGTCGTCATGATATCGGAGGTGAGCACGACTTCCATACCGCGAAACAGGCCGAAATGCTCCAGGACCGAACGAATGTACGTGTGTCGGATTCGGCTGGTAATGGGTTCGGTCTCGATTTCGGCATGATGCGCCCTTACATTGGCGTCAAACATGTCCTTCATCGATACATAGACGTAAAGGTCTATGGCTGTGGACACGACATGCCCCGGGACGCCCTGGGAATAGTACGCTTCCAGGTCGGTCCCGCCCCCGACGAAACTGATACGCAGCGGCGAACGCAGATATATATGTTTTCGATCGTAAAGCATAGTTTAACCTATAAATTTTTTTTTATAAAACTGCTCTCATTCAAACATTACGCCCTTCGAAATCGCTCTTTCAATTTTTTTAAAAATAATCCGGGATTTTCTTTTAATAGCATAAGATAAAGCAGTAACTTTGGCGGCGATAATTTAACGGCCCTTCCTGTGCTTTTCCTGCTTATCGTTCCCATGCATTTTCTACAAATAGGCATTATCAATTTACCCTCATCCATATTGGCTCTAAATTTACGATAATTCTGAGAATTTAGGATGGTCTCAATGGAGGATTCTCTTAAGGTTCCAAAAATTAGATTGCAATCATAGTCCGCACAGCATCCTATCATCTCCCCCTTGACATTTATATTTAATCCCTGTGACAATTGGCATTTTCCTGTGGCTGATTCTTTAAGAAAATAGTCATCGGAAATCAATTGATTTTGCCATAAACCGATGGGTTCGATTCTTAGTTCCAGATTTTCGGAAAGGCGAATGGCTCTTTCTTCTTTCGAGATCGAACGAAGCGATTTTATCATCTTTATTTGTTTTAGCGGAATGGTTTGCTTGTATTCTTCAATAACTGTGTGCCAGTTCTTCACGAGGCGTTTGACCTGAGTTATTTTATCGATAAACGGATAAGGGAATACCAATTTAAAAGGGGAATAAACGGTATGAAAATAACACAATGAGACGAGGATATCGCTTTTTTTCTCGTGAACTTTACGAACAAAGGATACAATCGCATTCATGTAATCCGGATAGGTCATCGTGGGTGAGTGATCCGAAAATTTTAATCCGTATTCGGTCTCATTCAAGGCTCGGACGCTGATTCGAATGCGATGGATCCCTGAGTTCAATACCCTGTCTCGAATCGTATCACTCTGCAATAAAAGGCCATTGGTGGTTAATTGTAAATTAACCGGATTTCGGGCGGTCGAGCGAATATAGTCTGCCATTTCGAAAAGTTTTTGGTGCAGGAGCGCCTCTCCAAGAATGTGGAAGACGATGAGGGGAGTGTCATGATTCAGTAATAAATCATCGACAATCTTCTTAAACAACTCAAAATCCATAAATTCCCGTTTTCGTTTAAGATTCTTGGACGGACAGTAGAGACAAGATGCGTTACAATAGGTGGTTATTTCAATTAATGCATAAGGAAAAAACATTGATCTCTCCATGCGTTATTTTTTTCGTTATTTTTTTTCATCAACAATGCTCGCTATACCGGCGCGTTCCCAATATGTTTTCGATCGTAAAGCATCGGTTAACCTATAAACTTTTACTCTTTATTCAAATTTTTTCTCAATTGTTCCAATCTCTCTTTCATTCTTTTTAGAAGTAATCCAGGATTTTCTTTTAAGAGAAGAAAAAAGAGTAGCGGTTTCGACAGATTTAAACGGACGGCTTTTCCTGTATCCTTCCTGTATAGCGTTCCCAAACATTTCCGGCATATCGGTGAGATTAGTTTACCTTCATCCATACTTGACCGAAATTTCCGATAAGACTCATTTTTACTGATTTCATCGATCGATGATTCATTTAAATTTCCAAACTTCATATCGGAATTATAATCCAGGCAACATTTGATCGCATTCCCATTTACGGCGATATTTAGGCTCTGGGCCAATGAACAATCTCCCGTGGCCGACTCTTTAATAAAATAAGCATCGGAAAGTAATTGGTTTTGCCATAACATGATGCGCTCGATTCTTAATTCCAGGTTTTCAGAAAGGCGAAACGTTCGGTTCCCCAACGAGTAGATCTCCGGGTACTTGAACCCCTCGATTTTTTTTAGGGGAATCGTTTGGGGATATCCTTCGATGGTTTTATGCCAGGAGCGAATGAGGCTCTCTACTTGAGAGGTTTTATTGATGAAGGAATAAGGAAACACCAATGGAAACGAGGAGAATACGGTATGAAAGTAGCCGAGAGAAATAAGGAGACGGGAACGCTTCCGGTGGACCCTATGAATGAAGGCCGTAAGGGAATCGAGGTAATCCCGGTAGCTCATGGAGGGCTGGTTCTGCGCGAGTTTGAGTTTGTATTCCTCTTCATTGGTTGCCCGAACGCTGATCCCGATTAAATTGAGTTTGGTACTCAATAGCTTCTCTTGAATGGAGGTGTTGGTGAGCAACAGACCATTGGTTGCCAATTCGATTTGTACTGGGTATTTCTTTTGGGAATCGATATAGGCTATCATGTCAAAAACTTGGGGATGCAGGAGTGCTTCGCCCAGAATATGAAGATCGATGCGTTCGGTTTTATGATGTTGAAATAAATCGTCAACGATCTTTTTAAACAACATGAAATCCATAAACTCCCTTTTTCTTTTATCTCTCTTATAGGGGCAGTATAGGCATGAGGCATTGCAGGAATTGGTTATCTCAATAAAAACGCGGGAAAAAAACATGCTTACTCTCCTTTAACTATATTATGGGACGTTGGGCTTCTTTACCTTTCATTTTTTGTAGAAGGGGTCAGGTTTTTTTGGATCAATAACCCATCGATATACCGGCGCGTTCCTTCCTCAACCGTCACCGTGGGTTCAAACCCCAACATGTCGCGGATCTTTCGGATTGAGGCGCACCGCCGGCGGACCAGATGCGGGTCGTTTTCCTCATGCCGAACACGGGCTTTTTTAGCCATCAACCGTTCGATGATCGTCAGCAGTTCCTTCAGACTCGTTTCGATCCCGGTCCCCACGTTGAAGAATTCGTTTTCGACCCGATCGTTAAACAGCGCCAGGACATTGGCCCGCGCCGCATCGGATGAATGCACGAGGTCCATGGTCTGGGTTCCATCGCCGTACATCACGATTTCCCGGTCTTCATCGAGCGCATGAATCCATTTTTGAAACACCTGGGTATAAAAGGCTCCGGGCCCCTGACGCTCACTGTAGATATTGAAATACCGAAACCCGATGTAAGGCACCTGATGCGAATAGGCCCAGGATTGCATGAGCGCCTCTTTGGCGATCTTGGTGGCCCCGTACAGTGTGCGATTGTCAAACGGGTGATCTTCGGTGACCGGAACAAACCGGGGATTGCCGTAAACCGAAGCCGAGGATCCGTATGTTAACTTTCGGACCCCGCATTCGGCGCACGCCTGAATGATGTTGAAGGTTCCGGTGATATTGGTTTCAAGCGCCTTGTGCGGAAAGGTATTGACGTCCATGATCATCAGGGACGCCTGATGCGACACATACTCGGGTTGATGCTTTTGGAAGACATACCGAACCATTTCATCACTCCCGATATCGATCGGTTCCAATTCGATGGCTTTGCTCTCCAGATGGCGGGCAATGTTGGTGTATTTGCCATTGTAAAAGTTATCCACGACCACGACCGAGTGACCCTGTTCCACACATTGATCGACGATAAACGAGCCGATATTTCCGGCCCCACCGGTTATGAGTACTTTGGCCATTACCCTCTCCCTGCCTTTTTTACGATGAATTCCAATTGCATCGGGGCCTCCTTTTTCAAAATCTTGAAATTTCCGTAACCATGTAAAAACCGAAATAAACTATTTTTTTTAAAAAAATAGTTTGGGTTAAAACTTCCTAAATATATAATGGTCCAGTTGTGCATTTTAAACATTGCCGCTAACGTTTCGACATTGAAGGTCGATAGATGCCCGTCGATTTCAAACACGTGTCTACAATGGGGACACATCCGATAATTAAAAATCAAATTATTCGGAAGAGCACCAGTAAAAAATCCCCCTGGTTTGAGGTAATTTCGAATGTTTTCAAAGAATTCTTTATAATCCAGCGAGGAAAAATGTTCCAATCCATGGATAAAGGAAATCACATCGAACTTCCCATTGAAACGTTCATCCTTCTGAAGGATATCCGAGACAAACAACTCAATATTTTTATATCCTTCGTTTTCCAATTCTTGAAGTGTTAATGCGACATTTTTTGGGGAGACGTCAAGACCGGAGACCTTTTCGAAATAGGAAGATGCAAGGCGTAACGTGACCCCGCATCCAAATCCGATTTCGGCAAAATGGTGGTTGTTTAAAATCTTTTTTTTCAAATAATGTTTCAGGAGCTCGAAGTGGCTTTCGTTCTGAGCTCTGGCAATCGTTCTATAGACATCCCGCATTTGGACTTCATAAAAATCGTAAATATTGGCCCAGTTGACACTCCGATTACTTCGCTCTCCATTGGCATTGGGATCATCCATTGTTTCCTCCTCTAAGGTTTCATTGCCAGCTTTTTTTTGTACACGTATTCCACGGCTTCGACCGTGTATCGCATATCGTCCCGGGTATAGCGGGTGCAAAGCGGAAGGGTCATGATCCGGTCCGCCAGCCATTCGGCATCGGGCAACGCGACATTCGGGTATTTCTTCCGATAAAAAAGATGTTGATGTACCGGATAAAAGTGAATGTTGGTACCGATATTGAGTTTTTTTAGCTCCGCCATAAACCGGTCGCGGTCCACGTCCGGATCCATGAATTTGACGATGTACACATGGTTACCCCATTTGCCGTTCGGGGTTTCAAACACCGGGGTTTGGATATAGTCCAGACCCTCAAACAATTCGTTGTAGTACTGAACCAGCGCGTTGCGTTTCTCAATGAGTTCTTCCCGTCGCTCGAGTTGGGCGATACCCAAAGCCGCCTGAAGGTCGGTGAGGTTGAATTTAAAGCCCGGAACCAGGCATTGGATATGAGGACTCCCGCCTTCGGCGGAATAGCGCTTCCACGAATCTTTCGGCAACCCGTGGTACGACCAGAGCCGGCATTCTTCGGCCAGAACCGGATCGTTCGTGGTAATCATCCCGCCATCCCCGGTCGTCATATTCTTGGTGGCATAGAAACTGAAACACGCCATTTTTCCCAAACCGCCGACCATCTTTCCTTTATATGAGGAGAAGACCGCGTGCGCCGCATCGTAAATAACCGGGATGCCCGTCAATTCGGAAATCCGATCGTACCACTCCACCTCCACCGGTAACCCCGACAGGTGAACCGGCATAATGGCTTTGATCAGCCCGCCGTATTGATGAATGTACTGCTCCACGTCCGAGGTTTTCATGTTCAGGGTATCTCGTTCCACGTCGGTAAATAAAGGTGTGGCTCCGAGTTGTTCGACGATATTGGCGGTTGACGGCCAGGTGACGGTCGGTACGACCACATAGTCTCCGGCGCCGATGCCGAGGACCTTGGCGGCAATAAACAACGCCGTGGTACACGAACTAATGGCGATGGCATGGTTCACCCCATGGTAGGCGGCAAAGGCGTCCTCAAAGCGCTTCACCCTGGGCCCGACGCTGATCCAACCGGATTTGAGTGCATCCAGCACCTCGTAGATTTCCGTTTCACTGATATCCGGAATCGCGATCGATAAGAAATCTTTTCGTTTGATCATGATAACCTACGTTAAAGTTAAAATAAAATAAATATTAGAAAACTATCATAAATAGGGTGCGTTGGCATCCTTCTCCGAAAGAACGGGGGCTTTGATCGGCCAATGAATATGGGCTTTAGGGTCATCCCATCGCAATGTGCGTTCATTGGCCGGATCGTAATATTCGGTCATTTTGTAGTGAAAGATGCATTCGTCACTCAATACCAGGTGCCCATTTCCGAAATGGGGCGGTACCAGGACTTGATAACGGTTCTGACTCGTGAGAATAAAGGATAACCATTGAAGATAGGTCGGAGAGCCTTCCCGCATGTCGACCACCACAACATATATTCGTCCATACATGCACTGGATCAGCTTCCACGTTTTATCATCGTAGTGGATCCCCCGCAGGACATGTTGATCGGAGGTGGAAATCGCATCCCGCACGAATCGAATTTCGATTCCTTTTTCTCTGTACTCCCCATAGTTATATATTTCGGTAAATGTTCCACGGAAATCCTCAAACTTCGGGTGTTTGATGAGCAGCACCCCGTTAAGTCTCGTTTTTTCAATTATCATTTCCGTCTCCTTTGCAGGCTTCCGCCCGTGCCTCCTGGATAAGGCTTTTACCGTTAAATCGAAAATGTTGATGGTTAGAGATTAGAAATAAGGGTGGTGGCTAAATATCGGAGTGATTATTCCTTTCCCGAAATCGGGGTTTTAGTCTTACAATGCAGCGGTTGAATATGGCCGCAATGTAAGACTCCCCCCCTAAAACCCCTTTTATTGCATTAACCGCGTTACAACGGGTTTGCATCTATCTCCCTCCATCCCAATAAACCGTTAATTCCGGTTTTTTTTACGATGTTTAAAAATCAAGTATTAAATTAAGTACCCCATGAACGTGTAAATCCCATCTCCGCATCCGATATCATGCATCTCAACTGTTTCCCGAGCAATTAACCTGCAACCAATAGTATGTTACTAAAAAATAATTTTGTCAACAAAAAAAATAAAAAAGAATATTTTAAAAAGTTTTACGGCAGCAGATTCCCAAAATTCTTAGCGAATCATCTCCCAGGTGATCCATTGGTCTTCGGAGATATCCGTTTGGGCTTCCCTTCCATAGACAAATCGGGCCTGTTCGGGTGGAATCCCTTTACCCGGCCGCTTTACGACGGTATTTTCAGGCGTAATCCGTTCCCCTTCCCTGATGTTGCGCGAGGCGATGAGACTCTTTCGTCCGATTTCCCTGGAATTCTCTTCGCAAGGGGAAAAGGACATCTTGGAATTGGTTTTGAGCGATGCCTCGATGTCGCGCACCGCGTGGACCAGGGTTTTCATCTCGGCCGGGTCCGCGGAAATGGATTGATCGGGACCGGTGAGCGTTTTATCCAGGGTAAAATGTTTCTCGATAAACCGCGCATTTCGGGCGGCGGCGGCAATGGCGTGATGAATGCCCAACGCATGGTCGGAAAAACCCGACGGAAGATGAAAGGTCTCGCGCAGAAAATCGATATTGAGTAAATGAATCGCCTCCGGGGGAGACGGGTAACTGGAGGTGCATTCGAGAAGGATAATCTGATGAATGCCGATTCGGTTTAAAAATCGAATGGTCTGCGATATCTCATCCAGAAACGCCATGCCCGTAGAAACCACAACAATCGGACTAAGCTCCTTTTGGGCTTCCAGGAACGCGTGGTTATTGATTTCCGAGGAGGCGACTTTCAGAAAGTCGATCCCGAATTCCTTGACTACGTGAAGGGACGGGAGGTCGAAGATGGAGCAGGAAAAGAACAGGCGATGGTTTTCGGCGTGGGCTTTTAAGTGGGGCCACCAGTGGTCTGACACTTCGAGGGATTTCATCTGGGCAAAGACGTCGTGATCCGTGTGCTTGAAACCCGGCGTGAGGTGGGAATACATGAACGGGGTATTGAAGGCCTGAAATTTAACGGCATCCACACCGCATTCGGCCGCGGCATCGATCATTTCTTTGGCCAGGCTTAAATCGCCGTTATGGTTGATACCGATTTCTGCCGTGATAACGATTTTTCGTTGGCATAATTCATATATATTCTCTTTATTCTTTTTATTTTCCATGTTTATATTTTACCTTTTTTTAAAAAAGAATACCATAGGTTTTCAACATCGGTTTTCAACAGAAGTTCCGGACTCTTTTTTCGAAACTATTTTTCCAAATGATTTACCCTTTAGCCGTCACCGATGATAATCGAACCCGAGAGTTGCGTCATTGGGGATAAGGAATGGGTGATTTTCAATTGCCAGATCGGAGGGCCCGGGGGAATCTTTACCCGTGTCCGCTCTCCGGAGTGAACGACCGTTACGCCGTTACCGGGTGAAAATTCGAAGTCCAGCCATGCGGGCAAATCGGCCACGCATGGATTCTCCAGATGCCCCGGCCCGCTGACGATCGAAACATGCAAATAATCGCCGTCTCCGGTCGCACGCAACGGAAGAACCACCGAGCTGTTGTAACTGATCAGGTGGGCGCTTCGTCTGAAGTGGTTGTACACATTCATGTCCCGCCGTTCCAGCACCAGTTTATTCTCAACCGTCAAATTAATCGCTTTTGTCATGCTCGTCCTCTACGATGATTGATGATTTTTTTCTCCTATTGTCACAAGCTCATCCCGAATTATACCGGTATTGTGTGCAGGGCGCATTAAATATCATCCCAAAAACATTAAAAATCGTATCCGGCCCCAACCAGTAAACTTGACTATTTTTTCATATTGTATACAATAATCAGTAAAGGGTTTCCGGTAAACGATAAATGGAAACCAGGAGATTATATGATTGAAATTATCGACAGCGTGATCGATCGCGATATCTTAATGAAAAGTGTGAAACGTTTTCGGGAAAAAGGGATTATTTTGCCGACATTTGCCCAGCAACGAAACCCGGACTTGATTCCCGGAACGATCAAAGATAAATTAAAACACATCGGATTGTGGGACCTTCATCCGCTCAATCTTTTTCGGATTACCTGGAAGAATGAGCCCAGGGAAAAAGGCGGCCTTTTCGGGGATGTGAATTATCTGGAAATTCCCGGCGATTTCTCCGGGGTCAACGCCCGGATCATCGTTCTTCTCGGAAAGTATTTTCCCACCGGCGCTCATAAAGTCGGTGCCGCTTACGGCTGTCTGGCGCCCCGAATCATCACCGGGCAGTTCGATCCGACCTATCATAAAGCCGTGTGGCCGTCTACGGGTAATTATTGCCGGGGCGGCGCCTTTGATTCTTACCTGATGGGCTGTACGGCCGTGGCGATTCTACCCGAAGAAATGAGCCGGGAACGTTTCGAATGGCTCAAGAACATCGGTGCGGAGGTCATTGCCACTCCGGGGTGTGAATCCAATGTCAAAGAAATCTATGACAAATGCTGGGAAATTCGAAAAACCCGGCCGGATTGTATCATTTTTAACCAGTTCGATGAATTCGGAAATCCCGCATGGCATTACAATGTCACGGGTGCGGCAATCGAGGAGGTATTTGATCGGGTGAAAGATCCGAACAGCGAAGCGGCGGCATTTGTCTCCTCAACCGGCTCGGCCGGTACCATCGGTGCCGGCGATTACTTGCGCACCCTGTTTCCCGGAATCAAGGTGGTGGCTTCCGAAGCCCTTCAATGTCCGACCCTGCTTTACAATGGCTATGGCGCGCATCGAATCGAAGGCATCGGCGATAAACATGCCCCATGGGTTCACAATATCAAGAACACCAATGTCGTCACTGCCGTGGATGACGAGGACTGCATGCGTCTGTTTCGTTTATTCAATGAGGAAAAAGGAAAAGAATACCTGGCGACTTCGGGCATGGATAGGGATTTTATTCGTAAACTCGAACTTCTGGGTATTTCATCGATTGCCAATTTGATTTCTTCCATCAAAACCGCGCGTTACTTTGAAATGACATCCCGGGATATTCTGTTTACCATTGCAACGGATTCGGCCGACATGTACCGATCCCGGATCGAGGAATTGCGGGCGGAACGCGGGGCGTACTCCTCCCTTCAAGCCGCCCGGGACATGGAAAAATGCCTTCATGGCGTGGCCACGGATCATGTCCGGGAGTTATCGTACATGGATCAAAAAACCATTCATAACCTGAAATACTTTACCTGGCGGGAACAGCAGGGAAAAGAGGTCGAGGATCTGGATACGCTGTGGTATGACCGCGACATCTGGAAAAAGATCTTCCATCAATCGGACCGGTGGGATGAGTTGATTCATGAGTTCAACGACATGACCGGTTTATTGACCTAACGGAGATGCCTTCCCTTCTGGTTAAACATGGAACCCTGGTCACGGCCTCGGATTGGATGGATCGTACGGATCAGGATATCCTGATCGTGGATGGGGTCATCCGAACCATCGGGACGGGCCTTGACCCGCTCGATAGCGACACCCAGATCATCGATGCGACCGGGTGTTATCTGTTCCCCGGCGGCATCGATCCCCATGTGCATATGGCGCTTCCGATCGGCAATGGATTGGTTTCGTCCGATGATTTCGAATCCGGAACCCGGGCCGCCCTTGCCGGGGGAACCACGACCCTCATCGATTTTATTACCCCGGTGCGCGGCCAATCGCTTTTGGCTGCGGCCGAAGAGCGGATGCGGTTGGCCCGAAGGTCTCGCTGTCACTGTCGGTTTCATATGAGCGTCACGTCCTGGCATCGCCGGATTCCATCGGAGATGCGAACGCTCAAGGAGAGGGACGGCATTTGTTCCGTGAAAGTGTACATGGCGTATAAACAAACGATCGGGTTGAATGACCGGGAAATTTTGAAGGTCATGGACGCGGCAGCCAAACTCGATCTCCTGGTCATGGTGCATGGCGAGCATGGGGAAACCATCGATTATCTTCAGCATCAATTCATTTCCGAAGGGAAACGGCAGCCGGAATTTCACGCCGGGTCGCGCCCGCCGGAAGTGGAAGGGGAAGCCGTACAGCGGGCAATCATGATGGCTCGCGCGGCCGGTTGTTCACTCTATATTGTCCATGTTTCCACGCAAGACGCAGTTTTGGAAATTGAAAGAGCCCGGGGTCGGGGTTTGCCGGTTTATGCCGAAACCTGCCCCCATTACCTGTTGTTGGATGAAGCCGAGTATCGCCGCCCCGGTTTTGAAGGGGCCGCGTATGTCGTCAGTCCCCCGCTTCGTTCCCAGAAGCATCGGGACGCGTTGTGGGATGCTGTTGGTTCGGGCGTTATCCAGGTGGTTTCCACCGATCATTGCCCATTTAACATGAAGGGGCAGAAGGACCGGGGGATTCATGACTTCACTCAAATTCCGAACGGGGCGGCCGGGGTTCAACACCGCCTGGAACTCCTGTACCGGTACGGAGTTTTGGAAAATAAGATATCGCTGCGTCGATTCGTGGAACTAACATCCGAACAGCCGGCGAGGATATTCAAGCTATATCCTCAAAAAGGAACCCTTGCTCCGGGTGCCGATGCCGATATCGTTGTCTGGGATCCGGAAATCCGGGACACCATCTCGGCCAGGACCCATCTCCATCGGTGTGACACGTCGATTTACGAAGGGTTTTCAGTGAAAGGGAAAGCCCGGGATGTCATTCTTCGCGGAAAAGAATTCCTCAAAAAAGATAATATAGATATAGAATAGTTCCTGTCGTCTGTCAATAAAATAAAAAGTTTTGATCAAACTTTTTCAAAAGTTTGGCCCCCGGCAGGGTCAGCATTGCAAACAATCGAGGAAGTAAATAACGGTTTTGATACCTTTATAAAAATTGGGAAGGTGAATTTTCTCATTGGGCGCGTGGGCATTATCGTCGAGTAATCCGAATCCCATGAGAGCAATCTGGCTTTTGAGGCAATTTTGGAAGCAGGAAACAACGGGGATTCCTCCGCCTTCACGGGTCAGGATCGGTGGGGTGCCGAATGCCCATTCATATGCTTTGGAAGCGGCGCGAATGGCGGCGGTATTCGGATCGATGAGGACGGACCCGATTGCAGCAATGGGAATGACGTCAACGGATACGGTGGGGGGAGCGAGTCGGTTAACATGTTCGACAACCAAATGCCCCAGGCGGTTCGGATCCTGGTTTGGAACGACGCGGCAGCCAATCCGGACGCGGGCTTCGGCAGGGATAACGGTTTTGTAACCTTGGCCGGTAAATCCCCCCCATATGCCATTGACTTCTAGTGTCGGTCGGGCACCGAGTTGTTCGACAGGCGTAAAACCCGGCTCTCCATACAATGCCGGCGCGCCGGTTTTTTCCAATATGCCGGTTTTGTCCTGGGGGACTCGCGCTAAACGCTCCCGTTCGAGCGGGTCCAGGACGGCGACTTCATCATAAAACCCGGGGACCGTAACGCGTCCTTCCGGATCATGAAGGCCGGCGATAATTTCGGCAAGGGCCTGAGCGGGGTTATGAATGACGCCGCCATAAATACCGCTGTGCAAATCGGTTTTGGGGCCCCGCACCACAAATTCGCCGGCCCATATGCCCCGCAAACTATAAGGAATACATGGTTGTTCCGGAGAAAGCAGTGCCGTATCGGAAATGAGACAGATATCGGCAGTCAGTTTTTCCGGGTTCTCGTTCAAGTAAGTCGCCAGTATCGGACGCCCCGTCTCTTCGTCGCCTTCGAGGATAACTTTGACATTGACCGGGAGCTTTCCTTTCACTCCCAGAAATGCCTCCAACGCTTTCAGTAGCACAAACAACTGGCCTTTGTCGTCTGTGGTCCCACGGGCATAGAGTGCATGTTCACGTACCGACGGTTCGAAGGGAGGCGTCAACCAGGCGTCGAAAGGCTCGGCCGGCTGCACATCATAATGGCCATACATGGTTACCGTTAAGCCATTGTCTCCGGCATGAAGCCAATCTCCATAGACCAACGGGTGCCCGTCGGTTTCAATCAGCTCGACATGTTCAATGCCGATCTTTTTCAAGTGTTCCACCAACCATTGGGCCCCGCGGATCATGTCTTTCTTGTGATCCGGCTGGGTGCTGACGCTGGGAATCCGCAACAATTCCTTCAGCTCTTCCAGTTGCCGATTGGCGTTATTTTCGAGATACATATCGAGATAAATATCACGCTCCGAGTTTTTCATTAAACCTCCTTTCATTACAATCCATTGGTTTTCTTTGGTAGGGGCCGACACGCGTGTCTGCCCCATATTCAAAGTGATCTTAAAATAACTTCTCGAACGCTATTTACTCAACCACTGCTCATCGTCGGAATACGCAACGCCCTTCTCGATTAAATACATTTCGGCTTCTGAGGTAATCCATTCCAGGAAGACAAATGCGTATTCCATGCTCATTTTATACCATAAATAGGTCAAAATATCAAACCATGAAATAATGTTCCTATTATGCCAGGAAAGATAAGGGAATTCAAATGCGTCTAAAACAATCTTCGCGTTCCCGTCTCTACGTCGATCTGATTTTCGTGTTGGGGTTAGAATGCGAATGCCTGCCGGCGGAATACGCACCTTGTGGTATCGCCAAAGATATGCTATAGTGTCTCTTTATTTTTTAATGCGAAAATAAGGAGCAACCCGAATGCTTTTGACCATTGACGTTGGCAACACTACTGTCGGCACGGCTGTATTCGACGGCGATGAAATTGCCTCAAAGAACAAACTCATGACCCCGGACGAAGTCACGATCACCTACTTGAAAAGTCTCATTAAAAAAGAATACCGACGACCGATCCGCGATGTGATCGTATCCTCGGTCGTCCCCTTTGTCGATCAATCCCTGAAAACAAGTATCGAGAGTTATTTTAATAAATCTCCCATATTTATCGATTATGCGATGAACACAGGGCTAAAATTCAAGATTGAGAACCCGGCCGAACTGGGCTCGGACCGCATCGCCGACGCCATGGGCGCTCTGCGTTTCTTTCCCCCGCCATTTATTATCATCGATTCCGGCACAGCCACCACCTTTGATGTCATCAACCGGGATTTCGAATACATCGGCGGAGCCATTCTCCCGGGAATCGAACTCTCCATCAACAGCCTCGCCCAACATACAGCCAAACTCCGCCGCATCCACTTCAGCGCCCCGGATTCGATCCTGGGCAAAAACACCGAAGGCCATATCAAAGCCGGAATCTTCTACAGCAATATCGGCGGTATCTCATACATGATCCGGGAATACAAAAAAATCGTGGGCGAAGACGCCAAAGTCATTGCCACCGGAGGCCTGGTCCGCCATTTCGAAAGCAAATTCAACGAAATCGACCGCTTCGAACCGGACCTCATCTATTACGGCCTAAAAAAAATCTTCGATATCGTCTCTCACCAATAACTCAAATGTAAAATAATGAAAACCGAAGAAGAAGATTTTTTTACCAAAATAATTTTGCATCTTCAATTTAAACATAAACTTAATTTTTTTATCTCCCCAAAAGATTATGACGTCATCTGTCGATGGTGGGACAAACGCATTCCCATTCAGGTGATTACCGCTTCGATCGATCATGTCATCAGCCGCCGGGACGAAAAACAAAAAAAAGTTTCCGGTTTTTCCAGTTTTTACTATGAGGTCAAAAAAAGCTTTCAGGCCTTTCTTCAATTAAACGTCGGCAATGAGAACCGCGATACCCAACCGCCCGAAATGCAAACCGAACCGGAAACAACTCCCCTCGAACATTTTCTGGACCACTTCCCGGACCCCCTCCTTTCCCTCAAAGACGATTTCCATACCCTGAACGGGCAATTAAAAAATGCAATCGACGACGCACCGCCGGCAATCGCCAATACCCTGATTCAAAAACTCGTGGACCTGTTCCGCGAAGATCCCGAAATCACACTCAGAACGGAAATTTTTTTAAAAAATCTCGCCCCGAGTTTGCGCAACCCGGAAATCGAAAACCGATACCGCTTCAACTACTTAAAGAATAAATTCCATATCCCCGATTTTTGATTGGTGTTCAACGATATAAACCCGGATATGAAACCGCGTTTACGAATGTCTCAGAAATTTTTATGTAAATTGCACGATCATAGAAACGTAGCACGCTGCGTCTCCTCTGATGAATAATTTAATCCGACAATCCAAGCTTGACGCAAGAGCCCGGTAACTCAAACGATGAGACGTTTGATCAGCGGATTGATGCGACTCACGGTCTCGTAATTAATCGTTCCCGACAGATCGGCCAGTTCATCGATGGTCACCTTTTCCTTGTCCGCTTCGCCCACCAGGATGACCCGGTCTCCCGGTTTAACCGATTGATGTTTGATATGAGTCACATCGGCCATAAACATGTTCATGCAAATGCGTCCCCGAACAGGCGCCTTGACGCCATGAACGATCACACAGGCCGAGTTGGAAAGTTTACGGTCATAACCGTCGTAGTATCCGACCGGGATCACGATGATCCTGGATTTGCTAAAAGTTTTGTACGTGAGACCGTAACCGATGGGTTCGCCTTTTCCGATGGATTTCACCTGGGCGACTTTGGCGACCCACGACAGGACCGGTTTCAATTCGAACGCCGGTTTCCCCTGTTCCAGGTAAGAGACACGCGTTTGACGGGACGGCCAGAAGCCATACCCGGCAATGCCGACCCGGACAATATCGAAATAGGTTTTGGGAAAGAGGAGCGTGGAGGCCGAACACGAAAAATGCTTAATGAATGAACCGACCGGTTGGATGGCATCGATCTTTTTCAAGGTATCCGTGAAGGTATCCAGTTGGTGCTGGGCAAACGAATGATCGGTGGTGTCTTCGATATTGGCAAAATGGGAATACAAACCCGTAACGTCAAGGAATTGAGGATTTTTGGTCTCGCGGCTCAGGGCATTCAGCACATCGGCCGAACGCATCCCCAGGCGGCCGGTGCCGGTTTCGATTTTAAGATGGACGCGTGCCTGCCGTTTCAATGCCCTGGCCATGCCTTTGACCTGTTTCAAATAATCCGAAGAGGGAACCGCCAATTCAATATTGTTTTCCAACGCGTCTTTGATTTGTTCGGTGTCTTCCCATCCGATGACCAATATTTTCTTGTGGGTATTGGTACCATCAAGGGTGGATTTCACCCGGAGTGCTTCCTCGACCGAATCCACGGCGTAGTAATCGATAAACGGGAGATTGCGGGTAATGGTCACCACTTCCTCGAGTCCATGACCGTAGGCATTGGCTTTCACCACGAACATGATCTTTTTTCCCGTTAATCGGGCAAATGCCTCGAGGTTGTGAATCAGGTGGGTTTTATTAATTTCAATATATGTTTTCATGGGATATCAAACTCTGTCAAACTCTGGAATTTTTTCATCCAATATGTTACATTAGCATATGAGTCGTGTCAAATCCATGAAACGTATAAAGCGAATAAAGCGAAACGCTTTGATCGGGGTGGCATTTTAATCATGCCGTTGGGGTCTACGCGCGGGTTTGTGTTGGGATCTGCCCCCATCAATGAGCAGGACCGGATGGTGCATCTGTTTACCGTGGATCGGGGAACCATTCGTGCGTCCGCGCCGGGGTCTCTCAAAGTCCGCAACCGGTTCGGTTCGCTTTTCGAGCTGTTCACCGAAGGGGAATTTCAGTATTACTGGCAAGAGAACCGGGACATGATCACGATTTCAAAAGGTGAAATCATCCAAAGTTATTTTCAAACGGTATCCGATCCCGGGCGGATATTTTACTTTTATTTGATTTCCGATATTTTCCGGCAATTTATTCCCTTTAATGAGAAGGATGACCGGTTGTACCGGTTGTTGCATTCGATTTTGACGCACAGTCAGGAAGGGATTTCGATGAACCTGCTCCTCTTGTATTTTTTAATCTGGGCATTGCGGATCGAAGGGTTGATGTTTAATCCGCGGATGTGCAGCAATTGCGGAAGGCCCGATCTTTCGCGGGCGTGGATTCGGCTGGACTTTCGTGGGATTTTGTGTGAGACGTGTCGAAGCACCGAAAATACGATCCTCACGCAGGAGGATTTGGAATTTTTGAAGTGGACGGAGCGTCATTCGCCCAAAGAGCTTGAAGTCTGGACCGCACTGGATGTTTCCCGTCTCATTCGGATTTTCACAAAGAAGATCGAATACCATGGGGAATGCACCTTGAAGTCGACCCAGTATCTTCCGGAATTCGGATAAGCCGAAAATCGTGACTTCATAACTGTCATAACTATCACAAATAAAACCCAGCTTGACAAACCCCTTAAAATAGTTCATATTTATATCATGAGGCTCGATAACGTTCAAAAGGCTGCATTGGAAAAAGCCATCCGAAATGTGAATGGCGATGTCTACCTCTTTGGCTCCCGCGTCGATGACAGTAAGAAGGGCGGAGACATCGATATCCTGATCTTTTCGGAAGAAAACCCGTTTAAACTCTCCCAAAAAGTTTCCATCGATTTCTTTATGGAATGCGAAGAGAAAATCGATGTCACGGTGATGAACCCCCATCGCTTAACCGATGAACAGCGCGCGTTCCTGGATGTAATTACCATGGAGAAAATCAAATGAACGAGAAACGGGACCAACTGACCCAAATCGCTGCCCAAAAAGCCCTGGACGCCATTTCCCTGGTCGAAGCATCGCTTTCCTACATCCAACCCTATGACCCGGAGAAGTTCTATACGCCCCGAGAACGCGAACCATACGACGCCCTGAACGATCGGTTTAATCGGGCCGTGGAAGTCGTGATTAAATTTTTCCGAAGTTACGAGCTGTATATGTTCGGGGAGAATTCCGACACCTTCCGCGACTTACTGAACCGAATGGAAAAACTGGACTTTATCGATTCGGTCTCGGTAGGCATGGAAATGAGAGACGTCCGAAATAAGATCGCCCATGAATATTTACCCGAAGCCATCAAGGATATATACGATCACGTCATGGGCCCTCTGGGGGATCAATTACGACGAATAAAACGAAAAATAAAAGAGTTCGTCGACGCGTCGTCCCTCGATTCAAAAAAAACAGAAGATTAAACTAAAGGCAAGAAATTCATCAAAAGCCCATCCCGCATCCATTGACGAAAAAACAAAACTATAATAAAATAAAACAACAGATGAATTCGAATGATGGAATACATTGGAATAAAAACATGGAAGATTTAAAAGAAAAAATAGCTGAATTGAAAAAATCCAAAAATGCGATTCTCCTGGCTCACAATTATCAAATCGATGACGTTCAACGGGTTGCCGATCACCTGGGCGATTCGCTGGAACTCAGCCGCGTGGCCGCCAAAACCGATCATCCCCTGATCGTGTTTGCCGGAGTTAAATTCATGGCCGAAACCGCCAAGATTCTTTCTCCCACCAAAAAAGTCCTGCTGCCGCGTCTGGATGCGGGCTGCCCCATGGCCGACATGATTACGATCGATGAGCTCCGAGATTTAAAAGAACAATACCCCCATGCCAAAGTGGTGACCTATGTCAATTCCAGCGCCGAAATCAAAGCCGAAAGCGACGCGTGCTGCACCTCGGCCAACGCGGTCAATGTCGTCAAAAATATCGACGCCGACGAGATCATCTTCATCCCGGACCGAAACCTGGGCAGCTACGTCCAACGCCTGGTCCCCTGGAAAAAACTTCATTTGCACGAAGGGTATTGCTTCGTCCATAACCGCATCAAACGAGAAGAAATCGAAGAAATGAAACGTCATTTTCCCAACGCCAAGGTGATCGTTCACCCGGAAGTCCGACCCGAAGTGATCGACATTGCCGATGAGGTTCTATCGACCAGCGGCATGCTGAGCGTGGCGGCCCAAGACCCCGCCAACGAATTTATCGTGGCCACCGAACAGGGATTGATCGAACGGATGAAACGGGAAAACCCCAACAAAAAGTTTTATCCCGCCTTCAAACCCAGGATCTGTGTGAATATGAAACGCACATCCCTCCGCGATGTATACGAATCATTGCGAGATGAAAAATATGAGATTCAAGTCGAGCCGGAAATTGCCAAACGGGCATTCAACGCTCTGAATGAAATGCTCAAGTATATTTAAAATTAATTATTAAAAGGAGTAACACAAATGGATTTAAGAGAAAAAGTCGAGGCGATCATCGACCGCATCAAACCCGCCCTGGAACAAGACGGCGGCGGCATCGAACTGGTAGATATCCTGGAAGATCAAGGGATTGTCCTTGTGCACCTGACCGGCGCCTGCCACGGATGCCCCATGAGCACCATGACCATCAAGGGTTATGTGGAACAAACCATTATCGAAGAAATCCCCGAAATCAAAGAAGTCCGCCTGGCCAATTAAGAGTTAATTGTTGAAATAATTTTTAATCTGTGATATAAAGGTATCTTCCTGTATCACTCCGAAAAATTTTACCTGTTTCCGCGAGTTACTGTGATACACATAAAAGGTCTATACATATTAAATATGTAGATATAAGAAATCACTGTCATGGTTAAATGAAAGGAGAAACTATGAAAAGAAAAATTCACCCGCTACTCATCTGTTTTACCATTCTTTTTGTTTTCATCGCTGGAAATCGTTTGAACGCCGGAACAGGCAATTCCTTCGATCAAATCGAAAAAAAAGTAACCGAACTCATGGACAAGGGAGACATCCCGGGTCTGGCTCTCGTCATCATCAAGGGAAACGAGCCGGTATATATCAAGGGTTTTGGTTATGCCAACAAAGAGTCGAAGATCCCGGTTACCGATAAAACCTTGTTTGAATGGGGGTCCACGAGCAAAGCCATGACCGCCCTGGCGGTGATGCAATGCGAGGCCGATGGCTTAATCAAGCTGGATGAGCCAATTTCCACGTACCTCCCCACTTTCTACCTGACGTACAAAGGGAAAAAATATTATCCGACCCTGCGCCAATTCCTGAATCAAACCACTGGCGTCCCCTTCAAATCAATCGCCCTGATTCCGGAAAGCAATGAAAAAGACGCACTGGAAAAAACCGTGCAAGCCCTCACCGGAACCGAACTGGACTTTTTACCCGGAACCCGCCATTTCTATGCCACGATCAACTATGACGTTCTGGGATTGGTCATTCAAAAAGTGTCGGGGATGCCCTACGAAGAATATGTGAAACAAAAGATCGTGAATCCCCTCGGACTGAACCGGACCTATGTCGGGCGCGCCGATAATTTAACCGTTGCTCAGGGTTACAAGGTGAGTTTCTTTTCCGCTCGCCCCTATGATGCGCCGACCTATAAGGGCAATACCCCCGCCGGCTACATCATCTCCGATGCCATCGACCTTTCCCGCTGGCTAAAATGTCAGTTGGGCATGGAGGAAACGCCGCTTTATCCCCTGATGCAAAAAACGCACCAGGCCGATCCCACGGTCCCGGTTGATCGCAATGCCCTTTCTTCTTATGCCATGGGATGGTACATCTCCCAGGATGGGAGCGGCGAGATTCAACATGGCGGCAACAACCCTAACTTCACGTCCCAATTTATTTTTCAACCCCGCCAAAAAATCGCCGTGGGTATCCTGACCAATTCCAACAGCACCTACACGCCCTACATCGCCAATACGGTCATGAACCTGGTCACCGGCAAACCGCTTCCCTCGGATGCCAATCTGGGCGCCGGGATCGACAAAGGGGCTTCGATCTTTTTTATTCTGGCCTGTGTCTGTATCTTACTGGCCGCCATTTTCATTCTGCTGACCATATTTCAGATCGTTACAGGTAAACGGAAATTCGAAAAATTGACTGCCGGACGGATCATTCGACCGATTCTGATTCTCCTGGCATTCCTTCCGTTTATCTTCGGCGTTTATCTGTTGCCGTTCGCCCTGGTCGGAATTTCCTGGAAAGTCGCCTCGGTTTGGGCACCCAGCAGCTTCAAACTGTCGGCCATATTCGCGATCGTCACCATGGGGATTTCTTACCTGGGTTATCTCCTTTCGTTTTTTTTCCCCCATCAAAATAAATACGTCCGATCGGCCCCGTCATTGATGGCCTTAAGCTTGCTCAGCGGTGCCTCCAACTCCGTGGTCATTTTCCTGATTACCATCTCCTTGTACGCAAACATCAAGCTTCACTTCCTCGTATATTACTTCATCCTGGCCATGTGCCTTTACCTCTTCGGACGGAAAGAACTGCAAGTCCGGCTGGTCCAAATCTCGTTTAATATTATCTACGATTTGCGAATTCGATTGGTCGACCGGATATTTAAGACCTCTTACCAGAAATTCGAAAAGCTGGATACCGGACGCGTGATCGCGACCCTGAACAACGATACCAATACGCTTGGCGGAATTGCCCAATTTGCCGTAACAGTGATGAGTAGTATTGTCACCATCATCGGTGCATTTGTCTATTTGGGCACCATTGCCTTCTGGAGCACGATGGTCACGCTGGTTGTTATTTCGATCGTGGCCGTGATCTACTCGATCGTGAGCCAAAGAGCCCGAGCCTTGTTTGAAACTGCCCGAAATACCCAAAACGTCTACATGGGATTGCTCAATGGATTAAGGGCCGGTTTTAAAGAGTTGAGTCTCCACTTTACCAAAAAACAGGAATTCCGAAAAGAAATCGGTGATGTTACCGATCAATTTCGTGAAAATTCAGCCGCAGCCATGATTAATTTCGTCAATGCGTTCATGGTCGGCGAATCGATGCTAATCGTGGTGCTCGCCTCCGTTGGGTTCGGAATCCCCGTTTTAATCCCGGATATGAGCAAGGCCACGTTAATGAGTTTCATTATGGTCCTGCTCTATCTCATCGGACCGGTAACCGGTATTTTAAATTCGATCCCCGGTATCGTTCAAATTCGAGTCGCCTGGCAGCGAATTCAGGGATTGATGAAAGACATCCCGGCCAATATCCAGGAAGCGGCCCAGCCCAAACTCATCAAACCGACGTCCGCCGATGTCGAGTCCATTAACGCCAAAAACGTTTATTTCGAATATGAAACCAAAGACGAATCCGAAAAGTTTGTCGTCGGCCCGATCGATTTCGATGCAAAGAAGGGAGAAATCATCTTTATCATCGGCGGAAACGGCAGCGGCAAAACCACCCTGGCCAAATTGTTAACCGGTCTGTATATCCCGGAGAAAGGATCCATTACCCTGGATGGAAAACCCATTGATAACGAACAGTTGGGTGAATTTTATTCCGCGGTTTTCGGCGATTACCACCTGTTTGAAAAATTATACGATATCGATCTGACCGGAAAAGAACAGGAAGTGAAGGAATACCTGGAAATGCTCCGCCTCGAGGAAAAAGTCAAGCTGGAAAACAATGCGTTTAGCACCGTCGAACTTTCCGGCGGTCAGCGCAAACGATTGGCGCTCTTGCGCTGTTACCTCGAAGATCGGCCGATCTATCTCTTCGACGAAGTGGCCGCCGATCAGGACCCCGAATTCCGGAAATTCTTCTATCGGACCTTGTTGACCCGCATGAAAGAAAAAGGAAAGATGATTATTGCCATTACCCACGACGACCATTACTTCGATGTGGCAGACAAGGTGATTAAAATGGAAATGGGAAAGATCGAATTGATCGAATCCCCTTCCCAATTTAGCGTCACCAAATAAAAGAAAATAAAGAAATGATAAAAGAGACCGTGGACCGTCCGTGCGACGGTCCACGGTTACCGTTGGAACCGATGATTTTAAAGGATTCAATTGATACTCGATCTATAAACTCGATTTATAACTATTTATAAACAAGGGATTGATGAACATGCAAAAAGGCGCTTTAGAATTCACCCACCTGGCAGAGATACTCGAGGAGTATTCCAATTCCGGAAAAACCGGACAATTTATTCTTTCCCGCGAAAAGGGCAGCCGCGGTTTCATCGTCATGGAAAAGGGCGAAATCGTTCATGCGGAAATAGATAAATTCTCCGGTGAAGATGCTTTTTTCACGATAACCTTAAAGGAAGAAGGAACGTTGACCTTTGAACCGGGCTCATGGAACGGCACGCGAACCATTGCCCGGCCGATTGCCCCCCTGCTGCTCGAAGCTGCCAAACGTGTCGATGAATGGAAGGTCCTGGCTACCAAAATCGGGTCGGTCGATGCGATTCCTCAATTTAGTGAAATCAGTCGAACCGAAAACCGAAAAATTTCTCTTTCCACCATGGAATGGCTGATTGTCTCTAAAATCGATGGCAAAAATACCATTGCCCAAATTTCCGAAAAATCATCCATCAATATTTTTGATACGGCCCGAACCCTCTATGGCATGGTGACCTCCGGCCTCATCCGGCTTCACCCTTCGGCATAATCGATTTTTTACTGATTTTTAACTGATTTAACCTCACGAAAAAAACGAAAAGACTTGCCCCCATTCTCTCATTCTGATAAAATGGGTAAATGGAAAACAACAATAATCGTGTTTTAATTTTTGATTTTGGCTCCCAATACACAAAACTCATCGCCCGGAGAGTCAGGGAACTCAACGTTTATTCGGAAGTCGTCCCCTACCACCAGGGAATGGAAAAAATCAAAACCTTTGCACCCGGTGCCATCATTCTCTCCGGCGGTCCATCCAGCATCTATGAAAAAAATTCCCCCAACATCGACAGCGCCATTTTAAGAACCGGTATTCCCCTTCTGGGAATTTGCTACGGTCTTCAGGTTCTGGCGTTTCATTCCAACATGAAGGTCATCCCTGCCGGGAGCCGCGAATATGGTCTGGCGAAATTGGAAATTTTAAATAAAGAAAGCCAACTCCTTGCCGGAATCGTTGACCACTCCACCGTGTGGATGAGTCATGGCGATAAAATCTCCGGTTTTAGCGATGACTTTCAAATCACGGCCCGCACGGAAAACTCCGAACTGGCAGCCATCGAATGCCCGAAACGGAAGATCTATGGGGTTCAATTTCACCCGGAAGTCGTTCACACGCAGGAAGGGAAAAAAATCCTCAGCCGCTTTATCTTTGATATCGCCGGATTGAACGCCGACTGGAATATGGAAAATTTCATCAAGTCGTCGATCGAGACGATCCGCGAAACCGTGGGAAATGAAAAGATTATCCTGGGACTCAGCGGCGGAGTCGATTCCACGGTGCTTGCGCTTCTGCTCAAAAAAGCCGTGGGTGATCAATCCATCCCGGTCTTTATCAACAACGGCCTGCTCCGCAAAGATGAATATCCGCAATTGATGAACCGGTTCAAACATGACCTGGGTCTCAATGTCATCGGCATCGATGCCTCGGAGCAATTTCTGTCGCGACTGAACAACGTGCGATCTCCCGAAAAGAAACGTAAAATTATCGGAAAAACCTTTATCGATATATTCTCGACCGTTCAGGAGAAAACCGGAACGGTCAATTTCCTGGCTCAGGGTACTCTCTACCCGGATGTCATCGAATCGGTCTCGGTCAACGGTCCGTCGGCCACGATCAAGAGTCATCACAACGTGGGCGGGCTTCCCAAAAAAATGAATTGGAAATTGATCGAGCCGTTTCGCGAGCTGTTTAAAGACGAAGTGAGAGAAATCGGAAGGGAACTGGGCCTGGATGAAAAGTTTATCATGCGTCACCCGTTTCCCGGGCCGGGCCTGGCCGTTCGCGTTCCCGGATGCGTCACCCGCGAACATCTGGATATACTGCGCGAAGCGGATGCCATTCTCATTGAAGAAATGGAGAGATTCGGTATTTATAATCATGTTTGGCAAGCATTTGTCGTTCTGCTCCCCGTCAAGAGCGTCGGCGTCATGGGGGATTTGAGAACCTATGAAAACGCCGCCGTCATTCGGATGGTTGAAAGCATGGACGGGATGACCGCCGATTGGTATCCGGCATCGCCCGAATTTTTGAAAAAAGTGGCCAACAGGATTATCAATGAAGTCAAAGGCATTAACCGCGTTACCTACGATTTAACGTCCAAACCCCCCGGAACCATCGAATGGGAATAAGTTTGCCGTAATGGCTTCATTTTTACTTTAGAAGTTAATGAAAAGTTTTATCCATCTTCACCTGCATTCGCAATTCAGCCTTTTGGATTCCTGTCTCAAATTTGAGGAATTACTCAAAAAGGCACAGGAATTCAATATGCAAGCCGTTGCCCTCACCGATCACGGCAATATCCTGGGTGCGCTAAATTTTTATAAACAGGCCCGAAAAAATAATATCAAACCCATTATCGGGTCCGAACTCTATGTGTCGCCCGATACCCGTTTTACCAAACCGGATAAAGCCAACGATGAATTGAATTACAACCATCTGGTCGTGCTGGTTAAAAATGATGCCGGATATCGGAATCTTTCGGAACTCATCTCCCGTTCGTTTACCGAAGGGTTTTACCGCAAGCCCCGGGTCGATAAAGAACTGCTTGAAAAATACCATGAGGGACTCATTGCGTTGTCCGCCTGTATTCAGGGAGAAATTCCCTTTAAATTGCTGAACAACCGCGAAGAGGCGGCGTATGAATCGGCCCGATGGTATCGGGAACTCTTTAAGGATGATTTTTACATTGAAATTCAAAACCACGGGCTTGAACCTCAGGTCCGGGTGTTGCCTCAATTGGTAAGGTTATCTGCCGATTTATCCATTCCGCTGGTAGCCAGCAACGATGTCCATTATTTACGTCAGGAAGACGCCGATGCCCGGGATGTGCTCATCTGCATCCAGACCAACAACGTGCTCTCCAACGATAGCCGGCCCATGAAAAAGGAAACCGAGGAAATGTACTTCAAATCCTCGGAAGAGATGCAGAAACTCTTTGCCGATTATCCCGAAAGTATCGATGCCACCATGGAGATTGCCGCCCGGTGCAACTATGATTTCAAAACCGGAAAATATTTTTTACCGGACTTTAACGTTCCGCCCGAAACCACTGTGGATGGTTATTTTGAGAAAGTATGCCGGGAAGGATTTGAAAAGCTTCGGCCTATGCTGATGCAGCGAAAAATCGATATCAAGGTATACGACGAACGCCTGGATTATGAAATCGAGAAAATCCGCGAAATGGGTTTTCCCGGTTATTTTTTAATTGTGTGGGATATCATACGCTTTGCCAGGGAAAAGGGGATTCGGGTCGGACCCGGCAGAGGATCGGTCGTGGGAAGTCTGGTCTCGTATGTGATGTCGATTACCCTGATCGACCCACTGGAATACGATTTGATTTTTGAACGGTTCCTCAATCCCGCCCGTGTCTCCATGCCTGATATCGATATGGATTTTGATGGGGACCGTCGCGAAGAGGTCATCACTTACATTCGCAACAAATACGGTGAAGAAAATACCGCGCAGATTGTCACTTTCGGAAAGATGAAGGCGAAGCTTGCAATCCGGGATATCGGACGGGTGCTCGAGATTCCGCTCAACGATGTGAACCGCATTGCCAAAATTATTCCCGATGGTCCCAAAGTCGATTTGAAAAGCGAGATCGATAACAGTCCGGAACTTCAAAAAGAGCTCAAGCATGTTCCGGAAACCAAGAAATTGATGGAACTCGCCCTCCGGCTGGAAAACAACGTCCGTCATACCTCGATGCATGCGGCAGGCGTGGTCATTGCGCCCAAAAAACTTACCGAATTTATGCCGCTCTATAAAACCAAAGACGATATCGTGACCCAATTCGAAAAAGAAGAGGTGGAAGAGATCGGCTTGTTAAAGATGGATATTTTGGGTTTGAAAACCCTGACCATCATCGAACACATCTTAAGCGAACTCAAACGCGTGGAAGGGGTCGAGCTTGATTTGGATAAGATTCCCCTGGACGATGAGATGACGTACCGCGTGTTTCAGGAAGGCGATACGGATGGGATATTCCAGTTTGAAAGTTCGGGGATGCGCGATTACCTGCGCCGCTCCAAACCGGACAAGATCACGGATTTGATCGCCTTGAACGCGCTTTACCGGCCCGGTCCGCTGGGTTCGGGAATGGCCGAAGTTTACGTCAAACGAAAAATCGGCAAAGAAAAAGTCGAATATCTCTTTCCCGAATTGGAAGAAACCCTTTGGGATACTTATGGGATCATTGTTTACCAGGAGCAGGTCATGCGCATATCGGTTGTGGTTGCCGGGTTTTCCATGAGTAAAGCCGATGAAATGCGTAAGATCATGGGAAAGAAGCAGGTCCATAAAATTGCCGGAGTTAAGCAAGAGTTCCTGGAAGGAGCCACCAAGAAGGGATTCAACAAAAAGAAAGCCGAAGAACTCTTCTCGCAGATGGAAACCTTTGCCGAATATGGTTTTAACAAGTCCCATGCCACGGCGTATGGTTTCTTAGCTTATCAGACCGCGTATTTAAAGGCGCATTATCCCGTTTACTTTATGACCGCCAATTTGACCTCTGAGGCGGAGAAGACCTCCACCTCTTCCAAAGTGATTCAGTATATTTCCGAAACCAAGAAGATGGGCATTCGGGTCATGCCGCCGGATATCAACAAGAGTGACGAGCAGTTTCATGTCGAATCAGCAAATTCCATTCGTTTTGGATTGAAAGGGTTAAAAAATGTCGGCAGTGCTGCCATTTGCAGTATTTTAAAAGCCAGAAACGAAGGGGGACCGTTTAAGAGTTATTCGGATTTCATTAGTCGGATCGATTTAACCAAAGTCAATAAGTCCGTGCTGGAAAGTCTGATCAAATCCGGGTCCATGGGAGAATTCGGAACCACTCGCCGGGCGTTGTTTGATAGCGTGGAGGAGGTCATTCATCAGGCCGCGGTCCTTCAGAAGCATGCGGCGTCCAAGCAGAAGTCGCTCTTTGCTTCCGAAGAAACCACGTGCATTAGTATCAAAAAAGAATACCTTCAATCGGAGGAATGGGGCGAATCCGAGATCATCAAAAACGAAAAAGAAGTGGCCGGCATCTACATCACGTTTAACCCGTTGGACCGGTTTAAAGACGAAATCAAGAAAGCGTCCAACACAGATATCGCGACCATTATGGCGGGGGAATTTAAAGGGGAGACTGTGCGTCTCGGGGGAGTGGTCACCGATTATGCGCAACGGAAATCAAAGAAGGGGGCGCTTTACGGGGAATTGTTTTTCGAAGATTTGACGGGACGGATGAAGGTCCTGGTTTTTAAAGACAAGTGGACGCAGTTTAAAGATAAGATTCGGCTGGATTTTCCTTATTTTATTGAAGGGCAATTGCCCGAGGGGGATGAGAGCACCACGCCCAATATTTATCTGGAGAATTTAACCGAGTTGGAAGAGCATTTAAAAAAGCAAACCAAGCGAATTGTCATTAAATTGAAATACGATCAATTAACAGAGCCTTTTATCGATGAATTGGAAAAAAAGATACGCGACAATCGAAGTTCCATCCCCTTTATCGTCGCTGTTTATACAGCGGATAATTACCGTGTGGATATAAAAGTTGAAGCGGATGAAGGGCTGAATGCATCGCTTTCGATGAAGAATGATATCGAATCCCTGGTGGGAGAAAGCTCGGTCGAAATTTTGTTTTAGGTGCGACCCGATGGGTGTTCCGTAGGGGCAGACCCGCGTGTCTGCCCCAAAATGAGATTGGAGTTGAAAAGGAAAATCCCTTGTGATAAGCTAAAAGCTCATAAAAATTTTGAAAAAAATTTTGTCATCCATAATCCGAACAGGAGAAGCTTATGTCACAAAACATGCAAGTCATCATGGTGATGGGCGGTTATATGGTACTCATGATTCTTTGGGGATTGTATCAGGGACGGAAAGTAAAAACCGACGAAGATTATGCCATCGCCGGTCGAACGCTCCCCGGATGGGCCGCCGCTTTATCCGAACGCGCCGCCGGTGAGTCCTCATGGGCTCTATTGGGTCTTCCGGGCGCCGCCTATGCCACCGGTTTGGTGGAAACCTGGACCGCAGTCGGATGCGTGATCGGAATCATCACCGCCTGGGCGGCTTTAGCCTGGCGATTGCGAGATGAAGCGGAAAAATATCAGGTGACCTCCTTTACCGAATACATCGCCAAACGCCACCGGGAAGTGGGTTCGGCGATTCGAACCGTGGGCAGTTGCGTGATTGTCTTTTTCTTCTTCTTTTACGTCGGCGCTCAATTTCTGGGCGGCGGTAAAACCCTGTTTACACTCATGAAAATCGATCCCCAATGGGGGATGCTCATTACGGCTGTGGTCATTATTCCGTATACGATTTACGGCGGATTCCGAAGCGTCGTGTACACCGACGTCATCCAGGCCATATTAATGATCGCCACTCTCGTGATCGGTCCGATTGCCGGTATCCTCTATTTAGCCAAACATCCGGAACTCTACGCCCAATCCATTACCCAGGCATTGACCAAAGCCGGAGGCGGTTATCATTCGTTTACCAACGCCGCAACCGGTTTCGGTATCGGCGTGGTCATCATCGGCGGCGCGTCTTGGTTCTTCGGATACCTCGGCGGTCAACCCCAATTAAGCATGCGGTTCATGGCAATCAAAGACGCCCGCAATGCCCGCCAGGGACGAAACATCGGCATTGCCTGGACCGTCCTCGCTTATATCGGCGCCCTGTCCATCGGCTGGATCGGACTGGCGATTTTTGGACCCGCCGGCCTTACGGACCGCGAATACGTCATGCCCGCAGTCATGCTAAAACTGTTCCCACCTGCCATCGCCGCTTTACTCATCACCGGAGCCATTGCTGCCATGCTCTCCACTGCCGATTCCTTGTTGATCCTCTCCTCTTCCGAACTCTCGGAAAATATCATCGGTCCTCTATTTAGGTCCAAACATCAGAACATGACCAAAGAGGAAAAGTCCCGCTCCGCATTGATTCGCTCACGAATCGTGACGACCTTGCTGGCATGTATCGCCTTGGGCGTGGCGTACATCTCCCCCCAAAAACTCATCTTTGTGATCGTGAGTTATGTATGGGCCGGCATCGGGTGCACGTTTTCCATTGTGATCCTATTGACGTTATTCTGGAAGCGATATCACGGCCGAGCCGTAATCGCGACGATTATTACCGGAATGCTGTTTACGATTATCTGGGGCGTCACCGGTTTGGAAGCGGTCATTACGTCCCGTTTAACCACATTTATTGCTGCAGGAATCGCGGCCATCCTGGCTACATATTTTATTCCTAAGAAACAGAAAGAAGATTAAGTATTGCCTCCGGCGGCCAGGAACCTTTTTGAAAAAAGGTTCCTGGACCTCCAAAAACTTTTGATATGGTAAAGAATTCAGATATTTTACATGAATATTTTATATCATGGCATGTTTCTTGACTTTTCAAAATTATCCGATATAATGTCAAATCATCGCAGAAGGATTGACACCGGTTGAATGACATGGAGGCAAAATGGCGAAAATCGAAGGGATCAGGATACGAAATTTTAAAGTTTTAAAAGATGTGACCCTGGGTAAAGTTTTGGGGGGAAAAGCGGCACCCTTAACATCCTTGACCGCGGTTATTGGAAAAAATGGGGTTGGAAAAAGCACCCTTTTCGATGCGTTCGGTTTTCTCGCCGATTGTCTTAAAGCCGGAGTGGAAGAAGCGTGCGACATGCGCGGCCGGGGAGGTTTTAGTCGTGTTCGCTCGCAAGGTCAAAAAGGCCCGATTCAATTCGATATCTATTATAAAGAAGAAGAGAAAGCCCGGCCAATTACATATTCAATCTCCATTGACTTAGATTCATCCGGCCGTCCCTATGTCCAAAAAGAGCGCCTTCGACAAATGCGAAAAGGTCAAAAACACGGCATACCTTTTTATTTTCTCATACTCAATGAAGGTAAGGGAATTGTATGGAAGGGAGAAAAGGAAGGAATAAAGGAAGATAAGGAATCCGATCTCCAAAATCTCATGGACGCCATCATGAAAGGCGATGAGCAAGAAGAGAGCCGGGAATCCGAAGTGGTCGAATTAGAGGATAACCGGAAATTAGGTATTGCCTCACTCGGATCGCTTAAACAACATCCCCGAATATCGGCGTTTCGACGATTCATCGAGGGATGGTATTTGAGCTATTTCACCCCGGATGCGGCCCGCAGTCTCCCTTTGGCAGGTCCACAGAAACATTTGAATATTCATGGCGACAACCTTGGAAATGTGGTCCAATTCATGGAGCGAGAGCATCCGAAGAGTTTTCAATCCATCTTGAACCGCATTGCCGAGAAGATACCCGGATTACATAAAATCGATACGCACCGGACACCCGACGGGAGGCTTCTCTTGCGATTCAATGATAAAGGATTCAGCGACCCATTCTATGCCCAGCAAATGTCCGATGGCACGCTAAAAGTATTCGCTTATCTCTTACTCCTGGAAGATCCCACGCCACCGCCATTTCTCTGTATCGAAGAACCCGAAAATGGACTCTATCACAAGCTCCTTGAAACATTAGCCAAAGAGTTCCGAACCCACGCCACCGGACAGAAAGGAGGAGCCCAAATTTTTATTACGACCCATCAGCCTTATTTTGTCGATGCGCTTGAACCCGAAGAAGTATGGATATTGGAAAAAGGCGATGATGGATTTGCCAGAATTCGAAGGGCCAGCGATGATGAAACGGTGATATTAATGCAATAATTCATGCTTATCCGAAGGCCAAATTCACCGTTCTCAATTCTTACGAAGATGAAAATGTTGTCGGAACATGGGAAAAACTGGCGGACGCCGTTTATCCGGGCGGTTCATCGACATTATCTCGAAAAGGCTGGCAAGCGATTGGCACTGAAAAATCCAAATGGGCGGAAGCCATTGCACCTCGAATGGATGTCATGAACAACAAATCGCCAAGCTTCTGCTATTTTCGTGATACACTGATGAAGCTATCCGGTATATAATTAACCATTGCCTCCGGCGGCCAGGAACCTTTTTGAAAAAAGGTTCCCGGACCTCCAAAAACTTTTGTTTTTACATACACTCTTTTTGAACGGAATTGACCATCGCTTCCAGATTGGTCATTAATGCCTCTCGCGGCCCCATCAACGTGGGCCGCGAAAATTCGGTGCGGTATAAAATTTCGGCAACCCCCGAAATACTTTCGCCCTGGTTCAGAAGTCTGATAATTTTATCCCTGATTTCATGCGTGCGCTGAAGGGACTGTTCCAGGTGACGTTTCACTCTTTCCTTTCCTCGGATGGGCCGGTTGTGCGGAAGCGCTAATATGTCAACATCCAACGCCATTAACTTATGAAACGAGTTTTCATAATCGGTGTAACTGGATAAGTACAACGGACGGATAATGCCGGTTTGTTCGATAATACCGACCGTATCACCGGAAAACAGAACCTTCGCGGGATAAAGATAATAAGCCATCGAGCATTTGGTATGCCCCGGTGCTTCAATGGCTTCAAAATAACTGTGTTCATCCACCGGAATTCTATCCCCATTATTCACAGCCGAAAGGTTTTGAAGTTTCTCCACCACGGTGTCCGACGTATCATCGATCAATTGTTTGTGATCCTGATTCAGTCGATTGATGTATTCGATGACTTTATCTTTTTGGAGTAATTCCAATCCGCGTGGGGAAGTGAATACATCGAATCCGTATTTCTGTTGTAAAAACGAAGCCGAACCCGTATGATCCCAATGGGTATGGGTTAATAACAACGTTTGAATACCCTTGACCTTGCTCCCGGTCTCGTTCAGGACACGGTCGATGGCGAGAGAAAAGTCTCGGGCTTTGGTGATGGACCCGGAATCGATTAAAAAATTCTTCTGTGCTCCTTTCACAATATACAGTTGAAACATCCTGTCATATATAATCATAACTTGATCGGTTAAACGATCATAGTCGCGTACATGAACCATTATATTCCCTCCAATGGTAAGTAGCTCCACGATAAAATGATGGGGGCGATTCGCGAATCGCCCCTACAATAAATAAAATTATCCATCAAAATTTTAAAGAACAACAAAAAACATCAAATAACAAAACCAAATTACCCAAAATAAAAAGTTTTTTGCTACTTTTTTTCAAAAAAGTAGGAATCAATAACCGATGGCGCAGCCGTCTTTTCGCGATTCGCTGGCGCCGATCAGAACCCCGCGGGGCCAGTCGATCCAGATACCCTGGTAGCCGCCGTAGGGGCCGACAGAACCGACGATCTTATGGCCTAAACCCATCAGGTCTCTAACTACTTGAGGTGAGATACCGCTTTCGAGGCTCACTTCGCCGCCGTCTTTCATTTTTCCGTAGTCCGGCTCGGATGAACCCGTGTGATAGAACCGCGGCGCGTCGCCGGCTTCCTGGATATTCATCCCAAAATCAATAATATTTAAAAGAATTTGCACATGACCCTGCGGCTGCATGTCACCGCCCATCACGCCGAACGTGAACACCGGTTTCCCGTCTTTGGTGACGAAGGCCGGAATAATCGTATGGAAAGGACGCTTACCGGGTTCGAACACATTCGGATGTCCCGGTTCGAGACTGAAGAGATTTCCCCGGTTTTGAATACAGAAACCCAGACCGTCCGGAACATTTCCCGAACCGAAACCCGCGTAATTGCTTTGGATAAACGAAATCGCATTGCGGTCTTTATCCACGACCGTGAGGTAGATCGTGTCGCTGGTTTTGAGTTCCGCGTCGCCGTAGGGAATTTCGGTTGCTGCTTTTTTGGGATTAAAATATCTCAACCGTTTCTTGGCGTATTCTTCGGAGATCAATTGATCGATGGGGATTTTGGCAAACTTCGGATCTGCATAAAACCGGGCGCGATCCTCGTACACGATCTTTTTGATCTCGATCAGGAGGTGAAGGTATTCGGCGGAATTGTGGCCCATGGATTTCACATCAAAATTTTTCAGCATGTTCAGCATCTGAAGGGCGGCAATTCCCTGTCCATTGGGGGGAAGTTCCCACACGTCGTATCCCCGGTAATTCGCGCTCAGGGGTTGAACCCATTCGGCTTTATAATCGGTGAAATCTTTCATGTGAAAGAATCCGCCCACGCGCTGCGAATATTTCACAATGGCTTCGGCAATGGGTCCTTTATAATAGGCGTCTGCTCCTTTATCCGCAATCAACCGAAGCGTGCGCGCAAGGTCGGGGTTTTTGAAGATATCCCCTTTTTCCGGTGCCTTGCCGTTGGGCGCATAAAGCTTTTGAAAGTTCTCGTAATCTTTGAATTTGGCCACGGACCGTTTCCAATAGTAAGCAATCAACTCCGAAACCGGAAACCCCTGTTCGGCGTATCGAATCGTGGGAGCCAAAATGTCTTTCATCGGCAGTTTACCGAATTTTTTATGCAATTCGGACCATCCTTCCACGCATCCGGGAACACTCCAGCTCAACGGTCCCACCATCGGCACCCGAACCATTCCGTTTTTCTTGAAATGGTCCAGAGATAAACCCGATTGACCGGTACCGCTGGCATTGAGTCCGTAAAGTTTTTTCTCTTTATTGTCCCAGACAATGGCAAAGAGGTCGCCGCCAATACCGCAACTGGTCGGTTCCATGAGCCCCAGGGCTGCATCGATGGCGATAGCCGCATCGATGGCCGAGCCGCCTTTTTTAAGAATATCGATTCCGATTTGAGCAGCCAGCGGTTGACTCGCTGCTACCATGCCTTCCGTGGAAATCACTTCGGAACGTGTGGCAAACATGTGACCGGTAATTCGGTCTGCGCCAAAGAGTGACCATATCGCTAAACCAACACCTATAATGAGAATCAGTGAGAAATATTTCATGTTAACTCGCTCCTATTTCTTAGTAAAATTAAGATATATTGTAGTCGTTTTTTTTCTATAAATCTATAGCTATTTGATTTTTTGCCGCTTCTGTGGTATATTTGAAAACTATTACATTTGAAGGTTTGAATATGAGAAAAAAAATATACGTATCATTGATCGTTTTTCTTTTTGTTACCACATGGAGTTTCGGTTACATCGATCCCGGAACCGGAAGCTATGTGATCCAGGTTGTACTCGGCGTTCTGGTTGGCGCCTCGCTCGGGATTAAAATCTTCTGGACCAAAATCAAAACGTCGATCCAAAGTTTATTTTCAAAAAATAAAAAGGAAGAGGGAAATCAATAATGGACATCTTGAATCCGGGGTCTTTCCGCGACCCGGATGGGTTCATGTTCTCTCGCGGTGGTCAGTTATTTCGACAAATCAATCATTCATGTAAGGAAGATTATGATCTTCTCATGAAATCGGGTCTCTACGAGGAACTCGTTTCCCATCAACTTCTGATTCCCCATCAGGACATCGATCCATCCGACATACCGTTTTCCGATCCGGCAAAAGGGTACAAAATCATTCAACCGGAATTCATTCCATTTATTTCCTATCCGTATGAATGGAGTTTCAGTCAATTAAAAGACGCGGCACTCGCCACATTAGCGATTCAAAAGCGCGCTTTTGAGAAAGGGATGACCCTCAAAGACAGCAGTGCGTATAATATTCAATTTGTCGATGGAAAACCAGTGCTGATCGATACGCTTTCCTTTGAAAAATATAAAGACGGGGAACCCTGGATCGCCTACCGTCAATTCTGCCAGCATTTCCTGGCGCCATTGGCGCTCATGGCGCTGCGCGATATCCGACTGGGGCAACTCTTGCGCGTGTATATCGACGGCATTCCGCTGGACCTGGCCGCTTCCCTACTCCCGACTTCCGCCCGTTTTAATATGTCCGTTTATATGCACATCATCCTTCACGGCAAAAGCCAAAAACGCCACGAAGGCGATCGCGTGCTTAAAAAAGACGGACGAAAAATGAGTAAACTCGGGTTCATGGGCATCATCTCCAGTCTTGAAACCGCTGTTTCCAAACTCAAATGGATACCCGAAGGCACGGAATGGGACGATTATTATAACGATACCAATTATACGCCCGCCGCGATCGAACATAAAAAACAAATCGTTTTAAACTATATTGAAACCGCAACACCCAACACCGTATGGGACCTGGGCGCCAATAACGGTTTGTTCAGCCGCATTGCTTCGGAGAAAGGAATTCCGACTCTGGCTTTTGATATCGATCCGTCTGCGGTTGAGAAGAATTACCTTCACATGAAAACAAAAAAAGAAGCGCATATGCTTCCGCTTCTCATGGATTTAACCAATCCCAGTTCAGGCATCGGGTGGGAAAACAACGAACGCACGTCGTTTATGAAACGCGGGCCCGTGGATTTGGTTCTTTCTCTGGCATTGATTCACCACCTGGCGATTTCCAATAATGTGCCTCTGGCAAAAATTGCGGCATTCTTCGGTCAACTGTGCCAGTACCTGATCATGGAATTTGTTCCCAAAAACGATTCCCAGGTCCAACGCTTACTGGTTTCCCGCGAAGACGTGTTTCCGCATTATACAAAAGAAGACTTCGAAAAAGAATTTTCGATTTATTTTGATATCCGGGAATCTACACTTGTTAAAGACTCATTACGTACGCTTTATTTATTGGAAAGGAAAAATTTAAAAATAAAAGAGTAGCTCCCGGCGGCCTACCTCGGGGATGCAATCCCCTTTTTGAAAAAAGGTGGGTCCAAAAACTTTTATTTTAGGAGGTTTTGGAAGGGGAGATAAATGGGAGGGAATATGGAAAAGATAATCGTTATAACAGGTGTGTCGGGTTTTATTGGGAAGGCTCTGGGACAACATTTAATAAACCGAGGTTACCTCGTCAAGGGGTTAACGCGCGGGCGTCAACAAGCCGAACGGTTGAAACACATGCAAATCCAACCCATTTTATGGGATGCCGAAACATTAAGCGGATGGGAAAAGGAATTGGAAGGGGTTCACGCAATTATCAATCTATCCGGCGAAAGCATCGGCTCCGGACGCTGGACGGATCAAAAGAAAAGCGAGATTTTAAACAGCCGAGTTCACGTTGGAATGCTACTGATGCAAGCATTGAGGCGGTTGCAGCTAAAGCCTAATCTCCTCGTTCAAGCTTCTGCCATCGGTTTTTACGGAAATCGCGGCGATACCGAATTGGATGAACAAAGCACACCCGGAACCGGGTTTCTTGCCGAAACCGTCAAACATTGGGAAGCCTCCACCGATTTATCCGTAGACATAAAAGAAACCACACGCCGCGTCATCGGTCGTTTCGGTCTGGTTTTGGGAAAAGGCGGCATATTAAACGAAATGGCAAAGCCATTTCGTTTTTTTGTCGGTGGAAAAATCGGCAGCGGCAAACAGTGGATGTCATGGATCCATATCACAGACCTTATCCGGGCGATCGCATTCCTGATCGAGCAAAAAGAAAGCAATGGCGTCTATAATTTTACATCACCTCATCCGGTTCGAAACATCGAATTTGCCCACACCTTAGGAAAAGCCCTGTCGCGCCCTTCCGTGTTCCCGCTCCCCGGTGCTTTGCTAAAGTTATTCCTCGGAGAAAAAGCCGACGAATTATTACTGACCAGCCAAGACGTGATCCCCAGGCGTTTATTGGAATCGGGATTTTCATTCCAATACCCTCAACTGGAACCCACACTCAACGACATTTATCATTAACCAATCATTAACAAAAGCTTTTTTGGGGGTCAAGGGGGCGATTTTCTCGAAGAAAAAAGCGAGAGTGTCAGGGATCTTGCGTAGATACCCATATTGTAGAGACGTAGCGCGCTACGTCTCTACGATCTACACAAAATTCCTGAAACTCTCGAAGCCCCCTTGAAATCAACCGACGCCGGTTTGATTTTTGTGAATATCTGTGATATATAAAAAACCATGAATGAAAAATTTTCCCTATCCACCACCGTCATTGTTGCCTTGTTTTTTTCACTGACCTTATGGGTATTCGGTCCGCTTCATATCTTCTTTACCAATTCCCTGGAATTCGGATTTTTATTTTCCGAACTCGCCCCTTACTTGCTGGCCATCGCTGCCGGATTTACCATCGGCATCTCCGCCGTATTGTATTTGCTTCGAAACAAATTTTTCCAACAGGGCATATCTCTTCTCTTTTCTCTCGGACTGCTGCTCTGGATTCAGGGAAACATCCTCGTCTGGAATTACGGACCCCTGGATGGCAGAGAAATTCACTGGAAAAAGAAATTGCTTCAGGGACTATTTGATTTCGGACTGTGGATGATCGTGCTCATCGTTGCCCTGATCCAATCAAAAACGATTTATAAATTCGCTCGCTCGGCCGGTATCGGGTTTATGCTGATCCAGTTGGTTTCCCTGTATCCCGCTTATTCCCACCTGCCCGAAATTCCCAGTTTTAAAAAATACCACATCGATGATTCCACAAAATATTCGTTTTCGTCCAAAACCAACGTGATTATCTTAATGCTCGATACCTATCAATCGGATTTGTTTCAGGAAATTATCAATGAGGATAAACAATACAAAGACATTTTCCGCGGGTTTACCTATTTCCGTAATGCACTTTCGGTATTTCCCAAAACCTATACGTCCGCGCCATCGTTTTTAACCGGGAAACCATACGACAATTCCGTGCCCGTTCAAGATTTTCTAAAGAAAGCGTATACTTCAGAGACCTCCCTTCCCTGGGTGTTAAAACAGCATGGGTTCCGCGTTGAACTTTACCCTTATCCGCATACGGAAAACACGATCTATTTCAACGAGTCCATTGCCTCCAATATTAAGAAACGCGAACCCGGCATGTTTGCATTCAATGATCTCGGTCTGCTGCTGGACATTTCGTTATTTCGACATGTGCCTCATTTTGTAAAAAAGTATGTGTACAATAATCAGGAATGGTTATTGAAACGGCTTTTTTCATCTTCTGCCAAATTGAAAAAAAAGACAACCGGAAATGCAACCGCCAATAGTTTAAATCTGTCGGCCAGGGCCCGCCAACTCTATGATATTCAATTTATTGAGCAGTTATCGGATGAGGCTTCCGCAACGGGAGAGACACCCGTATTTAAATATTATCATCTGAACGGCTTGCACCGTCCCCTGGTATTAACGCCAAAGCTGGACGTTCAGCGCATGCCCTATAGTCAACGCGCAAGTTTCAAATCGCAAGGCAAAGCATGCCTGGAGATTTCACGGTTGTTGATCGATAAACTCAAAAAAATGGGACGGTTTGATGATGCTTTAATCGTCATCATGGCCGATCATGGGTGCGCCGATTATCCGTATGGCGTTAAAATCGATGCCGCCCATTTAACCGCTGCTGAACCGCAAGGGGCAACCCTACCCAGTCACATCAAAGCTGCCGGATTGCCGTTGCTTCTCATCAAAACGCCGGGTGCCAAAGACGAGGAACTCAAGATCACCGATGCCCCGGTTTCCTTAAAGGATCTATCCACGACCCTATTTTCCATTTTGGGGTTTGGACATCCGGGCGCGCGATCCATGTTTGATGTTCTGGAAAATGAATCGCGGGAACGCCATTTTTATTATTACAATTGGAACGGTTGGGAAAACGATTATCTTTATACCATGCGGGACTATGCGGTTAATGGTCATGCATGGCTGGACGCTTCCTGGAAGGAAGCGGGAATTATTCGTGCTGCCAGCGCTAAGATTCCCTATGAATGGGGAACGAAAGTATCGTTCGGAAGAGACGGAAACTCCGCCCGATTCCTGGGAATCGGGTGGCATGGGGCAGGAAAAGATGGCTTTACCTGGTCCAGAGAAAAAAAAGCCGAATTGTATTTCGCCATCAAACCGTCGCAGCGTGGCGCGACATTAACCATGACATTCAAGCCTTATATTTATCCCGGTAAAATCAATTCCCAGGACGTTCATATTTATGTGAATGGCAACGAAATAAAGCGATTAACGGTTACCGATCCTTCCGAGCGTGAAGAGACCGTTGTCATTCCCCGACAATATTTGAAAAATTTCGAATTGAATATTCTTTTTGAAATCCCCACAGCGGTCTCGCCCGCGGAGCTTAATATCAATAACGACGTGCGAAACCTCGGGATTGCGTTGAAATCTATTGTCATCGAATAATTAGGAATATTTCTGTAGGGGCGCACCCATGTGTGCGCCCGATCCCTCAAGGACTTTTATTTTTTACATATTTTGATATAATTAAAATAATGAAAAATATTTTTCCATTAGCCGATAAATTAAGACCCGTAAACCTCGATACCTTCGAAGGCCAGGAACATCTGGTCGGAAAAGGAAAGATTATCCGCTCCTATATTGAAAACAACAAGCTCAATTCCCTGATCTTCTGGGGTCCGCCCGGTACCGGTAAAACCACCTTGTCCCGGATTATCGTGAAAGAAATGGATTTACCGGCCATTGAATTCTCCGCAACCATCTCCAAACTCGATGATGCACGCGAAATCATGAAAAAAGCGGCCCAGGGCAAACAATTGACCGGAAAACCCCTGGTTTTATTTGTCGATGAAATTCATCATTTCAATAAAAGTTCCCAGGATGCGTTTTTACCCTATGTCGAACGGGGCGACATTATCCTCCTGGGTACCACAACGGAAAACCCCGCCTATAAAATGAACCGTGCGTTGCTGTCACGGTTAAAGATCCTTGAATTTTACCCCTTAAAAGAAGACAACCTCAAACATATTCTGAAACGGGGACTGGATATCATCAAAGACGAAACCGGAAAAGAAATCGACTTGCCGGAACCGGTGGTGAATATCTTCCTGAATTACAGCGACGGCGATGCCCGACGCATGCTAAACCTCATGGAAATGGTGTTTACCGTGTATGTTTCCGGTGAACCGGTCACCGAAGAGATGCTGCTCAATATCATCCAGAATAAAATCGGCGCGTACGACCGAACGGGTGATGACCGCTATCAGTTGATTTCCGCCTTCCATAAAGCGGTCCGAAATTCGGATGTGGACGCGGCTTTATTCTGGCTCTATCGCATGCTCGAAGGCGGCGAAGATCCGCTGTTTATCTTACGACGCATGATCCGAGTATGCGCGGAAGATATCGGGTTTGCGGATCCGCAAGCCCTTCAAATCTGCCTCAATGCCAAAGCAGCGTATGAGTTTCTCGGTTCACCCGAAGGAAATATTTTCTTAACCGAATGCGCGGTTTATCTGGCCTCGGCTCCCAAAAGCAATGCGCTGTATGTCACGGAAGCAAAGATGAAGGAAATCGTTGAGAAGTACAAAAACGCTAATATACCGATGCACATTATCAACCCGTCGAATTTTTTGGCTTCGAGAAAAGGGGCCGGTAAAGGATATCAATACGCGCATAACTTTAAGGAAAAAACAACCATCATGCGCACGATTCCCGATGAAGTGACGGAACAGAATTTTTATCAACCCAATGAAATGGGATATGAAAAGAAAATAAAAGAACGGATTGAATACTGGTTAAAACTGAAAGAAGACATCGCTTCTCGAGGTTAGTCGGGGTGCACCCATGGGTGCGCCCGATTCACGACAACTTCCGGGCCGGATTGCCGGCATACGTTCCGGGTTCCGTTATATCTTTGGTCACCACCGATCCTGCCCCAATCACCACATGATCCGTGATTCGAACCGGTAAAATCGTGGCATTGGTTCCAATCGATACATGATCCCCGATAACGGTCGACTTCCACTTGGTTCGATCCCCACCCGCCGGTCCTCCTTCGGAAAACGTATCATTGATAAACATGGCACCATGCGAGATGAAACAATGCGAACCGATAGTCACCAGGTCACAAATAAACGCATGGGACTGGATTCGACAGTTGTCTCCAATGACTGCGCCCTTTTGAATCTCGACAAACGGCCCGATAAGACAATGATCGCCAATGGTACATTCATATAAATTGACCGGTTCGACCACCGTCACATTATTTCCGAAAATGACATCACGGATTCCGACTTTTTTGATTTTTACCCGACTTTTTTGAAAAAAAGTCGGCAAAAAACTTTTGGTTTGGGATGGTTTTGGGGAGTGGGTTTTATTCTGTTTACTCATTTAATTGTATAATGGGGTTTAATTTCCTTCGTATGTCTTAATGCATGCCCAGTCTGCATTTCTTGGGGCGAAAACGCATATACACTTCTTTTCCGGTTTCAATGGATTCGTATATGGCAGAAATTAACTCTAACGACTTTCTGCCTTCCAGTCCATCGACCAGTGCGCGCTCTTTTCGAACGATGGTATCGATGACGTTTTGTAAATACATGACATGGCCGAATCCGTAAACATCCGGAGGAAATTGATTGCACGTTTGAATCATGTCCGCATCCCCGGGCATCGGTTCCTGAAAATTCCATGTTTTCATTTCATTGACCGCAAAACCACCGATTTCAACGGTGCCTTTTTCTCCCAAAATGGAAATGGAACCTTCCAGGTCTTTGGGACGCGCGGCAGTTGTGGCTTCAACGATTCCAATGGCATTATTATCAAAGGTAATAATGGCTGCTCCGGTGTCTTCGGTTTCGATGTTGACCAATTGCGTGGCGCCCTTTGCAAACACGGAAACCGGGCGGCCCAGCATCCATTCGAGAAGATCGACATGATGCGACGCCTGGTTGGCAAACACGCCGCCATCCATGGCCCATGTGCCGCGCCATGCATCCTGATCGTAATACTGCTGCGTCCGATTCCACCGAACCCGCACGGTTCCCATGACCAATTTCCCGAACCGACCGGCGATCAGTGCTTCCCTCAATCTCATGACCGGCAGGTTATAGCGATTCTGCTTCACCACAAAAAGTTTCACCCCGCGTTCATCGCATACGCGAATCATTTGATCCGCGTCTTCCAGTGACAGGGCCATGGGTTTTTCAACCACAATGTGTTTCCCATATTTATTGACGATATCGATCGTGTGACGGGCATGGTTACCGCTTTCGGTTAAAACGGAAACAATGTCCACATCCGTGGATGTGAGCATTTCATCATAGCTGTTGAAATACGGTACATTGTATTTTTCTCCGGCGGCTTTTGCCCGTTGCGGCTGGACATCGCAAACGGCTGCCAGTTCAGCGCATTCATTTAATTTACCGGTTAAGGCATCCGCATGTTTTCGTAGTATCCGTCCGCATCCGACGATTCCAAATCTTAATTTTTTCATATTCGGGAACTCCTTTTTTCCGAATGTGTTACGAATGAAAAGAGCTTATTTTAGCATATTCATCAGGTAAATAACAGCCTGATATACAAATGGTACAAATGGTCAAATGGGATTGAAATATGATGTGAATTATATTATCATAATGATGATACGAGGAGTACGAGGAGGACATGATGCTCACATCGTTGGAAAGTGAAACGATCTTTAGAGAAGCGTTTACCGATAAAGCCGTGTTTATGCGCTTTGTCAAGGATATCCTGGACATCGATTTTGTCGTAGACAAAATCGAGACGGAGAAAAAATTTGAACTCAAAGACTCTGATAAATCGGTTTCCTATGATATCTTTGCCGAGTCTGTGGATCATCGGGTGGTTGTGGAAATTAAACGCGTGGATTACGATTCCAATTTCGACCGGTTCCTTCATTACCATATGATGGCGATTGCCGAACTCCAACGAAGTTCGAGTGAATATCGTATCGAAAAAACCGTGTATACGATCGTGGTAATAACCGCGCCGTATAAAATCGAGCAAAAAACCGGTTTACCGGTACTCGATGAGGTGTTGATTTCATCCGTGGATCCTCGCAACTTGCAGGACAAAGTCGTCAATTTATATGGACACAAGCTGGTATTTTTAAATTCGCATTATGTGACGAAGGATACGCCGCAAAAGTACCGGGATTGGCTGGAGTTGGTCTATCAATCCGCTCATAACCCGAATGACTTCAAGGTGAATCTCGAGAATGAAGGGATTCGGAAGGTAATCGAGCTCATCGATTATGATAACCTGAGCCCGGAACTTCGAACCCAGATGAAAATCGATAATCAGCGACGGGCGACATTGAAAATTGTTGAAAATCAAAGTTCTGAGAAGACAAAAATTGAAATGATTTTAAAAATGAAAGCCGAAGGAATTAATTCCGAATTAATTTCGCGAGTATCCGGGTTTTCTATCGAAGAAATAGAAAAGTTAGGTTCTTAGAACCCCCTAATTACTTTTTACTTTAATCTGCGGTACAAATTTAATAACTCGCTCTTTTCCGATTCCCAACTGTACATCGGCCGGTAATGATTCATGTTTTGTCGAAGGGTTTGTTTTTTATCTGCATTCGTAAGAATCGCGTATAAGTGCCGGGCCGCTTCAAGGGGATTTTTGGGGTTCACGCCGATACCCCAACCTTCGTTTTCCACGTCGTACTTAAAATCATCGAAACTGGAAAAGATCGGAATGACGTTATTGGCAAGGTACTCATACATTTTGGCAGGAATATTTTCGCGATATTTTATTTCCGAATATAAAACAAACCCATAAGACGCTTGCACCACTATTTTTTGAGCCTCATTAAACGGCTGATACCCGAGATACTCGATGGCGGGACATGTTTGAATCATCTTCATTACTTTCTCTTCGACGCTTCTTTCCATGAAAACCCCGATGATTTTAAACCGAATCCCCGGAATCATTTTTTCAAGTTCCATAAATATCTCGGTCATTTCAATGGCGGAACGTTTGCTCCCCAGCGTTCCCACATAAACGAAAAGATGTTCATCTTTTGGTTGGTCGAGGTTTTCCGAGAGCGGGTAATTTCTCACCAGAACGGCTTTGGGGTATTTGTCTAACCAATGCGGAAGCACAACGATATTGGCGGACATGAATCGGCAGGACGTTTTTTCGATCCAATAGAACATCCTTGCAGCGACTGCACGGATGAATTTGTACTTGATCCATGGTTTATCCAAAAAATTCTTGGAATAGTCTTCATGAATATCGTATATCACCGCGGCTTTTGTAAACAGCCGCAAAAGCAAACCCGTTATCATGAGCTCCGGATCATGATAATGATACACGTCGGCATTCTGTTTTCGCGCCAGAGAAAACATGCGAAACGGAGACAGAAGAATGCGCTTAAATCGGTTCTTATATTTAATGAACGGAATCAGGATGATTCCGTTTTTTGTCACTTGATCCGGATGATCACCCGAACACGGGGCGATGAGTGAGACATCATATCCGGCGTCTTTGAGACTTTGACATTCTTTAAAGAAGATTCGCGTATCCAGGGGCGGATGAACCGACGTTAAGTGACATATCTTTTTCATCATACCATCATATTACAATTCATATCATCAATTCTATTCTCAAACAAAATCTCAATCAAAAACAAAAAATTTTGGGAAGTCCAGAAACCCTTTTATAAAAGGGTTTCTGGTCGCCGAAGGCAAGGCTCTTTATCCTTATTCCTAAACTCCATCAAAACCAAAACGCTAATCACACCAAACATGATGCGCTGATCGATCAGCGAATAGGATTTCAGATTATTCAGCAGCAGGTAACCCAGAATCAACAGGGCGTTTAAATTATGACGAAGTTTATATCCATACAGCAGAATTAAAAACAAAAAGATCAAAACGCCGATTACTCCCATTTCAAAACCGATTTCAAGGAGAACATTGTGGGGATAGAGTCGCCCATCCAGATTGTCATAAACGATTCCAAAGCTTCCGATTCCCAGGCCGAAGAGGAAGTTGGATGCGTTTTCGAATATTTTATCGAATGAAAACGAAATCATGGCCACGCGTTCTGCGACGCTGGCCGATGCCGGGTCGGTGACCTGGGCGAGGCGGGAGAAACTGCGCTCGAGAAGAGTAGAGTACCGGTCCAGCATGGTGTAGGTGGCGGCTGCAAGGATGGTCAATCCTGTTCCGATGTAAAAAAGATTCTTGACGCTCCATGTCTTGAATAAATGAGATTTTCGAATGGCTTGAAAAACGGAAATCATCAGGCGAATGGCCAGAACGATTAACAGGAAAACCAGGGGGCCGCGGGCAGCCGAAATCAGGATGACCCAGGCATTGAATCCGGCCAGGAGGATCTTAATCAATCGCGGCATTCGGGGACAGGCAAATAGGACCAGCAGAATCACGATTCCGGCAATGTACCCCACATCCAGGTATTTGACCACGAATTCGCGGTCAACAGCGGCTCGCAGGTAGAGGTCATAAACCCCCGGAAGAAGGATGGAATACCCAAAAACCAGGACGGAGCCCAGGTAGGCGAATAATTGGGCGAATCGCCGGGGGTTGAATGACGGATACAGGAAGGGGAACGCCAGGGCCAGCAGGTCGGTGACGAACAAAAAGACCTTGATCCAGCAATAGTGGAGCGACAGCGTGTAAAGAAGGGTCGTGATCATCCACAGGTAAAAGATCAAGACGGTGAACAGGATGGCGCGAGAAAAACGGGGAATATACAACTGATTTTTGAAGAACACGTTTTTAAACACGACGACGATAAGAATTCCCACGAGAAGCACGGAGAGCAATAAGGTGATATCGATGGCAAAGAGGTTTCCCCGAAAAAACATGAGGAAAGACTTCATCAAGCCGGATAATAAGAAAAAAACAAAAATCAGTTCTGGCATTTCCGATTCACAAACACGCGCTTTTTCAATTCCATGTACCAATGGGTCCGTGTCCAATAAAAATAAAACACGATCAGGCCGATGATGGCCCGAACCAGGAGTAAGCCTGCTATTTTAATGATGCCGCGGGTATGGAGTGCGGCAATGAGACGATCCGAGACATGAAACAGGGCAAAGGCCGCGCCGGAAACGATCAAGGACATCAGGATGGTTTTCAATTGAAACCGAATGTTTAATTTCTTCAGTAATATCCATACCGAACTGACTCCGATAGTCACCAGTCCGAAACAGAAAGCCAGCGTGATGAAATACACATTGGTTTTAAAAATCAGTGAAAACAACACGGTAACGGCAATACCTGCGAATGTGACGATATTGACATAGGGAAAATCAAAGAGGCCGTCCAGGATGCCGCGCACGAGCGCATAAGCCACAAAAAATGACGAAAAGAGAATCCCGATGGCCAGGCTGTCGGACACCAGGAGGTATTTTTTATCAAACATCAGCACCAGGATAAACCGGGTGAGCCCAAAGAGGGCCGCTCCCACAAAGGGGAGAAAGGTCAGGATAAAATCCACCACGGTCAGGCAGGAAGTTTTAATGTTCTCGTCTTGTTCCCTGCTTTTCAGATAGGAAAATTTGGGCAGGAACACCATATTAAATGGGGTGGCGATGATCGACAGCAACCGGGTAACGGACGTGACGATATTGACATATCCGGCGGCCACCAATGAAATCCGATAATTGGCGATAAAAACCGGGATGCCCAGAGTCAGAGAAATAAACAGGCTTGCCGGGATTCGGGAGATGCTGTAGGACAGAAACCCTTTATTCTTTTTGAAGAAGGAGACGCGCTCGAAGCGGAACAAGGCGGCGATACGCCATTGATTTCGAATGAGATAAAGACTATAAAACGTTCCCAGGATGGTGGAGAAGATAAAGTAGAATTGCATCAGGAATATGTCGTTTTTGGTGGTCCCATGCATGAATAGCGGCAGGATTAATGGAATCAGGGGAATGGCAAAAAACACGACCCATACGGTATTGGCTTTTTTCATATCGAACTTTCCGCGCAGGTAGGAGTAACACAGAAGGTTAATCACATTGGCAGCGAGGAAAGCAAACGATAGATACACGAATGACACAAAACCGGTACCGTTAAACAGCAGGAGGGAAAATGTTTTGGGAAACAGGCCGATTCCGGCCAGGATCACGACCAGAATGCCTCCGGAAAAGAGGAACGCGGCATTCATGTAGTCGTTGGATTTTTCTTTTTCGGCGCCGATGTATCGCGCCAGGCCGACGCCCATATTCAGGGACACGAGGGGAACGAGAACCGCGATCCAGCGTTTAATGGTGCTGAATAAACCGAAGTATTCCGGCGTCAAAGCCACGGCCATGACTTTCATCACGATCATACCGAACAGGATGACTGCCGCCTGAGACACGGCGGTTTTAACTATATCGTCCAGGAAACGGGATAATTTCATTTTTATTCTTGATTTTATAAACTTGAATTGGAGATCACGATTTTAACATCTCGGATAATCAATTTGTCTTTTGGCGATCGGGGAACGAAATTAAACATGATCTCGGTTTTTTTCAGATTCGGTCGGATCATGTTGGACACGAAGTAGGTGCGAAACGGGCGGGTATTGAATACCGCGGCTTTCGGGTTAACTTTTTCGGTCTGGTTGTAATCCATGATGGCGACGTAATTTTTATTATGGGACGGTGCCGGCGTCACTGCCGCCCGAATCACGAGCGACACGTATTTCCCTTCGAGTTCAGCCGGGGTGAGGCCCATTGTACCGAGATCATAACCGAATTGGAGCCAGGGATCTTTGCCGTTTTCTTTTCCCGTATTTTGGACCACGATCCCATTTCCTTCGTCTTCCAAATAGGGTTCCATTGTGAATGTGCCGCATTGCGCGTGGAATGACAGGGCAGGGGAAATGGTTTGAACCGAAGATTGGGTTTCGTCCCACACATTGATGAGGCGTCGTCCGGGGGATTGGATTTCCTCATCGAGCAATTTGCGTCTGAGCCGGTAGAGGAGCCAGTCGTTGTCTTCCATGACCAATTTGCATTCGCATTGGAGGAACTCCTCGAGCAGGGTTCGGCGGTTGGTTTGTTTATAATTCTTGCCCAGGAGCAGGTATTCGACCCGGAGTTTTCGGGACAAGAAATCAAACACCGGTTCGTGCGGCCCGGATTTACTTTTCAATTGAATCTGGACCGGCACCACGTGAAGCGCGGATGCGTCGATGCCTCGGCGTTTGGTGTGATAATAAAAGATCGGCTGATTAAATGTGTACACATTTTCCCGGCTGGTCCCAAAATCTTGTTTCAAATTCAGGTAATTGATGATCTTGCGGGGAAAGTGAGGATCCTTGACGCTGACCCGGATTTCCCACCAGTTTTGGTACAAATTAAAATAATGGTATATATTAAAAACGCAAACCAGTGCCACCAGGGAAAGGCCAATCACCCGGATGGTTTTTTTCTTATTTTCGAGAAATTGCCAGAGCAGAAACAGGGTGGCTGCAGACGTAAACGGAAAAAGCGTGAGTTGGTATCGGTTATTGGTATAGCCTTTGACGCCGATAAATATCAGGGTAACCAGCCACACAAACATCAGGGCCAGTTGCCAGCGTTCGCGTTTTTTGGCGGTAACGAGAAACCATATCAACAGGGGAACGATCAGCCAGTTGATATTTGAGAGGGATTTGAACCGGAAGAAAATCCCCAGGTAACCATTGAGTAACTTTTTTCCGGGTGTTTCGATCTCCTGCCAGTAGGACGGGGACGTGCGCAGACTGGGATGGGAGACCTGGTCGATGGTGGGGTATACTTGCCAATAAACCAGGATCGAGACCAGTACAATGACCAGGGCAGTCAGAGCAAAAAGAATCCGATCCAATTTCGGATCGATTTTATGGTTGGAATTCGAAGGCTGAATGATCATGTTTAAGAACCTGCAATATAAGAGGCCCAGCCGGAAATGGAACCGTAGACGATTTCCATAAAGTAATGGAGGTTTCCCATACCGAAGAGCAGAAAGCAAAGGGTGGCGGTTCGTAAGAGCCGGGAGGCGAATTTACCTTGATAGAAAATAAAAAAGGCGACGATGTTGGTTACGGCGACGATCAATCCGATCGGGTGGGCGAATGCGGTAAATCCTGAAAAAATTCCCAGGAGAAACAGAGAGAGGCCGTCGCTGTTTCGAATTGAATAGGCCAGCCATATCCAGGAAACGGAGAGAAAGAAGAGGCGGTAGGAGTCCAGGTGGTAGTTGAGGATCATTAGCATAAAACTCAGGCTGGAGAGAAGGACCAGCATGCCCAGGAGCGCGAGATATTTATTTTTTCGATAGAGCCAGAGGAACATCACGGCCACCATCAGGAGGCTGTAGTAGCCGGTTATGCTCCGGAAAAAAAGATCAAAGTTCGGTGATCGGTTGATGGATCTCGGATTAAGCATCATTTCCCAGGTCAGGAGGAGGGAAAAGGAGGGTTTCTGGGATCCCTGGAAATAAAAACCGTTACCTCTGTCTTTCATTAATTTTTCGTACGGAATGGTTTTCGAGACGTAATACATTTTTCCCAGGTTTCCGTAGATCAGGGCGTCGTGTTGTTCGATCGGCGTTTGGAGGGTATTTCCCAGGTAGAGGAAGAGGAAGGTGAGTAATAAAACCAAAACGAAGATCCAATAGATTTTCGTTTGTCGGGGCGCAATGATTTTTCGCCATTCCGTTCGCTTCATTTGGGTAAGCAGAATCCGGAATCCGTTGATGGAAAAAGCAGCAATGAGGGCGTAAATGAGGAAGACGATCCCGGTATAGAACGTAGCGGTGTGATAGGGGAAGAGCAACAGGAGGTAATAGAGAAGGAGAACGGTGACAATCGGACCCAGGCCCAGGGAATAGAGGATCAGTTCCGGGTTGGAGTACAATTTATGTTTATTGTATTTTATAAATAGGGCGGCAATGATCAGCGAGAACAGGATGGCGGTTAAAAAAAACTTCAAACAAAAAAAACTCATTTTCGAACTCCTGGGATGTTGCGAGCGGAAAAGAGTATTATTTTAACAGGTTTGCGGCGTTGTGACAATGCATGGTGTTCGTGAGTTTTGATTTTTGTTGAATGAAACGGTAAAGGTAAGGTGGGCCAGGTCTTGGCTTGAACGTTTATGAGGTTCAATGCTTAAACCAAGACCCACCCCCTTGTGATTTAAATAATCATCAGCTACCGATCGCCATCCATCCAAGTCGCAGATTTTGTCCCCAACCCTCAACCTTATCGACACGCCATATCTGGACCGTCGCTTCACTACGCGTTACTGATTTCACTGATACCGCATAGGTATCAGGGAGATCAACTGCGGAATATTCCGCCCCTTGCAATGTATTGGCGACGAACACAGGGATTGAATTAAAAGGCTTTTCAAATGTTACGATAAATCGATAAGGGTAATTACCGTGCGACCCGACTGTAAATACTCCACTTTGTATTTGTGTTACCATGTTTTCCTCCTATAATTTTTAAATTTAATTTTGCCAAAAGTTTTCCCGGGCTATACTTTTAAACCCATCCATCCTCAGACCAGTTTTGATCCAATTAATCCCCGATGGCAATGAACGTAAAATTCCGATCATTGGCAGCGCCAGCAGAAGTTCCAGTTTTTATCTTGAATTTTTCTCTGGTTACTGCAATCAATACGGTGTTGTCGACGGTATTACCGCCGCCAGAACCAAAGTCGCTCCACCCAGGATAATTTTGAATGGAGGCCACAGCCGGCACATTTTTAAAGGGAGTCAGAAACACAATCGTATATTCTCCTTCATGGTCATGCACAACAATAAAACCTGTCCCTGAATAGACTGTCCCGTTAGCGTTAACATTACCAAAAATAATTGTACTCATTTTTTTTTCCTCCTTTATTTTTTGAAATATTTGAAAATCGTTTTTACTTTACTTTTTTTGCTTCTTATGCCGCCCAAATTTCCTGAAGTTGCCACCGTTGACGGCCGCTGTTATCGTCTAATGTCCATAAATCCACAATGATGCCATCCGGGGTGCAGCTCAGGTACTTACGGGCGGTTGAAACACCTCCGAAAATTTTTATTAAGTAGGTATTGCAGGTTGGAGAATTTTTGACAGGGGTCACGACCCATCGTTGACGACCGCTGCCATCATCCACCGACCACAAATCAACCTTGGTGCCATCAGAGGTGCAACTCAAGTATTTACGATTGGTTGTCATTCCCCCGGCAATTTTAATATTGTATACATCTTTCATTCCTGTAATCGGAATAAATTGCCACCGTTGACGGCCACTACTATCATCTTTCATCCATAAATCCACGACAGCCCCACTGGGCTGACAGCTTAATAGCGAACGGTTACTCGTTAAACCACGAAGGATTTGTAAATTATGGGTTCCTGAAATAGCCATTTTTTTTCCCTCCTTTTAAATTAATCGAATGAGGCCAGGTCTTGGATGAAAGCATTTGTAAATTCAAGCCTCAACGCAAGACCCGGCTTATACCTTATTCAAGGATTATTTTACTTGATTGTGCATCCATTATTGGTGGTATAAACAATAGGGTGAGTTTGTATCCCCTGGAGATAACCTTGCGCCTGATCCGGGTTCATGTTTTTTATGACGGAAAGCTGATCACTGGTAAGGCCATAAGACCTGGCTTCCGCCTCATTCCCGATGATACTCTTAAACCTGTTAGAATCCGATTTTGATATACTAATAAGATCACTTAAATTTGGCATTTTGCCCTCCTTATTTTATTTTTTATTTTTAATTTGTTTTTGTTATTGATCCTTACTCCTTACCTCATCATTTAATTCATTCATTTTTTTTAAAGCAATTAAACACCGCTCCTCAACCACCTGGTTCTTATTTGAAGAACCCAATGGGCATGGATAACAAATTGTCGTCAAATAAGGACAAGAGTAACATGGGCTGTAATTCTTATAGGTTTCTTTTATTAACGGGAACGTGGATTGAAATTCGGAATAAAATGGGGTATCAAAAATAGATTGATCATTGAGTTCAAAAATATCCATTTGATAACCTTTCCCATATGGCAAGGCTTCAATACAAGGTGATATTTTTCCAACCGGATTAATGTAAATTTCCTGTTTACATGCCTTGCAGCCGGAGATTGGTACCGGTAAAGGGACCTTATATTTTTCATAAAAGTATTCCAGAATCACCGGACGATCACTCAAAACCTCAAAAGTAAGATTGGGATATTGGGGAATGATTTTTACCACTTCTTCGGCTATGTCCAATTCTTCATCCGGATCCAATAACAGTTCGCTGAGATTGGATAACGCCTGCCCCGATTGGAGAAGAAAAGATAACTTGAAAAAGGATATCCCTCGGGTGGAGCAAAATTCAACGATATTAAGAATATCGGCTGAATTAACCTTATTCAAAACCGTATTGACATTGACCATCAGGGGTGAGCGTTTTCTTTCTTTTTCTTTCACGACGTCTTCCATAGTCCTGGAAGCCTTTTCGAAAACCCCTTGTCCTCGAATTCTATCATGGATTTCGGGGGTTGAACCATCGAAACTAAAAAAGATAGACCTTAGCCCTAAATCCACTAACAAGGGGATATCTTCCCTTTTGATGGAAGTCCCATTGGTGGTAATATCCACAATAAATCCCAGTTTACAGGCATGGGCCAGGATTTCGAAAATATCGGGATGAAGAAAGGATTCCTTTCCGAGAATATTCAGTTGATCGATCCCAATATCTTTAAGTTTATTTAATAAACGAATCGCTTTATCCAATTTCAAAAAATCCGAATCGATATAATTGTAAAGATCTTTGGCACAACAGTGAATGCAATTCAAGTTACATTTCGGATAAAGATCCCAACGAGCAACTTGGGGAATTTGCTTCGGATTAGTAGTTTCCATATTGTCCTCCGAAAATTTCTACTGAAGAGGTATATTCAATTCCTTGAAATATTCTCCTTTTCCTTTTTTTCTTTTCCATCTTTTAAATCCTCCACTCTTATCGTTGAAAGCAATCAACTGCCTAAAATTGTTACATTTTATGAATAAGAATGTCAAGTGGTTTTTATTTTTTTTTATTTTTATTTGAGGATTAAAAACGAGGATAAGGTGGGTTAGGTATTCTATTACAGCATTCTTTCGAATCGCTACAAACAATACCTGACCCGGAGTTATCACGATGATCTTTAAAAAGCCAATGAAGTAAAGTCGTGAATAAAGGGATTCGTTCGGCCTGTGTCTATTTAATCCGGAAACTGCAATGAAGCTTCGAATCATTTTTTCCTTCCTCCCGTTTAATTTTTCCATCTTAAATCCTTCTTAAATCCTTATCCATTCAATCAATCTTTTTAAGGTTACACTTTATGGTCTCAAAAGTTTCAGGAAATAAGTAAAAACAGGAACCGTCCCCGGAATTCAACCGGGACGGTTCCCTGATTTAAAGACTGGGTTTTTTCTACCTTATTTTTTGGGTATCGGTCGAGGGCATTGTCTCCTGAAAGCTCTCTCGGCTAATGTCTCGAATGGTTTGGAGACTGGGCGTGAACGGACCGACACAGGCATTGGTGCCCGGGCACGCATTGGTTCCGGCCACGGCTGCACTGCCTAACCTGCTTTCATATCCGTCGATAATCATTCGGATCTGATCGGGAGTCATTCGTTTTAATGAGGCCACCTGATCATTGGAAAGACCATAGGATGCGGATTGCGCTGGATCGGACAGAATCGTTTTCATCGCATTGGGATCCAACCTGACTTTGTTTAAAAAATCACTAAAATTTGGCATTTTTATACCCTCCTTGTGTTATTTTATAATCTATTTTATATTGATATTCCTTATCACTTGCATTCGCCGACGAGGAGATCTCGAAACGTTTCGGTTTGAAAGATTCGGCCGCACAATTCGCACCAATTCCCGTATCGCCCTTCGGCATACCGTGTACCTTCGGTTCGGTCCAGATATCGGGCAAACGCCAAGGGCCCTTCCTCCTTGATCATTCTAAAATATTTATTATTTCCTAATTTTTTCATGATACTTATAAAACTGGTATTGGAGGCATTCCCAATTCGGCCGACAAAATTATTGCAGCATGGATACACATCATGGTTGACATCCAGCATCATTTCGGAAAGGCAATCACCCGGTTTTTTGATGGGTAAACCTAATGCGTCGGCATTCTCCATTTCATATAATGAAAAACGCCGTTGGTGATCGTCTTGAAAATATTGATGCGAAACGCGGGTGCGATCAAGAATGTCCGTCCGGTCAACGGGGGTCCCCAGGAAATGTTCCAACTCAAAGAGTTGGTATTTGAATGTTTCGGAATTTCCAATGGAAGACCCCAAAATTTTTACATCTTCATATCCCAGGTCCAATGCCGCTTTCACCGCATTGGCCACGCGCTCGATCGGGATGTGTTTTTGATGCTGATCGTCAAGACTCACCTGTAACCGTTTAAGTCCCTTTTCTTGAAGAATCTTTAATTTGTTGATCGCCTCGTCGTAAGAGGTGGCCCAAAAGGCATTGGTTACCACAATGATAATGGGTAAATTACGGGCGTTTTCGATTAAGGTACTCATCAACTCAAACCGAAGAAACGGTTCTCCCCCGGCAATGCCAATGGCCGGTATACCCAGCGCCTTGCTTTCCTCAAGGACGCTTAACGCAATATCCCGATCCATGGTTTCTTCACGATCGGGCCCGCCGGCAAAAAAACACATCGGACAGGAAATCGGACACTTATACGTAATAATAAACGTCGATAAACTAAAATTATGATATAAAGGGGTCTCTGTTTCCATACTCTTTTTCTCCGCCATTTAATTCATCTATTTTTTTTAAAGTAATTACACACCAGTCTTCAACCTGCCGGGTGTGATTTAACGACCCAATGGGGCAGGGATAGCAAAATGTGGTGAGGTATACACAAGAATAACAAGGATCGTAATCCTTATAGGTCTCTTTGACCAGGGGAAATGTGGATTGAAACTCGGCATAAATCGGGGTCTCGACAATCGGCTGATCGTTGAGGTCAAAGAGATCGATTCGATAACTTTTCCCATGGGAAAAATGGGAAAACCCAAGCGATGTACCCAGGCAGGGCGATATTCCCCCCACCGGATCGACATAAATCTCTTTTCTGCATCCCTTGCATCCGGAAACTTCCACCGAAAACGGCATCTTGTATTTTCGGTAAAAATATTCCAGAATGACCGGGTGATCGCTTAACACATCAAAGGCAAGATTGGGATATTTAGGAATGGTTTTGACGACCTCTTCGGTGATTTCAAATTCGTCGGTAGGATCGAGCAGCAGGTCATCAAGGTTTGTTATCGCGCGCCCGGTAGTGAGAAGATGGGAGAGTTTAAACTGGCTGCCCCCTCTCTCAGAGCAAAAATCGACCAGGTTGAGAATATCGCCTGAGTTGATTTTATTCAAAACCGTATTGACATTGACCATCAGAGTCGAGCGTTTTCTTTCTTTTTCTTTCACGACGTCTTCCATGGTCTTGGAAGCCTTTTCAAAAACCCCTTGTCCTCGAATTCTATCATGGATTTCGGGGGTTGAACCATCGAAACTAAAAAAGATAGACCTTAGTCCTAAATCCACTAACAAGGGGATATCTTCTTTTTGGATGCAAGTACCATTGGTGGTAATATCCACAATCATTCCCAGTTTACAGGCATGCGCCAGGATTTCGAAAATATGAGGATGAAGAAAGGATTCCTTTCCGAGAATATTCAGTTGAGTGATCCCGATGTCTTTAAGTTTATCTAATAAAAGAATGGCTTTATCCAATTTCAAAAAGTCCGAATCGATGTAATTGTAAAGATCCTTGGCACAACAATGGATGCAATTCAAATTGCATTTCGGATAAAGGTCCCATCGAGCAATTCGGGGAGCGGGTTGTTGGTCAGACGTTTCCATGCCGGTCCTCCGAAATCTCTATGGGAACAAACCATTCGAATGTCCCATAGTAAAAAAATATTTTTCCTTTCCTTTCTCTCTTTACCTTTTCCATCTTAAAACCCCCTCTAAACTCTTCTCCGGTTGAATAGCTAAAAACCAACCGCCTAAAATTGTTACATTTTATGAATAGAAAAGTCAAGCATTTTTTTTGGATTTTTTTATTTTTTTGAAATGCGTCGTCTCCGGAAAGGTTCTAACGATTATCAACCAATGGAACGATTGGGTGAGCGATAAATGGGCCAGGCCTTCTGTTAAAGCCTCATTCCAGATGGCTATAAAACAAGGCCTGACCCGGAGTTATCACGATGATCATTAAAATTTTCAAGTAACGTCAAACAGTGAATAAAGGATTTCGCTCAACCGCTGCCTATCTCATTCGCAAGCTAATCCTAAGCTTCTAACCACTTTTTTCTTTCTCTTGTTTTTTATCGATCTTAATCCCTATTCACTTAATTATTAAACCAACCATTAAAACTTAGCGATTGATAATGTCTCTGTCCTTTTATTCAATCAATCTCTATAATATTACTCTTTTTGACAGGAAAAGTCAAGTTGTTTCGAAATTTTTTTATTTTTTATTCTAACTAAAAGCTCCGAATGGAGGTTAGCCTTATCAAGCGATAGTTTCCGAGAAATTAGAATCCTTCGCCATGACGAAAAATCTTGACTCGGCGACTATTTTTTGGTACATTAAAATTTACCGAAAAAATTCGGTAACTATTTTCTAGGAGGGAAACATGGAAACCTTGCCATTTCAGCCGATCCGGTCCACGCTTTATACCATGAATGAATTATCCTTCAAAACCTCTTCGGAGAAGAATTCGAGACCAATATCCTGTTCACGGATTCGATCGATGAAGCCTGTGAATTTGTTTTAAGTGCGTGAATTCAGCCAAAATTCGGGCTGAAGGAGACTTACTTTTGCAATCAAGAGACTTACTTCGGTCACAAAGAGCCCTACCGGGCAGCAGAAGAGGCAGAAAAAGGAAGGAGAGGACTCGCCAACCATCGCAAGGGCGTGCCCAACTCCTGGCAGGGCGGCTCAAACCTTGAACCGTTCTTGCCTTTTCCTTGATTTTCAGTTATAGTGAATGATCGTTGATAATGGAGCAGGAAAATCGATGAGAAACATCAAACTTGTAATCGAATATGACGGATCGAATTATCTGGGGTGGCAGCGCCTTCCCAATAAGAAAAACACCATTCAAGGGAGGCTTGAGTATATTTTGGAGCAAATCACTCACGAGCCGATCGAAATCATCGGTGCCGGGCGAACCGATAAGGACGTTCATGCCAACGGCCAGGTGGCGAACTTCAAAACCCGGTCCCGGTTAAGCCTGAAAGAATTCGATGCGCAACTCAATGCCTTGTTACCCCGCGATATCCAGGTACTGAGTGTGGAAGAGGTTCCGCCCCGGTTTCATGCCCGTCACATGGTCAAGATGAAGGAATACGTCTATCAGATCTGGAATTCGGAACGGAAGAATATCTTTGAACGCAATTATTTTTATCAGATCACGAAACCCCTGGACATTGAGTCAATGACCAAAGCCCGCGCGTATTTTGTCGGAACAAAGGACTTTAAAAATTTTACCGCCATGAAGTCCAAAGACAAATCAACGGTCAAAACCATTGAGCGGATCGATATTACCAAAGACGGTGAAAAGGTGTTTCTGACGTTTAAAGGGGAAGGTTTTCTACATAAGATGGTTCGCATCATTGTGGGTACGTTGATCGAGGTCGGGTTACACGAAAAGAGTCCGGATGATGTGGACGCCATGTTTAATCAACCGTCACGCCTCACCTCCGGGTTTACAGCACCCGGTCATGGGCTCTTTCTAAAGAGAATTTTTTATTAATTGGGGCAATTGGAGAGTCGCCACCGGGGAAATTGATTCCACTCAATTTAAAAAAAGCGGAAAAATTCAATTTAAATCAATACATTGGAAAACCTCAACCAGAAGTTTTTTGCCTACTTTTTTTCAAAAAAGTAGGTCGCCGAAGGCCTTGACACATTCCATTTCTTTTGATATAAGAAATAAGATTGCTTTATTTTAAGGCTATTTCAAAAATAAGCGGTACATCATACATTACAGGAGGAAATATAATGAATCAAAAAAAATCGTTTCTTATGGTTTTTGTTTTTGTATTTTTGTTGATGTCTTTTTGGATCATGGCCGACGATCCGAGAAATGAAACCGAATCTGAAAGTCGAGAAAACGTTTTAAGCCCATCGGGTCTCAGCGACGTTCAAGGAACTGAAGGCGCGACCAACACCCTTTACGGATTGAATGCGGGTCCCTCGATTACCACAGGAATGTATAATACTTTTTTGGGCAGTGGTGCCGGATTTTCCCATACCACGGGGATTAACAATACGTTTATCGGATATAATGCCGGGTATAGCAATACCATTGGCGGAGCCAATATCTTTTTAGGTATTTATGCCGGTTATCTTAATGTCTCCGGCGGTAATAACATCTTCCTCGGATACCGTGTCGGGTATAACAACACGACCGGACAGCGTAACTTTTTCGGTGGAAACTATGCAGGGTATGATAATACCGAAGGATATGAAAACGTGTTCATCGGTCACGATGCCGGAACTTACAACACAACGGGAAGTCAAAATGCTTTTCTCGGAAGGTACGCTGGATTCGGCAATCACACAGGTGCTCATAACACGTATCTCGGATGCGATGCCGGCCACTCCAATTATTCAGGCTCTGGCAATGTCTGTCTCGGATACCAGGCTGGATATTACGAGTCTGGCTCCAATAAACTTTATATTGCCAATACCCTCACCTCGACCCCTCTGATTTATGGCGAGTTTGATAATGCCATCTTAAAGATTAATGGGCAATTAGGTATCGGCGTCGCACCGACCTATCCTCTACACATGGCCAGCGGCGCCTATTGTTCGGCAGGCGGAACCTGGACCAATGCCTCCAGCCGAAGCTTGAAAGAAAACATTCGGAATCTCTCGACGGTTGAAGCCCTCCATGCTCTGAATAAACTGAATCCGGTTAAATACAATTATAAAGTCGATAAAGCCGATAAGCACGTGGGCTTCATTGCCGAAGATGCACCGGAATTGATTGCCACTCCGGATAAAAAGGGATTAAGCCCGATGGATGTTGCAGCCGTTTTAACCAAAGTGGTTCAAGAGCAACAGGCCATGATCCAACAGCTCCAAAAAATGAATCGGGCCCAACAAAAAACCATTTCAGACCTGCAAAAAAGAATGGCAAGAATTGAGAAAAAGTAAGGATAACTATCCCTAACAGGATTAAGGCTGGGGGCTCTGGCGACAGAGCCCCCGGTTGTTTTTTATTTTTATTTTCAAGAATACTTTAAAATTTACTCTCCCGGATGACTTCCGTTAATACACTCCGGAACGTCTCGAACATCCGTTTCAGGGTTTCCCCTTTAAATAACGCTCTCTGAGCTTCATATATAATAACAATACAATTGCGGTAGGGGATCATTCGAAAATTGATCGGATATTTAGTAAAAATCGCATGCTCCTCGGTTATCTTCGTCTCCATTTGAGCGGGATCGATATCTGCGTCATGATCACCCATGTTCATCATGTTAAACGACACAAATATATTCGGCGCTTTGATATGAAGTTCTTCGGCGACCTGTTCATAGGGATACCATTGATACTGAAACGTTTCCAACGTATGCTCCGCGGTCCGATGGAGCAACTCGGCAAACGTTTCGCCGGCTTCAACCGTGTGTTTCACCAGGGCCGGATGCACGAAATAACCCATGACCGATTGGACTTCGGGGAGCTCTCTTCCGGCATTGGCGATGCGGAGCACGATTTCCTTTTGGCCGCTGAGGCGGTTCAGCGATCGGTTAAACGCCGAAAGCAATACCATAAAAAGCGTATAATGATGCGTTTCAATAATGCGTTCCAATCCCTTTTTCATCTCTTCGGGGATGAAACCGTGGAGCAGTAAACAGCGCTGGTCATTCGAGGGATATTGCCCATCAAGAGGCAATTGCAAGTCCGGGAATCCTTCCGTTAATTTTTGATGCCAGAACCGAACCGCGTTCTCCTGACTTCCGGCTTGCTCCACCCGGTGTCGTTGCCACACGGCAAAATCCCGGTACCTTAACGGTAAGGGTTCGAAATCGGTCGGCTTGCCCTGGCTCCAATCGGTGTAAAGCGTCTCGATTTCTTTTTTTAGGAGCTCCTGCGAATACCCATCCGTGACAATGTGATGAATATCCCAGATTAACTCCCAGTTTTCCGCGTCTTTCCTGATCAATACCACCCGGGTAAGCGGCGGACGACTAAGATCGAACGTGGTTAACGCGATCGCATCAAAAACCTTTAATGCTTCCGGTTCCTTTTCTTCCTCCGACAACGATGAGATATCGATGACCTCCACAGGTATTTCCACAGCCGGAACGATAAATTGGACCGGTTGACCATCGATGCATCGGAACCCGGTTCGAAACCCCTCATGCCGTTCTGACAGAACGGCAAACGCGTGTCTAATGGCGTCAACCCGAAGCTCATGGCGGAGCAGGATCCGTTCGGGAATGCAAAATGACGTACTTTCCGGATGCTGGCACTGAAACGTCCATATGCGTTGCTGGTTGAAGGAAAGGGGATAATATTCTTTCTCTTCCACAAGGGGAATGGTATCGATGACCATGGGGGACGCCTGGGAATGGAGAAGGGAACCCAATTGCCGAATGGTCGGAGACTTGAAGATGTCCGGAAGCGTAATGGATCGATGCCATTCGTTTTGAATTCGGGAAACCAATTGAGCGGCTTTTAAGGAATGCCCGCCCAGTTCGAAAAAACTGTCATCGATTCCGATTGCGGATCGAGGAACTTTGAGAAATTCCGACCATATCTCGGTCAGTTTCTCTTCGATAGGGTTCCGAGGCGCAACATATTGGCGATGCGATAATGTTTTGTCCGGTTCGGGGAGCGCTTTGGCATCGATTTTTCCATTGGGACTTAACGGGAAGGCGTCCAACTGGACAAAGAAAGAGGGGACCATAAATTCCGGCAATCCGTTTGACAAATAATCTTTGAGTTCATGCGTCTCCCATTTCCGTTCTGAAATAAAATAGGTACATAAATAATTATCCCCTTTATCGTCTTTTTTAACAGCGATGACCGCCTCTTTAATTTCCGGAATACTGAGGAGCCGGTTTTCGATTTCACCCAACTCGACCCGAAACCCGCGGATTTTCACCTGATGATCGATGCGGCCCAGAAACTCGATATTGCCATCGCTTAACCATCGGGCCAAATCTCCGGTTTTATATATTTGTTTTTTTCTCACGGAGCTCACAGGGGGCACGGAGGTTACAGGAAACACGGAGGGGAATTTTTCAGATGTTAATTCAGGGTTGTTTAAATATCCCCTGGCCACACCATCCCCGCCAACCCATAACTCACCGGGCACCAGCACCGGTTGAGGTTTCCCTTTTTTATCCATGATATAAGCCGTGGCGTTGGCAATGGGACCGCCAATCGGGATCGACAATTCATGGATACGTTGAACGGAAAAGAATGTCGAAAACGTCGTGTTTTCCGTGGGTCCGTACATGTGAAGGATGATTAACCCCGGATGCGCGTGCCGGAGTTTATTGATATACGCCGGTCGGACCTGGTCACCTCCGATCAAAAAATAACGGAGCCTGCCAAATAACGTCATGTCCTGTGCCGCAATTTGATTGAATAATTGCGGGATCAAATGAAGAATGGTGACTTCATGCGTGAACAAAATATCCTTCAATTTATGGATATTTAAGATAATCTCTTTGGACACCAGCGTTAACCGCGCACCATTTAATAGGGGTCCCCACGTTTCAAACGTGCTGATATCAAACGCCGGCGCTCCGGTCGGAAGCAAACAGTCATGCGCGGTGAATTCAATGTATCGACAGTTCTTGACCAAACGCACCACCCCGCGATGCTCCACCATAACGCCCTTGGGGCGACCCGTGGATCCGGACGTGTAAATCACATAAGCGAGGCTTGAATGGTTTCTCACGGAGCACACAGAGGACACAGAAGGAGAGAAGTTAAGAGGGTAAGAAGTTAAGAGGGTAAGAGGTTCTATTAAGAACACTTTCTGATCTTCCCAACTTCTCATCTTCTCACCTTCTTCATTACTGGTGCTAACCAGTAATGTCGCTCCGCTGTCATTAATCATATAATCGATGCGTTCCTGAGGATAATCCGTCCCAATAGGTAAATACGCCCCTCCGGCGTTTAATACCCCCAATAAAGCCATCATCATTTCCACCGATCGTTCAATTCGTATGGCAACGAGCATACCCGGTAAAATACCGCCCTGTCTGAGTCGTTCGGTCAAACGGTCCGATCGCTCCTTTAATTCTCGCCAGGTAACCTGTAACCGTCTTTCCGGTTCTTCGACAGCCATCCGATCCGGTCCGATTTCCACCTGTTCATGAAACAACTCACCGATCGTCTGTTCACGAGGATATTCGGAAAAGGTATCGTTAAAGTCCTCAAGAATCACTTTCTTTTCTTCCTCGGTAATAATGCAAATATCGTCCAGTTTGACGGAAGGGTTGGCAACCGCTTGCTCGATTACCCTGATCAAATGCCTGACAAAACGGGTAATGGTTTCCCGTTTATAGATGGAGGTGTAATATTCCAAGGATATACCAATATTTCGGACTTGCTCAAGAATCGAAAACGACATATCAAACTTGGCCGTGGTGTGTTTCGGCTCATAAGCTGTCACCGCTTCGGAATTCTTTTCCCTATCCCCTGTTCGTTGATTTTCCCATCCGAAATTCTGAACCGTAACCAGAACATCGAACAATGGACTTCGGGATGGGTCGCGGTCGAGATTTAATTTTTCCACCAGGGTTTCAAGTGGCATATCTTGATTCTCAAACGCGGCAATTGTTGTTTGAATCACTTCCTGAAGAAACGCATCATAGGATTTATGACCTTCCGGATAATTTCGCATGGCCAGAGTATTGATAAACATCCCGATGATTTTTTGAAGGTCCGCATTGGGTCTTCCGGCGATTCCGCTTCCGATGATGATATCGGTTTGACCCGTGTATTTATAAAAAATCACATTCAACGCAGTGAGAAAATTCATGAACACAGTTCCGCTATACCGCCGCGAAAGACCGATGAATTTTTCCGCGGTTTCCCCTTCCAATTTGAAATTGACATTGTCCCCTCGAAAATCAAACACACCCGGCCTCGGAAAGTCTCCGGGCACATTCAGCTTTGGAATTTCCCCGCGATACACATCAAGCCAATAATGCTCCTGTTTGGCGATTGCCCCGGTTTCGAATAATCGGTTTTGCCAGATTGAAAAATCCTTGTATTGAATGCGTAACGGTTCCAATTCCCCGCCATTGTAAAGAGCCAGGAATTCTTCATTCAATATCCGAAACGACGTTCCATCCGATATCGTATGATGGGTATCCAGCATCCAGATATGATTTCCATCCGGCGTCTTTATCAGCAACGAACGAAAGAGCGGTGCTTCGGATAAATCAAACGGGCGGATAAAATGGTTTGAACCGTGCGCGTCATCCTCTCCGGAAACCTCCCAATATTCGGTTTTGAAATCCACATGATCATGGATCCGCTGCATTGGGGTCTCGTCGATGACCACAAATGAGGTTCGCAGGCCTTCATGTCGATCGATGAGTGTGAGTAATATGGCATTCAATCGATCCGGTTCGATGCCTTTTCCCAGGGGTAAAACAAAGGGCATGTTGTATACCGTATTGTTTAAATCCATTTGCTGCATGAGATAAAGGCGTTTTTGGGCAGAAGAGAGCGGGTAATATTCTTTCTTTTCAACCGGATCAATGGTGGCATACCGATTATCGTCGGCCGGTTTCATTTCCATTTGGGTCAGGAAAGCGACGATCTCGTCTTTTCGGGATTTGATCTCATTCACGATTTCGGGAGGTACTTTTTTGCCGACGCATTTGATTCTTAAATTGCCATCTTCCAGCCGAACGCCTATGTTTTCTTTTTTTAATTGGGTTAAAAATCGGATAATGTCGATGCTCATGGGGGGTGCTTCCTTTATTTCGGATTCAGGGTCTTATTATAGTGCAACCCTTTTCACATTGCAACCATCGGGTGAAAAAGGCATTGATGAGACGCATTTTTTCTATGTTTCACTTGACTATTTTCTACCGTAACTTTATAATTGGTAAGGATAATTTTAAAGTGACTTTATGATTAACCAGGTTAATTATAAAGTGGGCTTTATGATTAGCCGGGTTAATTATAAAGTCAGGTAAAAAATGATAGAATATCGCACGTTAGACATTGACGGTCTCTGGAATAAAATGGATTCCCGGGCGACCGATCCTCAGAAACTTATCGGCCGCCGTGTTATAAACACGATTATCGAACGATTTCAAACCGATCATGTTGAATTGATCATCGGTCCAAGGCAATCCGGAAAGACCACCCTGATCATGTTGCTCATCCATGAGCTCCTGAGTCGTGGTGTGACACCTCAACAAATCCTTTATATCAACCTCGACACCATCGGACAAATGGAACAGTTCAGTAGACCCATACTTTTGGTTGACCAGGTTGACCGTCTGCGACGCAACCGGGAGCGGATTTATCTGTTTATCGATGAGGTTCAACGCCTGGAAACGCCGGGGCAATATCTGAAAGGCCTCTATGACCTGGATAAAAACATCAAAATTTTTGCTACCGGGTCCTCGTCAATCGAATTAAAATCAAAAATAAAAGAATTTCTCACCGGGAGAAAAAGAGAATCCCATCTCTTTCCCATTTCATTTAAAGAATATGTGAATTATCAACATAAAATTCCGGATCTCCGCGATTCGCTGCCGATCGATGACAAGTCCATCATCCAATGGAAACAAAACGAGACTATTTTCGGACAATACTTAAAACGGACAATGGAGGAAATGGCGATATATGGCGGATACCCGGCTGTTTTAAGAACGGATGACGTCGGGAGCCGCATGGACGAGCTGGCAGAGATTTACCGATCATATGTAAGAAAAGATATCGTGGAATTTTTACGCGTTGAAAAACCCGAGGTGTTTACTCAATTGGTCAAAGTCCTTGCCTCGCAGGTAGGGAATATGGTCAATAAATCGGAGATTTCTTCTTTATTGGGAAGTAATGCCGTTACCATCTCCAAATATCTGAGTATGTTAAGCGAAACCTACATTGCGTCCTATTTACCGCCTTATGTCAGCGGTAAAAGGGCCGAGGTAAAAAGTGCTCATAAATGCTTTTTTATCGATAACGGAATTCGAAATTTTTCCGTTCGACAATTCGGCGACTTAACGAATCGGCCGGATAAAGGAGCGTTGATCGAAAACCTGATTTTTACGGAGTTGGCAAAAGACGATTTTTTATTAAACGCCGATATGTTTTACTGGAGAAGCAAATCCGGGGCAGAGATGGATTTCGTGTTACAAACCTCAAACGGAATTATCCCGATTGAAATCAAGTCGGGATCTGCCAGACCCGGACTGTTATCCCGCAGCTTTCATGCCTTTCTGGATCATTTCTCACCCCAATTTGCCCTATTTCTAAATAAAGATTTGTTCCATATCGAAATGGTAAACCAAACCCGTGTTGTTTATATCCCCAATCATTGGTTCTTATTATTCGGATCGGATCTGGTTCATTCGGGAAAGGTATAGGATCACGCGTCGATTGTCGGCTTAAAATTGTCGGATTAAGTTATTTCATCAGAGGGAACCTGGCGCGTGACCTCTCTCCAACTCCAACAAGGTCCTGAAATTGGGATCGTCGAACCGTATGTGAGAGAACCCAACCAGAAGTTTTTTGCCTACTTTTTTTCAAAAAAGTAGGAGAAATGAAAATTCTTTTTTAAAAAATTGGATTTTTTTTTATTTTTTTTTTATAATATTGATCAATCATCGGTTTCCCCTGGAAACCGAGTGAGAGAGAGGAAAGGAGGGACGATGTTATTTAAAGAATACGACCCTTTAACGGACGCCATGCTCCAGGTCATGGACAATGAGGGAAATATTATCAACCCCGAATGGAAACCGGATATCACCGATGAATTCGTACTGGAGTGTTACAAATTCATGCAATTTGCTCGAACCGCCGACTTGATGGCGGTTTCTTTTCAACGTCAGGGGCGATTGTACACCTATCCCCCCAACCTGGGACAGGAAGCCGTTGCCTGCGCCGTGGGAAAACATATCCGGCCCCGGGACTGGCTGGTGCCTTCGTTTCGAGAAATGGGCGCCTGGCTGTTAAAAGGCGCCAAACCGTCCGACGTTTATAAATATTTTGGCGGGTTTGAAGACGGTTCCCGATTCTCGGAAGCTCCCAATTTTCTCCCGTCTGTGGTCCCGATCGCCTCGCAACTCCCGCACGCAGTGGGAATCGGGTTTGCCATCAATTATAAAAAAATGGACAGCATGGTATTTACCTTTGCCGGAGACGGCGCAACCTCCGAAGGCGATTTTCATGAATCCCTGAATTTCGCGTCCCTATGGAAAGTACCGGTTTTATTCGTCATTCAGAATAACCAATACGCTATTTCCGTACCCGTTAAAAATCAAACCCGATCGAAAAACCTCGCGCTTAAAGCCATTGCTTATGATATTCCCAGCGTGAAAGTGGACGGCAATGATTTTTTTGCCCTTTACAAAGCAGTGGACGAAGCCGTGAAACACATCCGGGCCGGAAACGGCCCGGTAGTCATGGAAGCCTACACCTTTCGCCGGGGCGCTCATACCACCTCGGATGATCCGACCCTTTATCGGACCTCGGCCGAAGAACAGTCTTGGGCCGAACGGGACCCCCTCAAACGCCTTAACGGCTACCTGATCGCTCGAGGTCTTTGGCACGAAGAGGATGATGAACCTTTGATCCGGGAATACCGAAAAGAAGTGGAAAAGGAATTTGCCAGATACGAAAATGCCCCGCCGTATCACCTGGAAGATGCGTTTATTTACATGTTTAAAGACATGCCGAATGAATTGAAACAACAGATGGACGCTTATCAGGCATTTGCCGAATGGGAGGAGGCGCAAAAATGAAAGCATCGGTCATGACCCTTGTACAAGCCGTCAACAATGCCCTGGACATCAAGCTGGGCGACGATCCGAATGTCATGGTATACGGGGAAGATGTGGGCGTGGAAGGCGGCGTGTTTCGTGTAACGTCCGGGCTTCAGAAAAAATACGGAATGGCCCGGGTGTTTGATTCGCCTCTGGCCGAGGCGGGAATTATCGGCACCGCCGTCGGAATGGCAGCCGCCGGATTACGACCGGTGGTCGAAATCCAGTTTTCCGGGTTTGTGTTTCAGGGATTCGCCCAGATCCTCTACCATGTGGCGCGCATGCGAACCCGATCCCGGGGACGCTATAGCGCGGCCGTGGTGATTCGCATGCCCTACGGGGGAAACATCAAGGCCCTGGAGCATCACTCCGAAAGCATGGAAGCCCTGTTTGGGCACATTCAGGGTTTAACATGCGTCATTCCCTCCACGCCCTACGATGCCAAAGGTTTACTGATTGCAGCCATCGAGAGCGATGACCCGGTCGTGTTTTGCGAACCCATTCGAATTTACCGGGCCATTAAACAGGAAGTTCCGGAAGAAAAATACGCCATTCCATTGGGGAAAGCCCGCGTGCTGGCCGAAGGCAGCGACATCACCGTGGTCACCTATGGGAACGAAGTCCGGGAGGTTCAGCGCGCCATGGTTCAGGCCAAAGAAGCCGGGATTTCGGTCGAACTCATTGATCTGCGTTCCATCTTTCCCATCGATCGGGAAACCCTGGCCCATTCCATCAAAAAAACCGGCCGATTGCTCGTGGTTAACGAAGGGCCCATGAGTTACGGCGTGGGCGCCGAGATCATGGCCATTGCCAATGAAGAGGCGTTCCTGAGTCTGGAAGCCCCACCCACACGGTTGTCGGCGCCGGATATTGTGCCGCCGCTGCCCAAAGGCGAGCACTACTATTTCCACAGTCCCCGGCGCATCTTCTATGAAATCAAAAAAGTGGTCGAATTTTAAATTGGAAGGAAAAGGAGTAAGGAAAAAGGAGAAAGAAAATGAGATACATATTTAAGTTCCCGGATATCGGTGAAGGAATTACCGAAGGAAAGATCCTGGAATGGTATGTCAAGAAAGGTCAGGAAGTCAATTCGGGCGATTCGCTGCTCAAGGTTGAAACCGACAAAGTGGTCACGGATCTTCCGTCGCCCCGGACCGGGGTAATCGTCACGTTGTTCGGTAACGAAGGGGACGTCATTTCGGTGGAATACCCGCTCGTGGAATTGGAAATCGAAGGGATTTCTCCTGAAGAAGCGCAGGCCATGGCCAAAGAAAAACCCGCGCCCGCCAAAAAGGAGCCGATCGAAGAGAAAGGGTTTGGGGTCGTGGGAACGATCGAAGTGGCCGGAGATTCCGCGTTTCTTCCGGCCAGCGATGAAAATGCCCCGCCAACCACACCCGAAGAAGAAGCGCCGCCGGAAAAGAAGAAAGTGATGGCCAGTCCGGTTGCTCGGGCCATGGCCAAAGAATGGGGGGTGGACATCGAACGGGTCAAAGGCACGGGACCCGCCGGCCGAATCATGAAAGCGGATATCGAGCATTACTATGAGAAATCGAGATGTGAACAAACGCCGCCGCCGCCAAAGGCAGCAGCCGAAGCGCCTCGAGCGCAACCGGCGCCGGACCGAATCACCTACGAACCCTTGAGTCAGATCCGAAAAACCATTGCCCGAAACATGCTCCGCTCCAAACAGAGCACGGCTCATATGACCGCAATGGATGATGTTGAGGTTTCGGAACTGGTTCGGATTTACGAAACGTACCTGCCCGTGGCTGCGGAAAAAGGAGTGAAATTGTCTTATCTGCCGTTTATTTTAAAAGCCGTGGTTCACAGTTTAATGGCGTATCCGGCATTGAATGCCGAGTTGGACATGGAAAACGAACGCATGGTACTCAAACATTATTATAACATCGGTATTGCCGTAGATACCGCCGAAGGTCTGGTGGTTCCGGTCATTCGCGATGTGGAGCGCTTATCGATTATGGAACTGGCGGCCCGCATTGCCGAGACCGCTCAGAGGGCTCGGGATCGGAAACTGACGCTCGACGATTTCAAAGACGGCACGTTTACGGTCACCAATTACGGATCGATCGGGGGAACGTATGGGGTACCGGTCATCAATTACCCGCAGGTGGCGATATTGGGGGTCGGACGCATCATGAAAAAACCGATTTTGAATGTCAACAATGAGATCGTGGTCGGGCACCTGATGCCGCTGTCCCTGTCTGTCGATCATCGGATCGTGGATGGGGCGCAAGCCGCCCGGTTTCTGACCCGGATCATGGATTATTTAAAAGACCCTGTTTCATTAATGATCATTTAAAAGTTACCAGGGATATGGAGGAAAATCATGCAATATGATCTATTGATAATCGGTGCCGGGCCGGGTGGATATGTGGCCGCGATTCGGGCCGGTCAACTGGGATTAAAAACCGGGTTAATCGAAAGCTCCGATGTGGGCGGGATGTGCCTCAATTGGGGATGCATTCCGACCAAAGCCTTGCTCGAGAGTGCCAAGCGGTTGCACGCCGTCAAAGCCGCGGCGGAGTTGGGGATCGATGGCATTGAACCCGACAAATTATCCTTTAACTGGCGAGCGGCTGTCGATCGGTCCGAGCGGATCGTGAAACGGTTAACCAAAGGAATCGAGTTTTTGTTTCGACGAAACGGGGTGACGGTCATTCACGGTACCGCCGCGATCAATACCGATAAAACCGTGAGTGTGGATAATGTCCGGTACAGTGCTCCCCACATCATCATTGCCACCGGATCCAGACCCATGGCGATCAAAGACGGGCAGTTGCCCGTTTCACCGGACCGAATCATCGAAAGCCGAGACCTGTTAACGATGGAGGCGCTTCCCGAGCGGGTTACCATCTGGGGAAGCGGGCCGCATGCCGTGGAATTGGCCCAGTTTTTGGCGCTCGTGGGAAAACACACCGCATTGGTGACATCCGAACCCACACTGATCCCGCGAACCGGACCGTTTTTATCGGACTATGCACTCAAAATCCTCAAAAAAGCAGGGGTGAGTGTGCGGCTGTCCGGGGAGTTCAACGGCCTGGAAGCGGGGGAAGTCCTGATCAATGCTTCCGGTCGGACCGCGATTGTACCCGAGTCCGCGGTTCCGCTGGAAACCAAGGATGGATTCATCAAGGTGAACGATGCCATGGAAACCAGCGTCCCCAATATTTATGCGGTTGGGGATGTGAATGGCCGGTGCATGTTTGCGCATTCGGCGTCGGCGCAAGGGACCTATGCCGTGAATCGCATCAAAGGGTTGAATCCCGACGCGTTGTTTGAAGCCCGGAAGTGTCCCATCAATATTTACACCTATCCGGAGATTGCTCAGGTGGGAATGACCGAGCCTGAGTTGGACGCATTGGGCATCGCTTACAAACTCGGCGAGTTTCCGCTGGCCGCCAACGGCAAAGCGCTCATTGAAGGCGAAGCCGAAGGCGTGGTTCGCGTGTTGGCAGAGAAAAAATACGGTCAGGTGCTGGGCGTTCAGATCGTGGCCTTGCATGCCACGGACATGATGGCGGAAGCGTCGTTGTTGATGCAAATGGAAGGAACGGTGTTTGATGTGGCGTCTACCGTTCATGCGCATCCCACCCTTTCCGAAGTCTTGTTGGAAGCCGGGTTGAATGCCGCGTATTCGATCGATGAAGCTCACAAACTATAATTTTCCGGATATTGAACTATTGAAAAACACCGGTTCGTTTTACCGGTGTATGGTATGGGAACCCCCGGGTCTGTCGATCGTGTTGGGGCAGGCTTGTCGGCTGGAAACCTCCATTATTCGTCCCCATGTGGTCCGGGATCGCGTTCCGGTGTACAAGCGTCCGAGCGGTGGCGGGGCCGTGATCCTGTCGCCGCAAACATTGGTCATTTCCATCGTAAAACGGGGGGACCGGTTTCTGTCGCCCCGTTTTTATTTCAGTACGTATACTGAAACCATTGTTCAGGCGTTGCAAGCCTTGGAAATCAAGGATTTGAATGTTGAGGGAATCTCCGATATTTGCATCGGGGATAAAAAAATACTCGGTTCTTCGATTTATCGAAATCGGGAATTGGTGTGGTATCATGCCGTATTGAATCGAGCCGAGGATACATCCGTGATGGACCGGTATTTAACTCATCCGGGGCATGAACCCACGTATCGCCGGGGGCGCAGGCACGGGGATTTTGTGACCTCGCTGGTCAATGAGGGGTATTGTCTTTCGGTCGACGCAATCAAGGAAACCCTTTTACTGCATCTGCGCATGCTTCATATGAAATTCGTTGAGGATCAGATGAAACGTTTCCAGGGTTTTGGTCCGAGTATTGGCGAAAGAGCCTGAAGTATCGATCGTGTAATGGGCGACTTTTAGTTTTTCGCTCAATGGAAACTGGGCTTTGATTCGGCGCAGGGCTTCGTCCGGCTCCAGGTGGTCGCGTTGGATGAGGCGTGCGATTTGTTCCTCTTCCGAGGTATAGGCCACGATTACGCGATTGAATTCTTTAAAGATTCCCGATTCCACCAATAGCGCCGATTCGTAGACAAAGAAATTCACCGTATGGGATTTTTCCAGATCTCGGATGACGCTTCGTCGTTCGATCGAGACCAAGGGGTGAATCAGTCGATTGATGAAGAGGCGTTTGTCATCGTCTTTGAAAAGTAAGCGGGAGAATTCGCTTTTGTTGATTCCGCCGTCCGGGTCAATGATGTCGTTTCCGAAAACCTCAGCAATTTTTTGGGTGATTTCAGGGCGGTTGGAGAAGATAATGTTTTTAGCCAGTTCGTCAGCGCGGAGCGCATAGCATCCCAGCTCCTTGAAGATATGCAGAATGTATGTTTTACCGGTGCCGATGCCCCCGGTTAAGCCGATTGTAATCATTGGACCCTCGGTGATTCTTGTTTAGGATAGTATAACAAAAAAAACTGATCCGTACAAGGAATCCAATCGGTCTCCAGCGGTTCTCATTTTATCCCTCTTTTTTATCCCTAACCGTTGAATTCTTTTTTAATCTCTTCCGGATCGAAATTTTCAATCTCTTCTTGATAAACGGGCAGCAATTCTTCTTTTGAATTTTTTCATCAGATTTACATATTTTCGCTGGATTTTTTGCTGCGATTCTTGTATTATTATTTTATCCCTGCGCCTTGTTGGGGGGTTCCGATCAAAAGTT
>JBLMYT010000102.1:0-28231 GCA_050258455.1 Candidatus Omnitrophota bacterium | reverse complement strand
ACATTAAAAAATGACCGCAGAAATCCTTCGCCATGAGTCACATCGTGATAGGATTGATGACCCGAAGATGTTAAAATCGTATTGGCGAAGTTATCGTATTCATCGATGATGACATACAACTGTTGTTCTTTTCCAAGACAGTAATTTAAAAGCGCTCCCATAATAATAGAAGCACTCTTTATGGATTGGAATCTGCTTTTCACTTTATCGATGTCAATATCGAGGTACGTTTGATACTTTGTGATAAAATAAATAACCTGGTCTCTGATATATTCGAGAAAAGCTTCCTCAACGTTCGCCGGGGCAGGTTCAATCATTGCGAAATTAAGTTTAAGGACCATGTATTGGTTTCTTTCGGGTGTCGGTTCTTTATGAATATCGGTTCCGGAAAAGAGATCGTCAAACTGATTTTTGAGAGCGATATCGTAATAGTTTTCCATGATGGAAAGAAAGAGGGACTTTCCGAACCGACGCGGGCGAATAAAAAACAAGAAATATCCTTTCTCTTCAATAGTTCTGATGTACCGTGTTTTATCGACAAAATACAAATTCCTTTTTTTAAACTCGGTAAAATCGGATTTCCCATAGGGAATCGGTTTTAGGCTGTGATCTGCTTTCATATCCCTATATTAATCTGAAATGAAAAAAAAGTCAACCGTTCGGTTGTCAGTGGCCGGTTCCCGGTTGCCGGTTAAAAGGAAGTAAAGTGATGATGGTTCAGAACCCTTCCTTTCCCTCCGTGTCCTCTGTGTACTCTGTGGCTAACTTCAAAACTTTTTATTATTGCTTTTTTATTGTAATTTATGTTATAAATAAAAACCATGAACTGGGAACGTCAATGACTGCAATCGATATCTCGCATACTGAAGGAAACGTGACAGAACGAAAATTCAAACGCATTAAGATTACTGCCCTATCCAAGATCAACCACGCCGGCTGCTCAGTGATTAATATCTCCAAAGAAGGCATGATGCTTTACGGAAACCTGAATTCGAACGACCAAAGCTGCGATATCCAACTCAAAATCAGTGGAAAATGGCTGGACCTGAAAGGAAAAATCATCTGGACCCTCGATGGCCCCAAACCGAATCTAAAACATATCGGTATTTATATCATCGACGCACCCACCGAATACCAGGAATTTATCGACAACCTCTACCTGGAAGTCGATGAAAAATCATAAAACGCAATTTATTTTTTTTACGTAATATAAGCTTAAAACAATCATATGATCAAATGGAGGTAAGATGAAACGTCGTCATTTTTTAAAAACATCCACACTCGGAATCATGGGAGCCGGACTGGTCAGCACATCACCGGTTTTTCCGGAAGATGCCAAAACTCCCGAAAAAACACCGGAGCCAAAAACTCAACCGGTTAAAATAAAAGAATACCGCACGCTTGGACGAACAGGTTTTAAAGTTTCGGATATCAGCGCAGGCGCCCCCAGTAATGAAGGCATACTTGCGGCTTTACTCGATGCCGGTGTCAATTACATCGATACGGCCGAAAGCTACGGAAAAGGCCAATCCGAAAAAACCGTCGGAAATGTGATCAAAAACCGGGATCGAAAAAAATTATTTATTACCTCCAAATTGGTAATGAAAAAAGATGATACCAAAGAAACAATTGTGAAACGCACCAACGAATGCCTGGAACGGTTACAAACCACTTACATCGACTGCATGATGATGCACAGCGCTGCGAAAGTCGAAACCGTTCAATTCGAACCGTTTCATGAGGCCATGAAACAACTGAAATCCGAAGGTAAAATTAAATTCGTGGGACTTTCCAATCACGGTTCCCAATGGACCACGGAAAGCCTTGAGAAAATGGAAGACGTCTGCCTGGCTGCAGTCGCCGACGGACGTTTCGACGTCTTATTATTTGTCTATAATTTTCTCCAGGAAGAAGCAGGAAAGAAAATTTTAAAGGCCTGCAAAGATAAAAACATCGGCGTTACATTAATGAAGGTCAACCCGGTGGGAACCTATTATGAAATGGCGGAACGCGTGGAAAAAATGAAGAGCGAAGGTAAAGAGATTCCGAAAAACCTGGCCGATACCGTGGCCCGACTGGCCAGCCAACTGGAACTCGCCAAAGACTTTATTCAAAAGCATAACCTCAAAAATCCGGTTGAGATACGCGATGCAGCGATTCGGTATACGCTTTCCCATCCCCAGGTGCATACGGTATGCTGTTCGATTGACAATTTCGAAGGCATCGATTCCTACCTTAGCCTCTCGGGAACCACGCTTTCCAACACGGATCAAAAAAAGCTCTCGCTGTTCAAAGAAGGCTGCAGTACACTCTATTGCCGCCATGCGTGCGGGATCTGCGAATCCCACTGCCCGGAACATGTGCCGGTCAATACGATTATGAGATACAATCATTATTTCGATGCACAAGGAAGACAAAAACACGCCATGCAAAAATACGCGGCTCTTTCCACACCGAAAGCCGATAAATGCTGGAACTGCTCCGGTCATTGCCAAAACGCGTGCCCTTACGGTGTTCCGATTCATGCGCTTCTGAATATGGCCCATCAGCAATTATGTGTTTAGCCACAGAGGACACAGAGGTCACAGAGAAAATAGGGAAAGTGAATGGGTTATATTCGTTAATGGGTTATTACCATAAGTTAATTGGTTATATCCATAAAAGAAACAGGAAAATAGAGAGTGTCAGGGATCTTGTGTAGATAGCCATATTGTAGAGACGTAGCGCGCTACGTCTGTACGATCTACACAAAATTCCTGACACTCTCGAAAAATAATACCGAGTAAGTTTGTGGATGCAGAACGATATCCCACTTCCTTTCCCTCTGTGTACTCCGTGCACTCTGTGGCTAAAATCTGTATAATCTACCATTCATTTCTCAAACTTTCCTGATATGCCATTCCTTCGGGAAATTTTTTTAACGCCCCTTTAAAATTTATTAATTCTTCTAACCGCATTCCCTCTTCTTCCGGTCCATCCATCTCCTCAAGAATGGTAAGAAGCACCTTTGCTTTTTTTACATGCAGTTTATCATGCAGCGGCGTTATTTTACCATTGTCGTAAATAGCCTCGATCGTTTCATACATGATCCCTCCGAAAAAAATATATTCGTATTTTGATCTGTTGTCAAGAGCCAAATAAACTCCAGCAATTCCTTATCTGTATTGCTTAACTTTTATCGAATTTTTTATTGCCGACTTTTTTTCAAAATTCATCATGGCTAAAAATATTCTGCTTTATTACCCTCCATAAGCGCGGCTTCTGCGTAGAATATTCCAATCAATAATGAGGTCCCCCCTCATTATTCTGAAACGTTAACCAAGAACTATTTTTCGTTATGAACTATGACATAATCTTCAGTTATCTTTTCAGAATAATCACTAGTGGTTGATGATGAATCATTATATGTAGATGGATCAGGGATTTGGAAGGGATTAGGATCTTCTTTTTGGGAAATCGTTCTTTCATATTTTTTATCAGTCATTTAATACTCCTATTTTATGCAAAATTCTTCTATTGCAACCAAAACCTTTAATATATATGATAAAAAAGCAAATATAGAAATAAAAAAAGTTATTTTTAAAAGAATCTCTATTTTCTTTATTTTATTTTTCTTATCTTGTATCTTTTTACGGTTTTTAAAATCAATAGAGATATAGTATTTGATCATTTCCGACCAGAAATCTTTTTCAGTTTTCGAAAAGAATTCATTTAGTTTTTGCCAGGTAGGGTGGGAATCTAAAGTTATTTGTTTTAAAGATGATAATGTAATAAAGAAAATGGTGGCTATTAGTACAGCCAAAATTAAACCGAAAATTAAAACTAAAAGCGCTGGGAAATTCAATTTTATCTTTGAATTTATGAATATCTCAGAAAAAAATTTTCCATAAAGAGTTCCATACAAAAATATTGAAATATTTATTATGAGAAAGTATATATTTAATTTTTTATCTGCCCGGGAAACTTCTCCAATGCTATCATCAAACCTTTCTTTTATAAGTTTGAATATTTTTTCCATATTTTCCGCTGTTGAAGTTATAAACTTATTGTTTTCTTCCTCGGCAGGCATATCTTCTTTTGTAAGAAGCCCACATAAACTTTTAATAATGCCCAATTCAAGTTCTCCTATCGGCAATATTAGAAAATAAATAATGTATTATATCATTCTTTATTTTATTTGTCTATTATGCGAAACGCCTGAATATACTAATTTTTTCAACTCATCCATTAATATTCTCCCAAATTTCTTAATCCTTATCCCTTTTCCAAAAAATGTGACGTTCCAAGGATGTGACGCGCAGTGATATATTCCATATGCACCTAGCTTATTTTGAGGATGGGTATAAAAAAATTTTTTTTTATTGGAAATTTTTTTTGTTACACTATATTATTAGGAGTGAAAGTTGATTAGTTAAAACTACTAAATTAAAGAAAATAAGGGGGGGAAAAAGATGAGAAAAAAAATTTCAAGTATTACCGTATTTATTATCATTTTAATTGGATCGGTCATACCTTTACCTGCGGCTCAATATATTGAAGTACCAGGAGTCGGTTGGGAAGGTCAGGGGGCAGGAATTGCCATTACCAATCTCGATGCGAATCCCAGGCCGGAGATGATCTTGATGGCCTACGACAATCCATATGGAGACAATACCTTCCGATACAGGATTGGTTGGAATTTAAACAGTGAGGGTATTGCCGAGTGCTGGGACAGTGATTACACAACGGTTCCTGGAGCCGGTTGGGAAGGCCAGGGTGCAGGGATTGCCATTGCTAACCTCGATGACAACGCTAGACCGGAAATGATCTTCATGGCTTATGATAATCCATATGGAGATAATAATTTTCGTTACAGGGTTGGCTGGAATTTGAACAGTGACGGTATTGCCGAATACTGGGATGATAATTATACAATAGTCCCGGGAGCCGGTTGGGAAGGTCAAGGCTCAGGGATTGCCATTTCCAATTTTGATGCTAATCCCAGGCCGGAAATGATCCTGATGGCTTACGACAATCCATATGGAGATAATAGTTTTCGTTATAGGATAGGTTGGAATTTAAACAGCGATGGTATTGCTGCTTATTGGGATGATAATTATACAGTAGTTCAGGGGGCCGGCTGGGAAGGTCAGGGCGCGGGGGTCGCCATCGCTAACCTCGATAGCAACGATAGGCCGGAGATGATCTTCATGGCTTATGATAACCCTTATGGGGATAACACATTTCGCTACAGGATTGGCAGTAATATAAAACCAAACGGAAAAGCTCAAAGCTGGTCCGCTTACAAAACCATCGCCGGGGTCAGCTGGGAAGGTCAGGGTGCGGATATCTGCGTATTTAACTTGAATAAAGATTCAAGGCCGGAATTCATTTTTATGGCATACGACAGCCCGGCGGGCGCAAATACCTTCCGTTATCGAATCCTGTCCAATCAAGGAACCGAAAAAAAAATCCACCTTGAAATGGATAAACTCAGTACTGTCAGTTTTCCCCCTTCAAGTGTAAAGCGAATGGGAATGACATATACCCTCCCGAGTATATACGAGGCAGCAGGGATCTCGGTTAACCTGGTTTATAATGAAAGAGACATCAAAGATCTTAAATCTGGCCAACCCTATAACGATTCGGACCTATATTCTTTTCTTAACGCTCATATGAATAAACCCGGACCCTCGGGAACCTGGCATATGTACTGCGAAGTGTTGACCAGGCATATCGATGGGCTTCTAGGAGTTATGTTCGATACCGGAGAACGAAGAGCATTTGCTGTTTTTGCCAAGGAATTCAGCGATGTGCCCAATTTCTTAAGAACAACAGCCCATGAATTAGGCCATGGGCTAAACCTGGAACACAGCGATGGGGACGCCTATGTGCCCCCCGGTTACCCAACAGAGGGCGAAGGCCATACCATAATGAATCAAACCTGGACCTTAGCAACGGACTGGAATTTTGGATGGTCTGCAGCCTCACTTCATCATTTTTATAATCATCCGTTAGACCGTTGGAAACCTCGAACCGGAATTTCATTCGGTCGCTGTCACGATTAAAAAATAGAGAGGAGAATAAGATGATATACAAAATTTTTTACAAAATTTTTTTATGCCTTTTATGCGGTTTATGTTTTTTTGTCATTGTTTTTTCATCGAACTTGTACGCAGTCAAAAAACTAGAACTCGCACTTCAAGTGGATAAAACGGAATTTGCCATCGGTGAACCTATTGTGATTTATGCGTCTTTGAAAAATACAGACCGGGATGTCGCCAAGGTCGTAGGCTTGCTTAAACCGGACTTTGGTTTTGTAGATTATTTAATCACAGACCCAAAAGGAAAGGAATCCAAATTCAAACCCTGGGCGCTTAAAGAAAACCCATCTCCCCTGATCCAATTGGCCCCCGAAGAATCAAGGGTAGCAGAAATAAAAATATTTTTCGGAGCTGGGGGGTGGACATTCACCGAACCGGGAAAATATAAAATAAAAGCAATTTACATGAATCAAGTATCTTCAAATAGCCTGGACATTTCAATCAGCGCGCCTCAGGACGAGGCCGCGAAAAAAGCCGCAGACCTGTTCCTGAATAGCAAAGAGGTCGGCTTCTTCCTACTGTTTGAAGGAGGAGATCATCTCGAGGAAGGCAAACGGATCATCGAACAAGTTGCGGAACAATTTCCCAATTCCCCCCTGGCTTCCTATTCCAATTATGTACTGGGTGCGAACCTCATGAATGATTTCGCAAACTTTGAGAAAAATCGCCTCCAACATGCCAACCCGGAAAAAGCGTTAAAATATTTAGAACGGGCCAAGGCGCATCCTTCTTCCCTGTATCAAGTCCTCCATACCCATCTCTACCTAGAAGAAGCCTATATGAAAACCGGGAAACCGGAGCAAGTAATGAGCGTTCAGCAGGATTTAATGAAAATAACCTCAGAGCGATTCCCTGATTTCAATTCTATTATTGACGTCATTAAAAGGGAAAGAAAATAGCGGTTTCAAGGCAGCAGATATTGATTAAAGGGGAAAAGTAGATGAGGTTCTATATCGAAATTCCCCTTTTTCTTTTTGGGGTATCGAATCTTTTTTCGTTCCCCCATTGTATGTGACTGGCGCTGGTGAAGTACAAGAAAAATTTGAAAGAGAATTGACAAAAACTTAATTTAATACTATATATATTAATTAATGGAAAAACTTATCGAAGTTAAACTTGTTGGACTTGTTCTGGAGCCGGTTTCAAAAACGCCCGTTGTTATTTTAAAACCCTCCAATGAAAACGACACCCGTATTATTCCCATCTGGATCGGAGAATTCGAAGCCAATGCGATTACCATGGAATTGGAAAACATTATCCCTCCCCGCCCCATGACCCATGATTTAATCAAAGATATCCTGTCAAGACTCAACTCCTCGGTGGATAAAGTGGTTATTACCAACGTGGTCGAAAATACCTATTACGCCGATCTGTATTTACGGAAAAATAATGAAATCTCAGTCATCGATTGCCGACCTTCGGATGGAATTTCAATTGCCCTGAAAAATGAGGCGAAAATCTATGTTTCCGATTCGGTATACCACTCCTCGGTGCTCTCGGATTTTATCAGCCAATTAACCCATAATGAAACACACCTGGAACAATGGTTCAATTCCCTTTCCTCAGAAGATTTCGGCTACATCGAACAGTAAATAAATTCATTAATTAATGAATAATGAATTTATGAAATAACATCAATCCAATTCAAAAAATTTTTTGCATTATATTATTTTTGAGAGAGTGTCAGCGATTTGAGTAAATTAGGATATCGTAGAGACGTAGCGTGCTATGTCTCTTTTTTTATTATCCTCTTTAACAGGTTATAACGCAGACGTTGCACGCAACGTCTCTACAATCCAAATAAACCAAAGCCCCAAACAAGAAACTATAATTTACTTTAGATTTGCCAAAACATCGAGTATTTGAAGCACGGACGGACGCTTTTCCCGGTCCTTTTCCAGCATGTTCATAATCAAAGTGGACAGCATCGGCGGCACATCGGGACGGTAACGCTCGATTTCAATAGGGTCACTGTCCATGATCCGCCGCATCGTATCGATGGTCGTTTCACCGAGAAAGGGTTTTTCACCGGACAGCATCTCATAAAAGATAATGCCCAACGAATAGATATCGCTCGAACTCATGGACCCTTTACCGCAGATTTGTTCCGGGGCCATGTAACAGATCGTCCCCATGACCACGCCGGTCTGCGTCAACCGGGTTTGATACTGAGTTTTGGCCAGACCGAAATCCAGAATTTTAACAAAGTTGTGGTCCTCGCCCTGGGTAACGAGCATGATGTTATCGGGTTTGATATCCCGATGAATAATATTTTTGCTGTGAATCTTGGCCAGCGCATCACTCACCTGGCGCATGATGTGAATCGCTTCCCCCATCTCCAACCGTTTCTCGTCGGTGATTTTCTGAGTCAGCGTCTTTCCCTGAAGCAGTTCCATGGCAATAAACAAATTGTTTTTGGACTGACCGCGCTCAATGATTTTAATAATGTTCGGATGATCCAACTGGTCGATGATGGAGGCTTCCTGTTTAAACCGTTTCACACTGTTTTCATCGGAAAACATCTCCTCTTTCAACACTTTAACGGCCACCACTTTGGATTTATCCATCATGTTTCTCGCCTTGTAAACGGTTCCCATACCGCCGGAACCGATCTTATCCATCAAGCGGAACGGTCCCATGTATTTATGGCGTTTCCAGAAACTGGCCAGGGCAATGTATTTTCGAAAGAAGGCAATCAGCAGATACGATAAAATGGAGAACGCAATCGCGGCCAAAACAATAAACCAGCCGGTTTTCCACACCGGAGGAATCACCGTGATGGACAGCGAAGCGGCCTGCTCATTCCATACGCCGTCGTTGTTGCAGGCTGTCACGCGAAACGTATACGTACCGCCGTCCAGGTTGGTGTAAGAGGCCGAACGTCCGGTGCTGGCATCGATCCATTGCTCATCGTATCCCTCCAGCTTATATCGAAATTTCACTTTCTTGGGATTGGAGAAACTCATACCCGAATAAAAAATTTCAAGACGTTTCACATCGTATCGGAAGGTGATATTCGGTTGGATGGCCGAAGGTACGCCGTCGAGGAGTACCAGGTTGATGGCTACCGGGGTGATGGGATTGGGTTGGATATTCTCCGGATCGATCATGGCCACGCCCTGGGTCGTGGGAAACCACAACCGGCCGTCGCGGGTTCGGCATCCGAGGGATTGTTGGCCCCCGTTGCATTCGCTGGTGATCATGCCCTCTTCTTTATCGAAAATAACCGAGTCCACTTGCTTCAATTTTCCTTTGGCCACTTCGTTCAAATCGTTCTTTCGAACTCGAAATATCCCCTTGTTGGAGCTCATCCAGAAACATCCTTTTTTATCTTCCAGGATTTGAAAAATGTTACTATGAAAAAGTCCGTCTTTTTTTGTAAAAACTGTAAATTTACCATCCTTAAGCCGGGTGATTCCGTCCTGAGAGCCCATCCACAGGACCGAGTCGGCGTCTTCATAGACGAAATACATCGCATCACTGGAGAGGCCATCTTTTTTGGTATAGGAGATCAACCGACCGTGGGTATATTTTCTCAACCCTTTCCGATACGTACTGATCCAGACGTTTCTTTGGCGATCTTCATAGACCGAGACCACCGCCTCGTTGTTCAGCACGTTTTCCAGGGCGTCCGATTTGGGGAGTTCGGTGCCATCGGTGTGGAGTCGTTTTAATCCTTTGAAGGTGCCGACCCACAGGATGCCTTGTTTATCCACGGAAATGCAGGCGATATAATTTTTCTTTAAGAATCGCGTTCCTTTGATCTCACCGGAAGGCAAAAGCTCCAGCCGGTTGATGCCGTCCTCCGTACCGACCCACATATTGCCGTCCTGGTCTTCGCACAGAGCGTTGACCGCGTTATGGGATAAACCGTCTTTGGTTGAGAAGTACCGGAATTGACCGTTTTTATAACAGTTGACGCCCTTATTGGTGCCAAACCACAGGTATCCGCGGGAATCTTCATAAATGGGATAAATCACCCCGTCCGAGAGACCTTCTTTGGTGGTAATCATGGTCACTTTTCCATCGCGAAGCTGATTGACGCCGCCGTAAACCGTACCCACCCACAGGTTTTTTTCATTGTCTTCGGTAATGGAAATAATAAAATTATCCGAAAGCCCGTCATTTTTAGTCAGGGCGGAAAATTTTCCATTGGCATACCGGATCAATCCTTCGGAGCCGCTTCCGATCCAGAGGTTTTTATTGCTATCTTCAAAGATAGCGTAAATGGGGCAGCCTTTGAGTTTTTCTGCCGGTTGAATGAATTGACCGTTTTCCATGACAAAGAGGCCCGAATCCGTTCCCACCCAAAGGTTATTCAGTTTATCTTGATAAATCGCATAGATCACGGTTTTCGGTAACCCGATATTGGAACCGTAAGGCGTAAATGTTCCGTTTTTGAATTGCGCCAATCCCTTGGCTGTTCCAAACCATATGTTGTTATGGCCGCGATCGCAGAAAACGATTCGAACGCCGTTATCCGGAAGCCCGTTTTTGACGGTATATTTTTTAAAGCGATTCCCGTTGAATTGAAACGCACCGCCGCCATCGGTACCGACCCAGAGATTTTTATTGTTGTCTTCGGCTACGCAATAGATAAACGGCCTGCTCAACCCCTCTTTTTCGCCATAGTGTTTGAAGGTACCGGTTTGGGGAAGGTATTCCAGTAAACCGCCGCCCAGGGTTCCGACCCATAAGCGTTTTTGGCTGTCTTCGAACAGGCAAAAGATATAGTTATGAGTCAGGCTGGGGGTATTGTATTTATCGAAGATTTTGAATTTAACGCCATCAAAGCGCGCCAACCCTTCTTCGGTGCCGATCCATACGTAGCCATCCGAGGTTTGAAGAACCGAACGAATAAAATTTTGGGGCAGGCCGTCTTCTTCCTGCCATTTGTTAATCATGTATTGGGTGACGGCTTTTTTGGGGTCGAGTGAAAAAAGATTGAAACATGTCAGCAGGAGAATACTGCTTACTAGAATCTTTAACCAGCCTTTATGTGTCATTTTACCTCGGATATGGACCATAATTACAATCCTTTTTATGGGGTTCATCTTTATATTGAAAAATATTTTTTAATGCGGAGGAAAATATTTTCGGATTCTTGTTTTAAGGCGGTCAGTTTTAAATGTTCTTCTTTTTTGGTAAATTCCATGATTTCGGCCCGGCGTGAAGCGATGACTTCCGAGAGTTTACGGGCCATGGGTTCGTTGATTTGGACGGTTTCGCGGAAGCGTTCGGAGGAGATTCTCAGGATTTTACTTTCCTGGGCCACCCGGACTTCGGCAACGGTTTTTTCGCCGGTGAACAGGGAGATTTCGCCCATGTAGTCGCCGGGTTTTAACCGGGCGAGGACTTTGTTATCTTTAAGAACTTCGGCCTCGCCTTCCAGGATATGGAAAAAGTATTGTCCGACCTCGCCTTCGCCGATAAGGGTTTCGCCTTTTCCGTAGTGTTTGATTTCAACGTCTTTTAAGAGTTTATTCAGTTGGTCATTGTTGAGAGTATTCAGAACCTCGTTGACCTTGACGATATCGATCATTTCGCCTGAGATGGCATTCTCTTTTTCTCCGGTGACGCCTTTCCCTTCACTTTTCACATACACGTCGCGGATCGGAACAGGGATCTTGATATTTTCGCGTTTAAAAGCGTACCAGGTCAGGCGTCGGAGTTCGCTTTTAATGGGGTCGCGGAGAGAATAGTCGAGGATCCAGAATTTGATTTCGTAAGTAATCGCAAAGTCGGAGAATTCATTGAGCATAATCACAGGTTCGGGTGATTTTAAAATGGAAGGAATGCTTAGGGTCACGTGGCGGAGGGTCGTGATGACCACATCCGGGGAATTGTCGTAGCTGATGCCCACGCGGAGTCGAACGGCGAACGGTTCGGTCACGTGGCCGAAGCGTTGGACTTCTTGTTTGGAGGCGATGCGGTTGGGGATGACGACCAGGGTATTGTCGGTCGTACGGATTTTAATGGAGCGCCAGCGGAACTGTTCGATTTTGCCTTCGATCGTTCCGGTACGGATCCAGTCGCCGATATTGAGGGATTCTTCCAGGTTTAAAGCGATGCCTGAAAAGAAGTCTCCCAGAATATCCTGGAGTGCAAAACCGGCAACGACCGTGAGGATTGCCGACGAAGCGGCCACGACCGTCAGGTCTGCTTTCAGGTAATATTTTCCGATGATCGAAAAACCGGTGATATAAAGAATAATGACCAGGACGTCTTTGATTTTAATGATTCGGGAGTACCCGATGTGTTGGAGTTGACCCAGGATGAAATCGAACACAAAAAACGAGATCGTTTTAATGACGATGATGAGGATGAAGAGGAGGGAAACGAGTCCGAGGATCAGGGAAGGGGTTTTGGATTGGAACCATCGGGAGTTTCCGTATGCGATGGAGAGGAAGCTGCCCAGGCCGCTGGAGATCAGCAGGAGCACAAGGTAAGGGATAATGGTTTTGAGTTTGGTAAAGAATTTTTTTTTCTTGATCAGGACATAGAGGGCGATGATAACCGGAGTGATTGCGGCAGGAATCCAGGGTGTCCAGATCGTTTGAATTGACATGGTATCATTCTACTTGATTTGGGAAAAAAGTACAATACGGAAAGGAGCAATTCTTGGAGGAATATTTAAAAAATTTAGGAAAGTTTATATGTTCCGAACCACTCACAAAGTTTTTGTTGTAATTTAATAAAAGCGGGGTCTTGACAGCGCTGAAATGAAACCTTTGAAGCGATTTGATAATAAATGGAGGAGGATCTTGGTTTATGCGACTCTTTTAATGCATATTCCACAGCGGTTTTGGGAGGATAGGGTTTCACCGCATTTCCTATCAAATATCCTTTTTCTCTGAGTTTTTCGCGAAGCGAAGGGGATTTTCCGGTCCATCCGAGAGCCGCCTCTACTTCGGGCGAATCGCTCCAGAGCCAATTTTCCAGTTCAGGATCGATGACGATGACAGCGGAACGATCTTTCCAACCGTTCTCAAATAATTCTTCTTCAATTTTTTTTTCCAATTCCTCTCTTGCCGATTCTTCTTTTCCGCATCCTTCTTTATCAAAAACAACTAAAGCATAATTATAATCAACGTATTGCCGGAGATAATTAATTGCATTTTTTCGGCACCCGGGATCACGGTGAGGGTGATTGAAAACGTTAAAATTTATTTTTCTGATTCTAAGAGATTCCGTTCGTTCCAGAATACCTTTGATTGAAAATTCCATATCTTTATCAGCGGTTAATATGATAAGATCCTTTTTTAGTATATTCTCGCTCATCCGAGAACACCCGCTGCAAAAAGATCACCAAGATTGATTTCGCCTCTCCAATTCTTTAAATTCGGATGGTCTGTTCCCCGAATGATATCGGTTTCGCCCTTCGGTGTTTTTGCGAAGCAAAGCACATTTTCGGCGTTTACCATACTAAGTATGACCGGGGAATGAGTAGCCAGTAAGATTTGGGCATTGTAAACTGAAGAGAGGGACTGATAGATGGTCTCAACAGCCCGTGGGTGAATGCCATTCTCCGGTTCTTCGATTAAAAAAACGCCGGTTAAATCCGGTAAGTAAGCGGGTAACGTAAGCGCCAGGAGCAGAAGGGTGCCATCGGACGCCATCCAGGAAGGAACTTCCAGTCCTCCACGATAACAAATTACGAGATAGCGATGTTTATCATCCGATCTCTCAATGGTTTTAATATTTTCAATATCCGGGAGTGCAGTTTGAATGTGATTAATCCAATCCCTAAAATTTCCTGGGTGCTTTTGTTGAAGATTATAAATGACCCAGGGTAAATTCGAACCGTCCGGTTTGAATCCGCGTACTTGTCCGGGTGGGCTGGCCTTGCGTATCAACAAACTATTTAGAATAAATTTTTGTACCCCTTCATTCAAAAAATTCTTAAACCACGTAGTCACCGGAAACATGGATTCGTCTTCAGGCAAATTTCCCAACGCCGACTTTCTCGGACCTAATCTAAAAACCAATGCCGATCCCGGTCCTATATAAGAAGATGAAAAAAATCTTTTTCCTGATTCGAAATAAATTTCCGAAAAAAAATGATCAATTCCGTTAGAGTCTTTATTAACAATAGTTTGCTCAAATTTTGACTTTCTTGAAGAAATAATAGTCGTTGGAATTACTTGCATAGAAGGGAAAAGAACTCCTTGAGTGATTTTTTCACGATGAGCAATTTTTCTTAATACCACTTTCTCTGCTTTAATTATGATTTCTTTCCATAGGGAATCCATGCCAAAAGCGACTTCGTAACGGATGGTGTCATAATCTTTATCTTCCAGAAGAGCGCGGCGGTCTTCGGGGATCGCGGCTTCAATGGCAAGTTCAAAGCCACCACTTCTCCTACCCCATGTTAAATCCTCAAAGTTTTGTGTCCTTTCATAGATGGCAGCTTCGAGGCCATCGGAAACAAACCGCCCCAGGAATGCAATCACATCAAGAAAGGTCGTCTTTCCACTCGCATTTGGACCTACCAAAACATGGAAAGGCCCCAATGGCTGGCTGACATAACGTAAGCATCGAAAATTCAAAGCTTCGATTAATTTAATCATTTATATCCTTTCTTTATTATATCTTAAATGTTACGGGGATTCAAGATTCAATCTGTGACAGATGTGGCAGTTCCTTATCAATGCCATTCATGGCTTCTTGTCCTGTTCCCTTTTTTTTGATATACTATCAAAAGAATAAAGGTGAATTAATTGAAAAAACGATTCAATAAGATTGGTGTTTGCATACCGGAAAGGCATTACATGGTTAATACTACCGATAAGATAGCCGATATCATAAAAATGATCGAACAGGGCGATTATTTTGTCATCAATCGCCCCCGGCAATACGGAAAAACCACAACCCTATTCCTGCTGGAACGAGCATTAAAAAAAGATAACCATTACTTGCCGATTGATATGACGTTCGAGGGCATCGACGCCCCCACATACAAAGAACAAAAACTTTTTTTGCCTGTTTTTCTGGATTTATTAAAAAAATCCCTCGCTTTTAATAAAGAACAAGAGCTAATCGATTTCATCGATTCTCAAAACGCCATCCACGATTTCAATGGTCTGAGTAATCTGATAACCGCATTGGTCGAGAAAGCCAATCGGAATGTAATTCTTTTAATCGATGAAGTGGACAAGGCTTCCAATAACCGTTTATTTCTCGACTTTTTGGGCATGCTTCGTGCCAAATATCTGAAAAGTAGTGAAGGCAAAGATTATACATTTCATTCGGTAATTCTTGCCGGAGTTCATGATGTCAAAAGCTTGAAGCTTAAGATCAGACCTGAAGCCGAAGCCAAATACAACAGCCCCTGGAATATCGCCGTCGAGTTTGAAGTAGACCTTTCTTTTTCCCCAAAAGAAATAGAATCCATGCTGAATGATTATTCCAATGAACAACAGGTATCCATTGACATTCCTTTACTTGCTGAAAAAATTTATTATTTTACATCAGGGTATCCCTTCCTGGTTAGCAATTTATGTAAGATTATCGACGAAAAAATATTACCTGAAAAACAAGTAAAAGAATGGAAAACGAAAGATCTTGAAAAAGCCGTTCAATTGATGATTAAAGAAAATAATACGAATTTTGAAAGTCTCATTACCAATTTACAAAATAATACGGCATTGTATGATTTTGTATTTAATCTGATCATGAACGGCACAGAGTTCTTTTTCAACGTGCACAATCCGGTGATTCATTTCGGAACGATGTACGGGATATTAAGAGAAGACCGCGGGAAAGTGCGGGTACATAACAGAGTCTATGAGCAGGTTATTTATAATTTTATGGCATCCGAACTGGAGGTCGCCGGTAAAGGAGGATTCGACTCCATTACCGCGAATTATCTTGACGAAAAGAAGAAGTTGAATATTCAAAAAATCTTCCTTAAATACCGTGATTTTATGAATGAGAATTACAGTAAAAAAAATCAGGAATTCATGGAGCGAAATGCCAGGCTTTTGTTTCTGGCGTTTATCCGACCGATTATCAATGGAAGGGGTTTTGATTTTAAAGAAGTTCAAGTCTCGGAAGAAAAGCGATTGGATGTGGTGATCACATTCGATAATCAGAGATACATTATCGAACTCAAAATATGGCGTGGTGAGGCGTATCATCAGTCCGGTATCCGGCAATTGTGCGATTATTTGAACCGACAGAATGAAAGTTCCGGTTACCTTTTAATTTACGATCTGAGAAAAGAAAGCGGCCAAATCGGAAAAATAGAAACGATTGAAGCGGAAGGTAAAACCATCCTTGCTGCGTGGGTCTGATATCAAAAAGTTTTTAGCTCCACCTTTTTTCAAAAAGGTGGAAAAATGGACCTAAACCATCATCAATTCAAACGCAATGTCTTTCTTATTCAGTAATCCGGATGCCACGATCACTTCTGGCAATACATGCGCTTCAAGGGTTCCCTTGAACGTTCCCCGATACCCGACCCGATCATTTAAATATATCCGCTTGATATTTAAACGCTCTTTAAACTCGCTGTAAACCTTTCGCATTTCCTTACCCAATTGCCGAAGGCTCTTTCCCCGCACATGGATATGATACACATTGGCATACGGCGGCAAATGAAACCATTCCCTGTATTTTAACTCCCGCTCAAAAAAACGGTCCTCATCGTTCACCGATTTGAGCGCGTAATGAAAATGAAACGTGGAAAAAATATCCACACGACCTTCGGGTTTGACGATCTCTTTGAGCTCGGAAACCATTGAAAATATTCGCTCCGCAGCATCGTATTCATCGAAATTAAAAAAGGATTCGGGCCGAATGTAAATAATCGCATCAAAGATGCCGTTAAAATACGGGTTGACGACCACAGGCGTCGAAACCACGATCTTACTGTTTTGGGCTTGTTTGAGCACATGATGAATGTGCTCGTTTCCGAGCGCTTCGGCTGAGATCGAAGAAATAGCCTTATCTTCGATTCGCTGCTTGATGACTTTATTGACAGAAGACACGCTGATATCTTCAATGACCGAGAGTTCCCCCCGACACTGGGGACAATGAAAGAGATCGGTTTTCTCAAGCCCGCAACGCCGACAGGAGATCGTTACTTTCCCGGACTCATCGCTCGTCACATGGATGAACCCACCGCAAGACGGACATTTCAATAGTTTCTTGCACTTGCTGCAAAAGAGGAAACTCTGACTCTCTTTCTTATTCAATAAAACAAGGACTTTCTTTTCTTTTTTAATATAATTATCGATTGCCTCGATAACGGTTTCGGGAATCCCTTTGGTTCCGGATGGAACAGGATGCACATTGATATTGACCGGACCTTTCTCCTCCCTTTTTTCGGTAAACAGAAGTTGAGACCGATTGCTGTACGCCTGCACGGTATAAGAAGAGAAACCTTCCAGAACCGGAATTTGAAGATGCTCCGCTTTGAGGCGCGACAGAACATGAATATTATACGGCGAAAAATAATTGCGTTTGTATAACGCCGACCCGGCCCGCTCGCAAATGATTAACCCGGCATTGGGCATGGGAAGCATGACCGCCGAAAGCCCACCAATCACAATGCCGGTTTTATGTTCACAGGCATAATTCCGCCACAATGCCTCCCGCTCTTTGGGTTTGAGTTCGGAATTATAAATATCGGCATCAAGTCCCAGTTTTTCTTTCACATAAGACGCCGTCAGATTGTCGGGAACGGCAATTAATACGCTGCGTCCGTTGGTGAGACATTCGTCGATGAGGCTCCGGTAATGATCGATCCGCGCATAATCCAATAAATAATGGTTTTCATAGGATAAATTCGACGAAACGACCGGTTGTTCGGTCATGCAAGGAATGGGGTCCTCTTTTCCCGGTTTGAGAAAAAACGTCAGGGGTCCTTTTTTGGAAAGCGGCAAGAGCTCGGCAGGAGAATAATCTTTAAATTTTTCGACATTTCCCTCCCACTCAAAACAGAAGTTGTTGATGGATTTGGTTTTGGGGGAAAGGGACGCATCCAGGAGCATCCCGGACGAGGTTAAATACAGGGTAGACGCGGCATGGACGAAATTCAGAAACCGCTGATCCGGGGTATAGTCATCCTTGATGACGCCGATGATGTTTTTTACCCGTCCTTTGTAGGAACTATTTGTGTCGATGACCCAACCGGTTACCAATTGGCTTCCAAGGGGAACAACGACCCGGTTCCCGGGTCGAAGGGTGTGGGAATCACTCTCAAACCGATACGTTAACGGTCCGAATATATTCAATGAAACAGAAACACTTACAAGCATTTTGATCTACCTTCGTTTTAACTTTTTAGGATGTTTACCCGTTGTAAAGACGTAGCGCGCTACGTCTCTACGATATTGCAATTTACACAAAGTTCCTGACACTCTATCCTTTTAAGATAGCGAGGACTTTTTGCATGTCCTCCCACATCTCCCATTTGGCTTTGGAAACCGCGTTTTTGGTGGTCTGGTGGAGAATGTACGAGGGATGATACGTGGGAATAACCGGAATCCCGTTGAACTCGAACCGGGTTCCCCGCTTTTCCATGATGGAATAGCTGCCCCCCAATAGATAATTCATGGCTGTTCGTCCCAGGCAAACGATGATTTTGGGTTTAAGGATGTCAATCTGGCGAACCAGGTGAGGCAGGCAAGCGTCGGCTTCGGCTTTGGACGGTTCGCGATTTCCCGGCGGTCGGCATTTGACAATATTGGCAATATAGACGTCTTCCCGTTTATACCCCATCTTTTCAATGACTTTATCCAGGAGTTGACCGGCATTACCGACAAAGGGTCGCCCCATTTCATCTTCGGTTTCTCCGGGACCTTCACCGATAAACAAAATGTCCGGGCGCGGATTGCCTTCACCGGGGACATAATGTTTTTTGGTTTTGTGAAGCCCGCACAACGTACACTGCAACATCTGCTGCGTGACGGTGTCCAAACTGTCATGATTCAAATGATCAACCGAATGACCATTCGAATTTCCGATGCCTGGTTGCGGCATCCGGCCCTCAGGTTGCCGAATTTCAATAAATCCCGCCCCAATTTCTTTGTAAAACGTTAAGATTTCCAATAAGTCATTCATCATTAATTCTTCAAATTAAATTCTTCTTCTTGCTTATTTTCTCAATTTCGTCCCATACATGAACCGCAAGCGATGACTTTTCCATGCGTTCGAGTGTTCGAATCTCATCCTTGAAGACGAAATACACCTGGTTGTCCTCCGTACTGAATGCCGGATTTTCTTCCGAGACTTGATTCAACACGAGCAGGTCCAGATTCTTGGTTTGGAATTTTTTCCGCGCGTTTTCAAAGATATTCTGCGTTTCGGCAGCATAACCGACCAGGATTTGATTCTCCGGTTTTCGCTGTCCGAGTTCGGTCAAAAGGTCCGGGTTTTTCACCAATTCCAGCAAAAAGCGATCCTGACCTTTTTTGATTTTCTGTGAAGAGACATGCGCGGGACGGTAATCCCCCACTGCGGCAGACATGATAATGACCTCTGCGTCACTGCTGTATCGCTGCAATTGGGCTCTCATCTCCAATGCGGTTTCAATGGGAACGACCGTGACTCCCTGGGGAAGGAAACAGGTGGGGCCGGTAATGAAAATAATTTCGGGAATCCGACGTTTGACGGCTTCATTGGCGAGATGACATCCGCTTTTTCCGGAGGAGCGATTGGAAATAAAGCGGACCGGATCAATGGGTTCAATCGTGGGCCCGGAAGTGATGATGACCCGGTGAAACATCGTTTAATTATCCCTCTATACCTTGACGGCTCCGGTCACAAATTGAATCGAGAAATCATAAATGCGCTGGAGATCCGGTAATTTTCCTTTTCCTTCGGTTTTACAAGCGAGACTTCCGACCGCAGGCTCCAGAATCCCCACGCCATACGAGGCCAGCCGCGCCAGATTGGCCTGGACGGCCGGGTGATCGTACATGTAGGAATTCATGGCCGGAGAAACGATCACGTGACGATGAAACGCCAGGTAGGTGGACGACAACAAATCATCGGCGATGCCATTGGCCATTTTTCCGATGATGTTGGCACTTGCCGGAGCGATTAACAACAGATCGCCATCGGTGCTGACATTGATGTGAACCAGCGGATCCTGATGTTTCTCGAACATATCGGAGTAAACGTGTCCCGGGCAAAACGTTTCAAAGGGAAGCGCGGGAATAAATTGCAAGGCGGCTTGGGTCAGAATGACCCGAACCGAATGACCGTTTTTTTGAAACAGGCGCATGATATCCACGGCTTTATACGCGCTGATCGAACCGGTCACCCCCAATACGACGTTCATTGTTTATCTCCGTTTTTTTTTCCGTGATAATCTTTGATATCGACGAAACGCTCTTTCATCAATGCGGCGAGCCGCGCCAGGGTATTTCGGGACGCGATATAAATCGCATCCAACACAATAAAGGCCTGTTCCACATTGTCGTTTACCACAATGTATTCATACATGTGGTACTGATTTAATTCATGTCTGGAGGTTTCGAGGCGTTTTTCCACATTTCGGTCGATTTTTCGTTCCCGGAGCAGCAACCGCTCGCGCAGGGCATCCAGAGAAGGCGGTGTGATCAGGATAAACAAGGCACCGGGATATTTGTTTCGAATATTGATGGCGCCCTGAACATCCACATCCAGGACCAACACCCGATCACTCCCATCGGTTAACCGAGTTTCGATTTCCTGACACGAGGTTCCGTAATAAAAACCGTACACTTCGGCCCATTCCACGAATGCATCACATTCGATCATCTGCTTGAACTGGTCAGCGGTGACGAAATGGTAATCCACCCCATCGGTTTCATTGTCCCGTTTGGGCCGGGTGGTGTGAGAAACCGAAAACACAATCTCCGGATGCTTTTTCATCAACCGTTGGATGAGGGTGGTCTTTCCACTGCCGGAAGGACCTGAGACAACAATAATATTTTTACTTTTCATGGGTTCAATACCAATTTTTTATATTTTTAGTTTCTTAATTTTATTATTCGACATTTTGAACTTGCTGCTTGATCTTTTCGATTTCGCGACGGATCAACAAGACCTGCCGATGGACTTCCATGGACGTGACTTTGGAGGCAATGGTATGGGTTTCCCGCTGCATTTCCTGGGCCAGGAAATCGGCTTCCCGACCTTTGGCATCCAGGGTATGATCCCACAGGAGTTCTTTGAGTCGACGGTTGTGGGTTTCCAGCCGGTTGATCTCTTCATTGATGCAAGATTTCTCGGCGAGGATGGCGGCTTCCTGAACGATTCGCCGTTCATCGATATCCTGTTCTTTGATGTATTTGGTGATCTTTTCCTTAAACTTTAGAAACAGGTCTCGCTCCAGGGTTTCGGATTCGTGGATAATGGATGCGAGCGACGTTTCAATGCGTTCGATCGACTCGGTCATATCGGTTAAAATCGAACGGCCTTCGGTTTCCCGACTGGCTAAAAAGTCGTTCAGAATCTTCTCGACCGATTGATGGATAAACGCTTTTTCTTCCTCGGTGTAATTTTCAGTCCCGGAATCGATGCGAAAGATCATCGGGATCCGAAGCAGCGAGTCCATGGACAGGCTGATTTTATCTTTATACCGCTGTTTGAAGAACAACAACTCATCCAACACATTGGCGGTGAGGTGCTCATTGAAAAAAATATTGCATTTGCGTTCATTGGAGTCGTAAAGGTCAAACACGATATCGAGTTTACCGCGAACGATTTTACCTTTGATGATGTCTTTGATCCATTTTTCGGTGGTCGGATTGATGCCGGTTCCCCTGAAATTGATTTCCAGAAACCGGTGGTTCAACGACTTTAAAATAATATTCAGGGAGAGCGTGCCGAATTCAAAGCGTCCCTGAGCAAAACCTGTCATACTTTTCATGGGATCACATTATTATCATATTATTATCACATTATAATATTCATTTCCGGGAATTGCAAATTGTAGAGCGAATAATAAAGGCCGCGTTTCACGAGCAGCTCCCGGTGGCTGCCGCTTTCCTGGATTTCACCGTGCTGGATGACCAGGATTTTATCGGCTTCGATGATGGTGGAAAGGCGATGAGCCACCACAAAGGTGGTGCGGCCTTTCATGATATCGAACATGGCTTCATGGATTAATTTTTCCGATTCCGAATCCAGCGAGGAGGTGGCTTCATCAAAGATGAGAATGGCGGGTTTTTTCAAAATGGCGCGGGCAATGGAGATGCGTTGGCGTTGACCGGTGGAAAGAAAGACGCCGCGTTCGCCGGTCAGGGTCTGATACCCGTTGGGTAATTCGTCGATGAAGTCTGCGGCCCGGGCAATTTTGGCCGCCTGTTTGATGGCGTCGAGGGTATGGCGGTTACTCCCATACGCAATGTTGTTTTCAATGGTGTCGTTGAAGATGAAAACATCCTGGGTAACGAGGCCGATGGTGTCGCGAAGGCTCTTTTGCGTGATATGCCGGATATCGTTTCCGTCGATGGAGATTTCGCCGCAGTCCGGTTCGTAAAACCGGAGCAAGAGGTTCATCAACGTGGTTTTCCCGGACCCGCTGGCGCCCACGAGGGCGATCATCTGGTTGGGTTGGGCGGAGAAATTGATGTTCTTGAGCACCGGGCTATGCTTTCGATACGAAAACACGACGTTTTTAAACGCCACTTCGCCATTCACGTTTTGGAGTTCAATGGCCGAAGGCGTGTCGTTGATCGGATTGGCGGTCTGAATAATGGGTGACACGCGATCAAAACCGGCGATGCCTTGCTGGTAATCGTTATGGGCCTGGGATAACTTCTTTATGGGGTTGTACATCATTAAGACCGCGAGAAAGAAGGCGGCAAATTTTCCCGGGGCCATGGTTCCATCCGCAATCCGCTGGGTCGCAATCGAAAAGATGATGAAGGCCACGATGCCGCCAATCAGTTGCATCACCGGGGCCGCCAGGGAATAAAGCATGGCAATTTTGGAATTGATCCGGTAATGTCGCTGGTTCAGTTGCCGGAACTTTTCAATTTCAAATTCTTCCATGTTGTAAGCTTTGACGATTTTATTACCGGCCACGGTTTCGGCGAGGAAATTGGAGAGTTCCCCGATGGTTTCCTGGGATTGAATGCCCCGTTTCTTGACTTTGCGTCCGAAGTAGAGCAAGGGGACAGCAGCAATCGGGAGGATGACCATGGAAACCAGGGACATCGTCCAATCCCTGGAAAAAATATAGATGATTAATCCCAGGAGGGTGAGTCCTTCTCGGATATAGACGGCGAGGGTTTCGGAGACGGCAAAGCGGATCTTTTCGATGTCGTTGGAAATGCGCGAGGTGAGGTCGCCGGTCGTTGCCCGGGAGAGAAAGTCCACGGATTGGCGGACCAGGTTGCGGTACAATTTATCCCGAATGTCCCGGACGACTTTAAGCCCCAGGGTTTTCATGTAATAGAGGGAGAGAAACGAGAACAGGGCTTCGCCCACGAAGGCGAGGAGCAGGAGAAGGGGTAACGCGGGGCGCAAGTCCTTTTCGGCCAGGTGAAGGGTATGGATGAGGAATTGACGGACGGTCTGGGCATCGGGGGACACGGAGCCGCTTCCCTGAATCGAGATCTCATTGATCAGCGGCTCCATGATCACGGGCAGCAAGACCGTGAAAAAAGCGGTGAAGGCCATAAAGATGAGGGCCAGGGCAAACCGCGTATAAAACGGTTTGATGTAATTTCTCAGGCGATGCTCTTCAACGATGACAACAGGGGGTTCAGGGTTCAGGATTCCCCTCCTTTTCGGGGATATGGGTCAGGGATGTCGGCATGGGGTTAACCGGTAATTTGTTTTTCCTGAACTTGCCGTATACATAAAAGAACACGGGGGAGATAATATACCCGAACGCCAGATAGGGAATGGTGAAACGGGGATAAGTAATGGCAAAGGAAACGATTACGGCAAAGCCCAATAAAATCAATACGGTCTTTTTCGAGCGGATGTTTTTCATGGTCCGGTATTTGACGGTGGAGACCATGAGCACTGAGATGAGCAGGACATAAAACGAGAAAATCAACCGTTCCGTCGTGGTTTGCAAGGGCTCTCGGAAGAGCAAAACAGCCGAAGAAATGGCCAGCGCGCCCAGGGGAATGGGAAGCCCGACAAAGATATTGGAGGGAACGGCGTGGGCTTCTTTGAGCACGTTGAAGCGGGCGAGCCGGACGACCCCGGCGGTTAAAAAGGCAAAAGCCAGGACTTTGCCCAGCGGTGCTTCCGCGTATTGATAGCCCCACATGTAGATCATGACCGAGGTGACCAGACCAAAGGTAATGGCATCCACCAGGGAATCGAGCTGGACGCCGAAATTGGATTCGGTCTTGGTGAGCCGGGCAATGGTTCCGTCAAAGCCATCCATGAGAACGCTTCCGGCCAGTAAAAATACCGCATTCTCGAAATTCTCGGCTTTTCCTTTGAAAATCTGCAGCAACGCAAGAAATCCCAAAAATAAGCTGAAAATGGTAAATACGGAAGGGAGGAAAGAAATCCGGGTTAATTTTGCTATATTTACTTTACGTCTTCGTTTGAATCTATTTTTTTTTGAAATAGGAAACCTCCAAATTTTGATTGAAACTCACGCTTCATCTATGTTCGATTTTCGCCATCCTCAGACTGTCACAACGCGGCGTTTTTTTTGTAATCGAAAATATATTTTTGCATGGAATCTTTGGCTTTGAGTTTTTCTTTTTTTAAGTTTCGTTCTTCGATGATTTCTTCATCGGTTTTAAAGGTGATATCAGCGAGCACTTTCAATCGTTGATCATACTCTTGGTGTTTAAGAGCTAAAACTTTAAAGTTTTCATCGTTATTGATTAAAAATTCTCTGATTGCTTCTTCACTCATATTCATGATTTTATAATCCTTTATTTCGTCGTGATTCTCGGTTATTGCGGCAAAAGCTCAAATAAGACTGCATGTTTTTGTCTTTGCCGATAATGGTCAAGGTGGTGATGATGGATTCGATAATGGATTTCTCCATCACATCCAGGACGATGTAATCCAATCCCTTTTCGATTGCCAGGGAAACCAGATTGGAGGAAATGAGCCATCGCATGGGAAGTCCCTCGGAGAGGGCCGATAAATTGGCGATGGTTTTGACTTGTGGGAAATCCAGTTTGAATAATTCCAGGGTGCTGAGAAACATTTTTCCGTTTTCGCTGTGCTGTTCCAGGGGCCTGACCACCGGGTCCAGGAGGATATCGCTGCGTTTGATGCCCTGATCCAGAAGGTAATCGACATAACGCTGAGCGATCAGCAGGGATTTTTCCGGGGATGTGTCCTCTTCGTCTTTCGGGTCTTTGATGGCAGCGATAATTTTGACGTTCCGTCCGTCGATATGATCCAGGAGAAAATCGATTTTTTCCTTACAGAATTCGATATCCCCGACGACCACTTCGTTTTTGACCATATCCAAGACCTGCACCAGCGTCTCAACGTTGTTGCTTCTGACCAGAGCCTTGCTTCCGCTGCTTTCAATGATGTTGATGGCTTCTTTAAGGAAGGAGATTTCATTACTCAGGAGAGAAACGGCATTGATCTCGATGAATTCCGCACCATCTTCAATTTGAGAGACGACTTCTCGACGGATAAATTCAAAATCCATCTTGTTCATCTTGTCGAGGACTTTTTTGTTATTGGAATTTAATAAGTTACCCACCAGTGTTATCATAGCTTTAACCCTTTACCTTCTATATGAAATATATGACATATACGACATATGTTTACGCATTAAAAAACTCTTTCAGAATGGAAATGGCTTCGAGTTCGGCGCGTTCCTGGGCTTCAACCGTCGAGGTACACAGGTGGGGAGAAGGAAAGATTTTTTCATTATCGATCAAGTCGAAATTCTGAGGCGGCTCATGTTCAAACACATCCAGGGCAGCGGCTTTGATTTTACCTTTTTCAAACGCTTTGGCCAGAGCGGCTTCGTCCACAATTCCTCCGCTTGACACATTGACCAGTATGGTACCGGGTTTCATCTTTTTGAATGCATCGGTGGCAATCAGATTCCGGGTGGAATCGTTCAGGGGAAGATGGATGGAGATGATATCCGATTTTCGGAGTAATTGGTCGAACGAGGTTTGCCGGGCATCGCTATCGGTTTGGATGTCACAGATATCGTAATAAAGGACTTTCATTCCCAGCGCCAGAAGGCGTTTGGCCAGTTCCATCCCAACCCGTCCCATGCCGATGATGCCGGCAGTTTTTCCATAAAGTTCCATTCCCTTTGAAAACACATCTTTTTCCCATTTATGGGCTTTCATGCTGGCGTAAGCCGGGGCGATGGTTCGACAGACTCCCAGCATTTGGGCCAGTGTGTATTCCGCTGCGGTAATGACGGTTGCCAGAGGGGTATCTTTAACGTCGATATTGCGTTTTGCAGCGGCTGCAACATCGATGTTTTCCAACCCGATACCGGTCCGGACAATAATTTTTAAATGATCGGCGTTTTCAAGGATTTCCTTGTTGATGATTGTTGTTCCATCGACAACCAGAGCTTCGTAATGTTTGATTTCACTTTTCAATTCGCGTTCGGTTAAACCACTTCGGACGATTGCCTCAAATTCTGGAATTTCGTTGAGTAACTCAATTGCTTTCGGATTCAGTGTGTCTGTGAGCAGTACCTTAATCAAGTGAAAAATCCTCCTTAAATAACTCTTCCGTAAGATTATCAAAAATTTTGGTATATGTCAAGCCGCGGCCGGGTTTAATTCTTTGACAAAGGTGGATTTCAACCGTATTTTTTGGTAAAATCAATTCCATGACAGACCGGAAAAAAGTATTAATTCTATTAACCATATTGGGAGCACTGATCATAATCGATGTATCGGGTTATATCGCAATTGAAGGGGCCAGTTTTTTCGATGCTTTTTATATGACGATTATCAGTATCACGACCGTGGGGTACCGGGAAGTGTTTCCGCTCTCTACTCAGGGACGGATGTTCACCATATGGGTGATTATCACCGGATTGGGAACATTTTTTTATATTGCCGGGTTACTGGTGGAAAATACGCTCGAAGTGAATTTAAGACATATTCTGGGAAGAAGGAAAAAGAAAATGTTGGCAAAAATGAGTGAACATGTGGTAGTGGCAGGATTCGGCATCATGGGCGAGCATGTATGTCGGGAGTTGTTTCGGAAGAAGGTTAAATTTATCATCATCGATAGTAATCCCGCGCGGTTTGCGATGGCGGAGGAATTGGGGTATTATGTTATTCTGGGGGATGCCACGTGTGAGGATATCCTCCTGACTGCCAGCCTGGACAAAGCGCAGACCTTTATTTCGCTCCTTTCCAAGGATTCGGATAATATTTTCACGGTGATGGCGGTCAGGGAATTAAATTCGTCCGTGAATATTATTTCGCGGGCGCTTGATATTACCAATGAAAAACGGCTTTACAAAGTGGGCGCCAACCGTGTGGTCACACCGTATGAGTTGGGATCGAGTCGCATTGTCAATACCATTTTGCGGCCCAATGTGGTCGATTTTATCGATCTCATGACCTTTGCGCCGGAAATGTCTCTCTCCATTGAAGAATTACCGGTCAAGACAAACTCTCCGTTTGCCAATAAGAGCCTCAGGGAGTCCGGTTTGAGGGAGGATTTTAATTTTATTGTCATTGCGACCAAGCGAGATGGGGAGCTGGTATTTAATCCCAAACCCGATCATCGGATTATACCGGGGGATGTGCTGATTATTGTCGGAGAAAAAGAAAAGATATTGGGTTTGAATTAACGGGTTAGCATTCTTTTCTTGCCCGTGAAATTGTATTCTCTGATCTTCTTCCCGGGATCAGCGCAAATGTTTTCAAGGAGTTTTATGGTAGAGACGTTACGTGCAACGTCTCTTACCGATGATTATATTTCGGAATGGTGGATTAATTTATTTCCGCTGAAAATCAGGATCAGTTTCTTTAACGTGGTGTGAGAAACCGTTTTCATGAATTTTTCATCCAGCGAATATTGTGTCAACTGCCTCGTTGCTTCCGAACGAAGGTTTTCTACTTTGTCTGCACCATCTTTTTTTTCATAATCCGACGGTTTGATGTATTTGAGTTCAATGAGATAAGAATATTTTATCGCCGGGTATTGAAACAGCAGGGGAATCAATGTTAAGTCAGCAAATCCCTGGTTCAATTCCTTTTCCGAATACACAT
>JBLMYT010000101.1:0-51804 GCA_050258455.1 Candidatus Omnitrophota bacterium | reverse complement strand
AGAAACAGCTCTCATCGAGTTGATCGAAAAAAGAAAAAAAATGGACTTAAGAAAGATAAGGGGCAAGATAAATTTTCGAGATGACTACAATTACAAAGAGATGAGACAATAATGATATTGGTCGACACTTCCGTTTTGATCGATTTTCTCAAGGGTAATTCTAACCGGAAGACGGATTTATTCGTTGCAATCCTGGATAAAGGACTGCCTTTTGGTATTAATAATTTTATTTACCAGGAATTATTACAGGGTTGCCGAACATTACGTGACTTCATGTTGTTAAGGTCATATTTGGGAAATCAAAAATTTTACGATTTTAAGAGTGGTCGTGATTCTTATGCAGATGCTGCAATGATATATTTTAAGTTGAGGAAGAAAGGAATAACAATTCGAAGCACCATTGATTGTTTAATTGCCCAAATGACGATAGAAAACAATTTGTATTTGCTTCACAATGATAATGATTTTACGCAAATATCTGATATAATACCCATGAAAATATGGGAAGGGTAAATAGTGGACCCAAATAACCAAAGTTTGGCCCCTGGCTTCAAATGAACATCCCCATTTTTCTAAAATTGCCCCCAAATATTAAGGCCTTTTTGACGATTTGTGACGGGGATTACCGGGAAATTCTGTAGGGGCGTTTCGCGAAACGCCCATTCTTTTATTTTTTGACCGGCTACCGGCAACTGGCCGCCGGCAACCTGTTTTGCCCTCGATGCGAAAGAGCGCATATAAAAGTGACTTCCTCCGCGTTTTTTTCAAGCTGTGCCCTGATCCTCGATGGATTCATGTGCATATACTTTGACGTTTTGCCGCGTTGCCCGGCTCTCTGAATCGCAACAAAGTAACGCACCGGTTTCAGCCATCCAGTGCCCATCCTTCCTACTCTTCAAGTTTAAGTGCTTTACAAAGCATTTCTAAAGGATGACTATAATTTTTTTTAATCGAATCTTTACCTTCTTCGGACCAATAATTGACATGAGACAGCCAACTATTTTTTATTCCTTTTAATTGCACTGGAATATCCTTTATACCAAGACCAAAAATCGGAACTATAGGTCCAGCTATTAAATCTCCGATAAATAGTTTGCGATGCGGAAAGAATAGATTTGTCCATCGGGTACAAGAAAAAGGCGATGAGTGGTCTGGTCTTCGTATCGTTCGAGGAACTCCATTAGCGTCAAATTTAGAGTTATAAAAAAAATCTTCCGAAGAGGAATTATAAGGTGGACATGTAGGATATTCACGTTCTTTTTTTTTCCTTTCAAAATCATTTGAATCTTCGGCTAAAAGCATACTGGCGTGAGCAAGCGGTGAACCCAGAGTTATAAAGTCTGTAATTAACCAATTAATTCCAATACTTTTATACTCTTTCCACAAACGATGTTGCGCTGCTTGAAAATTATCCACTTTTTGTTCCATGCTTATATTATTATCATTGCTGAGGTTTCTAACTTCCCACTTAAAATTTTTAAGCTCAACCTGTTTAATAACCGAAGGTTTATCAGGAAAATTGAAAGTCGCCCAGTAATGTCTAATAAGGTCATAACCGATAACTGAACCAAGGCTATGGCCAACGATGATTATTCGGTCATATTTTTTCGATAAGTGCAAAGATTTCAGTAAGGCGATTCCTTCTTTCCTTATCTTATTTCTTTGCTCGATATTATCCGGTAGAGGATTCAGATACCGCGCCGCATCGCCGATATACCTATTTATTAAATTTATCATGAAAAATTCAAAAATTATTAATACTAAACTTCCCAATAATTTCCAGGAGGAACCTAATCCATTAGATAAGCTGGAGATTATATTTGAAGTAGAAAGAAGAAAGACACTTGCCAATAAAAGAAACCATCCTATATAAAAAAATGGTCGCAATTTTTTGCTTATATCCTTTGGTTTACGAAGAAAAATTGATTTTAACCAAGCAATAACCATGCTCAAATTAGTGTCCCGCAAATGATGCGCCCAATAGTATTCGTAAAATTCTGTTATCGGCCGATTTCTGGTACTCGGCATTTGAAGTCTCCGCAATTCAAATGATTCATTCATCTTGTCGGGTTTGCTTCTAAATTGAATGCCCTTAAAAACGAATTTAACGAAATTCCTAAGGGTATCAAGGGGTTTTTTTTCTCCTATTCCATGAATTAATACCACTGCCTGTCTCATTATTCCTCCTTTTTTTCAATGTGTGTAATCAATCGCAAACCGTATGGGTAAGGGTTCGTCCAGTATTTTGTGCTCACCCCGGAATTTACACTTGACGTTTTGAGGCACCGTCCCGCTCCCCCGACGCCGTCCCCCTCCCCCCATTGCGGCGTGAGAATTGGCTTTTTTCAATTACTGTCTCCGTATTTTTCCCATAAATCTTCAAACAAGGAATAAAAGCACTTATAAATTGGACTGTCATTATTAATTTTAAGAATAGGAGACTCTCTACCTGGAATATTGACTTCTTGGAAAGATAAATACAAAAATTCACTTAACAAAATGATTCGAAACCGTACAACTGTGTTATGGATTCTAAATTCGATATTTGTATTTTGTTTTTGCTTTGTTTTAAAATTTTCTAAAGAGAGCTGGACACAATGTTTCATATCCATTTTTAGTTCTTTTCCTCTTTTTATTAAATAGGGATTATCAGGCGAAGAAATCAAATATTGTTGTTTTATTTCAGAATTAATAATTATCTCCCTTAAAGGATTTTCGCGCTTAGGGTTGGAAAATGAATCTCCTTTCATGGCTAAAAGCTTGAGGAATTGAGACTTTTTAAAATCTTTTACAATAGATTTCGAGGCTCTATCCTGATTTTTGAAAATCTTTACAATACCCATATTTTTAAATTTAAAAAAGGGAAGCCAATTTTTATACGTTAAAAAAACGGATAATGCATAACCACCAGTGAATGAGGTTACGACTCCCGGCCAAAAATTTGATAACCAACCAGTCAGTGCCATATTTTCTCCTATGAAATTTATATTTTAGATTTTTTAATTAACTCCCGTAATTCTTCAAGTATTTCTTCGTTTTTTTCGAATGTGTAATCAAACAAAGCACTATTGGCATTGTAAATTTCCCGCGACTTTGTCCAGCTTTCATACCTTTTTATGAATTGCAGAAAATCATCGTTGGAGAAATATTCTTTTACCTTTGAATAGAACTCCTTATCTAACCTGTGAAAATTTATCTTATCGCGTGATTTTATTGATTCCGTAATTTTTGAGGCAAATAAAATTAAATCTTCTCTATTTTCGTCAGAAATAACTAGCGCCCCTCGATTAATGTAAACAACAACAAGCTTCTCGACGCAAATGCTAGACAAGAAAATATATACGACCGTTGAAGTCCCTTTAAAGACTTCTTTCAATTTTTTCAATGCTACTATATCACTGACAATTATTATCTGGTTATCAGTTTGTAATTTTCTTTTAATTTCCGCCGTATTAATCCCGTATTTGATATTATATTTCTCATATATTATGTCACACGCTATTTTACTGTCATAGATATTGGAAACATGGATAATATCGTCTTCTCCCTTTCTCACTAATCTCTCCGAATACTTGTGAGCAGGGCTGCATAATTTCTCTTTGACCAATTGGAACAGTATTGTAGATTTCCCTATTCCTGATGCTCCAGAAAGCACAAATAATTTATTCATTATTGGTTTTCTCCGTCAAAAATTTATTGCCAATTTTTCCTATTGAAAGTCCTAAACAATCTGAACATTTGATCGACAAGTTCATCCTTTTGACTGCCCTCTTTATTTATTTTGCTTGTTTCGGCATATATCAGTGCATAATCAAACTCCACGATATGATTGGCGTAACGTAAAATGTCACCATATTCCCTCAATTTAGCTTGCCCCATAACTATATCTGAGTGGTCAAGATGTTGTTTTTCAGTTATTTGCGAATAGGTAAATGCAGTAATCACATTTTCTTCTCCAAAATACTCCTTGCATATACTAAAGATATTTGGCAAGCTTGCAGTCAACACGATATGCTTTTTTCTCTGTTTCCACTTTTCTTTTATCTCTTTTATTTCGAATCCATAATTAACCGGATTATTGAACAAAATGTTGTTTTGATACAATATATAGTCTTTACCTTCATGGTGCAGTAAGTAACTCGGATTCTCGCTTTTATCAGCTATTTTTGATGTTTCCAATTCAATTTCATCCAAATGCCTGGACTCAATTGAATTTAAATCTAAATAATCAGGGTTAAGTTCAAAATACTCGTCTCTTATGAACAGATATTCCTTTTCAGACAATTTATTAGTGCTTTTTTCTGACCGGTTTTCTTGTTCTCTCTTGACAGCCTCCCAGAATCTATCGATACCTGTTTTAATACTATTCCGACCTTCTATCATTTTCAGGCTATATAGTGCTGAACAAAATTCATCTAGGGTGTAGCAATTTTTGAATGCTTCGTCCTTTTTTTCATAAGCGCTTTTACAACTCTCCCAATACATCTGCTTGTAATGCTCAAATGTATTTTCTTTATTGAAATTTGATAACTCTGAATCAAATTCCTCATTATACCTGGAAATCAGGCTATTATTCGGTATATATTGACATATTATCTCGTTTTCGTCTTCAAATTCCTGCCATCGTGTCGTATATTTTTTTAGAATATCGGTTTGCAACTGACCTATTCTATTTGCGGCTTTAATTATATCGTCCTTTCCAGAAGCGGCATTTCCAGAAATTATAAATAGCTTTGGCGATTTTTTTATTTTTTTGTTTAAGGAGATTTTCTTTTCAATCACCCCGCGAATGATGTTTTCCGTTTGTATGTCCGCAAGATTTTCAAATTCTTTCCCATCTTTATTTTTCCCCTCATATTTAACATTCAAAATGACACGATCAAAAATGAAAATATTCTCGATGAAAACGCGATATAAGGCAACTGCCTTCTCAAATCTTGTTTGACTATTAGATTTCGGACCAGCGCCTCTTGCTCTCCCGGCATTTTCATGTGTTTCTGGATCAGGTATTATCTCTCTAAATATAAACAGAGAAAGTACTCTTCCCTTAAATTCTTTCTTTAATTCCTCGACCACCCTTACATCATTTATGACAACGATTGGGGATTCGTTCTTCCCAAGCTTCTCTATTAAATCTTTCTTTCTAATCCCGTATTCTTCCCCATAAGTTCGATATACTAACTCGCAGCCATCTTTTCCACTTGGAATGGACCTTACGGATTCCACATCGATAACCTCACCTCTATTTTTGTAAATTACTTCTGTTTCACGGTATTTACGAGTAACATATTTCGAAAAGCGGATGGGACGAAAATCAATGCCTTCATACCGAAGTTTATCCCCAAGTTCAATCATTTTTTCGGTAATATAAGACTTTCCACAGGCTGATGGTCCTGTCAGGGCAATTATAAATGCTTTCCTTTTCATCCGATTCAATTATTCAAGCCGTCTTTTAAATAATCGGCAAAGGAATTTAGTTCAATCCAAATGTCGCCGGTAATTATTTTTTTTAAATCAGGTGTGGCTTTAAAAGGAGTAGGCTTACCTTCATATAGTATTTCCCCATCCAAATAACTATCATACAACTCATGGGTTTCAACCAAAAGATATTTTGAGTTTTGTAGGTCAAGCGTGCTGAAAGATTGGGGGACGACAAAAACATATAAATCTACAAATGCTTTAACCGGCAACTCATTTCCATCTGGTAATAAACGTGGAGAATCGACGACTTTTTTGCTGAAATCATAATTCATCCTGAAAAAGAAATATTCATCCTTTTTTTTATTGATTTCGGAGAAAGGAAACGTATACCTGATTTCGGGCCGCCATTCCCCCAAAAAGATTGGCTTATTTTCATTAACTTGCATATTTTGGGTTGCCCTGTGGCCTCCCTGTGCCTCTTGCTCAATTATATAAAGTTCCTCCAGCATTTCACGAGCCGCGGCTTTGACTGTATCTACAACATCTTTTTCTAAATCAACGTGTCCTCCTATCGATTTATCCCAGAGATCGCGATTATCCTTTGCGTTTGCGCCTCTTTTATGAATTAGAACTTTGCCTTCTCGTGTGAAAATCATCCCCCAAATTACCAATTTTACCTTTGAAGAGTCTAAGAAAGAGTCTCGCGGTAGTTGCCCCAGAACTTGCCTTTTGTCATTGTAGAACACGATAATTTCTGTTTTGTTGTCTTTTGCCGTTATTTCAGAAGAGTACTTTGAGGCCCCTAAAGGAGAATCAAAATAAGCATGGAAATATTTTTGATATTCCTCGAACCAAAAATTATCTCTGGTTATTTTCTCAAATTTTTCTTGAGTACAGAACCGAGTAAGGGCCTGAGTAATATAATAGTCATCATCTATATTGATGATTGGGATAGGGATATGTAAAAAGCAGGTGCGCAATGAAAAAAATTGCTTAAATGGGGACATATCAAATTGATTCAGATTCCGTTCCTTTTTAATTTGTTCTTGCTCTTCTTTTGTTTTCTTTTTTAAAAAATCTTTAAACGCATCTTCTTCAGGCTCAATATGCAAACAATTATTCTCGCTTAAAAAATCTCTTATCTTTTTTTCCGGCGCCACTTTTTTATTTAAAAAAGTACCGATGTCATAACTTCTTTCCTCTCCACTAGCTTTTTTGTTGGCGGAAATTAAGGAAGAATAACTCAAAGAGGGTTCCGATTCACATATAATTTCAACTTGAAGCTCTCCTTTGTTGATTCTTTCCAGCCAGTCTTTTTTGTACCGCTCATAAGGCAAATCAAAGGAAACCGCACCTAAAATTCGAATTCTGAATTTCACTTTCTCAATCAGATTAAAAAGCTCATCTCTAGTAACCAGCATTTTTTTCCTCCCTATGGATTGCATAACATAGATTATGAATTTGCATGTTTAATTCCAGTATTTCATTCTTGACAATTGGGGCCACTTTAGTATTCAGTCTAAAAAAAATTTTATTTTATTTTTCCACTACCCAGCATTTATCACAAGTAATCTTCTTTCCTTCAGCATTTTTCACTGTCCCCGTTCCCTTACACTTATCACATGTTGGGTGTTCATTTTGCTCAAAACTATTTTCTATTCCCATTGATAACCTCCAAATAAATTTTTACGCATTATAATCTATAAATAATTCAAATTCAAGCTTCCGCCATTGGGTGGATATTTCAAATTTCACCGCTCACTTTTTTTACCATTCTGAAATGAATTCGAACGCCTATTTTCATACTTATAATCGAAAAAAAATACTAACACAACACCATAGGAAAATCAAGAAGGAAAGAAAGATTTTTAGGGAAAAAGAAACATTCATTCTTTTGTTAAAATCATTGGACCATGCATTTCAACCATTATGGTATAAGGCCTTTGTTTTTTCGGTTTAATGATCAGCTACCCTCAAGAACCCAATGATATTAATGGTTTTGAGCTAGATACTTTGTAATGATACTTATTTATAATGATACCTGAAAAATGAGATGCGATCTGGCTCACCGAGATATCCCGTAGGGACGTTTCGCGATACGCTCCTTTTGATCTCCCATCATCCGGAGTCGTGATGCCAATTGCTCCCTACAGATTTCATGCATCCAGGGAATTTCCATCATGCACGCTTCCCAAATCCCCATGATCGGCAAAGTTTTTCTCATGCTCAATCCCGGAACACTCATGATATCGGCGTTTTCACGCTTCCATACAACCAATTTTCTCTCTTGTACAAGCAAACTTTTAACGCGTACAAGCAATCGCCGAGCGCGTACAACCAAACTTTTATCGCGTACAAGCAATCGTCGAGCGCGTACAACTAAACTTTTATCGCGTACAACCAATCGTCGAGCGCGTACAAGTAAACTTTTAACGCGTACAAGCAATCGCCGACCAGGTACAAGTAAACTTTTAACGCGTACAATCAAATTTTTATCGCGTACAACCAATCGTCGAGCGCGTACAAGCAAACTTTTAACGCGTACAAGCAATCGTCGAGCGCGTACAAGCTTTCGCCGACCAGGTACAAGCAAACTTTTATCGCGACCAAGCAATCTGCGGCCTGTTACTAGCAAATTTTTGTCGGATACAAACAATCCGCGGCCTGTTACTAACAAATTTTTGTCGGATACCAGCAATCTGCGGCCTGTTACTAGCAAATTTTTGTCGGATACCAGCAATCTGCGGCCTGTTACTAGCAAATTTTTGTCGCGACCAAGCAATCTGCGGCCTGTTACTAGCAAACTTTTGTCGGATACAAACAATCTGCGGCCTGTTACTAGCAAATTTTTGTCGGATACCAGCAATCTGCGGCCTGTTACTAGCAAACTTTTGTCGGATACAAGCAATCTCCGACCTCATACAAACATTCCAACCATGCGAGAAGAGTGTTTTCCCGCACAATACCACTTTCTTCTCGTACGAAACTCTATTCCAAAAGAGATCAATGACATATTTTCCTCCCGCCAAACCCTTTTGTTCCGTTTGTTGTAAAAAATTTTGTGACATGTTATAATTTTTTTTACGAACATCCATATCACAAGCATGTTAAAAGGATAATTATCAACATGATAAGAAGAAACCGCACGGACTTCCTGGTTTTCGGAAGCCCGTTAATCGAAGAGGAAGAGATCAACGAGGTGGTGAACTCATTGAAATCCGGTTGGATCGGCACAGGCCCGAAAGTCCACCGCTTCGAAGAGATGTTCCGCCAATTCAAAGGCATCAACCACGCAGTCGCCCTGAACTCCTGCACGGCTGCACTCCATCTTTCACTGATCGCCATCGGTATCCAACCGGGCGACGAGGTGATCGTTCCCACCATGACGTTCGCCGCCTCAGCCAACGCGGTCATCCACGCGGGCGGAATCCCCATCCTGGTCGATTGCGAGAAAGATACGATGAATGTCTCCCTCTCCGACATCGAACGAAAGATCACTCCGAAAACCCGCGCCATCATCGTGGTCCACTTCGCCGGCAGACCCTGCGCCATGAACCCCATCATGGACCTGGCCCGAACACACCATCTGAAAGTGATCGAAGACTGCGCCCATTCAATCGAAGGTCAATACCAGGGAACACCGACCGGATGCTTCGGCGATATCGGATGCTTCAGTTTCTATGTAACGAAGAACATTATCACGGGCGAAGGAGGCATGGCCATCACGAATCACGTGGCATACTCGGATAAAATCAAAACCCTGGCCCTCCACGGCATGAGCAAAGACGCCTGGAAACGCTTCTCCGACGAAGGCTATAAACACTACCAGGTGGTATACGCGGGTTTTAAATACAATATGATGGATATCCAGGCTGCCATGGGCATCCACCAACTGCCCCGAATTCACGCCTACCACCATCACCGAAAAACCATATGGGAAACCTACGACAACGCGTTTCGCGACCTTCCGGTCTTTCTCCCGGCACCAATACCGTCCGATATGACGCACTCCTACCATTTATATACATTGCTTCTGGATACCGACCGCCTGTCCATCTCCCGCGACGCATTCCTGGATGAGATGACCCGCCGCAATATCGGCGTGGGGGTTCACTACATCGCCCTTCATCTCCATCCGTACTACCACGACACCTACGGCTACCGACCGGGCGATTTCCCGAATGCGGAATGGATCTCCGAACGCACGGTCAGCCTTCCGCTTTCTGCGAAACTCACCGCCAATGACGTTCAAGACGTCATTGCGGCTGTCACGGATATCCTGAATACCCACCGGAAATAAACGGGACATGGCCACCAATCGATTCCGTCTGAGCCGCTGGTATAACTGGCTCTTCTATCGCATCGTCAACCCGCATATCGAACGATGCTTGAAAACCCATGCCTCCGGCCGAATGCTCGATATCGGCTGCGGCGAAAAACCCTATGCCGAATTCGCTGCCCCGTATGTGACGGAACACGTGGGTTTGGACCACGATGAAACCTGCCACGATCGCTCCCGAATCGATCTGTTTGGATCCGCAGACAACATTCCGGTCGAAGCAAATGCATTTGATACGGTGCTGTGCACGGATACGCTGGAACACCTGGAAAACCCCGCTGCGGCAATGGCCGAAGCGTTTCGCATCCTCAAACCCGGCGGCATCGCGATCGTGACCGTGCCGTTCTTCTGGCATTTGCATGAAGAACCGCGTGATTTTTTCCGCTTCACCCGCTACGGCCTGACCCACCTCTTTGAAACCCATGGGTTTGAAATCATCGAAATCACGTCCTTATCGGGTTTCTGCGCCATGATGGCTCAGGAATGGGTGTACTTTCTGTTGCGGTTCCGTCAACCGGGCCGCCGAAACCCCCTCTGGTGGCTCGTTCCACCGATTGCGCACCTGATCCAGGCTGCAGGGTTTCTACTGAATAAAATTGAACATTCGGAACGCTTTACCTTCGAATATATTGCGGTGGTTCGAAAACCGGATAAACAAATATGAGACCGGTGATCAAATGAGACAAATTTGTAGGGGCGGTTCGCGAACCGCCCTCAACATTAACCATGATTGAAAATAAACACGTCTTTATTTTGGGATGCGAACGCTCGGGTTCCACCTGGCTGGCCAATATCCTGGACGCTCATCCGGGCGTGGAACTGTTCATGGAACCGTTCGCCGATTACGCCGTGATTTTCCCGGATATTCCCCCGCGAAATGTGTCGGTGTGTGACCCGAACGAGACGCAAATCAATGGCGTTCAAACAGGATACGAGAAACTTCTCCGTTTGAAATACCCGCTCGGTTATCGGTTCGGTCGGTCATTGAATTGGAAACGCCTGGATGCCTGGATCATCCAATGGGTCAAACGCATCGATGGAAGGCTCCATCGCCCGCTGCCGCTCGCCGTTCAACGGTACGACCTTCTCAACCTTCACACCTCCAAAATTCCGGTCCAATTTCAGGTCAAGAAATGGAAAAAACCGCAACTGGAAGCCACCAAAGACCTGCGACTGTGTTTTAAAACCGGACTGATTGCTCATGCGTTTGCCAACCCGCTGTTTTTAATTGCCATCCGCCACCCGGGCGCTCAGATCGGGTCGATTCAAACACTCTTTTCCAAAAATAGCCTCGGTGAACTCCGCCGCTCCCTGGAAACATTCATTGACGATATCCGAAATCAACCCCGTTTTGACACTTACACGGCATTGATGGACCGGTTTGCCGATGCAAACGACCCGGACATTCTATTGATTCTCTGGTGGTTGATTCACTATGAAATGTTGTTTCGTGATTTGAAGGATCAGCGGTTGACCTTTCTCCCGGTCTTTCATGAAGACATATCGGAAACACCCGCACATGTGGCATCCGCGATTTTTGATTTCATCGGCCTGGACCTCACACCGGAGGTTCACACCTACCTGGAACGCTCTTCCTCGGCCGAACGCTCGCGACCGGTCCAATCCAACGTGGATACGTTTCGGAACTCCTCGCATTACTACAAGGAACGGATCGGCGCCGTCGATCCCGAATTAAACCGGAAAATACGCGAAATTACCGGTTTTCATTTTCATTCCGGCCGCATGGAGCCCCCCGTGCACGCCTACCTGGAACGGTTTGATGAATTTAAAATTTAAGGTCATCTCCGGCACGATCTGGAACGCCTTTAATTCCGGGTTCTCGTTTATCGTTACCATCTTGACCGTGGCGGTTCTGGCCCGCCTGCTCCGGCCCGAAGACTTCGGCCTCTTTGCAATGATCACGGTCATCATGAACCTGCTGGATGCGTTCGCCGACATGGGCGTGAGTGCGGCCATTATCAGTTACCGCGACGTGACGGACGATGAACTCCACGCGCTCTTTGGGTTTAACATCGCTATCGGTGCCGGACTCACCGGCCTCTTTATCTTCGGATCTCCGGCTGTGGTCGATTATTACCACGAACCGCGTTTGTACGTGTACCTCTGGATCCTGGCCTTCAATTTCATCCTCACCGCACCGGCGACCCTGTTCAACGTGCTGATGAAAAAACACATGCAATTCGATATTCTCTCCAAGATCAACATGGCGTCCACCGTCGTGTACGCGGTCGTCACCGTCACCTATGCATTCCTTCATCGAAACATCATGAGTTTTATCGTGGGTTTGCTGGTTCAATCCTGCGTCACCACCGGATTGAATGTCTATTATGGTCTGAAAATCTGGAAACCCCGCCGCCTGGTCATCCGGTACGCAACCATTCGCCGGTTCATGACCTTCGGACTGTTTCAGATGGGGGAACGCATTATTAATAAGTTCAATTGGAACATCGATTACCTGATGATCGGTCGCTTTCTCGGCGCCGAAGCGCTGGGGTATTACGCGATGGCCTATAACCTCATGCTCAAACCCATTCAGCGGATCAACCCCATTATTACGGGCGTGGCGTTTCCCGCATTGTCGGAAATTCAACACGACAACCGCCAGCTCAAACGCTATTACCTCAAAATGATTCGCTACATCGTATATATTATGGTTCCCATATACCTGTTGTTTTTTATCCAGTCCAAAAACATCATCCTGCTGTTATACGGTCCCAAATGGCTCGCTTCCGCGCCGGTTTTATCGATCTTTGCCTTCCTGGGAATCCTCTATGCCGTGGGCAATCCCCTCGGCAATTTACTCCTGGCCAAAGGCCGGGCAGACGTTGGGTTCTGGCTGAACATGTCCCAAACCCTGGTCTTAATGCTTGCCAATTATATCGGCGTGTATTTCGGCATTACCGGCGTGGCTTACAGCACCCTGATTGCCACATTGGCCGTGTTTTTTCCCATCGGTTTTTTCATCCGCTACAAACTGGTCAAAATGACCGCCCTCGAATTTCTGGACCAACTCAAAAAACCGCTGGTTTTCGGTTTGATTGCCGCAGCGCTGATCATGGTGATGCAGCCGATGATGACCCTGAACGTTATTCAGGGACTCGTGATCGGGTGCAGTGCGTTTTTAACCACTTATGCGCTTCTCCTGGGTGTGTTTGATAAACAGGAATTCCGCTACTTGTGGCAAACATTCAATGAATTTCGATTGAAACGGAAAGAAGAATCATGTGTGGAATAGCAGGATATCTCTTATTTTCGGGCGTTGAAACCACAGGCGCGACGATTCGCACCCTGTCGGCAGAAATCGCGCACCGCGGCCCGGATGATGACGGGATGGTCTTGATCGATACCCGATCGCCTGACAAAAGATTCATCGATTGCCGATCGACCGATCCCGATCTTTCCCAGTTGCGCGATGGCCCGAATGGGTTTACGCATCATTTTAAACATAATCTGGCCATGGCGCACCGTCGGTTTTCCATTATCGATTTGAGTGACGCCGGTCATCAACCCATGTGGAACGCGGACCGCTCGTTGTGCGTGGTTACGAACGGTGAAATTTTCAATTACACGGAACTGAAAGAAGAACTCAAAAGCCATGGCATGCGGTTTCGCACGCAATCGGATACGGAAGTCATGCTGGCCGGTTATGAAGTGTGGGGGGAAAACGCGTTCTCGCATTTTTCCGGTTTCTGGGCCACGGCAATATATGATTTTAAAAAGAATATGCTCTTACTTTCCCGCGATCGCATCGGAAAAAAACCGCTCTATGTTTATCGAAATGCCGAACGTCTGGTCTGGGCATCGGAAATCAAAGCGCTGATTCGGGTTCTTGAACCCTCGCAACTTCGGTTAAACGATACAGCCATGGGGCATTACCTGTATCACGGCCGACGCGACATCGGGCATCAAACCTTTTGGACCGACATCCGCATGCTCGACAATGCCGGAGTGGTGATCGTTTCTCCCGATGGCCGGACGGAACATAAAAAATATTGGACTTTTCCCCATACGCGACGAAACGAAACAGACATCTCGTTTCACGAAGCCGCCGGTCAGTTTCGCGAGGTGCTTCAGGTGGCATTACGGGAACGATTAACCGCCGATGTGCCTGTGGCCTTTGAATTAAGCGGCGGCATGGATTCGTCGTCGCTGGTAGCCTTGCGTGCCCACATGAATCGCGACGAGGTTCCGGTGTTTACCGTGGAATATTCGGACAAACGCGTGGATGAAAGCGCATTTGCCCGTAGTGTGGCGTCTCATTACCCCAATATTCGGCACCATGTCATCAATTTCAAAGAAATTGATTTCTGGGCGCACATGAACCGGTTTGTGTATCTGATGGAAGAGCCGTATCACAACCCCAATGTGTTGATCAATCATTTGCTTCGCAAACAAATGAGCGATCATGGGTACCGCGTGATCATTGCCGGAGCAGGAGGGGATGAAGTGCTTGCCGGATACAAAGAATATGCGGCGCCGATCATGAAACACCTCTGGGCCGAAGGCCATTACGTTCCGTTTTTAAAGAATTTGGTCTTATATAAAGAAAACGATCCCTTTCGGTTCAAACCCATGAGCCGGATTCTTATGAATCGCCTCTTCAAACAGTTCGGTTTTCTCAAACCGCCTCAGAATAGGGGAGTCTCGACCGATATTTATATTCGATCGGATCACACGCCACGTGTGGATCCGGATATTCCCAAAGAGATCAACCGGTTGTTGGCCGGAAACATGGCGGATTTACGGATGTATTATTGGATGAGTGCCGGTGAAAAAGCAGCCATGGGCATCCCGCTGGAAACGCGCAGTCCGTTTTTGGATTACCGCGTCGTGGAATGCGTGTTTTCGTTGCCTATCTCCTACTTCATGCGCAATGGCTGGCTCAAATGGTTGCTGCGAAAAGCCGTGGGCGATTTGCTTCCGGCATCCGTATTGTGGCGAAAAGAGAAAATGGGGTATCCGTTTCCCCTGGAACGCTGGTTACGGGAAAACAAGACCGTCACCTGCGGTGTGTTCAGGGAGTTTGATAATCCCTGGATCGATAATCGCGCGATTGTTCGCGATTATGATCTATTGGTCGAGCAGCAACCCGCATTTTTATGGCGTGCACTGAGCACGCAGTTATGGCTAACCCGGGTGGTCAACCGTGAACTCATCGATTTCAAAAAATACCAATAACAGGGTTCCGGGCGCAGATTCGGGCGCACACGCGGGTGCGCCCCTACCGGAAATTCATGTAGGGGCAGATCGATGTATCTGCCCCAGCTCGGGCGCACACGCGGATTCGGGCGCATACGCAGATGCGCCCCTACAGGAAATCCGTGTAGGGGCAGATCGATGTATCTGCCCGAGCAATAAACCCGCCATCGGTCATTTTAGTCGCACCTTTTTTGTCAAATCCGAGACGTTTATTCATCATTATTTAACGCACATGAAAACCGTGACACCGGTATGCGTGTCATGGAACATTGAAAACGCCGATCTTTTTCCGTTTCCCGCCGAGAATATGCATGCGCTTCAATTGAAGCCTTACAGCCTTCAATGGTTTTATTACGGCACCTTAAAACGCCTCCTTCACCGCGATGTTTATTTTCGACGCATCGTCGAAAAACAACACCTGGCACTCCTTCATGCGCATTTCGGTCACAACGGCGTGCAGGCCCTTGAGCTCAAACGCGGATTGAAACACGATATCCCGTTGGTTACCACCTTTTACGGCGCGGATCTGTCCCGACGCGATATCGTGGAACCCATGCGAGAGGACTATTTACGATTGTTTCAGGAAGGGGATCTCTTTCTGGTCGAAGGTCCGTTCATGAAAACCGCGCTGCAACACATCGGATGCCCGGCAGAAAAGATCGAGATTCAGCGCATTGCGGTTCCTGTTGATCGCATCGCCTACCGTGAACGAAAACCCGATATCCGTCGTCCGGTTCAACTGGTTTTTTGCGGCCGTTTCATCGAAAAAAAAGGATTAATATATGCACTCGAAGCCGTACGAAAACTATGGATCGAACGCAAGAACCGAAATTTTCGTTTTTGCATCATCGGCGATGGAATATTAAAGAAAGACATCGTGGATTTTATCGACAAACACGCCATGCATGACGTGGTGGAACTTCCGGGCTTTTTAACCTACGACGCGTATTTAAACCGGTTGGAGCAAGCCGATGTGTTTATTCATCCCAGTGTCACTGCCGCAGACGGCGACAGCGAAGGCGGAGCGCCCACGTCCATATTGGAAGCCCAGGCCATGGGACTTCCGATTATTTCCACGGTTCATGCCGATATTCCCCATATCACCGTTCCCGGAAAAAGCGCATTGCTGTCCCCCGAACGCGACGCGGACGCACTCGCGGAAAATATTCTCACACTACTTGAGAATCGGGACATGGGGATTGAAATGGGAAAAGCCGGCCGGGCGTTTGTGGAAACGTTTCACGATGTAAAAAAAGAAGTAACCAAATTGGAAGAGAAATATTTGAGATTGCTGCACCATGGAGGTTCGGCATGTCTATAGAAAAGAAAATCTGGAAAAAGATACATGTAAATTATCCCGCGCATATCCCGACGATGTTGACCCCCGAAGAAATTCAGTACCTCTATTGGTTGGGACGCTCGTGGAACGGATCGGGACGGGTGATGGAAATCGGGTGCTGGCTGGGCGGAAGTACCTTTTGCCTGGCATCCGGTATGCGAGATTCGGGACATGATGCCACAAAGCGATTAAAGGTATTGGATAATTTCATCTGGCGTCCGTTTATGGCAGAACGCGCAGCGCTTCCGCTTCAACCCGGCGAATCCTTCGAACCATACTTTCTCAAAAACATGGCCGGATTCGAAAATATTATCGATACCCGTGCATGCGCACTACCGGATGATCCCGGTTCCCATGAAAACATATTTACCGGCTTTCTCAACGACTCCGATACATTGGATATCCTATTTATCGACGGCGCAAAGTCCTGGCCCGGCATGCGCTATTTATTAAAAACCCTCAATCGCTATTTTGTGCCGGGTCAAACCCTCCTGGTTTGCCAGGATTATAAATACTGGGGAACCTACTGGGTTCCGGTCATCATGACACTTCTGGAAAATTACGTCGAAATCGTCCACAATGTACGAACCGCCACAACCGTGACGTTTCGCCTGGTCAAACCTATTCCCGACACACTCCTGGACACCATTCCACCGGACCAATTTAACATGAAACCCCATCGCTTACTGAACCTCCTGGAAAAATCCGCAACCGATCTCTCCACAACCGGCGATAACGCCGGCGCTGCCAACCTGAAACTGGGAAAAGTGTCCTTCCTCCTCCACCGCAACGAAATCGGATGGGCCGTCGATATTTTCACGGGTATCCAAAAATCATGGAAACTCCACCACCCCACCTGGCAACTGGAACGCGTACGCACCTTCCTGGCAAAAGAAAAAAAACTCCACCTTCCACGCCCCCGTATACATCAAATCGCCGACTCACTACGGTATAGAATGAAAAAGATTGTCGGAAAGATTGTCAGAACCCTTTTGAAAAAGGGTTCCGACACCTCCCAAAACTTTTTGTTTGGGTGAGGGAATGACTGAGAAAGAAGTGTTAAACTTTTAATTGGAATGATAAAAACAACAAAAAAACAAAAGTTTTTCAGGGGGATTGCATCCCTGGCAGGTCCAGGGAGCGATTTTCCAAAAAGGGGACTGCGTCCCCCGCCCCCTGGTTTTAACATTCTTTTCATTTCTTCTCTTTATCCGTCCGAAGAAAACTCCGGTGCCGTCACTCGTGCGCTTCACAACATGGTGAAATATTGGAACCGGTACGGAAATGTTATTGTCGTTTGTCCGGTTTACATGTATCTGAAAGAGATCATTTCCGGTCAATCCGATTCAACCGTTAAGAAACGCTTGAGAAAGACGATCATCACCATCGATGACGTCACCGTCATCGTGTATCCGATTTATAAACTACCCCGAATTGCGTACCTTTATCGTCCCTTGTATCGTTTCCTCGATAAGTATTTAGAGTCGATCGATTTCAAACCCGACGTCGTTGTGGCTCATTATGACAAGAGCCTGCATATCGGATACACCTATTCGCAAACGCGACATTTACCATTTGTCGCCGGGCTTCACATTACACCGGACTTAATGGACAACGACCACCGCGCCTTTACGGCGCGGTGTGGGCATATACTTAAAGCGGCGCAGGCGATTGCCTGCCGTTCCGGATACATATATAATAAGGTATGCGCGTGGTTTCCTCAGTACAAAGAAAAAAGCTTCATTGCGTTTTCCGGGATCGATGAAAACCAGGTCACTGACCTCTCCTCATCGATTTTAAAAATGAAACAATGGAGAGAAACCGGAACGGTTTCTCTCTTGACCGCCAGCAGCTTAATTAAAAGAAAAAAAATCGACGTGATTTTGAATGCATTGGCATTACTGAACAAGGGTGGGACAGATTGGCATTACACCATCATTGGTGATGGCGAAGAGCGGAACCGGTTGGAAACGTTGACGGATGAATTGGGAATCCGTGACCGGGTAACGTTCTTAGGAACGTTACCGCATGATGATGTTTTAACACACATGAACCGTTCCCATATCTTCGTATTGGCCAGTGAAATGGAAACCTTCGGACTGGTATACCTTGAAGCCATGGCAGCCGGGAATGTGGTTATCGGATCGGTCGGGGAGGGCATCGATGGTGTCATTGAAAATGAAACCAACGGTTTCCTTGTACCTTCAGACGACGTCGAGTCATTAAAAAATATTCTGAACAAAATTCTTACTTCCTATACCGAATCACAATTGGAAAATATTTTATTCCAATCCCATCACACCGTAACGTCATATTCCGAACGCAACGCAGCCATGAACTACTGGAATCATTTACATATACATATAAATAAAGAAAAACACAAACCAGAAAACAACACAAACCAAAAAGTTTTGGGAGGTGTCGGAACCCTTTTTCAAAAGGGTTCTGACAAAACATAAAACAATGTGTGGAATTGTCGGAGTAGGGGAATTTAGTCGCAATCGGCCGTGTATACAGGTCGCGTGGGTGCATCGGATGGCGGAGCTATTGAAGCATCGTGGGCCGGATGATGAAGGGTATGTCGCGTTGGACACACGGGAGCGAACCGTTGAGGCGTTTGTGGGGAGAGACAGTGCCGTATCCGGCACGTTTATCGATACCTTTCGAGGATGTGCGAACCTTTTCTTTGGGCATCGGCGGTTATCGATCCTGGACCCATCGCCTTCCGGGCATCAGCCCATGGCGTCCGGAGATGGCAATGTGTGGGTGGTCTTTAATGGTGAGATTTACAATTACATCGAATTAAGAGACGAGCTTCGGCGAATGGGATATGGGTTTCACACCGAAACAGACACCGAAGTGTTATTGGCCGCTTATCAGCAATGGGGGGAAGATTGCCTTAATCGTTTTGATGGCATGTGGGCGTTTGTTCTGTATGACCGGAACCGCAATGTCCTTTTTGGTTCGAGGGACCGGTTTGGGGTTAAGCCCATGTATTACTATCGGGATGGCGAATATTTCGCGTTTGCGTCGGAAATCAAGGCATTGCTTTCGCTTCCGTTTATCGAAAAAACAATCAATCCTGAAGCCGTGTTTGATTTTCTGGTATTTGACAGCGTGAATCTTGGAGATGAAGGATTTTTCAAAGGAATATATGAACTTCAACCGTCGCAAGCGTTTCGGTATAATTGCAACAGCCGAGCATTTGAAACGTGGAACTACTATACCTTACCGGTAGAAACGCGGTGGAAGCGGTTTCATCCGGCGAAGAGCGATGCGTATGTTCAGGGTGTTCGCGAGTGGGTCATGGATGCGGTTCGGTTTCATTTGCGGTCCGACGTACCCGTGGGATCCGCGTTAAGTGGCGGCATTGACAGCTCGTCTGTGGTTTGTGTCGCCGGTCGGTTGATGAATGGAGGAGAGCGGCATTGTGTATTTACCGCAGGTTTTCCCGGATTGGCAGTGGATGAAAGTCAGTGGGCGAAAATGGCAGCCGATCATGTCCATGCGCAGTGGTGTTTAACCGTTCCTCAATGCAGTGAATTCATGGAAGACATGGAAGACATTGCGTATGTGCAGGACATCCCGTTTGGTTCGCCGTCGGTGTATGCGCAATATCGGGTCATGAAACTCGCGGCCGAGAATGGCGTCAAAGTATTGTTGGATGGTCAGGGCGCGGATGAATTGTTTACCGGGTATACCATGTATTATCCTGTTTTCTTTCAGCAGATGGCCGTGCATTTCAATTTCGGATTGCTTCGTAATGAGTGGCGGCAGTTGGACCATGCGCCGGTGGAACGGCAGCGTTTGGTTTCGGATTGGGGAAAGCAGGTTCGGCGGAGTGTGGTCCCGTATCGCGTCATTTTAAATCATCGCATGAAGCGCAAAGCGCATCATCGTCTCATCAATGGTGACTTTTGGGAAACGTACAAACAGCGGTTTGATTTGATTCGCGTTCGGGATTTCACGTCGGTCAATGTCATGTTGGCCGAGTATTTCACGCGTCAGAAGTTGGGGAATTTGTTACGGTATGAAGACCGGAACTCCATGCGGTTTTCCGTTGAAGCGCGAACGCCGTTTGCCGATTCTTTACCGTTGATCGAATATGTGTTCGGCATACCGGCGGCGTATAAGATTCATGATGGATGGAGTAAGTATTTATTGCGGGAAGCCATGCGGGGAATTATACCCGATGGCATTCGATTGCGAACAGACAAGAAAGGTTTTTTTATTCCCGACATCGAATGGTTGAACGGATTGAAGAATCGGTTTCATGATCTCGACTGTTTATCGGATGTTGTGGATGTACCGTACCTCATGACGCAATTGAATGAGGATGCGCGTGCGTTGACGTATGACGCCGTTCAGTTGGTATGGCGGGTAATGAGTTTGGGGGCGTGGAAGCGGGCGTTTGGAGTTTAGACGATGAAAAAAATATTAATCATTGCTTTTTCGGATCTTGAGAATGATCCGCGGGTATATCGGCAGATCATGTATCTCAAGGATGCGTACGATGTAACGACAGTGGGTTGGAATTCGGCGAATATTGAAGGGGTTCGGTTTTTTCCCATTGCTCATATCAAACGGTCTCGGTTGGGACGAATGTGGCGGGCGATGGCGTACAAGTTTCATCGTTACGAAAATCTATATTGGAGTATTTATGATTTTAAACCCCTTGTGGATGAACTGCCGAATGAGCGTTTCGATTTGATCATTGCCAATGATGTGGACACTTTGCCGTTTGCGTTTCGGATTGCCGGCGGGGCGAAAGTGTTGTTGGATACGCATGAGTATGCGCCCGGGCATTTTGAGGACCGGTGGGTTTGGCGGTTCTTTTTTCAGGGGTTTAACCGGTATTTGTGTGAAACCTATATGCCGCGTTGTGATCGGATGATTACCGTCAGTAGTGGGGTAGCGGATGAATATAAGAAGAATTACGGTTTTGAGCTTGGGGTGATTACCAATGCGGAGGATTATGTGAAATTGGATCCCACGCCGGTGGACAGTCGGAATATTCGGATCATCACGCATGGGGTTTCCAATCCCAACCGGAAGTTGGAGTTAATGATTCGGGTGATGGATTATTTGGATGAGCGGTTTCAATTGGATCTGATGTTATTGCCCACGTATCCGCGATACTATAAAAAATTGCAGCGCATGGCTCGGAAGCGGAGCAATGTACGGATTATTCCTCCCGTATCTCGCAAAGAAATCATACCGTTTACCAATCGGTATGATTTATCGTTTATCATGTTTAAGCCGACCACGGTGAATTTGCGATGTGGGTTATTCAATAAGTTTTTTGAATCGATTCAGGCGCGGTTGGGAATTATTTCCGGGCCGTTTCCTGAGGCGCATGTGGAGTTGGTGAATCGGTACATGTGTGGAATCGTATTAAATACTTATGAACCCAGGGAGATTGCCAGGGAGTTGAATCGATTGACAGCGGATTGGATCATGGAGTTTAAGATAAAGGCCAATATTGCCGCGTGTGAATTAACCGCGGAAAAGAACATGGCGTTATTGAAAGAGATGGTTGATGGGATGATTAATGGAGAAGGAAATCACGGTGTGCATCTTCCCGGGTGATTTCTTCATTATAGAGTCCAAGTTTGGATTGCTGACTTACCTTTTTTAAATATTCTAACGCCTTAAGGCGTTTTTCCTCTTTTTCATTTTTATTATATTCAGGCGTAACCTCGGGAGTGTGCTCGATTTGCATAAATATCCTCCATTTAATGATTACAAAATCATTGTAATTCTTTTTGATTGCGGTGTCAATTATCACTTTGCCAATTAAATACTCGAACGCAATTTTGACAATGATTGTCACTTCAATTATAATAAAAATATAAGGAATTATATGGAATTAAAAATAACCATTTGCAAAGATGAAGAGCCTTTTATGAAGGACGAGTTTGCGCTTTTCCTGGCAAAGAAAGGATTTATGAAAAAGCTTATCGAGATAGAGATGGCGGAAAGGATAGTATCGGAAAGCAGATTGACAACGGACGATGTTGAGGAGCTTTCGGAACTGGTAAAAAGCGGTATTTATAAAAAAATGAAATCAAAGTCAAAATCGCCGAAATAATGCATAAGCTATTATCACTCATTCACCGGGTATTGTTGCGATTAAAACCTTATAAAAAACTCATCATTTCTTTAGGACTGGACAGTCGATGGTACAAACAGTATTACCGGACACTTCATTTCGATACGACCAATCGAATTTCCGAAGGAGAAGTGGATGGGTATAAAGACGAAAGTAACGATGAGCGCATCGTTCAACTGGTGAACCTTATATTCCAAAACGTATCCAATCCCCGGTCCATACTGGACCTGGGATGCGGCACCGGTCGCTATTTGAAACAAATGCGAACCGTTTATCCGGATGCGCATTTTGAAGGCGTCGATATCTCTTCGGAGATCGTCGAAACCTTTACCCGTCACATGGTTCCGGGAATACCGGTCCATGTGTTGGATATTGAAACCGATGAAACATTTCATGTACAGAATCGGGAGAAGTTTGATTTGGTCTGTATGATTGGAATCATTCAGATATTGTCATTGGGAAAGATTCATCGCATATTGGATAAAGTCAATCGACTGATGAAAGATGGGGGATATCTGTATGTCCAATTTAATACGGAAACCAAAGAGAAAAAGAGTTCGGTGGGATACAAACGGTATGCGATTGACGAGTTAGGGAAATTGCTGGAAGATCATGGCTTTGAAATCATCAACGGGAGTAGGACGGACATATTAAAAGATTACGCGTATATCATTGCGCGTAAATTGCACGTAAATTAAAAGACTTCCTTGTCAATCTTCAAATCATCGTCAAAGCGATAATCGGATCATGTTGACATTTTTATTTCATTCATTTACAATGTAATCCAACCGGAAAATAGTAAAAAAAATGAGCGGCGATAAGAAAACATATAAACAAACAATTCTCCCAATCAGTGCCGATGACCTGAAAATCGGTATGATACTGGCCGAGGATTTGCGTCACCTCAACGGACGCTTGATATTAAAGAGAGGAACCAGCATCGGGTCCAGAGAACTTAATATCATCAAAATGTGGGGGGTTACCGAAGCGCTAATCGAATTTAAAAAAATAAACGAACCTTCCCCCGAAGTCGCCCCTCAACCTCTGAACGATGAAAAAACGGTAAATGCCGTTAAAGATATCTTCCGGTTTTCCAATCTAAACCATGAACTCAATCACGAACTCTATAAACTGACACTCCAGCGATACACACCAAAACCAACCCGCGAAAGCGCTCCCTCTTCCCTAAAACCATCCGAGGGCGATATTACCCCCATCGATATCTATAAAAAATTGGAAGACGATATTAAACTCCCGTCACTTCCGAGTATTGTCAATCGCATCAATGAAGCCATCAGCAATCCCAATTGCACGGCCACTCAAATTGCCGATATAATAAGTAAAGATTCCAGCTTAACCGCCCGAATCCTCAAACTGGTCAATAGCGCCTTTTACAATTTCCCCATGCCCATCGAATCCATCCCCCGCGCCGTTACCATCGTGGGAACCCGCCAGGTCAGCGCCCTGGCCCTGGCCACATCGGTCGCGTCAACCTTCAAACACATTCCCCCCGAAATCCTGGACATGAAATCCTTCTGGAAACACAGCGCCACCTGCGGAATCATCTGCCGACTAATTGCCGGTTACAAAGAAAATACCAACACGGAAAGTTTCTTTCTGGCCGGCTTATTACACGATATCGGACGCTTAGTCATCTATCATTTCTTTTCCAGACAAGCCAAAGCGTTATTCAGTTTAAGAAAAAAAACACCTCAGCTTTTGCACCAATTGGAACCCAAACTCTTAACCATCGACCATGCCAAAGTGGGAAGTATGCTCATCGAGCAATGGAAACTCCCCCCTCTTCTCGAACACGCCTGCCATTTCCATCACCATCCGTCCCGATCCAAAGACCGAATGGTCTCTTCCGTGGTTCATGTCGCGGATATCATCGCCAATGCCCTTCGCACCGGTACCAGCGGGGAATATTATATCCCTTCCCTGGAGGCTTCCGCCTGGGATTATATCGGGCTACCCATCAGCGTATTAGGCCCCATTGTCCAACAAACCGAACGCATTCTCATCGATACCATTCAAACCTATTTGCGTGATTAAAAAAGAATGAGGAAGATACAAGATCCCGATAAAACCATCGAACAATTGCAAGCCCGGGTTCAGTATCTGGAACAAATCAACCGCCTGACCCTGGATGCCCTGGAACAAGCCGCCAGACTGGGCGATTTTCAGACCAGTATCAATCAAATGAATTCCCCCCTGGACATTCTGGAAGAAACCCATAACCGAATCCGGCGCCTCATCCCCTTTGAAGTCGTGGCGTTTTACCTGGTCAGTGAAAACGATTCCGAATTTTACCTCACCGAATGCAAACCCAACGAATTTTCTGCTTTTATTAAAGACGAGGTAACGAATTACGTTGAAAATGGAACCTTTGCCTGGGCCATTCGGGAGAAACGCCCGGTTTTTGTTCATACCGCCGATTACAGCAAGAAGATACTCATGCACGTGTTAACCACGGCCTCCCGGGTACGCGGCATGTTTCTCGGCGTGTTAACCTACGGGGAAATGGACGTGCCCCTGGTATCGCTTTCCTTGATGTCGATCATCTTACTGCACAGCGCCAATGCCCTGGAGAGTTTCGAACTCTATGGCATTATCAAATCCATCAATCAGAACCTGGAAGAAACCATTGACGAACGCACGCGAGAATTGCAGCAAAGCCAGGAGCAATTGCGCCATGCGCAGAAAATGGACGCTCTCGGTCGACTCGCCGGAGGCGTTGCCCATGATTTCAACAACATGCTGACCGCAATTAATATTGCATCGGAAATGAGTTTACAGGAACCCGGTCTTTCCTCTGAAATCAAATCGAATTTAAAGGAAATTTTAAACGCCACGGAACGTGCCTCCCACCTCACGCGCCAACTGCTGGCCATGAGTCGAAAACAGGTCATCAAACCCAGACTGCTGGATCTCAATGCAGCCATTGCCAATACGAGATCCATCCTTTCCCGCTTGATCTTCGAGGATATCTCGATTATCCTGGAACCGGGGATCGATGTCCTTCCCATTAAAGCCGACCCGGGTCAGGTGGAACAGGTATTAATGAATCTGGCCTTGAATGCCCGGGATGCAATCAACGATCATCCGGACCCTAAAGAGAAAAAAATTACGATCCACGTAACCAACGTGTTTCTGGACGATCGTGACGTCGAACAAAACCTGGTGAGTAAAAGAGGAAACTACGCCTTGTTGCGATTTTCCGATACCGGAACCGGGATGAACGAGGAAACCGTCCAGCGGGTATTCGAACCGTTCTTTACCACCAAAGGGGAAGGCAAAGGAACCGGGCTTGGATTGGCGACCGTGTATGGCATTGTGACGCAGAACAATGGGTCTATTACTGTAGAGAGCATCCCCCAGGAAGGCACCACCTTTTCGATTTATTGGCCGTGTGCGGAAACCACCGATGTCTTGGATGCCAAGATGACGCCGCGCGTTCAGGTTCCGCGGGGAAGCGAGACCATCCTTCTGGTCGAGGATGACAACGGGATCCGAAAAAACGTCGAACATTTACTCTCTTCATTAGGATATACGGTTTATTCGGCAGCGAATGGAAAGGCCGCCTTAACCAAATTAAGAAAGAATAAAAAGCATATCGATCTCTTATTAACCGATATCATGATGCCGATCATGGATGGGCGCCAGTTAAGCGAGAGTTTAAGAGAGAAAATTCCCGGAATTAAAGTCATCTTTACGACCGGGTATACCGAGTGCCCCGAAGCCGTCGGTGAAGGGTTACCTCCCAATTGCAGCTTTATTCAAAAACCGTACTCGGTCGCCCAGCTCTCCCAATTGATTCGTCAATTACTGGATTAGGATTTAAGATTATTTCGAGATTATACAATACGCGTATTATCGGAATGTAGAGACGTCGCGCGCGACGTCTCTACGAGATTGCAATTGACACAAAATTCCTGACCGTCTCATTATTTCAGTTTCAGAAATCCTTCCTTCGGTTTGGAGGTCGTGACCACCGTGCCGCCGGTATCCTTGGCCACCTGAGAGAAAAGACTGTAAATATCACCGGATAATTCATTGACTTCGGTTCCCGTGCGTCGGGGAATTTCCTTTTGAAGGTAAAGGAAATGAAACTTCACCCCTGCGTTGTTGAACGCCTGACTGATTTTGGCGGCATCCATTAATTTCTCTGTGTTTTCACCGTAAAAGACCTCATTGGCGATAAAGGCCAAATCCGGAATTTGCCGGAAGGCATCCATGATTTTTCGATCGGGAATAATCCGCATTTCTTTTTGATAAAAGAGGAAGAGGTATTTGTTACCGTTTTGTTTTTTGAAGAGGTCGGCGAGCTGGAGGAATATGTTTTCACTCAATTTGTTCCGAACCTGGCGAAAACTTTGGAGGACTTGCTTGTATTGGGTCAGCGTGGTTTTGGCATCTCCTGAACCGGCTGTACCCGTCACCAGCCGGCCCATTTCATCAATGGTTGTGTTGTAATTAACGGCTTCCAGGGGAATGTCTTTTTTCAACTTATCCGTGGTTAATTTGATCAATTGATCCGTGGACATGGATTGCAGGGTTTTGGGGGAAAAGGTATACGGTTGTCGGGGGGAGAAGACCATCAGGGTATCCCCAGGTTTGAAGACCTCTTTAAAAAAGTATTCGACAGCATCCGCCAACTGGGAATTGTAATCGGTCAGTTGGAAGATGAGAACGTAATGATTTCCGGTGCCGGTTTGTTCTCCGGATGGGGGTTCGGCCGCACCCAGAGTTGAAACATGGATTGCAAAATAAAAGACCATGGTCCAAATGATAAGGAATCGTCCCATTGTTTTTTTCATCTTCACCTCGCTCAATTTATTATTTATTTAAATGACGATAATTTTAAGCAAATTTTAAAGTATTTTAAAGTATTTAAATTCAATTTAATCCAGGTCGCTGTCATTTAAATCCATATTGTATTCGTGCAATTTATTCCGTAATGTTCGAGACGAAATCCCCAGTATTTCGGCGGCTTTACTCTTATTGCCGCTGACTTTTTCAAGTGTTCGGAGAATCAAATCCTTTTCCATCTCCGCCACGGTCATGAGTTCGGACGATGCGGAAACCGAAGGGATCGCATAGGTTTTAAATTCGATATCATCCTCGTGGATTTCGTCGGCGTCGCTAAAGATGGAGGCTCGGTAAATCACGTTTTGAAGTTCGCGGATGTTTCCCGGCCATCGCGCGCCGACCAATTTATCCGCTGCTTTTTTACTCAGTTTCAAACCGGTTTTTCCGGCTTCGTTTCCGTAGTTTCGGAGAAAATAATTCGAAAGAAACACAATATCGTCCGGGCGCTCGCGCAGCGGCGGGATATCGAATTCCACCACATTGAGTCGAAACAGCAAGTCTTCCCGAAAGTTTTTTTCTTTGATTTTGGTCTCGATATCCTGATTGGTCAGCGAAATCACTCGGGCATCGACCGGAATGGCTTTTTTACCGCCCAGACGATCGACTTCTTTTTCCTGAAGCACCCGCAGGATCTTGGCCTGGAGATGCAGGGGCATGTCGCCGATCTCATCCAGAACCAGCGTCCCCTTATCGGCCAGTTCGAATTTCCCGGGTTTGAATTTATCGGCACCGGTAAACGCGCCTTTTTCAAAACCGAACAACTCGCTTTCCAGGAGATTGTCCGGGATTGCCGCGCAATTGAGGGCAATGTAAGGGGAATCTTTTCGGGTACTATTTCGATGAATAAAACGGGCCAGCACTTCTTTTCCGGTACCGCTTTCACCGCGAATCAGCACCGCGGCATTGCTGTGAGCGGCTTTGGCGGCTTTTTCCAGTAATTCCAGCAGGTGCTTGTCTTTGGTTAAGAATTCCATTACCGGATTACGGTTGAAGCTTTTCGGAAACAACTTATCTACCAGCTTGAGGATCACATCGGCGGAAAAGGGTTTGAGAACATAATCATCGGCACCGTTTTTCATGGCTTCCACGGCATCTTCGACTTTTCCATAAGCCGTGATGACAATGATTCGCGTTTCCGGATTCTTATTTTTAATTTCGGCAACCAGTTGAATCCCGTTTCCATCCGGCATTCGAACATCGGTAATGACCATCGGGTAATTATAAAAATTCAGTTTTTCTTTGGCTTCCAGGAAGGAGAACGCCCGTTCGACGTTAAAGTTTTTTCTTTTCAGCGTTTCGAAAAGAGCAAAATTCATATTTTCATCGTCATCAACGAGTAAGATATCTTTTTGTTCCATAATACAAGTTTTATCACACATTTCCTTATTTTTCAACCCGGTTCTCCAAAATTCACCGCCTATTCTTCAATTTTCGCCTCACATGAAAAAGGGGGCGATTCGCGAATCGCCCCTACGAATGATGCATCGAAGATCCTTATTAGGATAAATAATTATTGCCAATATTGGGGACCAAGGATCAAATAAGGCAAATTTTGTAGGGGCGGTTCGCGAACCGCCCTCAGAATTGTGATTTATTTTTTATGATCTTGACAATGACATTTTGACCATGTTATTATGAACCCGAGTAACAAAAAAACTGACATTTCATGACGATAGTTTTTAGGGAGATGGCGATGGAACAGTTAAGAACCCTGGATTTATCGATACCCCATCCGAACGTTTTTCCTGATTTTTATCTGGATGCGTCGAGTAACGCTTCTTACAATTCGGACCAGAAGTCGTGGTGGATCCATGAAATCGGCGGTTTTATTCGATTCAGAATATTTCTGGCCGAGATCCGTGGATTCACCATTAATTTGAGGCTGCGCGGGTTCGAGGTCTCCGGAAAATCGGACTCGCCGATTACCCTATCGGTCAACGGTCAGACCATCGTCGAAACATTTGAACCGGAAACCCAAACCTTTTCCAACCGATCCTGGTTCGTTCCCTCCACCTTTTTGAAATTCGGGGACAATGCGATAATGGTTCAATTGTTGGATGGAACCGCCGCTGTTTTTCTTCAGGCGTTCACCGTCATGAATTATATGATGCAGCCGCAGTTGCAGCAGGCCTGGTGTTGGTCGGCGGTTTCAGCGAGCACGGCCCTGTATTATCAGGAAAAGAGTCCGTGGACCCAATGCGAATTGGTCAATGTTGCGTTTAACCGGACCGGATGCTGTGAGGACGGGAGTTCGCCGGAATGCAATCAACCCTGGTATTTGGAAAAAGGATTGACCATCACCGGGAATCTCAGTGCGTTCATCGAAGGGCCGCAGCCCATCGAAGCCATTCAAAAATTAATCGATGCCAACATGCCGGTGGCTGCTCGAATCGGCTGGCAGGGCGTTGGGCATTTTGTGGTGATTACGGGGGTAGGTGCCGACCAAACCATGGTGGCCATTCAGGACTCCTATTTTGGTCCCTCGTATATCACGTACGAGAGTCTGGTCAACTATTACAAAGGCCTCGGAAAATGGACCCATACGTATTTGACCCGGTCGGGTGACGGAAAATAATGGAGAATAATCATGCTTCACGTTTCAAAAGTGTCCCGGAAATGCCTGAAAGCGTTTGAAGATGGCATCAAATTTTTTCCGGAAAGCGATCAGGGGCAGTTCATCCATTCGGCTGAACCCGATCCCGAAAAAATGCCGCATCCCATATACGTCCTGAACCCGGAAGACATCGTTTCCGGCGACGGATTTGCCAACGCCAGGCTCATCGGATGGCGACAACTTGTTGATGGGCATGCCCTCGAGGTTTACGTCAATGAACAAGGAGAGGAAACGTTTGCCGGAATGAACCAGGGGAAGCATATGGACGATATGATCCATAAACTTCGCGTGATGAAGCACCATACCCGGGTCAAACATTCCGATTTTGACGTGGCGGTGATTACGATTCCGGCCTTGTACACGATGGCGTTATGGCTCAGGGCCAGGAAGCCGGAAGAGGATCTGATCATTCCGGTCGGGCCCACCCATCCCAAACTCTCGAATGATCCCCGCACCATCTTTACGCCCGGGGAGTTTCTCGAATTGTTAAAAGAAGACGCCGCAAAACGCATCAATTTTGCTCCTGTTCCCTAATCTACCGACAATCATCTTCCTTAAAAAAAAACAAAAGGGATGCAAAAGGTTTACAAAATGAGATTTTTTTGGTAAGATACTATAATACCAAAGAAAAATTTAGGAGGAAAGTGTGAATATCACAAGTGAAAACAAGCAGAAATTGATTGCGCAATTCCAGCGGAATCCCAAAGACACAGGCTCACCCGAAGTGCAAATTTCACTTTTAACAAAACGAATTGAAGGTTTGACAGGTCATTTCAAGACTCATAAAAAAGATCATCACTCCAGACGAGGGTTATTGGGACTGGTTTCCCGGAGACGTAAACTCCTCGAATACTTAAAACGGAATGATTTAGAGAAATATTTGAAAACCATTCAGGACCTATCCCTGCGAAAATAGATCATGCGGTGGAATTTTATTCCGCAGCAGCTCTCTTGTGGAATGTTGAATTGTGATATGCCTAATGTTACTCCAAGGAGAAAACTATGAAAAAAAAGATTGAAATTGAGGTTGGAGGGAACCTTCTTACAATCGAAGCGGGCCGTTGGGCAAAGCAATCCAATGGCTCAGCGGTCATTACCTGCAAAGAAAATGTGCTGTTGGTCACCGCAAATATGAAAGAAGAAAACAAAGAGGGGCAGGATTTCTTGCCGTTAATGGTGGATTTTAGGGAAAACAATTATGCGGCCGGAAAGATCCCCGGCGGTTTCTTTAAACGGGAAGGCAAACCCTCAGAGCGGGAAGTGTTGTTGTCTCGATTGATTGATCGTCCGATTCGTCCTTTATTTCCGGAAGGATTTTATTCCGAAACTCAGGTCATTGCGATGTTATTATCCGCTGATTTCAGTCTGGATTACGATTCCTTGGGAATCATCGGTGCGTCGGCAGCATTGCTTTCATCCACCATTCCCTTTACGACCCCGATCGGTGCCGTTAAAATCGGACGCCGCGATGGACAATTTCTGGTTAATCCGGGTGCTGAAGTGCTCAATGAGCTCGACATGATTGTTCAGGTGGCAGGTACGGAAACCGATATCGTCATGCTGGAAGCCGAAGGAAATGAATTTACCGAAGATGCGTTCAAGGAAGCGCTGATTATCGCCGGGGAATGGATTACCAAAATCTGTCAGGCGCAGCGCGAACTCATTAACCCGGATAAAATCGTTGTTGAGATTAACCCTGAAACCATTGAGATTTTCAATAACATGAAAGCTCAGTATGCCGATCGGCTCAAAGAGGCGATCTTTTCATTGGGAAAATTGGAGCGGCGAGACAAGGTCAAAGCCATCTACGATGAGATTCTGGAACCCGTCAAAGACGATGACGATAAAATCGGCCATTACAAAGCCGCGTTTCATAAGCTGGAATACGAGGTCTTTCGAAAAACAGTCCTGGCGGAAAAGAAACGAAACGATGGTCGTATGTTTGACGAAATCCGCGAGATTAGCATTGAATTGGGTATCCTGCCGCGGGTTCACGGTTCGGCGATCTTTACCCGGGGAGAAACCCAGGCGCTGGCCACGATCACGCTCGGGTCCGAAGACGATGCGCAGCGAATGGATAACCTCCTGACCAGCGGCGAAGAATTAAAGAAGTTTATGCTTCACTACAATTTCCCCCCATTTTCGGTCGGTGAAGTCAGCTTTTTAAAAGGAGCCGGAAGACGCGAAATCGGTCACGGACATTTGGCCGAGAAGTCATTAAAGAAAGGCCTTCCTCCCGAAGATGTGTTCCCTTACACGATTCGGTTGGTATCCGATATCCTGGAATCCAATGGATCCTCGTCCATGGCCACGGTATGCGGCGGCACGCTGGCGTTGCTCAATGCCGGTGTTCCCATTAAGGCGCCCATTGCCGGTATTGCCATGGGGTTGATCAAAGAAGGCGACGATTTTGTCGTATTAACAGATATTGCCGGCTATGAAGATCATTTCGGCGATATGGATTTCAAAATTACCGGTACGGAAAAAGGAATCTCTGCCGTTCAACTGGATATCAAAATCAAAGGGTTAAGCGATGAAATTATCGATAAAACCTTGAAGGACGCTAAAAAAGCCCGGTTGTTCATCCTGGATAAGATGAAAACCGCCATTCCCGAACCCTCGAAAAAGTTATCCGAATATGCTCCGGTCATTCGAACAATTATGATCAATACCGATAAAATCAGAGACTTGATCGGTCCCAGTGGGAAAACCATCAAGGGCTTAATTGCGGAATTCAATGTCAAGATCAATACCGAAGATGACGGGAAAGTCACCATATCGGCCCCCAATAAAGCGATTGCCGACTCGGTTGTGCAGCGGATCAGCGACCTGACCCAATCGGCGGAAATCGGTAAAATCTACAAGGGAAAAATCACCCGCGTGGAAGATTATGGGGTTTTTGTGGAGCTGTTTAAAGGCGCTGTGGGCCTGGTCCATATTTCGGAATTATCCAACCGGCGCGTCGGTAATATCAAAGATTTGAAGTTATCGGTCGGACAGGAAATGACAACCAAAGTGATCGGTATCGATAAAGATAACCGGATCAAATTAAGCAAACGGGCCGCTGAATACAATGATTAATCAAGGATTAATCGAAATTATCGGGGCCTGAAACGTTTGATTGATTAATGGTCAATGCTTAAAATTAATACATATAACCGGTCAGGCAAGCCTGGCCGGGGATTTACATTAATTGAATTGCTCATCGTTATCGTGATCATTGCCATCCTGGCGGCGGTCGCGATACCGATGGTGGAAACCTCTGTAAAACGTTACAAAGAGATCGAGTTGCGAAGAAGCTTAAGGCTTCTTCGTACAGCGATCGATGACTATAAAAAATTTGTCGAAGAAAACAGTATTGTCATGGATGAAGAGACTTACAATTATCCCAAAAAATTGGAAGATCTCGTGGAAGGCATCCAGTACAAAGATAAAAAGAACAAAGAAAAAGTAAAGAAATTCTTACGACAACTTCCCATAGACCCGATTACCAATACGACCGAATGGGCATTACGCTCTTACCAGGATGAGAAGGATACCCAGAGTTGGGGCGGACAAAACGTTTTTGATGTTCATACGAAATCCGAACGAAAAGCCCTTGACGGATCGTATTATAAAGACTGGTAATCTTTTATTTTTCTTTTATTTTTTTATTTGGTTTTAGACTTTCAATCTCTCTTCGCTATCCCAAACCTCTTAACGTTTCCGTTAATCCGTGTTTTAACAATTATTCTTCTTTTGTTGGGAGAGGTGTTTAATGACTTCTCGAACACGCTGCATATGGGACATATCCGCAACGAGAAGCCCGTGCGCGGTTTGAATAACGGCCACATTGTTAAGTCCCAGAACCCCCACCGGCTTATCGATGGTTGAAAAAACCATTGAATTGTCAGAATCGACAAACACGTTCCGGTCTCCCCGTGATACGTTGTTTCGATCATCTTTCGGGTTGAGTTCATAGACCGTGGGCCAGGCCCCCAGGTCATTCCATTCGAATTCCGATTTGAACATTTTCACATGGGGAAGTTTTTCCATGAGTGCATAATCGATGGATTCCGCTTTAATATTGGCGAAGCACTCGGAGAATGTCAATTTTGAATGAAAGACTTTTTCCAGCTCGTTGTATTGGGTGAAATAATAAGGCGAATACTCTTTCAAGAAGGTTTTAAAATGGGATAATTTGTAAGCAAACATCCCTGAATTCCAATAATAATTCCCCTCTTGCACATATTGACAGGCCAGGTCGTAATGGGGTTTCTCTTTGAATTCGAGGAGATTAAAGAATCCGGTCTTTCCTTTTTTCATCGGTTGGGATTCATCAAATTTGATGTACCCATATCCCGTATGCGGCATGGTCGGTTTGATTCCGCAGGTAATGACGCAGGGATTATCCGCAAAATCCAGGGCATCGGTCATCTGTTCGGCAAACGTATCCGTGTCCGGGATATAATGGTCGGCCGGAACAACCAGAACATTGGCATCCGGATTCACTCTGGAAAGATAGATATTGGATAATATTAAACTGGGAGCCGTATTTCGCGGAATGGGCTCCATGATAAAATTGGATTGGCTAAAACCCGGAATGGTGCCCATAATATGGGTGAGATACCGAATCTCGGCGATGATATAAATATTGGATTCGGGAATAAACGTCTTTAACCGATTATAAGCCTGCGTAATTAACGGCTCATCTCCAATAATATCTAGAAACTGCTTGGGAAACTCTTCCGTACTCCATGGCCAGAACCGCGTTCCCTGACCGCCGGCTAAAATGAGACCAAAGTTTTTGTTATTCATCTTTAATAATTATCATATTTTTCAATAAAAGGCAATATCTCAACCGCTGGATTTTAAATTAACAATGGGGATCATCGAATCGAAAGATAGAAAAAAAAGACTTGACATTTATTCTTCAATCCGTTATGATTGAAAAAATAATCGAGATGCGATGCCATATGGGTCAATGTGAAACGATTCCGGGAATGATCAGTAAGCGCACGTTTATGAGCCTTCCGGTCCAAGAGGTGCGCGACCTCGTCACTCAAAACCAAAAACCCGTTACCGGAATATTTCTGGCCGATGGAAACCGAAGACTCACCATGGCGCTTACCGGTTTATCCCCCGATTGTGACGGATTTTACGACGCCTATTTAACGATCATTACGGGTTACTTTAAAAAGAATCTCCGTATTTTTTTTAGTCACGGGTTAACCAATCTGTTTTTTCCATTGTTCGGTTCCTCGCTTTTGAAACGGAACGAGAAATACAAGCGAACCGTGATTCCGGAACTCACCCGGATCCTATTCGAGGATGAGGCGTGGTTCCGATTTTATCGGCGCCATGATATCCGGATTAAATATTATGGGACGCCCGAGATACTGCATGACGCATTTCCCGACTGGAAGGGAATCGATCAGATCACCCGAATGGTGGATCAAACCGCTGGCCATCGCACACATACGCTTTATTTCGGTTTCTTTTCCGATCCGTGGGGGTTAAACCACAGCCTTCCGCCCGGTTCCGGTCCGGACCGGCAAGGCGCGATCGAAGGGTATTACGGCGAGGCGGTTCATCCGGCAGATTTTTTTATCAATTCGACCCGAACCGAAGGCCTGGGGGCGCTTCCTCCCTTTATTACCGGAAAGGAAACCCGCATCTACACACTGGCCGCACCGGGCGTCTGGGCATTGGATCGAACGGTGTTTCGCGCGATTTTGTTCGATTTGATTTTCGGTAGCTCCAGCCCCCCATACCCGTTGGCGGCCGGAATGGAAAATGATATCCTCAGTCTCAAGACCTTTTATACGAAAAACAAGCATAAATTTATCGGCAGCGGGAAACCCATCGGCCGATTTTGGGGGCTTCATGTTTAGAAAAATACCCAACCCGTATCATCCGTACGATGTGAAGGCCGGGCGTTCCTATTACAACAAAAGTGTGATTCACGAAATCCGGCGCGAATTCGAATCCACTCCTCCCCGTAAAATTATTTTTATTCATGGCGGGGAAGGGTCCGGTAAATCCAGTACGTTCGATCGAATCCGAAATGATCCTGAAATTATGGACAATCGCTATATCCCCATTTACATTCATTCGCGAAAAATCGTATCCGAAAACAGCAGCGACCTGATGTCCAATCTCTATGAATACCTCAAAACCACCATCGATAGCTCCGGCATTCAATTGTTCGAAGATTTCCAGGCGCTTCCCAAAAATAAGAATACGCTCAAAGAGTGCTGCAATCTGTTTTTTGCCCTGGAACAGGGAATCAAACGCAAACATCTGCTGATTTTATTGATATTCGATGATTTCGACAAGTTTTTCGAGCTTGAGGAATATCGGAAGAATGTCGCTCAAATTCTTCAATTTATCAATGTGCTTTCAAAAGAAGACCGCATCCGGATCATCTTAAGCGGCAGAAGCGATTTTCACGGTATGACTTCCAGTCTGAAGGAAAACGTGTTAACGATTCGAATGAAAAACCTCGACACCGGCGAATTCAATAAAACCATCACCGAACCGGTGAAAGATTGGGTGACCTACGATCCGCGAGCCCTGGACGAAATTCGAAAGGTTACCGGCGGCAATCTGTACTGCCAACAATTGCTTTGTTACTACATCATTTTTTATCTCAACACCGAAGAAAAATACAAATGTGAGGTGGAAGACATCGCCCCTGCGAGTGAACTGGCCATCAATGACGAACGAGAAGACTTCAATTATTTTTGGGAACAATTGAATAAAGAAGATAAATTGGTGTGCTCCGCCATTATGGATGAAAGCATCGTCAAAACAAGAGGGGTGTACTACTTTTTTGTTCAGGATTCGCTTCTTTCCAAAGTGTTTGAACAGGAAACGCTGACCAAAATTTTATCCCGGTTGTATAAGAAGGATTTCATCAGTAAAGTCGATGGGCGACGTTTCGAAGACTTTCCTTTTAAAATTCCCCTGTATGGCAATTGGATCCGCAAGGAACATCCGTTTATCAAAACCGTGATCACTTATTTTGACGATATCGCCGGAGAGAAAGATTTTCCCTCTCTGGGAAGCATCGTCGAAGGCATGCCCCGCGAGATGTTTCCCAATAACCGGAAAGATACGGTTGAATTTATTCAACGGTGGTTTCGCATTAAAACCATCCTCAAAGAGCACGGACAGGTCAACCGCGAAGCGTTTGAAGTGCCGCTCCAACTCATCTGTAAAATATTGGATTTAACCATTAAGGGCAAAGGAGACGGCGCGTCTAATTTCGATTATTTTCTGATCGATTTCGGACGGTTAAATATCGGTAGCATCGATGAAGCGTTCTTCCTGATCCAAGACCGACTCGAACCTCAAAAAGACGATATCCGCCATCTTCGGGATACCATCATGGCGCATGCCAGTTCGACCAAACCCTGCCTTTTTTTCTGTCTGAAACGAAACGAAAAGATCGATGAACTGGTCCAGAATACCTTTTTAAATATCATCCTGATCGAAAACGAGGACTTGAAGAAGATCCTGTTCTCCTCGCGTCCCTTGCAAACCTTAAAGGATATCCTACTTCAGCGCATCTCCAGCAGCCAGGTCTCGCCCTATCAAACGGATGGGCCGGCGGTTACCACGTTTTATGGAAGGCAAAAGGAGTTAAAGAAGATTTTGGGTTTAACCAACCGCAGTTTTGCGATTGCCGGGGCACGAAAAATCGGTAAATCGTCCCTTCTGGCCCGTATCAATAAAGAACTGGAAGAAATGGGAGCGTATTCCATTTTTATGGATTTGGAAAGCCCGGCCAACCCGGATCATCGATCGTTTTTGCAGCGCATGGAACTGGAATTAAACCGCCTGTTTCCCGATTCGGATATTCGATTCAGTGACGATATCAATGCCTTCACCCATACCATTAAACAGCTAAAACCCGGACGCGAGCAATTCATCTTTCTACTGGATGAAATCGATGAATTGCTGCTCTACGATCAAAAACACGAGTACCGACTGATTCGGAGTTTCCGTTCCTTATTCAATGAACGGTATTGCCGGTTTATCTTATCAGGATTCGAAACCCTTCAAAATCTCAAGCGGAGTCTGGATTCACCGCTCTATAATTTTTGCGAAGAGATTCCGCTGGGGCCGCTTGAAAAACAGAATGCCCTGGACCTCATCACCGATCCCATGGGAAATATCGGGATTATCTATGAAAATTCAACGGACCGGGAACTCATCTTAAAATACACCTCCAATCATCCCAATCTGATTCAGTTTTTTTGCAAACATCTGATCGATAAACTGGATGAACATCATCATCCGGCGCGCAAACGGATCATCTCCCGTTCGGATATTAAAGATTTATACGATTACAAGTATGAAAATTATGTCATCGATGATTTTTACATGTTTTATACCGATCTGGATGACCTGGAAAAGCTTTTGGTTCTGCTTTTAATTGGGTTACACCCCAGGGAAAAAACGATTTCGATCCGCGTAATCAATCAGGAGCTCCGGTCCAATGGCATCGACCTGGAAGAAAGCCGGATTCATAAGACGATCCAGAAATTGGTTTTACGGTTCATCCTGATCGATCGGGGAAAAGGAAAGTATAGTTTTGCGCTTCCCCATTTTCCGAAAATTTTAAAGGAACGAGTCGAACCGGAGTTAAAGATAAATATCCTGAATCGAATCAAGGAGGGCAATCATGGAAAATCCGTATAAGTACAATGGTCCCCTGGACCCGCTTCGTGATGAATTGGTATGTGTGCCCCGCGTTCACGAATTGAATAAAGTGGTGGACGGTATCGGTCAGGGAGATTACTGGGCCGTCATCGGACCGCGTCAAATCGGGAAGAGTACCTTTTTACGGCAAATCATCAATTCATGTTCGCATGCGCATTGCATCTATTTTGATTTTGAAATGCCCCCGCCCACGGATGAGAATTTTTATCGATGGTTAATGGAGAAAATATCCGAGGCGATTCCATCGGATCCGATTCCGGATATGCCCGAAAAGTGTAGACATTATATCCCGGAAATATGGTTCTTTGACTTTTTGGAGAAATTTGACCCGCATGACAAGAACAAAAAGATTATTCTGCTTTTCGATGAAATCGAACGCATTCCATCGGTCAAAAATTTCCTCCATATCTGGCGAAGACTGTACCACGAGCGGTTTAATAAGCCGGGGTTAACCCGGTATTCGATCGTTATTGGCGGATCGACCGATCTGGTCGCATTAACCACCGGGCCCACGTCTCCGTTTAATATTGCCAAGAAGATGTATATTGAGGATTTCTCTCTTCGGGAGTCTGAGGAGCTGATCATTCGGCCGTTCGGTTTGCTCAATATCGATATCGAGGAAAAAGCGAAAAAGAAATTGGTCGCATTGGTATCGGGTCATCCGCAATTGCTTCAGCATTCGTGTTATCTATTGGCGGATACGGCGTTGAGGGAGAATCGGGCGCTGAGAGAGCGGGATATCGATGCCGCGTTGAATGTCCTGTTTAAGTCCAGTTCGGCTCTGGATATATTGGAGCGGGATATTGAAGGCAATGATCATCTCAGACAACTGATTGCCGAGATTCTGAATGGGAAGAAGAAGAAATTTTCGGCTTACCGAAAATTTACCACTGCCGGTGCCGGTGCCATCATTGAGAGTTCGGCGTATTGTAAGATCCGAAATAAGATTTTCGAAAAATTTCTGCGGGATATTACGGATCTGACCGCCGGCAAATCGGATGAACGGTACTGTAAAATCAAAGAAATTGGAAAAGGAGCCATGGGGGTGGTTTACAAAGCCGAGGATTCGGTGTTGCATCGGATTGTGTCGCTCAAAATTCTGGATAACCGTTTGGTGCGAAAGAAAGTCGATTTGGAACGGTTTTATTCCGAAGCTCAGGCCACCGCCCAGTTGTTTCACTCGAACATCGTCATGGTTTACGATGTGGGGATGATGGGAAATGAGCATTACATCGCCATGGAATATATCGAAGGCATCGATTTGATGCGACTTATTGAAAATAATTTCCGTTTTCCTGTCCCGTATATTTTGTTTATTGTGGGGCAGTTGCTGCGGGCGTTGGATTATTCGCATCGCAAAGGGGTCATTCACCGGGATATCAAACCCAAAAACATCATGATTAACAGCGACGGAGAAGTCAAAATCGTCGATTTTGGAATTGCCGCCATCAAGAATCGGTATCGGAAAGGGGATACCGGGTATTTCATCGGCTCTCCGTTTTATGTTTCGCCGGAGCAGATCAAAGGAGAGATCGTCGATCAGCGGACCGATATTTATTCGTTGGGTGTGATGTTATTTCAGATGATTACGGGTGAGCTTCCCTTTAAAGAGGAGAGCATCATCTTAAAACATCTGATGCATCCAGTACCTTCGATTTCGGCGCTTCGGAGCGATATTCCCGGTTCATTTCAAGAGATTATCTCAAAATGCATGGCCAAGGAGCGGGACGAGCGGTACACGGATTCTCGCGAATTGCTTCGGGATCTCCAGCGGATCCAAAACATTTCCGATGACGAACCGCGCATTCGGGAGCAGATCAAAGCCATTATTGCGAAAGAACTCAAGGCGTTCGATCTGGTTAACGAGCCCTCCCATCCCTAAATTTAAGAACGTAAATCGAATAGGGGCGCGCGAGCCGTTTGGAAAAGGAACACAACGTATCGATATAGAATTCTTTTTCGATTACCAGACCCAATCCGGAAAATAAACCGAATAATTTATCCTTATTGTAATACATTTTAATGTTGAATTCTTTTTTTCCGGAATTGGATTGCGGCTTTTTGCCCAGGAGTCGACGCGTTTCAAATGTTAGTTTTCCTTTTACCCGGTTGGCAAAAGTTTTTATCGTACTGGTCCAATGGGAGACGTGGTGAGGGGTTGGAATGAGGTTTAGGATTCCGAAACGGATAAAATCCAACACGTTTAGGGGCTTCTCCGTGCGAATGCCAATCACCAGACCCTTCCTTGAAACCCGGCCAAACTCATTTAACATTTTTGTCGTGGTTTTTTCCGTCACCCAGTTCAAAAGGCGTAAGCAAAACACGTAATCAACGGATTTATCTTTTAATGGAAGAGTCACGGCATCTCCGCGAAGGATTTCGACCGGATTGGACGCGTATTTAGTCTTGGTTTGTAACAGCATATCCATGGAGATATCGATTCCGTAAACCCTGTGCGAAGCTTTCGTTAACGGAAGAAGGATTCGACCTGTTCCTGTCGGAACATCGACAATCGTTGGATCGTTGTCGAGCGACGCGCCGATTTCGTTAATCGCGCCCATTTCCAGTTTCCATTTTTTTCTTTTCTCGCGTTTTTTATCGTAATTTGACGCGGTATCCTTTTTATATCGTGTACGTACAGAATTATTTTTATAATTAAAATTGAAATTTTCCATCTGCTTTTCCCCCAGGATGTTTTCATACGGATAAGATAGTACGACCTGATAAAAAAGTCAAGGTGACAGAATAGGGGAAAGGGGTATGATTATGAACGCAGATACTGTAAGAAAGATTCTTTCACTTCCATATTGGGATACGACAGATAATACAGTCTGCTGGTTAACGAAATTTTTTCGATTCGTTTGATGGTTAAGTAACCGGTTTGAAACAGCAGGGAACTCACATTGATGCGGTCCACATCATAAAATTCGAAAATCGTTCCGTCAGCTTCGTAATTTTCGAAATCCTCCAAAGGAATCGAATGTTTACGGATTTGGTTGATTAAAAAGGTAGGGGTTGCACTCGTGAACCAATAATTATTAAAACTCTTTTGATCGAAAAGGTTCAGGATCGAATGCGGATTATAGACAAAATGGGTACCGTCCCATGAATACCCGTTGTACATTTTTTTGATCATTTGGAGCAGGAGTTCTTTTTCAATATGTTCGGATTTACTAAAATCCTCGATTCGATCGTTGAAGTAATGTTGAAGTTCTTCTTCCGTATAACCCAAAAGCGTGGAATATTTATTTGAGATTGTGATGTCGCTTAAATTATTCAAACCGGAAAAAACAGAAACGTGCGAGAATTTGGTTACCCCGGTAATCAATACAAACTGGATATATTCGTCAAGGCCTTTAAATATCGAATAGAAATTCTTTAAGATTTCGCGATTTGCTGTGGCAATTTCCAGATTCTCGATATGGTCGATAACCGGTTTATCGTATTCATCGATGAGGATCACGACTTTTCCCTGAATGGACACTTTTTCGATCAGTTCAATAAATTTCTCCTGATAGGAGTTTTCCTGATTCAGGGTCAGACCGAACGTTGAGGCCATCTTTTGTATCCGTCGTTCCAATGACGCCTTCAATTCCGCGGGAGATTCGTAATTGATTAATGTAAAGTCGATATGAATCACAGGATAGGGTTCCCATGAGATCTTGTCATAGATCCATAATCCCTTAAAAAGTTCGCGGTTTCCAAGGAAAATCTCTTTCAACGTCGAAATTAACAGCGATTTTCCGAAGCGTCTGGGGCGTGATAAGAAATAATAACGTCCCCCTTCGGAAAAGAGTTTGAAAATCGTTTCCGTCTTGTCTACATAGACGCGGTTCTCTTCGATGATTCGCCTGAATGCCTGGATGCCGATCGGTAAGTGTTTCATGTTACTTATTATAATATGAAATGGTTTTTTTGACAAATATGAGAAGGTTACTCAATCGTCGACTTTCGAAGCACATATTAAACACTCATTGTCAATGGTTTTTCACTATGTTATAATGGTTTAAAGGTGAAAAAGATGAAAAAATTGCCGATTGGTGTATCGGATTTTAAAGATATGATCACAGGGAATTACTATTATGTCGATAAAACGCTCTTTATTAAAGAAGTGATCGATAGCGGGGATAAAATTCTTGTTATCCCCCGCCCTCGGCGATTCGGAAAAACGCTCAACATTTCGATGCTGGCTTATTTTTACGATTGCTGCGAGGTTTCATGGGACAAACAATCCGCGTTGTCTGCTCCATCAACAGAGTTAGGCTCAACAAACAATAAACATCTGTTCGATTCCCTGGCCATATCCGGGGCCGGTCAGGAATATCTGGACAAAATGGGTAAATATCCGGTTATCTTTTTATCTTTCAAATCGATTAAAGAGAAAACCTGGGATCTGTCCCTGACTAAGATAAAGCAACTTATTCAGAAAGAATATCTTAGACATGATTATTTGCTGGATAGTTCAGTCATAAAATCCCAGGAAAAGAAGTATTTTCAAAAAATTATCGAATTAACCGGAGATTTGGTCGACTACGAGAACAGTCTGGAAAACCTGCTGATTTTTTTAAGTCGGTTTTATAAAGAGCGGGCAGTGATTTTAATCGATGAATATGATGCACCGGTCCATGCCGGTTTTACTTTCCGTTATTATAATGAAATCATTAATTTTATGAGAAATTTTTTAAGTGGGGGATTAAAAGACACCGACCGATATTTGGAAAAAGGGGTTGTAACCGGTATCATGCGCATCGCGAAAGAATCGATTTTTTCCGGATTTAATAACGCTGGAGTATATACGTTGTTATCTTCAAAGTTTAGGGAACATTTCGGTTTCACCGAAGAAGAAGTAACCGCCATGCTTGAGGTGTTCCAGATACCCCATATGCTTGACCAGGTTCAGTATTGGTACAACGGTTACCGGTTTGGTGGTAAGGTTATTTATAATCCCTGGTCGATAATCAATTTCCTTAACAACGAAGAAAAGGAATTCATACCGTATTGGGTCAACACGTCCGATAATGAACTTGTGGAATCGCTTTTATCCCGGGGAGGTAGAGCACTCAGGGAAGAGTTGGAACAACTCATTCGTGGTGAGTCGATCGAAAAAGCCATAGAAGAAAACATTATATTGAAAGACTTGAAAAAACGGGATGAATTGTTGTGGAGTTTCCTTTTAATGGGCGGGTATTTGAAACAGACTGACAGGAGGCGTGACGACGTATCGGATAAAATCTATTATACCTTATCTATTCCCAATAAAGAAGTCAGAGTAACCTATACCGGTATTGTCGACCGATATTTTTCAACCAAGATTGAAAATAAAAAGATGGAAATGATGCTGAAATCATTGATCGATGGTGATATTAAAACGTTTGAGAAGATGTTGAAAGAGATTGTGCGGGCGGTATTTAGTCATCACGATTTCGGCAAGGAACCGGAGAAGGTGTATCATGCATTGGTGGCCGGTTTATTGATATGGATATCCAATACTCATGAAGTGAAGTCGAACCGTGAATCCGGTTATGGACGATACGATATCATGATTATTCCCAAAGATCCATCCAGGATCGGTTATGTGATCGAATTTAAAACCGTTTACAAAGACGATGATGAAACGGTTGAATCCGCTCTGGAATCTGCGTTGGCGCAGATCGAGGCGAAGAAATATGAGATGGAATTGGTAGAGAGAGGGGTTCGAAGGATTAAAAAGCTGGCCATTGCTTTTTCGGGTAAGAGGGTATTTATGAAGTCGATTGACTGATATCAAAGACGTTGCAGGCAACGTCTTTATTGACAAGACTCTTCAAATGACAGTTCAGACGAACGCCTGGCGGAGCCAAAAAATTTACTTCCTGAATCAGACGAACCTCTGGCGGAGTGAAAAGATTTGCTTCCGGGGTCAGACGAGCCTCTGGCGGAGTGAAAAAATTTGCTTCCGGGGTCAGACGAACCTCTGGCGGAGTGAAAAGATTTGCTTCCTGAGTCAGATGAACCTCTGACGGAGCCAAAAGATTTGCTTCCGGGGTCAGACAAACCTCTGGCGGAGCCAAAGGATTTGCTTCCTGAATCAGACGAACGTGTAGCAGAAGTAAAAAATTGGATTCCGGAACGATAAATTTCCGTTCCGGTGCGAGCGGAACCGGTTGCGGTGGCTGATGAGCGCATCGCCGAGGGAAGAGATAGGGTTCCGGTGAGTGCTGAAGCACTCGGCGATTCTTTGGTGGACGTTTTTCTATATTTTCGTTTCAAAATTGATAAAAATCATCGGCGCATGTGTATCAAGCAATCATGCACGGAGGCTGTTTTCCGATATATCTATTCCGGGATTACGCCTCATGTTGCTTCACATCTCAACCAGGATGTGATAAAGAACTGTTTCATTGTTATTGTATTTGTGTCTCGCTCGAAATGCCGTAATCTTATTGAAACCAGTATCAGGAATTTCAATATCACCGTACAATGTATAGGAGCCGTAATCCATATCTTGGATATATTCTTGATAATTTCGGCATAATTCCTCAAAATTCCCAGTTGAATATACTAAAAGGTAATTTTCTTTTAAACCACTGCAATCATAGTTATCGAATAATTTTTTGATATGGCGATTGATTTGATTGGTATTGCGGTATCCGAGTTTTAATCCTTCGATAATCGATTGATCGCGTCCGTTTTCGCTTTCGATTTTTATATCGAGTTCTCCGATCCCGCTTCCGGATTCGGAGATGCCTGCAAATGTTTGGGCTACAGCACGCACCCCGCGAGCTTTCAAAAAATTAGCAACAACCGTATTACGGGTATTCTCATCTTCCTTGAAAGTTTTCTTCAAGGTTTGAACTTGCGAAAGGGTCGTGATAAGTGTATCGAAAAGGTTTCCCGGATCTTTGGGCGGTAGTAATCCATTGAGTAATTGGTGAGTGGAAACCTCTTTGAAACTTTTTTCACAGAAAGCGTTTCTATTTATGGTAAGAAGCCTTTGCAGCACATTGTATTTATAGAAGTAGGGATCATTGGATTGACTGCATTCCGGACAATTACAGGGAACTTCCTCGAAAACATGTTTTTCTTTTTTCATATTCAGGGTTTCATGGATATGGTCGAAATGACTGCGTATAACACCCATTAATTGGGTATTATTGTTTCCTGAAACCGAAATCCGGATGCGTTTTTGAGCCGAGTCGCTCATCACGAGGGCAGAGGAAGAGGAAAACTCGAGTTCCACACCGTTATTCCAATAATGATTATCTCGAATCAGGTAATGGAGGCGGCAAATAAAGCGGGTGATGATTCCTGCGGGCATGAAATCATACGTGTAATGCAGATGAAGATTATTGTTGGAACGATATATCTCCATATCAATGGATGGGCGTTGGGTGGGAAGGAGTTCGGGAATGATATAGTCATCGGTTCCCATGATGTTGAAACACAACTCGAATTTCTCCATAAGTCGAAGAAGCTGGGAATGTTTTTCTGGAGGATATACATCGGCGCGCCAATATTCGCTCAAATCCACACGGCTAAACCGTCCCTTGTTTTGCTGGATTTCCAGAGAATCGATTAACGCATAAACCGCACCTGTGGCCCATTCTGGTTTTAGTATCACTGTATCGGCTAAAACCGGGTCCATGCGAAAATGAAGGATAATGCCCAGATCATGGAGATAGTCACTGAGAAACAAAGCTTTCTCATTCTCCATGCAGTGAGAAGAGCAAATGGTGAGATAATCTTCCAGGGAGATATAATTACCTGTCCTGGTTTTAAGTTCATCGCGGATATCTTTCCAACGTTTGGGGAGTTTGTCCAGGAGGTGGGGCATTCCACATAAGGCAGTTCGGATGGCTTCGGTCAGTTCATTCATGTTTTGACCGGAAACGCAACTAACTTGAAGAAATCGCTCAATGTTTGGGAATTTTTCTTTAAATGAAGCTTCATCGATGTATTTGATCCGTATATCGGATTTATTCATCACCATGATGAGTGGGCTTTCGGCACCAAAAAGTTTCACGGCATTAAGCCAGTAGTCAAAGCTGCGGGTTTCTTCTTCTTTCCTGGGGTCCCAGATAAAGAGGTAAAGGGAGCGTTTGGTAAGGAAGAACTGATGGGTAGCGTGGAGGATATCTTGCCCGCCGAAATCCCAGAAATGAATTTTGACTTCGCGCGCTTGACCATCATCGAAGGAACAAGAGAGATTCCAGGTCTGAATATCGATACCGCGAGTGGTGTCTTCTTTACCCGGAACGACCACGAAGTTATTATCTTTGAGTTTTTTCATCACGGTGGTTTTACCCACATCGCCGCTTCCAACCAGGAGGAGTTTGGATTCGAGAAACAATACCGACGCGCGTTTGATTTCATCCAAATAGTTTTGGATGGCTTTTTTTCCCTGTCGCACTATTTCTATCGGTGGGTCTGTCAATGGATTCCCGTAGAGAATTAAACCGTGTGTAAATTGACTTTCCCAATTCATTTTCATACCGGCCCACAATGTGGTGATATCGGGAGGAAGTTTCTCGATGCGATTATTTCGTGCATCAAAAACCTTTAAAGCCTTCAATTCCTTCAAGGGCATGAGGTCCGTTAGGTGATTGTCACCTAAATAAAGTTCGGTCAACTTGGTCAATTTCTCCAAGGGCATGAGGTCCGTTAGGTGATTGTCATCTAAATAAAGTTCGGTCAACTTGGTCAAGTTCTTCAATGGCGTGAGGTCCACGAGATGATTGTTATTTAAACCAAGTTTGATCAGCTTCGTCAAGCCCTTCAAGGGCGTGAGGTCCGTGAGGTGACAACTATTTAGGGATAGATATTTTAAGTCCTCAAGGTTCTTTAACACCGATAGATATCTAATCGTTGTTCCATTCAGGTTCAAACCATTGACCTTTCCCCATTTATCGATCGAATAACCGTGTTTCCCGTATTGCATTATTTTATCAACAGGCCTTTTTTTTAATTTAATCCCCAATTGGTTCTCAATCTTTCGTATGATCATCATATCATCGGACATAGGATCTCCTTAAAACCGGATGCCTTCAATCGATCATTCTTTTAAAACGTATGATTGAATGAAACCGGTTTCAATTAAATATGTGCAACTCATAATAGATAATAAATCATAACACAACTAAAAAAAGAAAGATATACCAATAGATTTCTTTTGTATTTGGTAGGAGAATGATACAGAATTTGGTTATAACCAATAAGTTGGAATTGAATAATTATGAATGATTTTATCTCGTGTAACCAATATGGCCTTATTATTTATCGCCTGCGCAATTAATAATCGGTCGAAAGGGTCCTTATGATGGTCAGGTAGTAATGTTGAATCGATCATATCATCCATAGTTGGATCGATAAATTTTGCAGGCGTATATTGTAGTAAATCGTCTTTCCACTGATATAAGTCTCCTATTCCAATACGCCCTTTTTTATTTAATAAAGCAATTTCCCACATTGAAACCGATGAAACCAAAAGGTTACCGTTTTTACCTTGTTCATCGAAGAAATCAATAAACTCATCAGAAACTTCTTGCGCATTTACCCAAAAAATCAGGGCATGAGTATCCAGAAGATAAATTTTTTGTTTCAACTGTAATTCTCCCAGATATCTTCCAAAGGAGCAAATGCAGAATCCGGGGGTACCAAAAGTTTGGCTTTTATTTTCAGTTTGTTCCTCCAATTCTCTTTATGACCGGGAACAATCACTGCTACTTCTTCCCCATCCCGTTGCACAGATATGGTTTCGCCTTCTGAGACACGGGCGAGGTACTCAAAGAGATGGCTTTTCAAATTTGCAGCAGTTACTGAAATCATTTTACCCTCCAGCAAACAAGGTTCAAACATATAGTAATATAAATTATTCCTTCTGTCAATTCCTATTTTATCCCATTCAAACTCGAAATCATCTCGATTTTACAGATTGAGTCCCCCAATTTCATGAAAACCGATCGAAATTTTTGGATTGAACCAAAATCGCCGAGGAAAGCAATCGGAATTCATCAAAATTTTCCTTGTTCTTCTTTTCTCTTGAAGTCTATGCACCGATAATTTATAATTACCTATTATCAAAAATTCCGATGGATACGATAAAAGGAGGTTTTTATGCTGCCCGGTAAACTGGAAAAAGGTTTGTTTGCCGCTTCCGCAGTCATTTTCCTCGTTCTCGCGTTTACAATCTACACCTCATATAACCAACGCTGCGTCGGCGCCTGCGACTGGTACGGATACTACCAGGAAGCCCAATTATTTAAACACGGCCAAATCTCAATGCCCACCCAATTACCCGCTTCCCGATACCCCTCACTGGCTCCGTTAAGTTATTTTGAAAAAGACGGCAAAGTTCTCCCCCAATATCCCCCCGGCTTCCCCTTACTCATGGCTGCCGCCGGCTTCCTCAACCTGGAATACGCCGTTAACCCACTCCTCGGCCTGCTTTCCATTGTGTTGATGTTCCTGATCATCCGAACAATGACCGACCGATGGACCGCTGCCCTCTTTGCTTCACTCTGGGGACTCTTTCCCATCGTGGTTTACGGAAGCACCTACGTCATGAGCGATATGGCCGCTGCATTTTTCATCATCCTTGCATTTTATTTATTCAAAAAAAATAAATGCCTACTCTCCGGAATTTCCCTCGTATACGCCATTGCCGTTCGCCCCACCAACGCCTTAATCTGCCTGGTCTTTATTCCCTTTATATTAAAGGAATTAAAGGAAAACAGCGACCGATTGAAATTCGGCCTCGGTTTTGCCGGATCCAGCCTGATCTACGGGACCTATAACTGGCTGGTTTACGGCGCCCCATGGAAAACCGGATACGCCAATTTAGGTTTCGACCTGACAACCAAAGTTTTTTTCAGCCACCTGGCGTTTTACCTCCACGAAACCGCGATTCAATTTTCGCTCATCCTGCTGCTTCTGGTTCTCATCGGTTTATGGAAAGAAAAACACGCGATCTTCTATGGTTCCTGGTTTGCCGTATTTCTGATCTTCTACTGCTTCTGGTTTCCCGGCGGCGACCTGTGGTGGTGGACACGATTCCTTCTCCCCGGTTATCCCGCCCTGTTCATCCTCGCTGCCCTCGGTTTCAAACGAGTGATTGCATTAAACCAACGCATTTCATCCAAACCGTTAAAATACACGGCAATCGCGTTAATGACAGGCATCGTTTTTCTGGTCAACGGTTACTTTGTTTACCGCGGCACCCATTACTCGGAACTCTGGGCAACAGGCAAAGCCAAATTGTACTATGATATTAGCAAAAAAATATCCCGCAAAGTCGAACCCCATAGCCTGGTCGGCGGCCTGGATTTCAGCGGCCCGTTACGATTATACGCCGGCGTGGAATCGTTTAATACCTTGCATATGAACTCCTTGATTTTGATTTCAGATATGCTGAAACAGGGGAGACCCATATACATCGCGGTTGAACCCTGGAATAAAGATACGATTGTCATCAAACGCATTTTTGAAAATTTCACCTGCGAGAAAGTCACCGACCTCGGAGGATGGGCCGATTTCTTTCTGTATCAATTGATTGCCCAAAAAGATAAGGAATTACACTTTTAAAACACTGGAGGAAAAACAACATGAAAATCGAATTCGAACGAAAAGTGGCACTGGTTACAGGAGCGACAAGCGGAATCGGTCAGGCAACCGCTGTTCTGTTTGCCGAATCCGGCGCCCGACTGATGCTCACCGGCCGTAATGCCCAGATGCTGTCGGAAATGAAAACGGACATTAATAATAAAAATGGCGATATCTGCGACGTTTATGCCGGCGATATCACGGATACGACCTTTTGCAGCCGGCTGATCACCGAAACGCTTCAGCGGTTCGGTCAACTGGATATTCTGGTCAATGCTGCAGGAATCATCGGTTCCGGAACGATTGAAAATACGACTCTTGAGTTCTTTGATAACATGATGGATATCAATGTCCGGTCCATGTTTCATCTCTCCCAACTGGCGGTTCCTCATTTGGTCCAAACTAAAGGAAACATCGTCAACGTCAGCTCGGTCACGGGAACGCGGGCGTTTCCCGGACTCGTGGCGTATTGTGTCAGCAAAGCGGGCGTCGATCAATTGACCCGCGCCGCAGCCCTGGATCTGGCCCCCAAAGGCGTTCGCGTCAATGCCGTTAACCCGGGCGTGGTTCAAACCAACCTGCACCGTCGAAGCGGAATGGATGAAACCGCGTACGCCAGGTTCCTCGAACACAGCAAATCCACTCACCCGCTGGGACGCATCGGTCAACCTCAGGATGTCGCCAACCTCATCCTGTTTCTTGCGTCCGATCAGGCGTCCTGGATCACGGGCATGACCTGCAACATCGACGGCGGCAGACACCTCACCTGCGCCCGATAATTATGATTTAATATTTTATATATATTTTAATATATATAAAAAACATTTATATACTTTTCTGTAGGGGCAGACCTGTGTGTCTGCCCGAGTGCTCGCTTAAGTCCGACCTTTCGCATCGAGGAAAAACAATTTGCCGGTGACCAGTGCCAGTGGCCGGTAAAAAAATGGGCGTTCAACACACGGGCAGACACGCAGGTCTGCCCCTACGGAAATTAAACTTAATCCACTCCTCAAAAAAGAGAGCAACTGCGAACAAAATGCCTCAGTGCTGAGCCACATGCGAAGCCCGTGAAGAAGGATTCTTTGATGAATCCTCTTCAGCCATAAGACTTTTTACCTCTTTTTTAGTGAGGCCAGTATATAAAATAATTTCTTTCATGGGAGCGCCGTTATTTATCATCCGTATCGCTACTCCAATCTTTTCCTTTTTTCGCCCTACTCTTTCAAAACTGGTTACATAACTCATTTTAGGTCCCTCCGCTAATCTATTCATCTCTTCATTTAATTGCTCATCCAGTTCTCCCGGTAACATGATGAGCCAATCGACAAATTTTAATAAGCTTGTCGTCTGCTGACGCGTATAACCCCGCCCGATACACTGCCGGATCAAATCGTATTTTATGCGATACCTCTCATTGCCGCTGCCCCGCTTGGCTTCATAACTCCGCAACTGCGCTTTGACTACCATCGCCATTGGGTTTGCCGATTTCTCCAACTTTTCAATCAATTCTTGCTTGTTCTTGTAATCGATTATCTTTACAATGGGGATTTTCATCCGGTGTTCAAATCCCCAATGCTTTACGGCATATTCATCCGGTCGGT
>JBLMYT010000100.1:0-38714 GCA_050258455.1 Candidatus Omnitrophota bacterium | reverse complement strand
ACGTGGGGGAACCGGTCGCAAACCAATAATTTTCAAGTTCGTAATCATCGAAAAAACTGAGTATGGAGAAAGGGTTGTAAACAAAGTTTTCCCCATCCCATGAATACCCGTTGTAATAATTTTTTAAATCTTCAAACAGAATCTCTCGATTTTGACCGCTATGTTTTTCCCATTTATCGATATAATCGGAGAAATAATATTCGATTTCCTCTGTTGTATATCCCAACATTTTGGAATAGAGGGACTGGATGGTGATGTCTTTCAAATGATTGAGATCGCTAAAGATCGATACCCGGCTGAATTTCGATACCCCGGTAATCAGGAGGAAGCGAATATTGGGAACCTGGGATTTAAGAACCGAATAGAAATTCTTTAAAATATCGCGATTTTTTTCCGCTTCCGGGATATCCTCGATATAGTCAATGACCGGTTTGTCGTATTCATCGATCAGGATGACGACTTCTTTGTCTTTGGAAAGAATTCCAATCATGTCGTCGAGTTTTTCCTTGATGGATTTTCCAGTCAATTGAATATTGAATTCCCTGGCCATTCTTTCTAATTGATTATCAAGGGCTTTTTCCAAACCCAATGTCTTAAAATCGACTTTGATGAAATCCAGATGAATGATGGTATACGTTTCCCAATCGATTTTGTCGTAAATCCAACAGTTTTTGAAGAGTTCCTTGCTTCCGCTGAAGATTTCTTTCAGCGTTGAAAGCAACAGGGATTTACCAAATCGACGGGGACGCGACAGAAAGCAATTGGAATCCCTACTGATGAGTTCATAAATGTATTGCGTTTTGTCGACATACACACAATTTTTCAGGATGCGATCTCTGAAGGAATGGATGCTGATTTCCAATTTAGGGATCGTTGAATGAACAACCGAACGGTTTGATTTATTTATTACCATTATCGCTGATTACCTCAGAATTATTATAACTCAATTCCATGTTTTTAACAATGATAATTTGTCCCGGATAAAGTTTCTCACAGGGTACACGGCGGACACAGGGGGAAGGAAATCGGATTAAACCGAAAGTTGACTAGGTGTTTCATGGAATCAATTGAGATCACCGAAGATCGATATCCGGCTGAATTCGAATATTAAAGGCAATAAAATCAACAAAAAAATTGCTTTTTCAATCAAAATGTGGTAAGAGTTATATCGTCGATGAATTCGATAGCCAATAAAACCTGTAAGGAATGAGGATGGAGTCAATATGAGCGAAACAGAAGGTATTCAAGAGGTCGTAAATAACGATTCGTATTGCCTTGTTCTTCCAAGCAAAGTTTCTATCGAAAATGTGTCATCATTCTACAATGAGATCTTAAGGCTGGAAAAAAAACAACCGCCTTGCCAAATCCAAATCGATCTTCGCGATACCCGCGAATTCGATTCGTCGGGGATTACATTTCTCAATTATTTGATTCAACACCACCCGAATGTGAAGATTCAAAACGTACCCACTCAATTCCCCCTGATCCTCAAAACCCAAGAAGCCAAACCTCCGGCCAGACCTGAAAAGACGGAAGAACAACCGGGATTTTGGATCCACCTCTTCCAAGAGGCTGCCGCGGATTTGATGCGTATGGTCAACCGGAGCCTCCAATTCTTAAGGCTCCTGGCCGATGAACTTTATTATACATTTCAATATCTGTTCCGGACACGGCGCGGTGTCTATCCCGGGGAAGTACGGAACCAACTCTTTTTTATGGCGTATAAATCCTTCCCCATTGTCAGCCTGATCGCCTTTTTGGTCGGAATCACCATTGCGATTACCTCGGCCCAGCAATTGCGACGCTTCGGCGCCGATATCTACGTGGCCGACCTCGTGGGATTCGGCATGATTCGCGAACTGGTTCCCTTGATGACCGGTATTATCCTGGCCGGTAAAATCGGGGCATCCATTACTGCTGAAATTGCATCCATGAAAGTCATGGAAGAAACCGATGCCCTCAAAACCATGGGAATTATTCCCGAAAAATTTCTGATGGTCCCCCGGCTCCTGGCCATTACCTTTACAATCCCCCTGATGGTCGCCATCGCGGATTTTATCGGAATCGGAGCAGGTGTGTTTATCTCTCGCGTCATCTCGGGAATTTCTCCCGCTATGTTCCTCAACGAGATGTTTCTCGCCGTGAACTTGATGGATTTTCTCATCGGGCTCATGAAAACCTTGATATTCGGATGGACGATTGTAATCAGTGCCGGATATAAAGCGTTTTCGGTCAGGCATGGGGCAACGGAAGTGGGGATTGCCACCACCCAATCCGTTGTTCTTTCCATTTCATTGATTATTATCATTGATTGCATATTTGCGATTTTACTCTATTAATAATGAATAATAAGGCAAAAAAATGAATGAGATCATCAGGGTCACCAACCTGGATGTCGGCTATGAGAACGAAACGGTCCTCGAAGGATTGAACTTTACGATCACGAAAGGAGAAATCACGGTTATCCTCGGTAAAAGCGGGTGCGGAAAAACAACGATCATCAAAACCATCATCGGTTTGATTCCCCCGTTGACAGGAGATGTTTTTTTTGCCGGAAATCGCATCGATTATGCCTCGGAACGGATGCTTAAAGATTTTTATAAGAAAATTGGGGTCCTCTACCAAAACGGCGCGCTTCTCAATTCCCTGAACCTGTATGAAAACACGGCGCTGCCCCTTCGGATGCACTTTCCGACGCTACCGAAAAAAATCGAAGAAGAAATGGTGTATTACCGTTTATCTCAGGTTGGCTTGCGGGAAAGCGCACAAAAGTTTCCTTCGGAGCTTTCCACCGGGATGAGGAAACGGGCCGCGTTGGCCCGCGCCATGATCCTGGATCCGGAAATCATCTTTTGCGACGAACCCACGGCCGGACTCGACCCCATTACCGCCGCCGGCCTGGATACGCTGATGCTGGATTTAAAACATCAGTTCGGGATGACACTCTTAGTGGTCACACATGAATTGCGTTCCATTGAAAAAATTGCCGACAAAGCCATGGTATTAAACAATAAACGGTTGCTCTATTTTGGCGAATACCAGGCGTTAAAAACGATAAATGATTCATTTATAAATTCTTTTTTTCTAAAGGATACCCATCATGATCACTAAAGAACAAAGTCTACGGTTAGGGATTTTTTTAATTGTCTCCTCGGTTTTGTTGGTTATCATTCTGGCTGTGTTTATGTTACCCAAATTAAGAGAAGAAGGGGACACCTATTACATCAATTTCCGGGGCGTGTCGGTCAACGGGCTCAGCGAAGGGTCGGATGTGAAATACCATGGGGTGAAAATCGGGAGAGTGTCTTCCATGACGGTCAACGAACAGGATCTCAGCTCGATTCTGGTCTATGTCAAGATTAAAAAAAACTTCCCGGTAAAAACCGACATGCGGGCAACCCTCCAGTACCTCGGCATTACCGGATTAAAGTTTGTGGAAATCACCGGGGGAAAGAACGAATCCCCCTATGTCAAACGCCGGGGCGAGATTCTGACCGAGAAAGGGCTCGGTGAAAAAGCCGAAGAAATTATGATCAGTGTCGATTCGGTCGTTTCGGCGTTAAACGATATTTTAAAGAAAGAAAATCGGGATAAGATTTCCGGAATATTAACCCAAACTCAAAAAAGCTCGGAAGTCATCGCCGATCTTTTGCAAAAACAGAATAGGAACCTCAACCATTCGATTGAAAAATTCGATCTGGCCATGGAAAAGATTGTCCGATTATCGGATAATTTAATCACCTTTTCCAATTACTTGAACCAGATCAAAGATAAAGCGGTTGTCGAGAAAGTCGCGGCCGAAATCGACGAACTGGTTAAAACCATCAACCAGACCGTTTCTCAGGCGGACCTGGGAAAAGTCATGGGCAAACTGGACCGGTTTATCGATACGGCAGATACGAGTGTCCGCCAGATGGAGATTCACTTCAACCATGTGGGAACCGAACTCAATGTGACGTTGCGAAAATGCCGGGAGTCGGTGGATAATATTTCCCGGTTTATCAGAGAATTACGAGAAGACCCGACCGTGATGATCCGGAAGCATTCCAATAATAAAGATTAGGAGCAGAGCCATGAAGATGATACATCGACGCTTTTTTCTGTTATGTCTGGTTTGTGTTGCCGCCGCCGGATGGATCGGGGGAATGACCGGCTGTATCACGGCAGCAGCGAATAAGAATTACTATCAGTTGCATATTCCATTGAAAGAAGGGTGCAACATCCCCAAGGAATACATGCATAAAATCGCATGGGTTCAGATGCCCGACGTGGATGATATCTACAATGATTACCGGATGGTTTACCGGGAATCGCCGTTTCGGTTAAATTATTATTCCTATGAATTCTGGATTAAAAAGCCGGATCTCATGCTGCGCGAAGAGATGGTTCATTATCTGAAACGCCAAAAAGCCTTTGCCAACGTGATCGAAGAGCTGACTCAGGGCCGGCCGGATCTCATGGTGAAAACCACGGTTTATGCTCTGGAAGAATACGATTATAAGAGATATGATGCCGCTCATTTGAAAATGAGCATTGAGGCCGCGGATGTCAAAACCGGCAAGCGGATCGTGAAACATGAATTTGACCGACAGACTAAATTGGCGCAACGGAAATTGAAACTGCTTCCGCCGGCAATATCCCGGATGATCGAAGAAGAACTCGATGTGTTTATCAAGAAATTAGAGTACGAGCTCTCTACGCGGTAAATAAAATCCCGGCCAGGGCCGCGGTCAGAAGCGTGGACAATCCGCCGGCCAGCACCGCTTTTAACCCCAATGCCGCAATATCCTTTTTTCGTTCCAGGGCCATGGAACCGATGCCGCCCAATTGAATGGCAATCGATGAAAAATTGGCAAATCCGCACAGGGCAAACGTGGTCATGATGACACCCTTGGGAGACAGGGTTCCCATTTTGATCACATCGGCCAGTTTGATGTAAGCGACAAATTCATTGAGCACGGTTTTGGTTCCGAACAAGCTTCCGAAGGTCAGCGCGTCTTTGACAGGGACCCCGATGCCGATCCCGATGTATCGGAGAACGAACCCCAGGATCAATTCCATGGATAACGGATTGCCGTAATGCTGTTGCAGATAGGCATTAACCCCGAGCGCATCGCCGGCCTGTCCCAGGAGGTAATTGATCAGGGAGATGAACGCAATAAACACAATCAACATGGCGCCGACATTCAGGGCGAGTTTCAGGCCATCGGAAGCGCCGTTTGAAGCGGCTTCGATCACATTGGATGCCCCTTTTTCCACGTGGATTTTCACCGTACCTTGGGTCAGCGGAGCGCCGGTTTCCGGAAACATGATCTTGGCAATCACCAGAGACGCGGGAGTGGCCATGACGCAGGCCGTGAGCAGATAAACCGCAAACTGGAGCTGCGCGTCGTGAAGGGGCATGTTTCCCGCAGCGGCTGAGGCCTGACCCAGCATTTGCATGTAGCTGACCATGACGCCTCCGGCAATATGGGCCATTCCCGACACCATGATCGCAAACAGCTCCGATTGGGTCATGCCTGCAATGTAAGGGCGGACCAGTAACGGTGCTTCGGTTTGTCCCATGAAGATATTGGCTGTATTGGAAAGCGTTTCCGCGCCGCTGGTTCCCATCAACCGGGCCATCACATAAGCCATGCCTTTGACCACGAGTTGCAGCACGCCCGTGTAATACAACACGGCCGAAAGGCCGGCAAAGAACACGATCGTGGGCAACACCTGGAACGCAAAAAAGAATCCCATGCTGTCTTTGGCGCCCGGAGCAATCGCCAATCCCCCAAAAACAAATTTCGCACCATCCTGAATGAACGTCAACAGGGAAATCGAGGCATTGCCCAGCCAGTCCACCAGCATCTTGGGCAGTCCCAACACAATAAACCAGGATCGGAACGTATCCCCGTAAATAATCAAAATGCCGAAGATGATCTGGAAGGCCATGCCGACCCCGACCAGCCGCCAGTTGATTTTTCGCTTGTTGTTGGAAAATAAAAACGCAATACCCAGGACCAACACAATCCCGATAATTCCTCTAAGAATCGTTAATAACTGCATCATCGCACCTGCTTGACGTTAAGTGTTTTGGGGGTTAGACGGAAAATTGTTTCTCGACCGCTTCGTATTGGTTCAGGACCTGGCGCACGTAATTGCGTTTTTCCAGGTACGTACCCGGGAAAAAGCTTCGTTTGAATCCGTAGGCGATAAAGTTTTTCAATTCCTTGGAATCGATCCCAAAGGTTTCCACGGCTTTGGCGATTTCACCCGTGACCGTGGTATTGGAAACCAGGCGGTTATCGGTGCAGAACGTGACCGAGAGCCCGGCTTCTCTCATTTTTCCGAAGGAATGGTTCTTTAAATTCGTGAGTGCGGGGTTGGTTTGCATATTGGAGGTGAGGCAGACCTCGAGCGTGATCCGGCGGTCGCCGATGTATTGGGCAAGATTTTGGATGTAAGCTTCTTTGTTGACAATTTCCTCGTTCTGGATCATGTTGGCGTTGAAGAGATGAAAGGCATGGCCGATACGGTCGGCGTAAAGATCGGTAATGGCCTGGAAGATGGACTCCGGTCCGTAATCTTCGCCGGCATGAACCGTTTTTTTCAAGAAGTTTTTATGGGCGAGGGCATAGGCGGCTTTGTGGTCGACGGCCGGAAACCCTTTTTCTTTTCCGGCCAGATCAAACCCCACAATGGGAATGCCGTAACGGTCTCGGGCTTCCAGCGCGGCTTTGACCAGTTCCTGGGAAGCGAGGGAATAGATCCATTTCCGTTCCGAATGTTTGTGGACATCCAGGAGCGTATCGAAATATTCCGAATACCCATAATCGAACATGCGCATGGCACACACGATGATTCCGAAATAAAAGGGCACATCGGATTTATTTTGTACTTCGGCGGTAGCGTTGAAGGCATTCCGGGCGCTGGTCAATCCCCGGGTCACGGCTTTTAAGACATCGACGATTTCCAGATACTTATGCTGGTGCAGTTGGGGGGCAAACCGGACCTCGATGTAGCGTACGCCTTCCTGAATGTTATCGATGGCCAGTTCGTAGGCGACCCGCTCGAGCGCGCGCTCGTCGTTTAATACCGAACAGGTGCATTGAAACCCCTTGAGGTATTCGCCCAGGTTGTTATACTGGTCTTTAAAAATGGTTTTTTTCAATTCGGCTTCGGTGGACGCCGGTAGACTGATATTTTTTTCCTGGGCCAGTTCGACCAGGGTGGATAATCGCAGCGATCCGTCCAGATGAAGGTGCAGATCGCTCTTGGGTATTTTTTCGATGAATTCTCGCGTGACTTTCATTGAATCACCACTCCTTCCAGTAGCCTGGACATAAACGGTTTATGGCGCGCGATCTCGTCGCGGGTTAAGCCGTCCAGTTCATGGGGAAACACGAGCCATTTATCGGTTTCATGGACATAGTAATCCGGAAGCCGTTGGGTTCGGTTGTTGGTCGGTTTATAATAAACCGTTGCGATTCGGATATCATGGGGGGTATTTTTTCTGGCGCGTAATTTCAGTTCGTCGATCACGGCTTGAACGCTGAGTCCGCTGTCGTAGACATCGTCGACGATTAAGAGCGAATCTTCCGAATTGGTATTTTGTTCGACGTAGCCCAACCCGTGGACTCGGATTTCCGGTTCGCGTCGGTTGATGCCCGCATAAGACGAGGTTCGAATCGCGATATGATCGGTTTTCACCCCGAAGTAATCGAACAACTCCTGAACCGCGATACCGACCGGCGTACCGCCCCGCCAGATCCCGACGATAAAATGGGGTCTAAAACCGCTTTCATAAATTTTAATTCCCAGGCGGATGGAATCTTCCAGCAGTTCCTGGGCACTGATGTATTTCTTTTCAATCATTCTGTTCTAGTTCTCCGTTTTTTCTCAGTTATTTGATTTCGACCCGGTCGCCGTAGCATTTCCGGCACACCGAGATATACGTATCATTGCCGCCGATCTCGATTTGGGGGCCATCGTTGACCGGGACGCCGTCTTTGTACTTGATTAACATCGTGGCTTTTTTGGAGCAGTGCCAGCACACGGCCTTGATTTCTTCGATCTTGTCCGAAAACAGCAGCAGGGCTTCGCTGCCGGAAAACAGTTTGTTTCGAAAATCGTTTTTCAATCCGTAAGCAATGACCGGGATATTGAGTCGGTCGACGATTCGGGTTAGCACAATCACCTGTTCCCGGGTCAGGAATTGCCCTTCGTCCACCAGGATACAATCCGGGTTTTTTTCTTGGGCAATGGCATACATATCGTTCTCATCGATAATGATCGCATCCCGTTGGATCCCCATTCGGGACGTAATCACGCCTTTTCCGTATCGGTCATCGACCGAGGGCGTAAAGAGTAGGACTGTTTTGTTTTGTTCTTCGTAGTTGTGTGCGATTTTCAGCACTTCCGTTGATTTGCCTGCGTTCATGGTTGAGTATCTGAAATATAACTGAGCCATAATTTGTCACCTTTTGTCTGTATTATCATTGAATTGAATTAAATTGTATTGTATTGAAATGGATGGTCATTGGTCCCGGTCCTTACTCCGAATGGTTTCCGTTGCCCGAACCTTTTGGATATCGGCAGTGGAATGGCGGTTTTCTTCCAGGTATCGGATCAGGGCATCGGCCGCGGTTTTTTTGAGCGAACGGCCCGGGTCGTGGTGTTGGAATTTATAGGTGGACGCGATATAATCGTTCATCCCGACCTTATAGGTTTTGGTTTCATCCAGCGCGTGTCCTTCCGAATCGTTCAGGTCGATGCGTTCGACCTTGTGGTCCGGCGACGCGATGATCGTATACTGAAGCCCGGAAACCTGTAAATCCGAGCCCTTGTGTTTTTCATAATCGAAGGTAATCAGACTGCGGATTTCATCCGGCGTCATATCGAATTGAACGATATTGTTGGCAAAGGGATGAAGCGAATAGATATCCCGAAGTTTCACCACCGGACTCAGCGCATGGATTCGCAGTCCCCCGTTGTTATGAAACGCCGCATCCAGATGAAAGACCCGACAAATGGCGTCGGTCGTGAGGTTTCCCAATTCCAGTTTCCCCTCGACGGGTTGGGGAAGTTGGGCAATCACGCGGTCCAGGCGGGGATTTTGATTGAACTTTTTGATCATGGCTTCCATTTCGGGAAGGGTTCCGGAAATCGACGCCACGTTGATTAATTGTCCGGTTTTTTGAATGATTTTCCCGTTTTTCACCACCAGCTCGATTCGACCGATGAATTTGGCATCGCTTCCGGCCTGGGTAATCAGGACGTTGTTGACGTGCATCGGGTGGGCAATCACGGTATGGGAATGGCCCCCGACGATGAGGTCCAGTTCGCCCATTTTTTGGGCCAGGATCTCGTCCTGGTCTGCGCCGATGTGGGTCAGGGCAATGAAGATGTTGTCTTCTTTTTTTAGATCTTTGAACGTTAAGGCGGTGGCGATCGGGTCCGGGAACGTGATTCCTTTGACGTTATCCGGGTGGGAACTCGGAATTCCCGTTTCTTTTTCCACCTGGATGAGACCGAGGATCGCGAGTTGGATGCCATTCTTGGTTTTTAGGATGACATAGGGTTTGGGTTGGGTGAGGGTTCCGGATTGAACCTTAATATTCGCACTGATCACCGGAAACGGGGCGCGTTTGACAAACGTATTCAGCCGCTCCTGTCCCAGGTCGAACTCGTGGTTTCCCAGGCACATCGCGTCGATCCCCATTTTGTATAACAATTGGCATACCGGTTCGCCTTTGGGTTCCGCCTGATCCGACACCGGATTTCCCGTAAAGTTATCGCCGGCATCCAGGAAAAAAACATTCGGGTGTTGTTTCCGTTCCTGCTGAACGTACCAGGCAATTTTGGCGAAGTTATCGATTTTGGCGTGCAGGTCGTTGACGTGAAGCAGGATGATCCGGGTTTCCGGGGATGATTCCGCGGCGAGACCGGTCGGGGCAAACGTCAAAAAGGTTACCAATAAAACGAAGATGATGTGATATATTTTTCTCAATTTCATTTGTTTCTCCATCTGCGGTTGGGCAGGTAAGGCGTTACGGGTTAAGCGGGTAATGGATCATACGGTTTTACAAATAATATCTGGCCATCCGAAAGTTCCCCGTTCAATTCCACGGTATTTCCCCATTTATCCATGACTTTTTTTTCTCCCTTTCGGACACTTTCGTGGGCCTCTTCGGAATAGGCAAAAAGGGCGTCTTTGACCAATGCGCCGCTGAATAAATTCAATTCCTGATCATTGACATAAACTTTCATGTTTAAATCTCCTCTTCACGGAAGATTCTTATTATAAAGGACACGATTAAAAATGTCAAAAATGTCAAAAATGTCAAAACCCTTTTCGAGCAAAGGGTTGGAACGAATATGCCGGAGGGTACGAGGAATGTATTTTTTATAAGAGAGGTTTTTTCTCACGCCGACCTGGAAACCGAACGTGCCCAGGGCTTTGATATTGCGTTGGAGGGCGGCAGCGTAAAGGAGGTCCGAATCGATCTTCATGCCCCGTTCCCTGAGAGTATCGAGAAGAAAGGCGCGGCGGGAATTTAAGTCCAGGTACGAATCAAAGGCAAAGGAGACCAGGTCATAGTAAGGGGAGGCGACCAGAGAATCCTGAAAGTCCACCAGGTAGAGCCGACCATTGTCCGGATGAAGGAGCATGTTTCGGGAATGAAAATCGCGGTGGGCAAAGGTATCGATCGGATGAATCCGATCGACCAGGGTGTATAAATACGCTTGCAGGTCGCTTCGACCGTCGGGGGTTTGCGCGATGGGTAAATAAGGCGTGGCAAAATGGGTGATAAAGAAATCCATTTCCCATTTCATGCGGGCCTGGTCCAGGGTGGAAGCCGTATGACATACCGGTATGGCTTTTAATTTCAGTAAGATGTCTGCGGTTTCAAGAAGCACGTTCTTTGGGTCGCCGAATCCTTTGGCATAGAAGACCCGTTGAGCCAGAACATCGCCCAGATCCTCCTGAAGGAGGATCCGATCATCCAGGACGTCTTTAATTTCCGGGACGCGGATCGCGTGTTCCCGGTATACCGAGGTCAGGTGAAGGATCCGCCGGATTTCGGAGAGGGCGTTTGGAGACTCGGGGTACACCATGGCCACCAGCGAATGGGTATCCCGGACGATGCGGAAGAAATTTCGGGTGGAGGCTTCACCCTTGATCTTGGTGATGCGTTGAACGTGGTTGAGTTTGGATTCGACGTATGTTTTTATGTCTGTCATTGTTAATTCTTAATTATCATTTTAACCCATTTTATGGAGATAATCAAGTTACAATGACGTGAACGGGCGCACGACAATTGAGATTTATGATTCTCTGTAGGGGCAGACCCGCGTGTCTGCCCGCGCGCCATGTGGTTCTCGGAATTATCGAACCTTTATCTCTTCCGCGCATTGAAGCGCCTGCGCGATATCCTGACTCATGGATGAATAATTCCATGCCCCATAGCGTCCGATCGAATGAATCCCGTGGGTTTTCAATTGGTGCAACACCGCCGGTACGATCGTTTCCCACCGGTGATCGAAGACCACATACGCGGCGGGAATGAGCCGCTGCTCCACATGCGTGATTTCTTTGGGGTCTGTGATCAACTGTAATTCTTTAAGCGTATAGCATATATCTTCGTGAAGTTTCTTCGAATTCGGAATCGAACCCGGACGCAGGTTTCGCTCCATGTAACACACACCGAACGGTTGCCCGGCATACAGTCCCACACGGTAGAACGGAAACGTTTTTTCCGAAAGATAGACCCAGTGAAACCGTTTGTTTCTTCTTCCCAGAACGACATTGACCACCAGCGTCGACATGCAGTGCAGACCGTGGGGCGAAGGGAAACGGCCGTGAGGTTTGAGAATGCCGAGTAGGGTGTTGAGCGGCATGGAGGTGACCAGTTGATCGTACGCATACGACCCTTCGGTCGTGGTGACCTTCCGTTGTTCCGTATCGATCGACACCACACTTTCGTTAAACCGGATGCGGTTTGCGACCGGTTTGGCGTAAGAGTCGATCCATTCTTTCAAGGACGGTTTGGGGTAATAGAGCACCGGGTTGTAACCGGCCCGAATGCGTCGTTTTCCCGCGTATCCGGCCGTCACCTGCGCCCGGTCGGGAATGGGGATACTCCCCTTATCCATGTTGGACGCCAGTGCGTTCAGATCGGTGTGATAGTATTTGGTTAAAAACGGTTTGAAGAAAAGATCCACCAGTGTGGGCCCGAAATGCGTGTCCAGGTATTTCGCAAGATTGGCGGAGGAAATCTCGGACGTTTCCATCATCTCTTGATATATCTTTTTTCGCAGGGAAAACGGCAAGTAAGCCAGATGAAACTGAATGGGAAACGGAATATACCGTCTCAATAAAAACGTTTTGCTCTTGCGTTCAAATTCCAGAAAGGAACCGAACTGTTCCACGTAAGGTTTGACCACCGAGCGCGTGTGTGCATCGTAATGAAAGTAATGACCGCCATAATCGAAGCGAAACCCATCCACATAAAACGACGTGGAAAGCCCTCCCGGATGATCGTTTTTTTCCAGAACAAGGATGTCCCGGGTGTGGGCTAATCGGTTGGCAACCGTCAGGCCGGAGAGTCCGGCACCGATGATGAGAATCATGGATTTACTCCATTTGAACGCGCGACAAAAAGAATCCGAAACCGATAAAAAAGACCAGCACCAGCGCGGTCGATGCCAGGGTGATGATCGGAAGCGTGTAAAAGTTGAGAATCACGATGGCGGAGAGAAACACCTGAATCCCCAGAATGATCGACACCGTTTGAGCCGAGGTCAGATTGAACTTTTTTCTCAATCGTAAGGCGAAGTGATCGGGACTTCCGAAAAACGGATTTTTTCGCTTGAGCAGTCTCAAAATAATGACATACACCATGTCAAAGATCGGGATCGACAGAATAATAATACCGGACACCACCGCCAGGTTATTGTACCGGCTGTAGTCGGTCATAATGGCCAAAGCCCCGATAATCAAGCCGATGACCATGCTTCCGGCGTCGCCCAGGTAGATTCGGGCCGGTTCCCAGTTTAATTTTAAAAAACCGAGGAGCGCCCCGGCCAGGCTCAGGGAAAGAATGGACAGGAGGAAATTGGAGTCATACAGGGAGATGACAAAGAGGGTCAAGGCAGCCGTGGCACCGACCACCGATGCCAGCCCATCCATGATATCGATGATATTAAACGCATTGATAATCGACAAGATCCAGATAAAAGAAAGAATCGAATTGAGCCAGGGCGGCAGAATGGCAACATTGATATAAATGCCGCTTTTAATCAGCGTGTAGGTGGCAACGACCTGAAATAAAAATTTGATTCCCGGGGTCAGGGCTTTGAGATCGTCGAATAATCCCACGATCAACAGGATCGATGCGGCAAACAGGATCCCCAACAACTCTTTGTTAAACTGAAACATCAGGCTGACCGGCGAGATAAACGCAAAGTAGATGATCACCCCGCCCATGTAAGGGACGGGCTCTCGCTGCGTTTTTAAGCGGCCATCCGGGTGATCCAGCAACTGGTACCGGTGCGCCACCCGTTGGGTGACCGGGGTACCGTAAATCGTTAACAGGAGCGAAAGCACAAACGATAAGACCAGGATGATTTCATTCATGGGGGTTCCTTTAGATGATGCGCGGGCTTTGGGTTTCCCGAATCCGCTTCATCAGTTGTTGGCGTTTGACTGCGGCACGTTTGAAATAGGTGACCGATTTCATCAAGGAAATTATAATTTTTGGGGAACTGAAAGTCAACAGGGTAAACCGGATCATATCACTGAAAACGATAAACGGAATGAATTTTCCATCGGTGTGGAACCGGAAATTTTTGATCAGCGTCAGGTAACGATTTTTGATCAGGTGGTATTTAATCGCCGATGGCCGCGCCAGGGCAAGCGAAAACCGGGACCAGATCCGAGACCGGATCGTGCATTCCAGCGTCCCGCTGCGGTAATGGTACACGAGCGCCCGAGGATAGAAACGCGTTGGAATACCCAGCAAATGCGCGCGCCATCCGATATCGAAATCCTCCCAAAACATGAAAAAATCTTCATCGTAGTATTGACCGTCGATCGCCAAGCGTTCCAGGGCCTGTCGGCTAAAAATCGTCGCGGCGCCACAAACGGAAAACACGGCTTTTTCCGTGATATCCACCCGATCCAGGGGACGATTAAACCCGATTTCTTCAGGGTTGTACGTGAGGGAGCACGCTTGCCCGGCCGAATCCACGGTTTTTCGGTCAAACCGAAGCATGAGGGGAGACAGCATGCCGATCGCCGGATCGTCCTTAAATTTTTGAATGACATGCGCATTGAAATGTGCATCCAGGATGATGTCGGAATTGGCCACCAGGATCAATTGGACCTGAGGATCGGTCAAAACGTGGCGGATCCCGGTATTGGCCGCAGCCGCATACCCGGTATTGGTGGGTTGGGCAATCAGGGTAATGGCGGGCGAAGGATGTTGTTGATAGGTTTCAATGACGAATCGGGACTGATCCGTGGAGGCGTTATCGATGACAACGATTGCGTTAAAGGGAACGGTTTGGGAAAGGGCGGATTCCAGGCAGGCGGGCAGAAAGCGTTCGGAATTGAAACTAACGATAACGATGGAAATCGGACACGTGCTCGAACCGTTCGACTCATTCGAACGGTTCACCCACGATGATCGTCGATGATCGACGATCATCGACATGGGAGCGTCAATGATCGTCTCCAATGGTTATTTGATGATTCCCAGGGCCTTACCGCCTTGACGAAACCCTTCCAGGATAAATTCCAACTGTTCCTGGGTATGGGTCGCGGTAAACGAGGTTCGGATCAGGGCTTCTTCGGGTGGAACCGCCGGGGAAACCACCGGGTTGGTGAAAATACCGTATTCCCGTAAGAAATGCCACAACATGAAGGTTTTTTCATCGTTTCCGATAAATACAGGAATAATTGGGGTTTCGGTATTTCCGGTGTGATAACCCATGGACGTTAATTCTTTATTCATAATATGGGTAATTTCCCAGAGGCGGGCGCGCCGCTCCGGTTCGGTCTGAATGATTTCAAGGGCTTTGAGGACCGCAGCCACCGAGGGCGGCGTAATGGAGGCGGAAAAGATCAGGGCGCGTGCGGTGTGCTTGATATATTGAATGATGGTGCTGTCTCCGACGATAAAACCGCCCAGGGAGGCAAAGGATTTGGAGAAGGTGGTCATGATCAAATCCACTTGATCCATGACGCCGAAGTGTTCACAGGTTCCCCGTCCGTTTTTCCCCAGAACGCCAACGCCGTGAGCGTCATCGACCATGATGCGGGCCCCGTACTTTTTACCGATCCGGACCACTTCCGGGAGATTGGCCATATCGCCTTCCATGCTGAATACACCGTCGACCACAATCAGTTTGCCTTTATCGTCAGGGACTCGGGAGATTTTATCTTCCAGGTCGCTCATGTCATTGTGTTTGTATTTCACCACATCGGCAAACGACATGCGGACCGCGTCCATGATCGAGGCGTGGACCATGCGGTCGATAATAATGGTATCGTTTCTGCCGGCGATCGTGGAGATCACGCCCAGGTTGGTTTGAAAACCGGTCGAAAAGGTAAGGGCTTCTTCTTTTCCCATGAATTGGGCCAATCGCTTTTCCACTTCCACATGAAGCGAATAGGTACCGTTTAAAAATCTCGAACCGCAGGTGGACGAGCCATACTTATTTACGGCTTCGATCACGGCTTCTTTTATTTTAATATCGTCAAACAATCCCAGGTAATTGTTGGATCCCACCATCAGGACTTTTTTTCCGTCTACCCAGACATAGTTGCCTTCAACGTGTTCAATTTCGGTAAAATAGGGATACAATCCCATTTTCTTGACCTCTTCGGCCCGTGTGTACTCATTGCACTTTTTAAATACGTCCATACTCTTTAACTCCCAGAAAATTTTTCATTTTTTTTTCAGTTTTATTTTTTGCTGCCTCAGCGTAAAAAAATCGACGTTGAATCGTTGATACGTCTTCAACGACCAATTGTTTTTAAATACAGCGGTAAATACGACCTCGCCGCCGATGGCGTGCTTTCCGATCATCGAATCGTCGTTCACTCGGAATAGAATATTGATTTCTTTTCCCAGTTCGAGGTATACGGCTTCATTGTTCTGAGTGGTGGGGAAGTCCAATTCGGGGGCCGTGAAGAAAGATTTGGAAAAAGAAAAATCGCTGTTTTTATTTAACCGGATGATAAAATCCGGATGGGATGAGATTTTGATCCCATGTTGAGGGGTGATTTTTAATTTCAACGTGCCTTCTTCCCCTTGTTTAATAAGGCGTGGTTCGATGCCGGCTTCGATTTTCAGATAATCTTCTTGAGAGGTATTGATAATTGGGAAGGCACAAAATAATATCATCGCTAAACAAATCTTTTTTCGCATTAAGGCTGTAGTATACTAAATTTTGCCTATCTTGTCAACCCTTGATCTGGCCATCAAGCCGTTGGTTCTATGTTTTACGTAACGGGTTTTTTTTCGAAACATCTTGCATTATCGAATAAAGTTAATATAATAAAAGATGATGCGAAACCAAATGAGATGTTTGGCCGACGGAGGTTGATGATGCGGTTGATTGGCGAATTGACAAATGAAAACCATGCAAAAATTTTTAGCGATTATCTGACGGGTCAGCATATGGAACATCAACTGATCGAAGAGAATGGAATCGTTGAAGTATGGGTGTATTCGGAAGACAACGTCGACCGAGCCGAGACGTTATTTGAAGCGTTTTTGAAGAACCCGGATGCTCCGGAATTTCGGATCCAATCCAAAACCGTGAGTAAAGAGAGGGAACAGGCGATAAAAGAGGAGAAGGAAGACATCCCGGTCGTGGATGCGCGCACCACTATCTTTAATCGGGATGTCACGGCCCCGCGTGGTGGCTTAACGGTTTTTTTGGTTCTGATTTGTGTGGCCGTGGCCGTGTATTCCAAACTGGGGGCCAACATCGATGTGCTGCGGCCATTATTTATTACCGATGTGATCAAAGAGGGCGACGGCGTCCGATGGGTCGCGGGGCTCTCCGAAATCATGAAAGGGGAGGTCTGGCGACCGATCACTCCCATTTTCATCCATTTCGGGTTTATGCACCTGTTTTTTAATATGCTGTGGTTATTGGACCTGGGCAGCATGGTGGAAGATCGAAAGGGAACGTTGTTTCTGGCTGTTTTTATTCTGGTGGTGGGCAGTGCCGGAAACCTGCTCCAGTATTTCTTTTCTCATCCTCTTTTCGGCGGAATGTCCGGAGTTCTGTATGGTCTTATCGGTTACATCTGGATGAAGGGAAAGTACGATCCGGCGTCGCGCTTATACCTTCATCCGTCAACCGTCACCTTTATGATCGTCTGGTATGTGCTGTGCCTCACCGGTTTGATGGGCAATATTGCCAACTGGGCCCATACGGCCGGACTGGTCATCGGCGTTGTATGGGGGTACCTGACCTCCTTTTCCGCCGGAGAATTAAAACGGAAGATCAACAAGAATCAACGCTTGTAAACGATCGAAACCAGGGTCTTATCGTCACCGCCCATGTTGACGCTTAAGCCGTAGGGTCGATTCGAGGGGATTTGGATTTGGGCATTGCCGGCTTTTCCGGTGAGTTGTTCCCAGAGGGTCACGGCCTGATGAACACCCGTTCCACCCGTGGGGTGACCCCAACCGATGAGTCCGCCCGTGGTATTAAACGGAATGCGGCCGTTTCGAGCCGTTTCACCTGCGAGCACCCATTCCGGACCTTCACCGGGTTTGGCAAATCCAATGGCTTCGGTGGCCATGATTCCGGCAATGGTAAAACAATCGTGCGTTTCCACGGTTGCCAGTTGATCGAGGGTAATTCCTGCGCTTTCCAGGGCCAGTTTCACCGCCGCGGCCGTGGTCGTTAATCGGGTTAAATCCGGGGGCTGTTTGGTAATGTCGTCCTGAATATGGGCAAAGCCGATGATTTGAATCGCTTCTTCTCGGGGAATACCGATTTTTTTCAATCCGTCTTCGGACACAATGGCAAGGGACGAGGCGCCGTCGGACACTTTCGAGCAATCAAACACGTTCAGGTGGTCCACAAACGAGGCGGGCGTGGGGGCCATCATGGCCAGGGCCTCGAGGTCTTCGACGGTGTTGTGGAATTCCTGGGCCGTGGGGCAAAGGCGGGCATTCTCGATAGCGTTTCGGAACCATCGGGCCAGAGCGTTGCGGGTTTTTTCCCGGCCGTACCGTTCAAAGTAGGCACCGGCGCGGTCGCTGAACTTTCCGGGAAAGAAATACGCGTGTCCGTTTTTCCGTTCCTGCGCCCATCCGGCTCCGGCTAAGATATCGGCGCCGTAAATGGCTTTGACCGTGTTTTGAACTTCAAAGCCGATGACCAGGGCCACGTCTGCGGTTTCGGCCAGAACGGATTTGAGTCCGGCCATCAGGGCCAGGCCGCCGGAAGCGCAGGCGCCTTCAACGGCAATACCGGGTTTATGGGTTAACCCTTCATCGATCATGGGGAAGAACGCGCTGAGGTTGGCTTGTTTGTTAAACCGGGAAGCCATGAAATTGCCGATCACACAATCGTCGACGTTTTTGGCTCCGCCGATTTTTTCCAGGGTGGCCTGACCGGCTTCTTTGATGTAGTGTTCGAGACCGGGACGCGGTTTTTTGGGATTGAATTCCTTGCGTCCGGTTCCAAAGGAAACCGTATTGTAACCGGCCACAATATAGGCGTTACGTCTTAATTTCGTCATGTTATCACCTCTGTGAATTTCTTAATTGAAACTTAATTAAAATACTCGTTAATGGGACCGAACGAGTGAAAGAAACCGGTCAGTAAAACCGTATTGACATCGGCTTCGCAAAGGGCGACCTTGTCGGCAACCAGCTTTTTGGCAATGGCCATGGAGCGCTTGCCGTAACGTTTGGCCAGTTCGGCGCCCGGGGTGGTCATCCCGTTGAGTTCCCGGAAAAACGTTTGAAGGGCCTCGTCTTTATTGGGCATGCCGATGACGGTCTTCCAGGGAAGCAGGGATGGGGGCGCTGCCCCGATCCATTGATCGCCTTTGGCCTGAATGTCGGAGTAGGGGACATAACGACTCGTTGCCGGATCATACACACCCGTGGGACGTCCCTTTTCATATTTTAAGAAACCGTCTTTCTGGGACCCGTCGGAGAACTGACCGCCTTTAATGCCCATATCCGTGAATTGATCCAGCAGGTCGCTGTGGAGGTTTTCGTCTTTGACATAGGGATCCATCACGCTCATGATATAGCGGCACACATCCAGTCCCACGTAATCGACCAATTGAAAGATGCCCATGGGGCGGACCAGGTAATCCTGGGTCACTTTGTTGACGATGTAAACGGCTTCGGGAAACGACATCGCCTGAGAGAGGCGTTGGGTTTCGGCAAACCCGTGCAGGGCGTCGCGCATAAAGTGACCGTTTCCGATAAAACCGGCCACATCATTGGACGGAACGACTTTTTTCTTCAGATTTTTGGCGTATGCCAGGGAAAATTCCGCCAGTTCCGGGAGGGTTTTTTCCGCGCGAATCAATTCCGCCAGTTTTTGAACGGCCGGGGGGTTATAGAAGTGAAACCCGATAATCCGTCCGCCCAGTTCGGCCCGTTCATCCAGTTCGTGGATGGGGATCGAGGAGGTATTGGTAAAAAACCAGGGGGATTTTGTGTTGTTGCGGTCGATTTGGGACAGAAGTTTCACTTTGACTTCCGGATTTTCGACGATGGCTTCGAAAATCACCGATGAGTCGTAAGCGGCTTCGATTCGGGTGGTGGGGCGAACGATGGTCATCACATCGAAAATATATTGATTAATGATATCCTGATTTTCGATCAGGTCCTCGCGGTCTTTGTACACGCTGCGCAGTTGCACCACTTTTTTCTCAGCGGCCTTGAGAACCTGGGCCTTGAGAAAGTGCATCAATCCGGTCAGTGCCTGGTGGGACACGTCCACGGCATGGAGTACAAACGAACGGTTTTTATTTTCGTTTTGAAGGCTGAGATCAGCCATTTCAAGGACAGTCAGTAGCAAAATACCGCTGCCCATTTTGCCTGCGGCGCCAAGCACCGTGACATTTTCAAGTCTCTCTGCATAATTCATCGTCTTCTCCTCTTCATGTTATTATTACCATTGGGGGTCGCGTTTTTCAAGAAACGCTCGCATGCCTTCGGCGCCTTCGTTACCGAAGGGGTTACCGAAATGTTCGGCTTCAAGGGCGCATCCGTTTTCAAATCCCTCGAGTAATCCCTGGCGGGTGACTTGTTTGACGAGCCGGATGGCCTGTGGGCCTTTGGCGGCGATTTTTTGGGCCACTTGCATGACCGCGTCCATCAGTTGGTCCGGTTCGACCACGCGTTGAACCAGCCCCATGCGCAACGCCTCTTCGGCTGGAATCATGTCCCCGGTCATCAGCAGGTGTAAGGCGTTACCGAGGCCTGCGAGGCGGGGAAGCCGTTGGGTGCCGGCGTAACCGGGAATCAGACCCAGGTTGACTTCCGGTTGTCCGAATTTGGCTTTGGATGACGCGATGCGGATATCGCAGGACATGGCGAGTTCGCATCCGCCGCCCAGGGCAAACCCGTTGATGGCGGCAATTACCGGAATTTCCAGCAGCTCGAGGCTGCGGAACGTGTGTTGACCGGTCCGGGAAAACTCTCTGGCCTGTTCGGGTGTCATATCAACCATTTCTGAAATATCGGCACCTGCCACAAAGGCTTTGCCTTCACCGGTGATAATCAGCACCCGGATGTCGTTGCGTTCTTTAATTTCCGCCAGCATTGCATTCATTTCCCGAAAAAAATGGGAATTCAGTGCGTTTAATGCCTTGGGGCGGCTGACGGTCACCGTGGCAATCGTGCCCGTCACGTCCAATTTGAGTATCTCATATCCCATGGTTCCTCCGAAATATTATATATGATCATATGTTTTATCGTTTTTATTTTTCCCTGCACGTCAATAACCGGGAGGCAATGACGCTGCGCTGGATCTGATTGGTCCCTTCGTAAATCTGGGTGACCTTGGCATCCCGCATCATTTTTTCGACCGGGTATTCTTTCATGTATCCGTAGCCTCCGAATATTTGAACCGCGTCCGTGGTCACTTTCATGGCCGTGTCTGTGGCAAACATTTTGGCCATGGCCGAGTCTCGGGATAATTCCTTTTCGCCGGCATCGACCATGCGGGCGCATTGGTACACGAGGAGGCGAGCGGCTTCGATTTGGGTGGCCATGTCGGCCAGCATAAACCGAATGGCTTGAAAGGAACCGATCGGATGACCGAACTGTTCCCGGGTTTCGGCATAGGCACGGGCTTCATTGAAGGCCCCCTGGGCGATTCCCACGGCCTGAGCGCCGATACCGATTCGGCTTCGGTCCAGAACACCCATGGCAAGATAGAACCCGCGGCCGATTTCGCCCACGACATTTTCTTCCGGGACTTCGCAGTCCTCAAAGATCAATTCATTGGTGATGGAGGAACGGATTCCCATTTTGTCTTCGCGTTTTCCGGGCGTAAAGCCGGGCATTCCTTTTTCCACAATAAAGGCCGTATGACCTTTGTGTCCCTTTTCCGGGTCTGTGACCGCAATCACCATGACGATATCGGCCAGTTCGCCGTTGGTAATAAATTGTTTCACGCCATTGAGGATGTATTTGCTTCCCTTTTTAACCGCGCGGGTCTTAATGGATGAAGGGTCGGAGCCTGATCCCGGTTCGGTGATCGCAAATGCCGTCAGAATCGTTCCATCGGCAATACCGGGAAGGTACTTGTTCTTTTGCTTTTCGTTTCCATAGAGGAGGATGCCCTTGGTGGCAATGGCGTCAACGGCAAAGCAGACGCCGATACCCCCGTCTCCCCGGGATAGCTGTTCGATGGCCAGGGCAGTCATCATCTGGGAATCGGCAAGACCGCCGTATTGTTCCGGGACCATCACTCGGAAGAAATCCTGTTGGGCCATTTCCTGAAAAATTTCTGCGGGAAATTCATGGTTTTCATCCAATTCTTTTCGTAACGGGATGATTCGTTTATCCACGTAATTGGAGAAGAGGTCTTTGACCATGAGTTCCTGGTCTGAAAAGAAATAGTTCATAACGTTCCTCCTGTTTTTTGGGATATTTGAAATTATATTTTAACAAAAAAAGAAAGAACATTCAACTTTTGACTTTAATGACGAGCAGATCTCTTCCTTGATATAGGAAAAAGTCCTAAATATAATACTTTTTGTTTATTGGATTGTCGTGATCAATTGGTGTGGGGTTTTGTTCAGGGAGAAGTTTAATTGGCGATTGACCGGGTGCGGTGGGTGAAGGGGGGCGATTCGCGAATCGCCCTACAAAATAGTCGAACATTTAAAACGTTAAATGTTTGAACGGTTAACGTTTATCCACCAATTTTTTTAAGGAGCCAGGCCATGTTTTGGCCCAGGACGTCCATGGTGCGCATCCCTTCCTGGTCGTTTTCCACTTCGCCGATGTCGCGGCCGATGGCAACGTTCCAGTAGCTGGAACCGGGGATGATCATCTGGCTGATGGTAAAAAAGTGGTTGATCGCGTCAAAGGCGAATACAGCGCCTGCCCGTCGCACGGCCACCACCGCGGCCCCGACTTTGCGTTTAAATAGTTCCCCGTTGGCTTTGGCCACATAGCCCGAGCGATCGATGAGGGCTTTCATCTCCGAGGTGACATTACTGAAGTAAGTGGGGGATCCCAACAGGATGCCGTCGGCTTCGCTCATTTTGGCGATGCATTCATTGACGATATCGGTGTCGATCACGCACCGTTTATTCTTATTTTCAAAGCATTTTCGGCAGGCCATGCAGCCGCGTAACGCGTGGCCTCCCAGTTGGATCATTTCGGTTTGAATGCCTTCGTTTTCGAGTTCTTTCAATACCCGGTTGATTAAAAGGGCAGTGTTTCCGTCTTTTCGTGAACTGGCATTAATGGCAATGACTTTCATTTTTATTATGGCCTCCTGGTCTGATTTTGGTTAATGAAATAAAGTGTAAACCAAAATATTGTAGATTTCAAGTTGAACCCTATTTGTGCAAAGAATTGCTCAATACGTTGGCCCACTTTTTTAGATGAGTAAAAGGGTGACTTATAATTTCTTCAGCAATTGAATGGTTTCTTTGGAGATCATCAACAATTTCATCGATAGAAGTGGAAGCGCATCGTTTATATTCAGCAATTTTGGTATTAAGGTAATGCCTTCTACTTTTATCCATGGCCTTTTGATCAGGGTAAGCTTTACCATTTTTATCACTGATTTTTGTTATACCGAATTCCTTAAAACCACTAACGACGTCTGCGATTATAATTTCCTTACAGGTTTTACAAGAGCAGACATTATCAAAATATGCTTTTGGGCTATTGATCCAATTCGTTTCGTATAATATATCCTGAGCATCCGGGCTGTAATTTACGCGTTTATGGAATTTGGGGAAATAAAATTTTGCCAGCGGTACTCCCCCGCCAACGGGAACGACCGGTCGATGCTCTCCATATTCAATTCCATGTCCGACACCAGCCAATAAGGATTCCTTACCGGACAAGACAATGGAAAAATAACTCCCATGAAGAGCGATTATCGGTTTTTCTATCTCGCCAAGGGCTTTAAGGAAATCTTTATACTTTTTTAAGGCTGCTTCAGTGGCAGATACTTCCGAAAAATTATCGACCCAAATTAAAAAACCGTCTCCCCTGCCATCTTTTTTATATTTATGAACAACCCTTTTTATTGATTTTTCCGAATCGGCTAATACTTCGTTATGGATGGTTATTTCTGCGAATACTTGTTTTTTTTCTGATCCGGTTACTCTTCTTTCTTCAATATCTTTTGATTTATTCAGAAACCTTATGTTATCTTCCAATTCTTTTTCCAGGTTATCGGGTTCCAAGTAAAAATAAGGTGCTACTAAAAATTCAGGTTTTAATTCAATATCAGAAAATTCCAAAAATTCTTTAATATCTAAACTTTCCGCTGATTGTTGTATTTTATTTAATTGAAATTTCAGAACATTGTTACAAATGTCAGAGATTTGTTCGTTTGTGAGTTCGCCCGCCTTTAACTGCTGTATTCCCGCGTATTCTTTGATTATAGATCCATAGTCTTGGGAAAGACGAGCGATAGAGTTTTTTAATCTCCATTTTCCATTTTTTCTTGTTTCAATGGTTCTTATAGGTTGTTGAAATGCGTGGGTTAATGGATCTATAAAAAATTTTTTATTACTGAGTCCAGAAATAAAAGCAGCCATACCGTCAGGGGCGTGAGCGATAATATTGGAGTTTAGTCCAAGAAGGTCAAATGAGTTCCTGTAATCTCCAAGAAAGTATGTTCTCTCATTAAACGCGCCGAAAAGAACAACATGTTTGCATTGGCCATTTTTAAGTATCATTTTATACCTCTTGCTTCAATATAATCCCTAACAAATTCAACATCAGGTTTCCACTGTTTTGCGATTCTCTTCGCAGGAGATTGAATTTTAATTGTACCAATATCGGTGTCGTAAATCAAGACACCAATACCGGATTTCTCAGCTATAACAGTTAACCTGTTTAAATAATTACCCCCTGGTACACAAATATAGATATAATCAAAGGCATTTGAGTTTCTCGCTGCCTGTTTTAAGGCGCGTTTCCAATCTTTTAATTTAAATTCTATCCCGATTATAGCTCCATTCGGGTCTATAGCAGCCAAGTCAATCACCCGGTTGTGAATAGGTACCTGCCAGGAATAAAGAAAATTTTTATCTTTTAAAAAGGGTTCCGCGGCTTTTTCCAGATCATTCTCCAATCGAAATACCATATTCTTTCTCCGTTTTTGCTATTAAATCATTGGCCCTAATTGCGTCAATAAGAAATAATATAAAGGATAGAATGGAAATGAAAAAAATAATGATTGCGATTCCTCCATAAACAAGATTGGTCAAAACGATAACCAGAAAAGTTAAAAACAAAATTACCGCGAGTATAATCAGAAATAGCCACTGGAATAAATTAAGTCTTCGTACCGCGGATTCCAACTTTTTTATAAATACATAAGTTTGCCTAACTTTTTTGAATACTTCAATATAATTCGGGTTTAAATCTTTAATTTCAAAAGTTTGAATTCCATAACTCAGCCGATTGTCATTAGTTAAAATCTCTCGAATGGAAATTTCCAATATTCTATTCATTTCATTTTTATAATGATCGAGAACTGATTTTATTCTATTATTAAATTCTTTATAAACAAACTTTTCACAGACCTCGATACAACGATTTAATGAACGAATACGTTTACGAGATAAAAAAGTATTAATAAAAAAACCGATCGCTGAAAATAAAAACGCAAATCCTGTAAGGAGAATTTGAGGATTATTGATTGCCAAGAAATCTCTCCTTGATTTTTGACTTTTCTGTCTCTTCAGGATATTTTATGTACGTATATCTCAAAATGGCTTCAAGACTAGCATTATTTATGGATTCTTTAAATCTGATGATAATCATCTTATCATTATCGGTAAGATGATTATATATTTTCTCTTCCACGAATTTGATCCCTTTCTCTGTTAATTTCAGATATTCTTGGTTCCTAAAATCTGATAACATTTCCTCTTCATCTTCAAATAAATAATCTTCGGACCAATTTTCATCTTCATCCAGCTCGATTTCAGTCTTTTCACTATCCAAGTATATATCTTCTATAAATCCATTATTAATAAAAAAATCGATATCATTATAAACATCCTTTGAAAACGGACCATAATGCCAGGGAAAAAATTCAGGGAAGGATATAAGTTCGGCATGAGAATCTTTTAAGAAATTCTTTCGGATCTCTTTGTCAAATAAAAACATCATTTTTATGATTCGAGTTCTACCCAAAATAGGTTCATTAATATCCGTTGTTTTGCCCGGAGAATATAATAAAAGAAGAAGTATATGCTTACCAGTCAATTCAAGCATATTTAAATACCTCACATAATTTTTATTTTCATTTTGTCCTCATTACAAATGATAATAAAAATAAAAAAAGATGTCAATAGGGGCTATTTAAAAATTAGTTTTTTTATAAAATATTATAAAAGATCATTATGGGATTACGGCCTATTTGCATTCCTCGTCGGGTTTACTTTCCTGTGAACCCCCCGGAAGACACTTTAACATGATCTCTTCTACCAGATCCTTGGGTAAAATCGAATTCCCCCTGGATAAGATCAGGATCAAATACGACCGATTCCGCCATTCGATTTTGGTAAAATACGCATCCACATCCTTCAAATTCTGAGCCAACCGACTCAATATCCGCTTCTGCGTCGAATACGAAATCACCACCACGGTCCGATTCGAATCCGGAATCTGCTTGTACTTGAATAATAACTGGTCACTCGTGGCATACCGGGTCTCTTCAACGGTCGCCGCACACACCCGGATAATCTCCGTGAGAAAATTGGGGGCAATTTCAATTTTATAAAGTTCATCGATATTAAAGAAAATTTCACCGATTAACGCCGCATCCACATCCTTTAATTGCTCGAGCAATTGATTCAAAATCTTAATGTAAATGTTTCGGAACCCTTCATCGAAATCCCTGATCTCCCCATAAATATTTTTGACGATCTCTTTGATGGTGTCGTAAACTTCCTGAATCGACCTGAACTCCGAAATGCTGACCTTGAGCTTGAGAATATGAATCTCAATTCGATTACTGTGGAGCTTGGGCGGAATCGACGACGCAATGTCGATTCCCGGCGTCAGACTCAACCGGGACAATAGACTGTAAATCCGTTTCTTCCGACTCTTGAAACTCACGATAATCAACTTGATATTGATTAAAAACTCGGTTTTACTGTCAACGTTAATAAACACCTGCGTCAACCGTGTTTTCTTTAACTCTTCGGATAAAAAAGGAATAATGGCCCGAGCATAATGCTCAAACCCACCCACGGATTTTAATTTGGGCAACTGATCGCTGCTCGAGATGTTAATCAGTTTCCCCATGGTCGCTTCAAGACGCCGAATGATTTTGGAATCCAGAGGCCGAAGATTCCGATCCACAATTTCAATCCGATAAACCAGAATCCCATCCTGCGTGATATAACTCTTGTGATGCTTGATGACATTACCGGGAACCAAATGGTCGAGCGTTTTTAAGAAATCTTCAATGGAAAAGAAATCTTCCTTACACACAAAGGTAATTCCGGTGAGTTCTTCGTATTTGGTTTCGAAATTTTTAATTCGAATAACCTGCTGCGTTTCTCCTCTCCGAATGGCATTTTGAGAAGCGATATTCGTAATGACCAGATTGGCTAAATCTTTTAAATTCCGCTCCTCGAGATATTCGCGGGACCGGGCCGAAATAAACTTCAACGCCTCTTTGTTGTCTTCGAGTTCCTTCATGACCTCCCGACTGGGATGCAACTCCCGAACCCGTTTCATTAACTTCGTGTAAATTTCGGATTTGACCGCTTCATCATCCAACAAAATAAATTTTTCCGCACTGCCCTGCGCCGCATCTTTGATCTCGGCGATCAACTCTTTCTTGTCCTCCATAAACCGATCGTACTCGTGCCGCGTATTCAACTGAAAGGATTGAATGAGAATGCCCAGGGAAATATGTTTATAGTTAAACGTAATGCCCTGAATAAACGTGACATTCTGTTTGCGGTGATGCACGATTCCCAGGATCGAATTGGACATTCCCGGCCAATCGGCAGCCAGAACCCCCAAATGCAAGGTAACCGGCATTTCCGTCCGGTTGGACTCATCGAGGATAATAACCTCTTTTTTTTGGGTGGTCTCGTAATTATCCAGAAGCTGAATGATCAACGCCAGTTGATCCACCATCGGAGAAAGCTGGCATGAACCCGCGATGATATCCAGATATTCCTCGATTTTACGCGCCGACACTTTGATGTGTCTGTCGCGCAATACCTTTTTGAGGCTCACCAGTTCATCGGGATTTAACTTTGTATTCATCAGGTGTATTTTATTCAATACCTGATGAAATGTCAACGGGGATATTTCGTTTTACAAAAAATCAGTTGGATAAAAACATTTATACATGGAAATCGTGTCATGATACCCTTCCCATGACAAAATAAAAAACATTGATAGACGGGCATTTTGAAAAAAAATCAAAAAAAAGATTTAAAAATGCTCGTTATATCTTGACATTTCAATTTTATTAAAATAAAATATTCATCGGAGGTAAGTAATTATGAATAAAACTGACTTAGTAAAAGCCATTGCTGGCAAAGCGAAACTAAAATTATCCGATACTGAAAAATTGGTTAATTCGTTCATTGAAACCGTTTCTGATGAATTGAAAGGTAAAGGAAAGGTAACTCTGGTTGGATTCGGCACATTTGCAGTTGCTCACAGAAAACAGAAAACCGGCGTTAACCCTAAAACCGGAGACAAAATCACTATCAAAGCAAAGAACGTTCCTGTGTTCAAACCGGGAAAAGCGTTGAAAGATCTGGTAAAATAACTTTACCTCTTATGCTGCTACTGTCTGTTACCCTGTGGACGCGTACAATATTTTAAAGTCAATCCAAGGATTTGATGCTTTAGTATTGTACGAACCACAGGGTAAAGTAGTTAGCAGATGTGGATTTTTTTAAAAGATTTACGTTTACCGGCTCCAACGCTGAGTTAGAGTCCGGGGGACTTTATCCCGTACTTATTGATCAAGTTAAATAGGTATTGACGGGTAATCTTTAACGCTGCTGCCGTCTTTGCCCGGTTCCAATTGTTTTCGGAAAGCGTACGGAGGATAAGAGTCCTTTCGAGGGTTTCACGGGCGGCAATCAATCCGCCCTGAACGTTCCCTTCGTCCAACGGATGCGGTTGAGTGGGAAAGGAAATCGCCGTATCCATTTCAAAATCCGGATAATAGGTAATAAACCGTTTGACATTGGATTCCAATTCCCGGATATTACCGGCCCACGTCCGACCTTTGAAATAATGAATAATGTGAGAGAGCTCCTGCGTATCGGGAATCGAGAAACCGTATTTTTTCAGGAAATGCGGAACCAATAACGCGATATCCTCCATCCGTTCCCTCAACGGCGGAACCTGAACGGTCAGGTCCTGAATCCGAAAATACAAATCTTCCCGAAATTGATTGGCGACAACCATCTCCGTTAACGCCTTGTTGGTCGCGGAAACCAGCCGGATGTTGACAGGGCGCATCTGATTTTCGCCCAGACGGCGAATTTCATTTTCCTGAAGCACCCGCAAAAGTTTGGCCTGTAAGTTCAAGGGAAGGTCGGCAATTTCATCCAAAAACAATGTGCCCCCGCTGGCTTCTTCGATGAGTCCCGTTTTACCCTCGGCCGCTCCGGTAAAAGCGCCTTTTTTATAGCCGAACAATTCCGCTTCCAATAAGTTTTCAGGAATCGCCGCGGCATTGACCGGCACAAAGGTTTTGGCGGATCGATCGCTCAACAGGTGAATGGCCTTGGCGACAAACTCCTTGCCGGTTCCGCTTTCTCCCCGAATCAATACGGAAAAATCCACTTTACTGACCTTTAATATCTGTTGCTTTAACCGGTTCACGGCTGGAGATTCCCCGATAATAAAATCGAGTTTTTGATTCAACTTGAAGTCATTTTCATAAAACCGATGAATCAGGGCCCCGTATTTTTTGAACAAATCGTCGTGTCGAAGCCGGAAATCATAGTCTTCATACGCATCGGTTGAAAACGCCAATAATAACCCGCCAAAAAGTTTCTCCGCTATCTTCCACAGGATCACCCGGGTATTGGGAAAACAATAAAAGACTTTTTCGCTGCTGCGAAAAATCGGTTGATTTTTGATGTCCTCGGCACTCAGATTCAACGGTTCGGCTCTCCGGATGGCCGAGGCGATGATCTCGTCGGTTAATTCTGAAAAACGCGTGGTGGTGGAGAAATGAAACAAGGGATGATGGAGGGGGTCCCGATGGTCGGTGGGTTCATAGATGATTAATTTGACCAGCTCGAGCCCGGACGGGAACACGGTGCGGATCTGATGCATCAGGCTGCGGAAAAAATCATCCGGAATTTTCCAATGCATGGCGTCTCCGATTAATTCGGCACTCTTGAAAATATCGTAATGGGATTCCCTTTCATCCAGCAATTGTTTGTGCCGGACGATATTCATGGCCAGCGCCCGCTGGTTTTTTAAAAAGAAATAGTAGACATCCGTGAACCGATCGACCTCATGCGCCATATCGGGGGTTCCGTCTTCCGTATACCGGCCCCATTGCCCGGTCCGAACGAAATGGTTGTAATACTGATAATAATATTCGTAATAAAAATAATTCTTCTTCTCTTGACTCAGGGCCATGGACAGGGATTTGAACCGTTCCAATAGTTGAGGATTCCGGAACTGGCTGAGCAGGATGACCAACAGGTCGAAACGAGAAACCGGGCACGTGATGGCATTGAGGTGTTGAACCATCCGGGCAATCGGTGCAGCCGCAGATTCCTTTGGGTTTAACGCCTTTTGACGGACCATGGCCATGAGCGAAAGGGTTTGCGTCTGATCGTCGGATAAGTGATTCCGGTATTCGGCGAAACGGCTTAAGTCGACTTTATCAAACGCCCCGGAAAGAAAATGAACCTTCTGTTTTAGAATTTCTCCGTCGATCCAGGGGGTGATTTTTCCCGTTTCTTTGAAATGCGCCATGGACCGCTCGAGAAACTCCAGCGCAGTCGAAAAATTGTGTTTCAAATATTCCAGGTGCGCGATATTGAAATAATCGATGGCCATGGGCGTGGCGGCATTCCGCTCTTGATAATACCCCAATACCGATTCCAGCTTGATCCGGGCTTCCTGCCAATTACCGGTGATTTTATCGATATGGACCATATTGGATTTGACCAGATGAATGCCGTTGGGATTCTGCAAATATTGAAAGATGTTCAAGGCTTTCTTGTACCACACCCCGGCCTGATTGAAGTTATTTTGGGTGATATAGAGGTTGGCCAGGTCGACGGCGATATCGGCCGAAAGAAACGGATAGCGTTTCATCTCGCTTTTAATAAAGAGGTTTTGATATAACTTTTCTGCCGCATCGGTTTCATGTTGTTCCCGGTGGAGTTTGGCCGATTGGCTCAGCGTTTCGATTTCATCGCTCACCTGGCCGCAGCGGTGAAAATAGTCGGCCGCATCCGTGAGGAGATCCCGGGCATGGGTAAAATCACCCCGATAGATATACCGGTCGCTCAATTGAATGGCGGCGCGTTTCCTGAAATAATCGCCCCGAACGTGCTTTAACTGCCGGTCTGCGGTCTTTAAATCCGATTCCTTTTCAGCAATCAGAAATTCCAGATACCGGTACATATCGTGAAACGGATGCTTGCTATCGATGCTTTTTTTGACTTCCGCCAGGAGTTGCCGTAGCGGCGCATATTCCTTCTCCCATCGATAACTGTAGGCCAACAACAACTTGAGCGCGAGCGACTCCCGGTAATCCTCGCGGTTGAGAATGGTTTCTTTGACCGCATGGAGTTCCTGGCCTTCGAGCACCAGGTTTTGGAGCTCCCGAATCTCTTTCTTGTCCATTTGCTCGGTTTCGCAAAGGGGATCAAGGGGACCATCGGCATCCACGATCAGGTATTTTTCGATTAAGTTCACGGGGCGTTCATTGAACTCCAGGTCAAACCGAAGGGAATCGATCCCGCTGGTACCGAAGCAAATGAGGACGATGTTGATGGTGGTGTCCAGGCCGCCGGCTTGTCGGGATTCGAGGAGGACATCGAGAAACCGGGCATCTTCTTCGGAGGCGAGGTGATCGATCACCCATATCATGGATTTGAAGGACGATTTTTTTAAGAAAAGGTTGAGACGATGAATCGTTGTGATCACATCATCCGGGCTGGTCTGTCGTTCGTCTTCGGGCAGGATACGGGCGATATGAACCGGGAGCGGCACCGGCGGAACGGTTTCGCGAATATCCACAAAACAGATATCCTCGGCCCAATGCGTATGGTAGAGGTTGGTGCGGATGATGGTTTTCTGAACCGAATCCGTGGTGTTAATCCGGATTTTAAGGTTGGCGCCATTTTTCAAGTCGGCCAGCGGATACCCATTTAACATCGCGGACGAAAAATCATCGAACCGGTAAATGTAAGCCATGCCGGATTCGAATTGATATTGGCCCGCCAGGCGGGCGAAAATTTCCCTGGCATTCTTTTCGGTCAGGTTGTAATTTCGAAAATGCGGGTTTTTTTGGAAAGCATGAAGAATCGACCGAAAATGCGCCTCTTTCTTTTCGATCGGCGAAATCGAAAATTGAAGGGAAAAATGGGAGGTCGCGTGTCGCAGCAATCGAAAATGAGTAAAATCGATAAAGTCCAGGCCCAGGTTTTGGCTGATCCGGTACAGGGCCATGAATTGAATGAAAATCGGTTCGATGAGGTCGGCGTTAAACGCTTCGAGTTGGTCCCATGCCAGGGGCGGTTCGTCGAAGGCTTCGACATGGACCCGGATCTCGAAATTGTTGTGGCTGTAAGAAACGATCCGCTGGAAAAAAATGGAATGAAAATTGGCAATGCGTTGAATTTTTTCCAGGTTTTCTTTTGAGAAAGGGATGATGTATTCTTTATGTTCGCTGGTCGGTTTATCGAATCGGATGTCCACGACAGATATAAACGGTTTAGCGCTGCTGCGCCATCAAGGCTTTGATCTCCCGGTATAAATTAATCACATTACGATACTCCGGATTCACACGGATAATCTCTTCCAATATTTGTTTGGCTGTGGTATAGTCTTCTTTCAATTTAAGGGTCAGAACCATCTCGTATTTGACCGCCAGGTATTCTTCTTTCTTGCGATTGGCGGTTTCGAGTGCTTTCTCAAACCAGCTCACGGCTTCGCCAAACATGCCCTTTTCCCGGAAACACATGCCCAGTAAGCCGGCCGAGTCGAAAAACTTCATGGGGTGTTTGGAAGAGATCAAAAATTCATGGATGGCTTCTTCGAGCAACCCCATTTCTTTGTAGGCGATCCCGAGATTGTAGCGGGTATCGTAATCTTCCTGACCGATTTTTTCATCCACGCCTTTTTTAAATTCCTCGAAAATCTCCATCATGTTTTTCTCAATTGTGGAGGTGCGTTGGCGTTCCAGTTCTTTCATCCAGGACTCGATGGCGCGTAATTCGGTCGGGGCATTGTGTTCGGTTTCCAGGTAGGATTCTTCGATAAAGAGCGGTTCGTCTTTGAACAGGTCGTCATCGTCATCGAACCCCATTTCCGGAGCATTGGTTTCTCGAAACGGGGAATCCAGTTCGTGGGGGGGTTCTTCATCCATAATGATTTTATCCAGGTCGAGGAGGTCCTCGGCGGAGTTATAGCCGTCCACTGCTTTTTTGGGGGCTTCGGGTAACGGCGGGGAGGCCGTAACGGATGCAAACGGTTTGGTTTCAGGGGGTTCTTCGAGTTCGATTTCGAAAACCGGATCCTCAACAGGCGCTTCGTTTTTTTCGACAGCCACAGGGGGAGAAGGGACTTCCTCGGGGAGTTGGATGGCGGGTTCCAGGTCAAAGAGCGAATCCGTGTCATCGGCTTGCTCTTCGTCGTTGAGGTTAAGGGTGAAGACGTCCGAGGAGTTGTAGGCTTCTTCGGAGATTTTTAACATCGAGGAATCTTCGGCAGAGAAAGCGGGGAAGGATTCGGGCAATTCCAGGTCGGGTTCGATAGGGGGTAAGGGTGGAGGTGGGGGTGTTTCCAGTTCGCCGAGGTCGATTTCATAGTTTTCGTTCTCATCCTGGATGATGGGGCCACTGGTTTCCGGCGAAGGTTCTTCCCCTTTTCCGAATTCTTCGCCCGATGAACTTTCGATTTGGAATTCAAAGCGGCCGGTCGTGTCGCCCGTTCGTTCGTTTTTTAACGGGGTTTGCCTGGCTTGCTCCAATTTGGTTATTTTGGTCAGGAGTTCCTGGTTTTCCGGATATTTTTCTTTTAATTTGGAGATTAAGCTTTCAGCGTCTTTGAAATAGCCGTCGTTGAGGTAAAAATCCACTTCGGATAAATCGGCTGAAATGCTTTTGGTATGTTCGTTGGCGTCAAACGAATCCAGCGGTAAGGGTTCGGCGGGGAATTCGCCGATGTTATCCTCTTCGGAAAGCAACAGGATATCGCTATCGTCGGATTCTTCGTAGGGATGAGAGGCGTTGATTTCTTCGAGAAATTCGTCTTTACCAAAATCGATTTCAATGCTTGTTTTTTCGTCAACGGAAAGATCCACCAGTTTGACGTCTTCGGGTTTGAGTTGGGATAATTTTCCGAGCAGTTGGGTGTATTCGTCATTCAGGTTCAGAAATTTATACAATTCCAGGAGGGCTTTTCCTTCTTCGACCGCCATTTCGATTTCTTTCATTTGCTGATAGGCATCGAAGAGTTTGTTTCGGATTTCGACGTTTTTCGGAAACGTGCTTTTGGCTTTTTTTAATATATCGATGGCTTTTTCGAAATCATTGACGCGAAGCGCTTCATCGGCTTTTCTCAGGTTAAAATGGATGAATTCGAATTCCCGTTCCGTGCCCTGCTCATCTTCTTCGATGGTTTCGGTGATCGGTTTTCCGTTCAAGCGGGCCAGATGGGCCTCATAGCTGAACGGTTTATCCGAAATATTAACCAATTCCTCGAGGATATGTTTCAATTCCTCGGTTGCTCCTTTTTGTTCGTAGATCGGAATGAGGGATTCGTATAAGGCAATCAGGTTATTGGTTTTTCCGCTTGCTTTGAAGATTGAGGCCAGTTTCATTAACGCCGGAATATAGGAATTATTCGAAGCGATGATCAAACGGAGCAACGACATGGCGTCTTCGTATTTCTTGTTTTGGATATGTTTATCGATAAGCGGAAGGAATATATTATAGGCTTTTTCGAATTCTTCGCGTTGCAGGTATACTTTACCCAGGCGCAGGACGATTTCGACTTCTTCGGGAGCGATTTCAGCGATTTTCACAAAGATATTTTCCGCCTGGGCCAATTGGTTCGTTTTGAAGTACAGTTCCCCGAGTATTTTCATCAGATCGACATTTTTATACAGGTCGGGGCCAAGGTTATTGAGCAGGTCGATGGCTTTATCGTCGTCGCCCTGTTTGGTATAGAGTTGGAGGAGTTTACTGATCAGGGTGAGGGGTTTAAAGGAGCGCAGCGCATTGAGTAGGATTTCCTCGGATTTTTTGAATTCTTTTTTATTCATCAAAATATCGGCGGCAGTTAGGTACTCGTTTAAGGCGTCGTTTTCCAGGTTTTCCTTCAAATAACTTTCCGCCAGGAGCAAGCGCATTTTGATGTTGGTTTTATCGAATTCCAGGGTTTTTTTGTACATATTCAGGGCTTTTTTGGGATTGGTTTGTTTGACCGATTCGGCAATATCCATATAAATTTGTTTGGCTTCCATCACCAGGCCCTGTTTGGCGTATAAATCGGCGAGTTTGAAGAGGGCGCCTTCGTAGTTGGGGTCTACGCGGGTAATGCGTTGGTACATGGCCGTGGCTTTGGCAAAAAAACCCTCTTTCAGGTAATAATCCGCGATCCATTCGAATTGTTCGATCGCTTCGGAAATATTGTTTTGTTTCAGTTCAAGGTCCCCGATGAACCGTCGCACCTCGAGGTCGTCGGCTTTTAAGGCCAGTACTTTTTTGAATTCTTTGACTGCGGCGTCTATTTTACCTTGTTTAAACAATTTATTCGCGCGTTTAAGAATTACAATTCGGTTTTCTGCCATGTTGTTTTTCCGATCTCAAAACTTTTTCGGTGGAATTCCGTCAGCCCGTTGGTGGATATGGCGTTGAGGTGTTGGGCGGTCAGGTATCCCTTGTGGTTCTCGAGGAAATATTGGGGGAAGCGGGGGGAAAAGGCGGTCATCAGTTCATCGCGGAATACTTTGGCGATGATTGAGGCTGCGGCTATGGAAAAACTGATGGAATCGCCGCCGATAATTCCTTCTCCCTTGATATCGATGAAATCCGGTTTCATACCGTCCATTAAAACATAATCGGGAATAATTTGCAATCCCTTAACCGCCATTTTCATTGCTTTTTTTGTGGCCTGGAGAATATTGATTTCATCGATCTCGTCATTCCAGCTCCAGCCGATGGAATAGGCAACAGCGTTTCGATAGATAAATTTGGCCAGTTCCAATCGTTTTTTCGGACTCAATTTTTTGGAATCGTTCAGTTCGGGGTTTAGTCGTTCCGGATTGAGTATAACAGCGCCAGCGGCTACAGGTCCAAATGCGGCACCGCGTCCTACTTCGTCGACACCGCATATGTATCTGTAATTTCGGTTGATTAATTCGTGCTCAATATCATAATTACACATTACCTGAGTTCTTTCAATCGTGCGGCTTTTCCCTTTAAGTTTCTCAAGTAATATAATTTGGCGCGTTTAACTTTTTGTAATTTTTTCACTTCGATTTTTTGGATTAATCGTGAATTCAACGGGAAAATACGTTCGACTGCGATGCCGAATGATGTTTTCCTCACGGTAATCGTTTTTGAAATGCCTTTGTTTTTTATCGCGATAACAGTACCTTCAAACACCTGGATGCGTTCTTTACCGCCTTCGATAACGCGGTAGAATACGCGTAACACGCTTCCGGATTTAATTTCGGGAAGGTCGGTTCTTAGTTCGGAAAAAAAGCTCAAATCGCCGATAGGGCCGGGAACGGGTCTTGCGTCTGCTTGGGGTGCGACAAATTGGGGCTCGGCTGTATCTGTTGAAGTGGTCAATCCTTCACTGTTTTCTTGAACCACAGCATCTTTTTCTTTGGTTTCTTCTGCCATTATTGATCTCCTGCTAAACTGAAGTCTTATATAATTCTGTCATTTTACTATGTTTTGAACTATTTTTCAATGCCTTTGAAAAATTCAACCGACTTTTTTCGCTTCTCCAACCGAAAATTGCTTTTAGTGTCTCCGGAATTTGGGTGTTGCTTTTCTGACATTGATAGCGGTTTGCACATCGGTTTTTATTTTTTCGGTTTTTTCTTTGACATCGAGTGCCCGGTTTTTGGCATCGGTAAATTTTCCTTCGGTCAGGTCTTTTTTGGCTTGTTCGAATTCGGTCGTTGCCGAATCGATTTCAATGGTTAAGCCGGCCACGTCCAGGGTGGATTTTCTCCCCTGGGAGGCGGCGTTGAGGGTTTCTCGGGCTTCTTTTAAGGCGGCTTCGGCGGTATTGAGTGCGTTTTGGGCATTGGTTTTAGCCGTTTCTTTCATCCGGGCCGCTTGATTTTTGGCGTTATCTGCCAGTTCTTGCAATTGGGAAACCAATTGGCGGGTTAGTTTATAACTCTTGAAAAATTTTCCTTTTTGGACAGTAATTTCATCCTCGAGGGCTTTGGCCTTGTCTTCGGCGGCTTTGAGGGCGTCCGGTGCGTAGGTTTCCGCATCGGCATTTTTGGCGGTTTCGAGGGATTTTTGGGCAGCGTCGATTTTTTGAATGGGAGCTTTACTACAGGCATTTATGAATAAAAAAGATAAGATGATCACACTGATTAACCATTTCATGTTAAAAACTCCTTTTTCATTGAATATCTGAACATTATTTTTTAAGTAATGACGGTGTTAAATAATTAATCAAGCATCATGTTGATTCCAAATTCGGGGAAACACCGGGAGTATTATAACCTTAAAAAAATTAATTTGTCAAGTTTTGAGGAAAGGGGGCGGCAATCGCCTGGGAATATCCGGGAGTACATTTTGGGCAGACGCGCGGGTCCGAAACCACATCGAACACGGGCAGGCCGCGGGTCCGAAACCACATCGAGCACGAGTAGGCCGCGGATCTGAAACCACATCGAGCACGCGGGCAAACCCGCGGGTCCGAAACCCACGTTGGGAACACGGGCAGACACGCGGGGCTGCCCCTACATTTCTTAAAATGCTTAAGTGGAAAGGGGGCGATTCGCGAATCGCCCCTACAGAAATTTCCTCAAGTGATCCCTCGCCTTAAACCCAGTATTTGGAATTTATTATTTTGTAGGGGCAAATCTGTGTGTTTGCCCGAGTGTTCAATATTGACGCGTCATAAATTCCTTTAACGTTCAACTGAAGTAGGGGCACCTAATTTATTAGGAACAATCCGTGTATCTACCCGAGAAGAAACGGGGCGGATTAATGACCATTTAGGTCATTTTCGATTTCACGGTACTTCCAATCCCCGATATTGCGCTCGGTTTCACTCAATCCAATACCCAATAATATAATTCTTTTATTATTATCCAGGTAAGGATAATAATATTTCTTTTCCTCAATCTGCGCAAGCGCCGTTTCGGCGCTCCCCATTTTAAACTCAAGCACATAAATATAATGATCCGCGATCACCACAATATCACTTCGCCCAATGGCGGTTTGAATTTCACATTGAACGTCAAGCATGGATAACCGTAACGCAATATAAATCAGCGAATGATAATACGCTTCCCGATTTTCGATTTGAATATTATAAGGAATCGACGACAAAAGGATCTTCAAACACGAAATAAAATCCTCGATTTTATTTTCATTAAGGGCCTCTCGAACCCTCTCCATAACCGGGCTTATTTCATACTGGGGTTTACCGCTATAAGCTTCCAATAAATGTTGAAGAAACGATTCCCTGACTTCCAAATTGGGATAAGATAATAGATATTTCTTTCCCTGAACCTCTTTGATCGTCAAGTAACCGGTTTGAAAGAGGAGTACGGAAATATCGAGGGATGAA
>JBLMYT010000099.1:0-36380 GCA_050258455.1 Candidatus Omnitrophota bacterium | reverse complement strand
ATTCGTTAAAAAATTACAAAAATAAGGCTTGAAATATTATTCCTCTTTCCAGCAATAAATGAAGCACCCCCCACAAAACGAGGCTTATAATTTCGTTGAAAAACGTTCTCGGACAACCTGGCAAGACTTGACCCCATTTCAGTGTTCAATGGAGGGGCGAGGTCGTTGTTGTTTTTGGCTGTGGATCGCCAAATTTGGTCATCAGGAGACTCACTTTTGCAATCGATCGACTTACTTCGGGTACAAAGAGACTCACTTTTGCAATCGATCGACTTACTTCGGGTACAAAGAGACTTACTTTTGCAATCGATCGACTTACTTTGGGTATAAAGAGACTCACTTTTGCAATCGATCGACTTACTTTGGGTACAAAGAGACTCACTTTTGCAATCGATCGACTTACTTTGGGTACAAAGAGACTTACTTTTGCAATCGATCGACTTACTTCGGGCACAAAGAGACTCACTTTTGCAATCGATCGACTTACTTTGGGTACAAGAAGGCCAATTCCAGACCAAAAGGGCAAACCCGTTGAAAGAGAGAACGTTCAACCTGGAGGGGGTTGTACATTTTTTTGGTGATTGAAATCCACCCAAAAATCCAACTAAAGTTGGATTGACGAAAATGGTAAACGATTTATAATCGTGACGTAGTACAAAAAAATACAAACTAAACTTGGAGGAACTAAAATGACTTTAAAAAAGAGTTTATTAGGGCTGTTGTTTGCGGCCGTGTTGGTTTCGTTCATCGTGATGCCTTCTCTGCAAGGTATAAGAGATATGTCGAATGATCAGATTAAGTTTTCCCCCGAAGATACAATGAAAGATTTGCAAGTGAAGATCCAGAAAATGAAAGAACAGATCCGTCGAGAAGGCGGCACCTATGACGTGGCAATCAACGCTGCCATGCAGTATCCTCTGGACCAACTCTGCGGATTAAAACCCGAATTGTTAAAAAATGACGCGCCCGTGGTTGAGGAAGAATTGCAGGCGGTTACTCCGGCTACCATTTATACCGGCTATTGTTCTTCGATCAAGAACCAGGGAAGCTGCGGAAGCTGCTGGGATTTTGCAACCTGTGGCGCTGCCGAAGCCGCTTACTACAAAACGTATGGTTCCTGGTATGATTTCTCCGAACAGTATGTGCTGGATTGCAATGCTTCCGGTTATAGCTGCGCCGGCGGCTGGTTCTCTTTTGATACCTTCACCAACGGTGGCGTCCCTCTGGAAAACTGCTACTATCGTTACACCGCCACCAAATATGTGTGCGAACCCAATTATTGCACCACCAAATACACGCTTTCCGGCTCTAAAAAGGTTAACAGCAGTGTGAGCTCCATTCAGAACGCCATCCAGACCTACGGTGCGGTAGCCGTGGCCGTTTATGCGGATTCTTACTTCCAAGCCTACTCCTCCGGTTGCTTCAGCCGTAACGCTTCCGGTACCGTGAACCACGCCGTTGTCCTCTGCGGATGGGATACGACCCAGTGCACCACCGGCGCCTGGAAACTGAAAAACTCCTGGGGTACCAGTTGGGGCGTGAGCGGATACATGTGGATTATGTATGGCGTCCAACAGGTTGGATACAACGCGACCTATTGCTACAAATAATAAATATCGTTTAAACTAATTGACCGAATCCAAAACCACCTTCCCTCACGGGAAGGTGGTTTTTTTATTTTATCTTTTATTTTATCCTAAAAATAAATTACAAAATAAAGCCGATTTCTTGATAAAAAAAGATTTATAATTGAAAAATTCCAACTTCAATGGTATATTTACCATTAAGTTGCGAGGTGTCACATGAAATACCCGGGTGAAATTTTTTTGAGCGAACTGGTCGGAAAAAAAGTCATTGAAACCAGCGGGGAAATTATCGGCGAAATCAAGGATTTCATCGTTGTTCGCGGCGAATTCTTTCCCAATATCATCGGCTTTGTGGTCAAACGAAAGAACCGGCTCCTCAATTTACCCTGGCATCAAATCGAACTCTTCAACCGAAATTTTACCCTTTGCAAACTTCACCCGGACGAAGTGGAAGAAATCACCCGAGAAACCCTGGATAAGGAAACCCTGGCCATCCGCGATATCTGGGACAAGCAAATCGTGGATATCAACGGGGCCAAACTGGTCCGGGTCAACGATATCAAGGTCAAAGAAATCGACGACCGCCTGTCCCTGATTGCGGTGGATGTCGGCTTTCGCGGCCTGCTGAGACGCCTGGGCCTGAAACGAAAGAATGGCTACTTCTGGAAAACCATGGTCCGCAAAATCCCCTACGACTTGATCTCCTGGCATTTTATTCAGCCGATCGAACCCCGGGTCACCCAACTCTCGCTCACGGTTCCCAAGGAACTCATTGCCATGCACCCATCGGATATCGCCGACATTCTGACTCAAATCCCGCCGGATAACCAGGAATCCCTGATGAATTCGCTGGGAATCGATAAGATCGCCGAAGCCATCCCGGAAATGGATGAAAAGAGCCAGATTGCCCTGATGGAAAACATGGACACGGAACGAGCAGCCGATGTTCTCGAGGCCATGGCCCCGGACGATGCGGCCGATATTCTCATTGACCTGCCGGAAGAAACCGCCGAAGAGATCATCGAAGAGATGGAAGACGAGGAAGCCGAAGACGTGAAAGAACTGATGCAACACGAAGAGGATACGGCCGGCGGACTCATGACCACCGATTATCTCGACATCAAATCCCATATCACGGCTGCCGAAGCGCTGTCCTTCGTTCGCCAAAACGTCGAAGAGTATGAGAATATCTACGTCCTGTATGTCATCGATGACGAGGAGCGGATCCTGGGAACCGTCACCCTCCACGATTTGTTCTCTAACCCGGAGGATACTCCGGTATCCCAGTTTATGGACCGACGCGTCAAATCCGTGGACATCGATTCGGGCGGCATGGAAGCCGCCAAAATCATGGCCAAGTACAACCTGTTGAGCCTCCCGGTACTGGATGAAGACAATAAATTGAGCGGCATCATCACGGTCGATGATATCCTGGAACTCCTGATCCCGTCGATCAAGAAACGGAAACGGTTTTAATAAGGAGCAAAACCATGCGCAAATGGTTGCATCGGATAGCGGTTTTTTTTGCCATACTGGGGCCGGGTTTTATCACGGCCAATGCGGATAACGATGCGGGCGGAATCGCCACCTATGCCATTACCGGCGCCCAGGAAGGGTACAGCCTGCTGTGGGTGCTCCTGCTGATTACGTTCAGCCTGGGCATCGTTCAGGAGATGAGCTCCCGCATGGGAATTGTCACGGGTCAAGGCTTGGCCGGACTGATTCGGGAAAAATTCGGGGTGCGCTGGACCCTGATGGCCATGCTCCTCCTCTTCTTTGCCAATATCTTTGTCACCATCGCCGACTTTTCCGGTATTGCGGCCAGCATGGAAATATTCGGGGTTCCCCGCGTGATTTCCATTCCGGTTTTTATGATCTTTATCCTCTGGCTCCTCATCCAGGGAACCTATCGGTTCGTCGAAAAAGTCTTTCTCTTCTCCTCGCTCTTCTTCTTTACCTACGTCATCTCCGGCTTCATGGCCAAACCGGAATTTCATAAGATCGCCATGGGATTCGTCCCGAGCTTTAAGACCAACACCGAATATCTGGTATTGGTCATTGCGTTGATCGGGACCACCATTACGCCGTGGATGCAATTTTATTTGCAGTCCTCGATCGTGGAGAAACGCATCAAGCTGACGCACCTCAAATACTCCTCGGCCGAAGTGTACATCGGTGCGTTTTTTACGGATTTTGTCTCCTTCTTTATCATCATTGCCACGGCCGCCACCCTCTTTAAAGCCGGGATCCGAATCGATACGGCGGAAAAAGCCGCCCAGGCCCTCAGACCCCTGGTGGGAACCTATTGCTCCCTCCTCTTTGCCATCGGTCTCCTCAATGCGTCGGTCCTGGCTGCCGCGATTCTTCCGGTGTCCACCTCCTACGCCATCTGCGAGGCCTTCGGATGGGAATCCGGGATCAACAAGAAGATCAAAGATGCCCCTATGTTCTTTTCCATATTGGCGTTTACCGCCATTGTCGGGGGCGGCATCGTCCTGTTTCCCCAACTCAACCTGATGAAAGTCATGCTGATCTCTCAGACCGCCAACGGGATCCTCATGCCGTTTATCCTGATCTTTATGTTGCGAATCATCAACGACAAAAACATCATGGGAAAATACACCAACTCCTTTACCCGCAATGTCATCTCTTACCTCACGGCCGCCGGATTGATCACGCTAACCGTTTTTCTCCTCATCTTCTCCATTAAAGATCTATTTTAAATTAAAGATTGATTTTAAAAAATTTAATTGAAAAAAAACCGGTTTGACTCCATAATAAAAGCGTACGAGTTTTACGAAAAATTTGTCGTAGTCGGAAGGAGAAAGAGGTGGGCCAATGGGTTGGAAAGGCGGTCTGACGGTTTTGTTATTTTTGTTCTTGGGTGTATCGGTATCGGGCATCGAAAACTCGGCGGAAGTCCTCAAGGAAGAGGCGCTAAAGAAATTGTTGGATGTCAAAATCAATGCGGCATCCAAATACGCTCAAAGCGTGGAAGAGGCACCGGCGTCGGTTTCGATTATCACCTCCGAAGAGATCCGGCAATTCGGATATCGGACGCTGGACGATATCCTGATGCGCGTTCGGGGTTTTTACCTCACCAACGATCTGCATTACGGCTACATCGGTGTTCGGGGCATCAGTCGCCCCAGCGATTACAACAACCGGGTTCTCATCTTAATCAACGGTTTATCCATTTTTGAGAACGTTTTCGGATCCAGTCTGATCGGGTACGGTCTCGGCCTCGATGTGGAAACGATCGACCGGGTGGAAATCGTCCGGGGGCCGGCATCGGCGCTCTACGGTTCCAATGCGATGCTGGCCATCATCAATGTGATTACCCGGAACGGGAAATCCGAAGACGGGGTCCACCTTTCGTTTCAAAAGGGAAATTTCGGAAAATTTCAGGCCGCCATCCGGGGCGGAAACGAACTCAACAATGGTCTGGATTTTTTCATGGCTGCCCATACCGGAATGACCCGGGGTCAGGATTACTATTTTAAAGAATTCGATGATCCCTCGACCAACCACGGGATCGCGAAAGCGATGGACGATGAACAGTACAACGGGTTATTTTCATCTTTAACGTATCGGGGGCTTTCGGTTCAAACCCTGCTGGCCTCCCGGGACAAACGGGTCCCGACCGCATCCTATGGAACGGCCTTTAACGACCCTCGGTTAAAAACCAAGGATTCCCAATATTTTCTTGAACTCGCCGTCACCCATCGGGTCTCGTATAACCAACGGTTGAACCTTCGCGGGTACTACAACACATATGATTATAACGGCGCATACCCGTACGACGCCCCCGACTATACCACGCTTCAACGGGATCGGTCTCTGGCGGAATGGTATGGGTTCGAAGGCCAGCTCTGCTGGGACCTTCGCCCCGGCAACCGGTTAATCGTCGGCGTCGAGCATAAAAATAATTTTCGCTCCTTTTACACGTACCGGGATGATTTCGGGGTTCCGTTCGCTGAAAACCACCCGTTTCGGATCTGGGCATTCTACCTTCAGGACGACATCCAGGCACTGCGAAATTTATCCCTCACCCTTGGCGTCCGTTACGACGCCTACTCGGACCGGGGCTCCAACCTCAGCCCCAGAATTGCCTTGATCTACCACCCCTTTTCCCGAACCACACTCAAATTTCTTTATGGCAAAGCCTTTCGAGCTCCGAATTTTAATGAGATTTATTGTGAAGTCGACGGTGAAGCCAAAAAAAACTTGAGCATCAAGGGAGAGAACCTCCAGACCGTTGAAATGGAAATGGGATACCGGTTCTCCCCGGAGACCACGTTCGCCCTTTCGCTCTACAGTTTTCACATCAGCGGGTTGATCGACCCGATCGTGGACCCGGAAGATGGTTTGGTTCAATTCCAAAATCATGGCAGCATGAAGAGTCGAGGCATCGAAGTGGAATTCCATACGATCCGAAAGAACCAGACGTCGGGGTATGTGAGTTATGGGTTTCAACAGAGTGTGTATACCGATACCGCCCAAACACTATCCAATTCGCCCGCGCATCTTTTTAAATCCGGATTATCGGCCCGGTTACTTCCTCATTTTTCGGCTGCTGCCGAATTGTTCTATGAATCCGGCCGAATGACCGTTTATGATACCATGACCAAGCCTCATGCGCTGGTCAACCTTCACCTCTTGATCTCAAACGTCGCCCGGCGATTGGAGTTTGCCCTCTCGGTCAAAAACCTGTTCAATACCCGATACCAGGCACCCGGAAGCGTTGAACATGTTCAACCGACTCTTCCTCAACCGGGTCGAGCGATCATCTTCAAAATCGGCTACCGACCGTTCGGGTAGCCGATTTTCAGAGAATCCGAAAATTTTGGTTGAAAAAAAACGTTTTTTACTTATATTAGTAAGGGGACAAAATTTCTTAGGTGGGTAAGGGGGGGAAAATGCAAGGGGGAAGGAAAGCAATTACATTTGTATTCGGCATTTTATCGCTGTTTCTATTTTTGCGTTTCCCCATGTGGGGAGCGGACAATTCGGATGAAACAAATGCCAATGTGGATGCCTTAAAAAAACTCCTGGACGTCAAAATCAGCAGCGTTTCCAAATATTCTCAAAAACTGGGCGAAGTGCCGGCGTCCGTCACGATCATCACCTCGGAGGAAATCGAACGCTTCGGATACCGGACGCTGGACGATGTGTTAATGGGGGTTCGGGGTTTTTTTCTCACCAATGATTTGAACTACATTCACCCCGGGGTGCGGGGCATCAGCAAATCGTCGATTGCCAATAATCGAATCATCGTCCTGATCAACGGCATTCTCATGAGCGAGAATATTTTTGGGGCGGCCTCATTAATTGGGACCGGATTCGGGATCGATGTGGACGCCATCGACCGGGTGGAAATCATCCGGGGCCCGGCATCGGCGCTCTACGGCTCCAATGCCATGCTGGCCCTGATCAATGTGATCACCAAAACTGGAAAGGCGGAAGATGGCATGCACGGGACACTCCTGGGCGGGAGTCCGGGAAAATGGGAAATTGCCCTCCGGGGCGGGAAGGAACTCAAACATGGTCTGGATCTTTTCCTCAATGCGCATATGGGCGCTGTTAAAGGCCGGGATTACTACTTTAAAGAATTCGATGATCCGTCCACCCATGATGGCGTCATCAACGATATGGACCGCGACCGCTACAATGGACTGTTTGCCGCCTTAACCTATAAAAATTTTTCCTTTCAGGGCCTCAGCGACTTTAAAGAAAAATACATCCCCACGGCTCCGTTTGGTACTCTTTTCAACGATCCGAGAACCAAAAGTCAAGACTACCAGCAATTTCTGGAATTGAAATACAGCAGCCAACTGACGTACAATAAAAAGATCTTTCTTCGATTCTATTATGGCAGCTACGTGTGCATCAACACCTACCCGTATCCGGTATCCGATATCGTTGTCCTTGGAAAATTCAAATCCACGGCCCGGTGGTATGGCGCCGAAGGACAGTTCTGCTGGGATATTCAAAGTAACAACCGTTTGATATTGGGCCTGGAATATAAAAATAATTTCAAAACGAGCTTCAAGTGTTGGGACAATTATGGAAACACGTTTAATAAGGATTACCCGTACCATGCCTGGTCTTATTATCTCCAGGATGAGCACCAATTTTTGGGGAACCTATTTTTAACCCTGGGTATTCGCCGTGATAAAAACTTTACCGGGGAAAGATCCCTGAGTCCTCAGGCTGCGTTGGTATACAATCCGTTTCGCACCACCACCTTGAAACTGCTCTATGGCATCGGCTTTCGCGTTCCGACGTTTTTTGAGCTCTTCTATGCATTCGGTCAATTTAGACCCTACATCGGGGATGAAGTTATTATTCCCGATGTAAAAGCCGAAAAGGTTTATACCCTCGAAGCCGTGATCGAACAAAAAATCACGGAAGGCGTTGCCGCCATTCTCTCCCTCTACCGGTTGAAGATGAAGGGCATGATCGATCTGGTCTTAAACCCGGAAAATGGGTTCCTTCAATTTCGAAATGCCAAAGATGTCCGATCCAAGGGAATCGAAGCCGGATTGAACGTCTGCTTAACCAACGGGTTGACCGGGTATATCAATGTGGCACTCCAGAGAAGCATCGACATGGCCACGCACCAAGAGATACCCAATTCGCCCCCGAGCCTTCTCAAAGCCGGGCTCTCCATCCCCCTGTCCGCGCATGCCTCGGCGTCCCTGGAACTCTTCCGCGAGTCCGGACGACGCACCCAGAACGGGACCCGATTAAACCCGTTTTTCCTGACCAACCTGCATGTCTCAACCTCGCGGCTGTTCGGTTTATCGAATCGCTTCCGATTTTCATTTCTCATCAAAAATCTCTTCGATACCCAATACCAGATTCCCGGCGGGTTTGAGCACCGACAAAACGCTCTGATTCAACCCGGGCGAACCATTAGTCTTAAAGTCGAATACGACTTGTTTAAATAGGGGAAAACCATGAGCATGAAACATCAACCCAAAGTTTCCGTTCTGATCGCCATGACCCTCCTGGTCGCCGGTATCTCCGCTTTTCCCCAAACCGAGGTTCCCCTGGATGTGCATCTTCCCATTCTGTTAAACGTGCTCACCTTTGACCGGAATTTCAAACAACGCGTCGATGATCATCTGAATCTGGCCATTATCTATCAGGAAAAATTCAGGGAATCCCTGAACACCAAAAATCAATTGGAAAATTTCTTAAAAAAATTCGGGATCAAAACGGTTGACAATGTTTCTATTCACCTGGTCCCAATCAATCTGGAAGATACCTCCGCGTTAAAATCCATATTGGAAAAAACCAAAATCAATATAATTTATGTGGCACCCTTGCGGGCCATTTCAGTGGAAAGCATTGCTTCAATGGCCAACACCATGAAAATAACCAGTCTAACCGGCGTTCCCGAATACTGTAACGAAGGCATTGCCGTGGGCGTGGGTTCCAAAGGGGGCAGCCCGCAGATCATTATCAATTTACCCGCGACCAATGCCCAGGGCATCAACTTTAGCTCCAGGCTTCTCAAATTGGCAAAAGTCATTGAGAATGCCAATAAAAAATAAGGGGGTTCCCATGACACATTCATTCACCGATTATTTGAAATGGCTTCGCAACCATTCCATTCGAAACCAATCTATTTTCTTCTTCACCATCATCGTGGGCGTTGTCTGCGCCTTTATTTACATCTATTTTCCGTCCCGGCTGGAGAACCAGGCGATCGAATCCACCGAAGACAAGGCCCGTAGCATTGCCCGCATGATCGCCTACGATGTCAGCGCCACTTTAATCTTTCACGATACCGTCGATATGGACAAAATCCTGGTTAACGCCAAACAAAACAAAGACCTCGCCTATCTGGTGATCATGGATGAAAACAATTTCATCTTTTCGCAACTCAACTTCATGACCGCCATCAATGCCAAGTACATCGACGTTCCCCAATACTCGCCGATAACCGCGGACAAATCCATTTATCGCGCCGCCTGCGGGATCTATCACAACGACAAAGAAATCGGGCATCTCTACCTGGGATTGTCGCTGGACGATCTCCATGCCCGGGTTAATAAAAGCCGACGCGATATCGCCATTCTCAGTACCCTCCTCTTCATCTGCGGCGTGGCCGCCGTCTTTTTTACCAGTACCATCATTACCAACCCCTTGAAAAAAATGATCGAAACCATCGAGAAAATCTCCCACGGCGACCTCTCTCAACGCATCGCCATCTCCTCAAACGATGAACTGGGAAACCTGGGGGCCTCGTTCAACCTCATGATCCAAAACCTGGAAGCGTACTCCGGGGAATTGAAACGGTTGAATAACAATCTGGAAAATGAAGTCGCGGAACGGACCAAAAAATTACAGGTGGAGGTTAACGAGCGACGTCTGGCGCAGGAGGCGCTGGTCAAAAGCGAAGAGAAATACCGACTCCTGGTCGATAACTCCCTGGTCGGCATCTATATCGCCCATGATCACACCATCACGTTCTGCAATCAACGGTTTGCCAATGCCTTCGGCTATCAAAACCCTGTTGAAATCATTGACAAGCACCTGAGCGAACTGGTCACCCAGGAAAGCTGGGAACGGGTCAACGCCGACCCGATCCCCAAACCCGGTGCACCGTCGGCCAACAATGCCCGCCGGTATGAGTTAAAAGGCGTGAAAAAGGATGGGTCCATTTTCGACATTGAAACCCTCCACCACCTCCTCCTCGATCCCGGTCAATCCGCTTTCGAAGGCATATTGATCGATATTACCGAACGCAAGCAGGCCGAAGCGGAAAAAGAAAAGTTGGAGTCCCAGTTGCGCCAATCGCAAAAAATGGAGTCCATCGGCACTCTGGCCGGAGGCATTGCCCATGATTTTAACAATATCCTGGGCGCAGTGATCGGATATACCGAATTGGCCCTGGAACGGGTCCCCAACGACCCGCAAGCCACCTCTTACCTGGAACGGGTAATCGGGGCTTCGATTCGCGCCAAGGACATGATCCGACAGATTTTAACCTTTAGTCGAAAGAGTGAAAAAGAGCGCACCCTGATTCATTTGAATGAAATCGTGGAAGAAGCGCTGAACTTGATGCGCTCCACTCTTCCCACCACCATTGAAATACGAAAGAACCTGCCGCACATGAAAAACCCGGTAAGAGCCAATACGTCCGAGATTCATCAGATCATGATGAACCTTTGCGCCAATGCCGCGCATGCCATGAAAAACACGGGCGGTATTCTCAGCGTGGAACTGAAAGAGATCACCCTCAGTGAAGGACCGATGACCCAAAAAGGATTAACCCCCGGCGTGTATCAACATTTGATCGTGACCGACACGGGCTGCGGGATGCCCCCCCAGGTCATGAACCGGATTTTCGAACCTTACTTTACGACCAAAAAAGACGGGGAAGGAACCGGAATGGGACTGTCGGTGGTCCATGGGATTATCAAGAGTTATGGCGGAGAAATTTCGGTTTATTCCGAACCGGGAAAAGGGACCACATTTCATGTGTTTCTGCCCGTCGTCGAGACCGATTCCAATCCGAAACAAGCAAAGCCCGAAGAGCTTTACGGCCAATCGAGTCCGACCGCGCCTCATGCCAACGCCCGTATCCTCTTCATCGACGATGACCCCCTGCTCGTGGACCTGGGCAAAGACATCCTGGAACGGTGGGGGTACCGGATCACCCCCTTTACCAGCAGCGTCGAAGCCCTGAATACCTTCCGGTCGGAGTATCCGACCATCGATCTCGTCATATCGGATCAAACCATGCCCCAGATGACCGGGATCCAATTGATCCAACAAATGAGGGAAATCAAACCGGAAATTCCCTTCATTCTGTGCAGCGGTTTTAGCGAATCCGTGAGCGAAGACACCTATAAATCGCTGGGAATTAATGCGTATTTGATGAAGCCCATCATCCGGGATGAACTCTTGCGGACGGTTCGCGAGATTCTGGATGGGATCACGTCATAAATAAACCGAAAAATTTAACCTTGATAATTGCTTAAAATTAAGGTATAATCGCCATGTATCAGAATCAGTAATTGCCTCACGTTATACTTTTTTTACTTTTTAAAAGGTTTACTTATGGCCAATCATCATCAATTCGTCAATGCGTCCATCCTGCCGCGTTGCATTTAAAGGAGAGTCATTTATGGAATTATTAGGATCATCCCAAAATCGCGTCGAGATTCTATTCGCCCCCACCTGGGATTGCAGCCTGCGCTGCAAATATTGCTTCATCCAGAAAAATCACACCACGAAGCAAGACCCCCCCATGTCCGTGGACATGGCCGTGAAGATCATGGACGTTCTGGATGCGGGGTTCTCCGATGTCAAACAGATTTGCATTCATTATTACGGCGGGGAAGCCTTTTGCAACTTTCCCGTTATCCAGGCCATGGTTCGATATGCCAGGGAGAACAAAGCCGGGCGGTTTTCATTCATCGCAACCACAAACGGCACCCACTTGTCCGATGAGATTCTGGAAACATTGGAGATGGGGAAGTTTTATCTTGTCCTGAGTATCGATGGCCCCGAAGCCATCCACGATCAATGCCGGCGAACGGCCAACGATTCTCCCAGCCACGCGACCGTTCTGCGCTTCCTCGAAGCCGTGCGGTCCCGAACGTCTTGCCTGGTGTGCGGCTCATCCGTGATTCGATCCGGCTGGAGCCTCCGACAGGCCGTCTCCTACCTCCGGTCGCTTCCGGTTCATTCCCTCAAAGCCCAGGTCGTTCGAATCCCCACGGGAACACCTTATGCCCTGACCGCCGAGGAGCGGAAGGCCTACCTCGACGATCTGGACCTCTGCGGCCAATGGGTGATCGAGGATCTGGAGTCCGGCCAATTACCCAAAGACCCCCGGTTTTCGAGCAAGGTGCTTCAACTGCTTTCCGGCGAATCCCGACCCGCGTTTTGCGGTGCCGGACTCACGTTTTTCGGAATTAACCCGTCCGGTCACGTCCGGCCCTGCCTCCTGGTCGACGAACCGGGAGCCACCCTCGGACACGTGACCGACGATCCGAAACAATGGCGAAATGCCGGCATGCGGTGGCGAGAGCGCCCTCTCAAGGAAAAATGCCATACCTGCCCCTCGTTCAAACTCTGCGGCGGCGGCTGTCCGGCGATTCTATCGGTATGCGGCGGCGATGAATGCGACGTGATTACCAAAAACTGCGAAATCGCGACTCGAATATTTGACCATTTCAAGGATCAACCGGAAACGCTCCTGGCCATGGCCGGAATGTTGTAGGTCGATTCATTCAACATCCATGATACATGAACATCATTCATAGGGAGATAGCGAACATGACTCAATTACCACCTCCCGGGTTTGACCCGGAAAGTATCACCCCTCCGGTTTGGCAGGAAAGAGACTGGCCGGTTTCATCGCTGGCCTTGGATATTTCCGGAAGCTGTAACCTGGGATGCCGTTATTGTGCCGAAGGCGCCACCCAACCCCCTCGCCATCCCATGAGCGAAGCGGTCCTTGAACAGGCATGGCGCTTTCTGCTTCCGGATGGAAAAGCGAAACAGGAATTCTCCATTCGACTGGGCTGCGGGGAACCGCTCCTGAACCTTTCCCTGATGAAGAAAATGGCGCAAATGGTGCCGGCCGTTTCCCTGGCACTCACCACCAACGGCACCCTGATCGACCGCGAGACCATGGATTGGCTGATCGACTCCGGGTGGATTGTCAAGATCAGTATCGATGGTCCCGAACAGATCCATGACCGCTGGCGGGTGATGCGCAACGGCGAAAAGACCTATCGCCATATTGCCGAAGTGGTTACCGAAATGGCCCGGCGTATCCCGGAGCGTTTCAGCGTCACAGCCGTGCTTTGCCAGGGGACCAACCCGGCCGAGGTGTTTGACGGCCTGGAAAACCTGGGCGTTCGACGAATCGAAATGGTCCCGGTGGTGCATCGCGACCCGTCCATTCTTCCCGGTGACCATGAACTCGAGATGTACAAGGCATTTTTAAAACATTATACCGATCGGTGGGTGGCGGCCGATGAGGCGTCGGTTCCCCCGATGCTGCTCCGTTTCGAAAACTGCATGATCCGCCTGATGGGCTATAGCCTGGTCCGGGTCTCGTGCAGTGCGGGCCGGGGATTTATCGGTGTCGGACCGGACGGAGATCTCTATCCCTGTTTTCGATTTGTGGGAATCGACCAATACCGAATCGGGCATTTAGCCACCGGGTTGGACCCGGAACGGGTGAAGGCATTTGTCGATGGGATCGGTCGTCCGTATGATCGCCGCGAAACGTGCCGGACCTGTTGGGGGGCACCCGTTTGCACGGGGCCCTGTTACGCATGCGCCGAAATGTTCGGCCCCGGTGAGGGACAACCCGTCCCGGTTCAATGCGCTTACACCCTGGCCAATATCGAAGCCGCGGTCTCCCTGGTCAATACGCTCAGGGAATCCGACCCGGAGAAACTCCTGAAATTTCTCCCCCGGATCAACCTGGATAATTCCAATTTTAATTTTTATTAGCCGATTACCGGATGCCTTAACCGCATTCGGTTTTAAATAAAAAATAAAATACGGAGGAACGACCATGAAACTTAACAGAACGTTAGTACTCAGAGCATTAACGGATCCGAAATTCCGCAAAATGCTGGAAGAAAATCCCCTGGAAGCAGCCGAACTGGCTCAGATCACCGGTGGTATTGCGGAAGTCAATTCCATCCTCTCTGCCGTACAGTCGATCGGTACTCAGATCTATACGGTGGGTGATGAATTACTCTGCTCCACGGATCCTTGCAAGATTTCCATCGTAGCCTACGCTTAAAATCGGTTTTTAAGTCATTCGGAGGCCGAAACCCGGACGTGCCGTCCGGGTTTCGGCCTCTTTCATCGGAGTTTATCGTGCACGATCAACATGTTGTTCTTGTCAAACCACCGGAAATTTCGAGATTAAATTTCGGTACTTTCAGCCTGGGGGTCCTTGCCGCGGCGATTCGGCCCATGGCTCGGGTGACCCTTATCGATGCCACCACCCTGACGATCCCCGAAGCCGTGGCGCGCGTGGCCGCCTTGTCTCCCGACCTCGTCGGCCTCACGGCCATGGGGTATCGATCCATTCCACCCGTGGCCGAGTTTATCCGATTATTCAAAGAGCGGGGAACCGAGGCTTCGATTCTGGCCGGAGGACATGGCGCCTCCATGTCCCCCGAACTGATTCTGGATGCCGGTGCTGATGGCGTGGTTCTCGGCGAAGGGGAATCCACCTTTCAGGAGATCCTGAACCGGGGCATTCAACCCGGAATACCGGGAACCCTGGTGCGGGTCAACGGCGAAACCATCCAGGGGCCTCCCCGTCCGCTGATTTTTCCCTTGGATAATCTCGACTTTCCCGACCGAGAGCTCATGCCCCCGGCCCTTGATGGGGTATATCTCATGGAAACCAGCCGCGGGTGTCCCCACGACTGTCAATTTTGCGAAACCACCCGGTTTTACGGCCGACGATGGCGACCCAAATCCGCGGACCGAGTGATCCGGGAAGTGCAAGACCTCATTCATCGCCACGATGCCTGGATTATTCATTTTGCCGATGATAACTTTTCCGCCAGTACCGAACGGGTCAAAGAAATCTGTGAAAAATTGAAAGACCAGGCATTGCCCGCTTTTTTCATGGTTTCCGCCCGCGCCGACGATCTGTTCAAAGATCCCGAACTCTTACCCCGAATGGCCGAAGCCCGGATATTACGGGTCTCCGTGGGTATCGAAACCCTTGATCCGGATACGGCCGGTGCCGTCGGTAAAACCATTACCATGGATGTGTATCAACACGTGTTTAACCGAATGCGCGAATTGGGCATCTTTTCGATTGCGTCGTTGATTGTCGGTTTGCCCGGCGAAACCCCCGAGGCGCGATCCGGGGCCGTGGAGTTGTGTGTCCAGGCCTGTCCCGATTCCGCTCATTTCCTTCCCTTTTTACCTCAACCCGGGATTCCGTTAAGCCAAAACCGCACCTCCTTTGACACCGATCCCCGGGATGCTCGGGATGCCGATCGGTTCAATTTCGAATTTTTTAACCATCCCCGAATAAAACAGAACCTGGAAACCTTGGCTCGCAAAGACGATATCCAGGGCATGTTGGCGCGCGCTGCCCTGGCCAACCCCTTGCACCATTCCGCCCCGGAAGGTTCGCTCGACCTGATCTAACGCCATACCTTTCGAATCCTATTTCAATCATCTCTTGACTTATACCCGCGAATTGTTTATGATGTTCTCATATACAAACGATTTTTAAAAAAAATCGCTTTAGGGTAGAATATGGTCACAATCGATTTACCAAGCGCGCCTTCCAATACCGAACTGGTCGTGCTTGCAATAAATGCCGGAATGCCGGTAAAAAAGAGGTTAATTTCCATGGGCATTCATGCCGGCGATAAAATCATTAAATTTCATTCCGCATCCTGGGGGCCCATATTAATCAGAAATAATACCGTGAGCTCTTCCAAAATCGCCATCGGTAGACGCCTGGCAGCAAAGATTAACGTCGAATACGAGAGTGAATAAACCGATCCAACCTTTCGAAGTCGTCCTGGTGGGGCAGCCCAATGCCGGAAAAAGTACGATATTTAACGTTCTTTCCGATATCAAAACCCATGTCTCCAATTTTTCCGGAACGTCGGTCGATATTGCCGAAACCTCTATCAATATTTATAACCGCACGGTTCATGTCGTGGATCTTCCCGGTGTTTATTCCCTGAATCCGGGCGATGAAGCGGAAAAAATCACCTTCCAATATCTGTCTGACCGGCGGATCGATCTCATTATCAACGTCGTCGATGCGTCCATGCTTTCCCGAAGCCTGGAATTGAGCATCGAACTCATGGAGTTCGGTCTTCCCATGGTGATTGCCCTCAATATGGTTGATGATGCCGAACGTAAAGGCGTCAAACTCTTTCCGGAAAAGTTGGAAGAAAGGTTAAACATTCCGGTGGTTCCCACGTCGGCGTTATACGGAAAAGGCATCAAGGAACTCAGCGACACGTGCGGTCGGGTACTATTTCGAAAACAGCCTGAAATTCCCGTATTGACGTATACCTCTCATGTTGAACACGCCATCCGTCAAATCGAATCCTGCATCCGGGATATTCCGATAAACCCAAACGGTTCCCATCGTTTTTATGCGATCAAAACCCTTGAAACACCGGAAATTGTTCCGCCGGAAATGATTCGTTCGTGCGATCATTTATTGGACGGCATTCGGAATCAGATTCAAGACATGCATCACAGAGACGTGCATGAGACGATTTCGTATGAGCGTCATCATCTGGCAATGAAATTAATGGAAGAAACCTCTCGGTTCATCGATCGGAAAACCGTGCCGTTTCGGGAAAAACTGGACCGGTATTTTCTTCATCCCATTTTGGGATATTTTCCGCTGGCTGTGTTCTTTTTCTTGTTTTTTGTCCTCATTTATTTTTCAGGACGTCTCCTGGAAAACCTCATTGCCGCGCCGCTGGATCAACTCCCCCGCCTTTATCAGGGTCTCAAGGCGCATTTTCCCTTTTTATGGTATACGGTGGATGGCATTCATCACGGCATCGATGGGGCGTTGGGCATTGTTCTTCCTTATTTTATTCCCCTGATTTTTTTGACGTCGATTTTTGAAGATACCGGGTATCTGTCGCGCATTGCGTTTTTGATGGATGGATTGATGCATAAAATCGGGTTGCATGGAAAGTCTGTGGCACCGTTTATTATGGGGTTTGGTTGCACGGTTCCGGCTCTTTATAACATTCGCATCATTGAAAACAAGCGGGAAAGGGATCTGACCGCCATCCTATTGCCGTTTATTCCCTGTACCGCGCGGACTTCGATCATTTTGGCTCTGACAGCCGCGTTTACCGGGCCGCTCGGTGCGTTGTTTGTCTATGTATTTATTATGCTGGTAATCGGCGTCACCGGCGCTCTTATTTCGTTATTTATGGGGAAACCCACGGGTTTGATCATGGAGATTCCCGATTTGAAGATTCCGTCCTTTAAGGTATCGGCCGGTAAAACCTGGTATAAGATGAAAGGGTTTCTTTCTTTTGCGTTGCCGTTTCTTATTATCGGGAGTATTGTCATGGCATGGATGGAGTATGCGTCCGTCAATCAATTCATCGATCGGTTATTGGCGCCGTTTATGAGAACCGTGCTGGGTTTGGATCCGCAGCTCGGTTCGACCTTGATTTACGGATTTTTCCGGAAGGAGTTGGTTCCGGTTATGGCCAAGAGTGCGTTTTCCGTTTACAATATCGTTGATTTGCCTCTTTCGAAGGGGCAAATACTGGTATTTATCATATTTGTGACGCTTTATTTTCCGTGTTTGAGTACCTTTGTGGTGATGTGGAAAGAGTTTGGAAAACGGATTGTGTTGTTTTCGTCTCTTTTGAGTGTCGCTGTTGCCGCGATTGCGGCGTTTTTGGTGAGGATCGCACTTGTATAGGAACGTACGGAGGAGAGTGTCAGGGATCTTGTTTAGATAGCCATATTGTACAGACGTAGCGCGCTACGTCTGTACGATCTACACAAATTCCTGACACTCCCGCCACGCGACGCGGAACGTTCTCCTTCTCCCAAAACTTAGTCCTTTGTTTGGGGCGTTCGTCTCCTTGTGCCCCAGATAAAAATGTGAATCGTTGCCCCTTATTGAGAACAGGCGGGCGAATCCATGGATTCGCCCCTACAAAATTTCCTTCAACGGACACCTCTTTTTAAGATGGTTTAATCGTTACGGTAACATCTTTTCTTTTGATTTGCCCCTCATTGTCTTTTCCGATAAATACCAGACGATAATCTCCGATAAAACCGGGTCCCGGTTGCCAATAAAAAATACCGTTATTGTTATCGAGCGTGGAACCGATCGGTAAAGGTTTCAATTCATCATTCACTACCAGGTATCCTTCAAAACATTTTTGGTTGCATTCATCCTTAAACGCGTTCTCACAGAGATTTATTTCCACGCACTCCATTTGATTTATCTCAACCTGAACCGCTTCGCTTTCTTCGGGGTACCATTGGTTAAGTACGTCCGTTCCCGGATCCGGGACCTGCGATGAAGACGTGGCCAGGGTATTGTTGGTTTCGGTATTGAGAACTGAAAAATACCGGCTTCCGATTCCCGCGGTGTTTCCGGCGCTGTCTTTCACGTTCCATGACAGGATATGCATCCCGTTTGCTAATGTTGTGGTATCCAGGTAAAAATAACCGATAGCCCCGTTTGAGTTGGCATAACCCGGAAATTTTTCCGCAATATCGGAGCGGAAAATGTTATATACGGGATGTCCCTTTACCACACCATCAATCACCACATCGATTGTGGAACCGTCAATCGGAATCATGTTGGGTTGAGCCGTCAACGCCCATCCGAAAATGACAAATTCTTTTCCCGCTATTGTTTCACCCGGATAGGGTTTGTCGATGGTACCAAATGGGTTGACGGAATGGGCATTAGCGACCGTAAGCCTTTTTGTACCGATTATGGCGTCTTTACCGGATATAGGTGTCGCTACTGCCGTTAATGTAATTTCCCCATCCGGGAAAGAATTGGTTAGCAGAAGGTATCCCCAGCCGGCTTTGTAATTCATTGGATAATCCGGAAATTTTTCTTCAACATCGGGGCGGGCACCCTCGATAAAAATGGCATCTCCGATATAGTCGGGTTTATTTTTTCCTTCTTTGAGTATTTTCAGACTTTTGATTCCAGTATCTGACAAAGCCCATCCCGACAACGCGATACTCCCGCTGACAACCGAATTATCCAATGGTAGCTCAAATGCACCAAAAGGAGGCGAGGCATCGTTATTGCGTTTGACGTGCAATTTTAAATTTACCGCCTGGGGTGAATTCGTCGCCCCGGGATCAGAAACATAAAACGTCGCACTATATTTCTCAATGTCAAGACCGTCCGGGTTGATCGTGATGGTAATCGTGCCATAACCGGTTCCGGATAAGGGGCTTATGATAAACGGTTTATCCACGGCACTGATTTCCCATTTCAAGGTTCCTCCACCTTTATTGGATATGGTAATGGTTTCTACGGGGATGGTGGAGGTGCCGACCATATAACTCAGATTCAGGGTTTTGCGACTTACGGAAATTTGCGGCGGAAGATCGTAGACCGCTGTTACTGTACTGTTAGCGGTTAAAGTAATCGATAAGTTCGGATTAAAGGCAGTTTGTTCTGTGCCATTGATCAGCCATCTCACAAAATTATACCCGTTAACGGTTGAAGGCGCAGTCAGGGTAATCGGCGTTCCTGTTTTGTAGGTACGGGTAAAATTCGTGATCCCATTACTGTCTCCGTTTTGATCCGGGGAAGAAACCGTGATGCTTATGCCTGTAGCGGATGTGGATTGGATGTTTAACGTGATTAAGCTGGCGGCGTAATAATGCGTGACCTGATCGGATTTCACCGGGGGATAAGTCCTTGAAGGTTCGGTAAAACTATATCCTGCCAACTCTGGAATAACGGTTCCCGTCCAGTTGTAATTTACCTTTGTGGTATAATCCCCATTTGAATCTGTAACTACTGAAGATCCTGGAAAGCCACTCAGATTAACTCCCGAAAGGCCGGAACCATTAATGGTAATTCGTCCGCTTATTTTATAAGTCAACAGGGTAGCCGTATAATTTGTGGTTTGATTGGAGGTGACATTGGGATAAGTAGTGGAAACGGGATTAAAGGTATATCCTGCCAATTCAGGGGTAACGGTTCCCGACCAATTACAGGAAACAGCAAAGGAATAATTGCCGCTTCTATCTGCTATTACTGTTTTTTCACTGCCGTCATTGTATTTTAATGTGGCGTATCCGACTCCCACATTTCCGGAAATGGTCGCATTTATAATCGAAAAAGCACGGTCTGACGTATCGACTGCGGTTCCATTCACATCGCTCACTCGAATCCAATAATTGCTGGAAACCACACAGGGCAAGGTCCAGTTGTAACTTCCGGTGTTTGACGTGGAATTCGTCATTGTCGCCCAGGTACTGCCGTCCGTTGAATAGTCGATCTTTACATTTTCAATCAGACTGGTGTATATCCAGGTAATATTGTGAACCGTTCCGGTGATCCATTGTTCTCCGCCATTTGGAGATGTCACGGCCAGGGTTGGAACCGGGATAATCGAAAATACATTGTCTGAGGTATCGGTTTGAAGACCTCCGATTCGGTTGATCCGTACCCGACAAGTTGCCGAAATGGTGTTGGGAAGCGTCCAGGTATAACTTCCATCGTTTTCAGTCGAAGAAACAATTTCGGCCCAGGTTTCACCGTTATCCAACGAGTACTCGATACTGATGTTACCGGTTGAACCCGTATTGGTCCAGGTAATGGCATGCGTGAAACCGATGATCCAGGCCTCTCCTCCATTGGGAGACGTTAATCCCATGGTTCCACAATTGTTTTGATGGGTTTCCCAATCCGGATCATGGGTATTGAGCCAATCTCGAAGAACCAAATCGGTTGCCGAAAGGCAATTGTAATCCATATCCAAACTTTTTATATTGGTTAACGTTGTAAGGCTTAATGGAATGTCGCCGCTCAATTCGTTTTTATTTAAATTAAGCGTTTCCAGATTTCCCAGGTTACTCAGTTCTGTTGGAATCGCACCCGATAGTTGGTTGCTGTTCAAATCCAGTTCGGTAACATGACACTCAACCACGGTAACCCCAAACCAAGCTTTCTCTGTTCCCGGCATTGCAAAACCATCGGCATCCAGAGGATCAATTTTCCATCCGGCTTTATTTTTCCAGTTATCCCCATTGGTACTGTTGTATAATGCAATCAAGGCTTCCCGTTCCGAAGTAGGAATCGGAATTACTGATGCCGTGTAATTTTGCTCTGTTATATCCTCTTGAACTTTGGTATAAGGAATATTGGACGGAGAAAAAGAATAGCAGGCTTTGGATGGGGTGACCGTTCCCGACCAGTTGTAATTTACCGTTGTGGTATAATACCCATCCGAATTGGTAAGCACCGAATTTTCGGGAAAGCCATTCATTGCCACATCGGCAAGACCGGTACCGTCGCCGGAAGTAATTCGGCCGGATACCGTATAGGTTAAAAGTGTTGCCGTATAGTTTGTGGTTATATTCGAGGTAACAGGAGTATTATAATTAGTCGTAGATTCGGAAAATGTATAACCACCCAATTCCGGCGTAACGGTTCCCGTCCAATTATAATTTACCATAGTGGTATAATCCCCATTCGAATCCGTAATCACAGAAGATTCGGGAAAACCACTCAGTTTAACCCCCGCAAGACCGGAACCATTGATGGTGATTCGCCCGCTTATTTTATAAGTCAACAGGGTAGCCGTATAGTTTGTTGTTTGATTGGAGGTGACGTTGGAATAAGAAGTGGAAACAGGATTAAAGCTATATCCTGCCAGCGTCGGGGTAACGGTTCCCGACCAGTTACAGGAAACAGAAAATGAATAATGACCGCTGCCATCTGCTGTCACTGTCTTTTCACCGCCGTCAGTGTATGTTAATGTCGCGTTTCCGATTCCTATATTTCCTGAAATAGTAGCATTTACAGTCGAAAATATAGTGTTTGAGGTATCCGATGCGGTTCCACTGGCATCACTTACTCGAACCCTATAGGTACTGGAAACCAACGTGGGTAAGGTCCAACTGAAACTTCCGGTATTGGATGTGGAACTCGTAATCAACGTCCAATTCGTGCCATTAGTTGAATACTCGATCTTTACTGTTCCAATTGACCCTGTATAGGACCAAGTTAAGGGATGGGAAGAGCCCGCAATCCAACACTCTCCACCATTGGGAGAGCTTACCGTTATTGTGGGAACCGGAATAATTGAAAAGGTACTATTTGATACATCCGATGCGGTGCCATCAACATCGCTTACTCGAACTCTATAGGTACTGGAAACCAACGCGGGTAAGGTCCAAGAAAAACTTCCGGTATTGGATGTGGCACTCGTAATCGTCGTCCAATTCGTTCCATTAATAGAATACTCGATCTTTACATTCCCAATTGACCCTGTATAGGACCAGGTTATGGAATGGTTGGAACCCGCAATCCAACACTCTCCTCCATTGGGGGAAGTAATCGTTATTGTGGGAACCGGAGTGATTGAAAAGGTACTATTTGATACATCCGATGCGGTGCCACTGGCATCACTTACTCGAACCCTATAACTACTGGAAGCTACCTTGGGTAAAGTCCAACTGAAACTTCCGGTATTGGATGTGGAACTCGTAATCGTCGTCCAATTCGTTCCATTAATAGAATACTCGATCTTTACATTCCCAATTGACCCCGTATAGGACCAGGTTATGGGATGGGAAGAACCCGCAATCCAACTTTCTCCTCCATTGGGGGAAGTAATCGTTATTGTGGGAACCGGAGTGATTGAAAAGGTACTATTTGAGGTATTCGATGCGGCGCCATTGATATCACTCACTCGAACCCTATAACTACTGGAAGCTACCGTGGGTAAAGTCCAACTGAAACTTCCGGTATTGGACGTGGAATTTGTAATCGTCGTCCAATTCGTTCCATTAATGGAATACTCGATCTTTACATTCCCAATTGACCCCGTATAGGACCAGGTTATGGGATGGGAAGAACCCGCAATCCAACTTTCTCCTCCATTGGGAGAATTTACCGTTATTGTGGAGACCGGAGTAATTGAAAAGGTACTATCTGAGTCATCCCATGCGGTTTGATTGGTATCGCTCACTCGAATCAAACAATTGGATGAAGATGCCTCTGGCAATATCCAGGAGTAGCTTCCAGTATTTGGTGTTGAAGATGCAATTATATTCCAGTTAGATCCATCATCCATGGAATACTCAATTTTCACATTTCTAATTGTGCCCGTATACCCCCAAATAATTTTTTGTATAGATTCAACGGCCCAATTTTCACCCCCATTTGGTGTGTAAATAAAGATATCTGAATCACAATTATCTTGATGGGCTTCCCAATCTGGATCTCTTAGATTTAGCCAGTCCCTTACGGTTATATCATCTGTATAAATGCAGTTATATCCAATATCAAGTTTTGATACATTTTCTAATCTTACAAAACATGAAGGGATAGCACCGAAAAGTTTGTTTTCACTTAAATTAAGATTTTCCAAACTGGAAAGATTGCATAATTCGGAAGGGATGGCAAAGCTTAATTGGTTATTAGAAAGCTGAAGATATTTTAAATTACTAAGATTTCCTAACGCTGGAGGAATGGCGCCGCCTAGCTGATTTCCGCCCAGGTCAAGAACTTCTAAACTAATAAGGTCGCATAATTGACCAGGAATGCTGCCGATTAGCTGATTTCCGCCAATAATAAGTTGTATTAAATTAGTAAGATTTCCCAATTCAGCCGGAATTGACCCACTCAATTGATTACCACTGAGCCAAAGATACATTAAATTACTAAGACTGCTTAATTCGGGAGGAATGGGGCCACTCAGTTGGTTATTATTTAACTTAAGGAGTTCCAATTTACTGAGATTGCCTAATTCGGGAGGGATGCCACCGCTGAGCCGATTGTATTCTAGATAAAGAAATTTCAGATTACTCAGATTGCTTAGTTCAGGCGGAATGCTTCCGCTCAATAAATTACTCCGGGCATTATTATCATTATCTACGGCACCAGACAAATTTATACTTTGCAAATTACTAAGATTCCCTAATTCTGGGGGAATGAAGCCGACCAAGTTATTGCCATATAAGTTAATCGACGTTACATGGTCTCCGGCAACCGTAATCCTAAACCAACTTCCTTCCGTTCCCGGCATGGCAAAGCCATCGGTATGCAAGGGTGGCGTTTTCCAACCGGTATTATTGGTCCAATTATCCCCGTCAGTGCTGTTATACAAGGCAATTAATGCAGCTCTCTCTGACGCGGGTATAGCCCCCAAAATAAAGTTTGATAACTGCAATAAAATTACAATGAATAAACAAAAGGTAGCCTTTTTCATGGAACCTCCTATTCTACAAAATCATTCTAATCAAACGAAATTTTTATTGCAAATAATTTTAGGTAAAAAATTTTTTTAATTGTGTAATCTCGTCCAACACCACCCCATTGCGATTTGATTTCTCTTTTTTCCCATGATACAATTCCATCGTTGATTGAAACAAAAGGAGTAACATGAGACATTTCAGATCTTATGGACCGTTAGACCCGGACCTGAATTATTTTGCACCGAGAAAAGAATTAATCGAAAAAACATGCGTCCAATTGGCCGGGGAAGATCCTTCCAAAGGCAGCCATTATTTTACGTTCTGGGCTCCACGTCAAACAGGTAAAACCTGGCTGATGCAGCAGATATTGGCAAAATAAGAGAAAAAAGGCTAATAAACCTGGATAAGAGCATGTATACAACGATCGAGGCTGTATATGATAACGGTGAGTTTCTTTTGGAAGAAACCCCCACTGTGACCAGAGCCAGGGTATTGATCACTTTCATGCAGGAAATAAATGACGATGTAAATGGTAAAATCAAATTTCCTACGAGAAAGTTAGGAAAAATCAAAAGCATTGAACGTGAAGAAATTTATGGAAACTACCTATCTGATCGATACTAATATCCATAAATTAACTGCCCTTCTCTAACGGTTCTTTCTTTCAATGAATCGAATGCATCTTCATATGGGATTAAATTGAGTTCAACTCCGGGAGGGAGCATATCATAAAGTTCAGTCAACGCTTTGATATAAAGTCCTGCCGGTAATCCTTCGACCACCAGATCAATATCTGATCGGTCATGAAAAATTCCATTCACCAGAGAACCGATAAGATAAACCTTCTTGATGTGGTATTTTTGGCTTAGAAAAGATGAACATTCTCTGGCTTTTTGAATATAAATGTCTTTTTTTCTCGAATTACGCTCGCCGATCGATGAATGTTTGGTTTTACCCATTTTCGCCTCATTTCAATTATAATATCGATCATTATTTTTATCAACTTTAAAACAAAAAGTTTTGCCAAGCTTTTTCAAAAGCGGAAAATTTTTTCCTTGGGGCGTGGGACGCAGTCCCTTTTTGAAAAACCGCCCTCTGAACCCCCGAAAAACTTTAGCTGTTTTTTACCGGCATTTCCATTATTCCTCTGAATCGACGGATTCATTTTCGTGTAATCCTGAAACTACATCCGCGACATTGCTACTGAACTCAGTTAAGCCTCCCCAACCTGAAATGGCCGTATCCGCTTCGGAAGGATCCAGACTGGTGATATCCCTGGTGATGGATTGTCCGTTCTCTTCTTCCGGCTTGAAATAAAAAACGTTATAATCCTTTTTTAAACTGTTCGCTGCAATTTTCTTCACTCCCGGTGTGATATCCACATTAAATAGTTTACTAAAAGCCTTTATCTTATCGCTTTGGCTCACTCCTGATTTTTTCATTTCTTCAAGAGCCCAGATCATCTCAACCACATGGAGGGAATGAGTGGATAAGATCACCCGGTAACCGCGAGAAATTAATTCCATAATCGCAAACATGACGTCATTTATGGCTTCCGGATGTAAGCCCATCTCCAATTCCTCGATTATAACGGTTTCAATATATCCCTTTCTTCGAACCTTTGATGGCGGACATAAAAAAAATAAGCCCAATAAAAGGGGCATAAATTCTCGTTGACCGGCGGACCAGAAGGAAATAGGCAGTTGCATATCCTGTTTTCCATTTACTTCCAGCACCAATCTCTTTTTAAATTCTGTCTCCAGTTTAACGACACTGTTTCTAAAAATACTTTTCTGAAATTTTTCCGTTATAACACTTTTCAATCTGTTTTGCTTTGGAAATAAGTATTCGTCTTTTCCCAACCCGGTTTCCATCTCCAAACGTAGACCTTCACTAAACTTTCTGACGACATAAGGATAGGAATTCAAACTTAAAAATGGTCTGGGCCATCCCTCTTCCATAATCAGGACACGCTGAGCAGGGATATAAAATGCAACATTATTAGAATGCCGTGGTCTTTTACTTATTATCGAGCCGAGATCGAATGATTTTCCATCCATGATCATTTCACTGCCCTCTTTCCAGATTTTTGCCATATCGGGTCCCAGATAATGTGCGAGTAAGTCTTCGACATTCTTTATCGTGGCGCCATAGGATTTTAATGTTTTGATTATGGATGGATAATCGAGAACAAGGTTCAGCATTTGAATGAAGAGGCTTTTACCGGAAGCTTGGGGACCAACAAGGACCGTGATATCTCCGAGTTTTACCTCAGCATCATTTATGGGACCTAACTGCCGGATCTTTAAAGATTTCATTTCAAACCTCCTATATATGCGACTTTATAATATGAATTTTTATTATAGTAAAATACCCTATAATTGTCAAATTAAAACACATCGAACCTCAAAGTTATCCATATCCCCATGGATTAATGGGGCATGTATTGAATGTATTATTACGAGTAAATCGATCGTCATTTTTATCAACTTTAAAACAAAACGTTTTGCCAAGCTTTTTCAAAAGCGGAAAACAAGTAATGGGGTCGCGTCTCAACATTTGACATTCAGCATGTTCGGTGGGTCATTTAAATAAAAATATAGCCAGTTATTCGATATCTGATGGATGATAAAGGGATGGTAATGTCAAATGTTGACAGGCTGTCCGAGAATGATTTTTTAGTCTTATTCAATTTTGAGAACAACCGATGATTCGGTGTTTATTTTTGAAAAACATTCAAAATTTGAGTTCTCAGACACCCTGTTGAGACACGACCCCCAATGATGTCGACTCTACCTCATGGAACGGGGGCGAATCATGAATTCGCCCCCTACAAATTTTCGGGTTAATTGTTATCCGGTATCGAGGTCGAACTGGTAACCGGCTTTACCCGTAAATCATAACCGGTTTTAAGTTCATCGGCTTGAAAGCGGATGGAACCTTCAATATCATATGTTTTACCATTGGTACTGTTATAAAGCTTGAAATGAATCGTCTCGCCCTTGGTATTTCCCAGAATCGTGGCAAAATAACTTCCATCCTTTTCAATCTTAGAGATGGATCGGCAGTCATTTTTTCCGCCGGGTCCTTCGCTAACTAGATAATAACCGGAAGGTTGAATGGGCTTTCCTTCGACATACACGTTTCCACTACAGATCATGTTGAATTGATTGCCCTTGATCACGGCCCAGGGAACCGGATTGGATGGCGATTCTCTCATTGGAGAAACCATGACGGATGTTTTATCGGGAAATGCCCATGGCGTATAAGGATAAATGAACGTACAGGCGTTTAGCGCTTTGATCGTGTATCCCTTATTGGGATCCATTTGAGTTAAATCTCCCACCAGGCCCGTGCTTTTCTTTAGAACCGATTGCGTTTGACTCTTGGCCTGAATCAAACAGGCAACAATCGAGTCGATTGCCTTTTTTATCGGAAGAGACGTTGGTGGAAGATACGCCACCCAGTTCCAGTCCGTAACTAAGGCGATGGGTTTATTATAAGGAATGGGTAATCCGCTCACGCTGAAATTACAGGCCTGGCTGGTTTTGACTTTATACATGATGCCATTTTCAATTCCGTTCAAATCCGTCAAATCTCCCACCCAATTTCCATTGGAATAAATGGCCGCCTTATTCTGGCTTTTGACTTGTTCAATTGAGTTCTGGGTAGACGCAAAGACGGAATTCAAGGTGGTATTACTCGGACGAATATTAAATGAGATCCAGTTCCATCCTTTCACGAGTGAGAAGGTTTGAGTCCGGGTTCCAAAATGTAACGCCAAGTCCGAATAGGTGCTATCGGAAATGAACTCGATGGATTCACAGGAATCGATTGCAGGCCCGGATGGAAGGGGGAACAATTTAAAGGTAATGATTTCACCCGAGGATGCATTACTTCGAATCGTTAAATAATAATACCCATTCGCGCTAATGGTTCCAACCGCACGGCAATCCGAAACACCCCCGGGACCAAATGCACCGATCCAATCACCCGCTGCAGCTTCGATATTTTTATTATAGGCTTTACCTTCAACGATCATATTGTTTTGTAAACCGTCCGGCGGATTCCAACCTGTGGGATTGGAAGTCAAAACCGCAGTATAATTTTCACCGGTTTTATTGGCAAGGACATTGGTGTAGCCCTTACTGGATGGAGTAAAGGTATAACCTGTTTTAGATGGTGTTACGGTACCGGACCAGTTGGCATTGACCGTTCCGGTATAATTTCCGTTGGAGTCGGTAACCGGATTTGCGGGTAAACCGTTCATGGTAACACCGGAAAGTCCGGTGCCACCAACAGTAACTCGGCCGGAAATGGTGAATGTCGAACCATTTGTTGTAAAGATCACATCGTTTCCGTATGATGTACCAAAAACGTTGATGGCATAAGCTCTGACATGGTAGGTGGTACCGGGAGTTAAACCGGTTAGGGAACTGGAAAAACTTCCGGTTGCGGTTCCATCAGTGGTTTTACTGTTTGTCGTGGTAGGATAAGCCGACGTACTCCAGCAAACCCCCCTTGCCGTTATCCCCACCCCCCCATTTGAGGTGATATTGCCACCGCAGGTCGCACTCGTTGAAGTAATCGAGGTTACAGAATTGGTTGTTAATACGGGACAATCACATTGGTATTGGTGCATTTCCCAATCTGAATCATTGGTGTTTAGCCAATTTCTAAGTGCTGGATCAGTTATCGAAAGGCAGTTATAATCAATGTCCAAATAGGAAAGATTTCTTAAATTTACAATGTTTGAAGGGATTGTAATGAGATAGTTGTGATCTATTTGTAAAATTTTTAGTATATTGAGATTTCCTAATTCGGAAGGGATGGCTGTTAATTGATTATTGTCCAGATAAAATTCTTGCAAGTTACTGAGTTTACCTAAATCAGTGGGGATGCTGGTTAATTGGTTATTGTAAAGCCAAAGCCATCGCAATTTACTGAGATTGCCAAATTCTGGAGGGATGCGGGTTAAGTGGTTATTGCCCAGAGAAAGTTCTTGCAAGTTACTGAGTTTACTTAAATCAGGGGGGATGCTGGATAGTTGGTTATTGTCCAGATAAAGGAATTTCAAATTGCTGAGACTGCCTAATCCCACAGGGATGCTGGTTAGTTGGTTACTGCCCAGGGAAAGCGATTGCAAATTGCTGAGTTTACCTAATTCCGCAGGAATATCGCCGCTGAGTTGGTTATCATCCATTCGCATGTAGGTTAATTGGGCCAGATTACCTAATTCCTTGGGGATACTGCCGCTCAGAAAATTTCCTCGGCCATTCTTCCTGAAATTGTAGCCAGAAAAATCGAGCCATTGCAAATTACTGAGATTGCCTAATTGAGAGGGAATGCTGCCCTTCAAATTATTTAACTCCAAATCAATCTGAACCACATGATCTCCAGATACAGTAACACCAAACCAATTACCTTCTGTTCCCGGCATCGCAAATCCATCCGGTGCCAAAGGCGGAATTTTCCAGCCACCTTTATATAACCAATTATCCCCATCGGTGCTGTTGTACAAGGCAATCAAAGCTTCCCGCTCTATCTGTGGGATCTTGCCGAGAACAAAAATTGATAACTGCAATAACATTAAAATTAAAAGAAAGGTTCCTTTCCTCATGTTTTCCCCCTCTTGTGAATGATTCGTCATTCACAATTTCCAAAATATTTTACCAAAGTAAAATTTTTTATGCAACCAAAAGTTCAACTAATCATTCGTGTTCACCATTGTCCGGTATCGCGGTCGAACTGGTAATCGGTCTTGCCCGTAAAACATACCCGGTTTTAAGATCATCGGCTTGAAACCGAATGGAACCGGTAATATCATACGTTTTACCGTTGATGCTGTTGTAAAGCTTGAAATGAATCGTCTCGCCTTTGGTGTTTCCCAGAATTGTGGCAAAATAACTGCCATCCTTTCCAATCTTAGAAATGGATCGGCAATCGGTTTTCCCGCCGGGCCCTTCGCTGATCAGGTAATAACCGGAATTATGAATGGATTTTTCTTCGAGATACACGTTTCCACTACAGATCATATTGAATTGATTGCCCTTGATTACCTTCCAGGGAACAGGATTGGATTCCGATTTTTCCATGGGAGAAACCATGACCGATGATGTTTTACCGGGAGATGCAATTGGCACATTTGGATAAATTAACGTACAAGCATTTAGCGTTTGGATCATGTATCCTTTGTTGGGATCCATCTGAGTTAAATCCCCCACCAGGCCCGTGCTTTTTTTAAGTAAGGCCTGGGTTTGGCTTTTGACCTGATTTAGGCATGCAACAATCGAGTCGATTGCCTTTTTTATCGCCAGGGATGATGGCGGAAGATAAGCTACCCAGTTCCATCCTGCGACTAATGCGATTGGCTTATTATAAGGAACGGGCAATCCGCTCACGCTCAACATACAGGCCTGGCTGGTTTTCACTTTATACATGATGCCATTTTCAATCCCGCTCAAATCCGTTAAATCACCCACCCAATTTCCATTGGAATAAATGGCTGCCTTATTCTGACTTTTGATTTGTTCAATTGAAGTCTGGATAGACGCAAAGATGGAATTCAATGTGGTATTACTGGGGCGGATGTTAAATGAGATCCAGTTCCATCCTTTCACGAGCGAGAGGGTTTGAGACCGGGAGCCAAAATGTAATGCCAAATCGGAATAGGTGCCATCGGAAATAAACTCGACCGATTCACAGGAATCAATCGAAGGCCCGGATGGAAGTGGAAACAATTTAAAGGTAATCATTTCGCCGGAGGATGCATTACTTCGAACCGTTAAAAAATAATACCCATTGGCGCTGATGGTTCCAACGGCACGGCAATCCGAAACACCGCCGGGGCCAAAGGCGCCAATCCAATCACCCACGGCGGCTTCGACATTTCCTTTATAGGCTTTACCTTCAATGATCATATTGTTTTGTAAACCGTCCGGCGGATTCCAGCCTGTGGGATTGGACGTCAAAATAAAAACTGCATCGCTGATATCCGATGGTTTCCCGCTAATGGCGGTAACTCGAACACGGCAATTGGCGGAAGCTGTATCGCGAGGGGTCCAGTTATAATTTCCATCATTTTCTGTGGAATTGGTAATGACTGTCCAGTTGGTGCCATTATTCAGAGAGTACTCGATTTTGACATCTTCGGTTACCCCGGCACTGGTCCAGGTGATGACGTTCGTTGATGCGATTAGCCAACTCTCACCCCCATTGGGAGAAATCAATTTAATTGTACCGCACTGGTCTTGATGGGCTTCCCAATCCGGGTTATGGATATTGAGCCAGGACCTAAGGGTAGAATCGGTTGCGGAAAGGCAGTTATAGCCAATATTAAATCTCGATATTTTTGCTAAATTTGTAAAACATAAAGGGATGTTGCCATTCAATTTGTTATTATTGAGGTAAAGGGCTTCCAGATTTACGAGATTGCATAATTGGGATGGGATTATGCCACTGATTTGGTTGTTATTTAGAAAAAGTTGTTGCAGACTGAGATTTCCTAATTCTTTTGGAATGCTGCCACTCAATTGGTTGTTGTCCATAAATAAATATTTCAAATTACTGGGTTGGCTTAATTCCGGGGGAATACCTCCGCTCAACTGGTTACTATTTAGAAGTAGAGTTTCCAATTTACTGAGATTACCCAATTCCCTTGGAATGCTACCGACCAATTGGTTATTCCTTAGATTTAGACTTACCAAATTATTGAGATTACCCAATTCTTTGGGAATATTACCACTTAATTGATTTTTGTTTAAAGATAGTTCGTTCAAATTAATAAGTTTTTCTAATTCTTTTGGTATAGTGCCACTTAATTGGTTGCTTCCCAGGCCAAGAAAACACAAATTGTTGAGGGTGCACAATTCGAGTGGGATGCTGCCACTCAGACCGCCGCTTATCCACAATTCTTTCAGATTACTAAGCTTACCTAATTCACGCGGGACGACCCCATTGAATTGGTTACCGTACATATGAAGAATCTCCAAATTGGTGAGATTCCCTAACTCTTTAGGGACGCTACCGCTCAGTTGGTTAACTCCCAGATAAAGAGATTTCAAACTATTGAGATTGCCTAACTGTATTGGAATGCTGCCACTGAGCGTATTCCAGCTTAAATCAAGATTTCCTAAATTACTGAGATTCCCCAATTGATAAGGAATTGTTCCTTTGAGGTTATTGCTCCTCAGATAAATCTGGATTACATGATCTCCGAATATTTTAACACCAAACCAATATCTCTCCGTTCCCGGCATGGCAAACCCATCGGTATGCAATGGTGCATCCTTCCACCCCGTTTTATCGGTCCAGCCATATCCATTGGTATTATTGAACAGGGCAATCAAAGCTTCCCGTTCTGTCTGTGGGATATTGCCGAGAACAAAATTTGATAACTCCAATAACATTAAAATTAAAAGAAAGGTTCCTTTCCTCATATTTTCCCCCTCATTGTGAATGATTCGTCATTCACAATTTCCAAAATATTTTACCAAAGTAAAATTTTTAAAACAAGAGACAGATGACCGGTTATACCAAACGCCGTTTGCTTTCTCTTTTCCCCTGTGGTTCAATTCTCTCATTGATCAAAAGGAGCAACATGAGACGATTCACTTCCCTTATGGACCGATACCCATTCAAGAGTTTTACAAATCGCTGTGACAGATATTGACAAAAACAAGAGCAAAAGGCCATAATGAAGATGGAGGTAAGAGTATGCATACAACGATCGAGGCTGTATATGATAACGGTGAGTTTCTTCTGGAAGAAATCCCCGCAGTGACCAAAGCCAGAGTATTGATCACGTTCATGCAGGAAATAAAAGACGACGTAAATGGTAAAATAAAATTTCCTACGAGAAAATTAGGAAAAATAATGAATCCCTTCAAGGATTCACCAATGAGAGATTGGGAAGAGCATTAATCGTTGATGCGTTTACCGAGCCAAATGAATCTCCAATGATTCGTTTGATGTCATCAACGAAACAAAAAGAGTCATCGATGATTCATTGGACTGCTGAATCGAAACAAAAAGAATCATGAACGACTCATCGAACTGATGAATCAAATCAAAAAGAGTCAGTAACACACCTTTTTACTTCAATTAAATTGTAAATTGATTCACGCACGACGCTTTTTAATAAAAAATTTCAGTAAAAAGCTCCGAATTCGGAGCTCTTTATAGAAAAATTTATATAAAAAGCTTCGATCACGAACCTTTTGGATAAAATATTTTATAAAAAAGCTCCGGCGCTGAAGCTTTTGGATGGAATATTTTATAAAAAAGCTCCGACGCTGAAGCTTTGAACAGAAATATTTATAGAAAAAGCTCCACGAATGATGCGCTGAGGTGAAAATTTTTATGGAAAAGGTTCAATTCAAACCCTTTTTAACAAAGACAATCAAAAGTGTCCCATTTGGTTCAAACAAACTGGGAGTCGCACACGATGGGGGAGCGTTTTATGGGCAACAAATGTGTTGCGCAACATTTTTGTTGCGTATCTCCGATTGAAGCATCCGGCTGTTTAATATATGATTTTTAGATATTTTCAGTCATTTGAGACGGAGACGCCGGCTGCAAAATATCTTGTTTTTCCTGAGGCGTCATCATCTTCTGAAGGTTGGCGTTCACCTGATCCAATAAGGCGGATTTCATCTTATCCTGCGGAGTTTCGAGCGGCAATTTCGCCATCATTTCCTTAAACAACGCGTCAACGGGTTGCTTTAACTTCTCCGGATCCACCGACGATTGCGCGATGACCTCTTTTAATTGCTTCGTAATATTCGCCACCATTTTTGAAAAGGCATCGTTTCCTTTCCACTCTTTCCCATCCCCATTCAGCGACCCGGTGACTTGCGCGTTATACTGCTGCTTCATGGAAACCGATTGGTGAAACTCCAATACGGCATCGATCCCGGAAATCGTATCCGTATCATCGATGATTTTCAGCGCATCGTCCATCACGGCTTTCATGTCGCCATCGATCAGTTCCTTCATGATTCCATCCATATCGCCGATGACCTTTCGAATATCCGCCAGCTCTTCGTCGTTCAACTCCCCATTAACCGTCATGGCAAACTCATTCTGAGACGATGAGGTCATCTTCTCTTCATGAGCGGAGGAGGCTTTCCCTTTGAGCATCGCGGCATAGTCAAACGCCATGTAACTGGATTTGGTTTGAGACAACGCGGAAATCGTTACCACGTCTCCCTCTTTGGTGGTTAAGGTAATGTCCTGAGTTTCCTTTCTCTGGGCCTCCAGTTGCACGCGGCGAGAGGATTGGTAGTTCATGATTCCGTCTTTTGACGGCAGTTGATCGTTCAAAAACGCTAAGTCGTTATTCGTTATTGGGTTCATGCCTTATATATCGGCATGAATCCGATAATCCTCAATTCGATTCTTGCGGAAATTTAAAAAAACTGCGTTTTCGTGGCTTTAATGATATCGGCACTCACCGCAAAACGGTCGCCGCCGATATGGTGAATCAATTTCAAACCATTGTCGAAATTCCAGGCGTTATCTTTAAAGTGTTGGGGGTCCACCGAAGCGGTCATCATGTGAGCGACAAACAGGACGCAATCGCCCAGGTCGACCATTTGACCCACTTTACACTCGATGTGAGCAATCGCCTCTTTGATCAAGGGAGGCGTAATCATTTGGGCTTTCCAACGGGTTAGCCCGAAATGGGAAAACTTGTTAACCTCGCGTCCGCACGTGGCCCCGCACCCGTAAACCGCATCCACCAGTGATGCATCCGGGATATTGACGCCGAATTCCCAGGTTTCGGTGATTAAGGAGAAAGAATAATGACTCTTGTCACAAAGGATCGCCAGCATGCCCGGCTCTTTACGAATCGGCATGTTCCATGCCGCTGCATATATATTATCCCTGTCACCGTTTCCAGAAGTCACCAGGAACACCACACCGGGGTTGATCAACCGGTAGGCTTGCAATGACGTTTCAATACTGATTTTATCCATAATAAAACTCCTTTTCATTGTTTCATTGAATGACAATATTACTATGCCATACTAAAAACAAAAATTCAACCGCGTTTGCGCCTCCTGTTGAAACAGATGTCCCCTTGAAATTTATACACTTTTTTGATATCATCCAATTGGAAGGATAAACTCCATGAATCCGCGAATCGTTATGATGTGAAGAGAATGAGTGACGAGCAAAAAGAAAACGTCCAAAAGGATCAAGCCGAGAATCGGAATTGTAATTATGATTCTGCGTGGAAAGAAGTCCTTAAAAAACTGTTCAAAGATTGCTTTGAGTTTTTCTTTCCCGAAATCCATGATGCCATTGATTTCACCAAAGAGATTACGTTTCTGGATAAAGAATTAAACGAAATTCAGCCAGACAGCAGTCAAGGCGATCGAGAAGCCGATATTCTGGCAAAAGTCCATCTCCGAGATGGAAGTATTAATTACATTTGCTTGATCATCCACGTCGAAGTACAATCCCAAGAACGATCGGACTTTATGGAAAGGATGTTTATTTATTATTACCGAGCCTTTGATAAAGAAAAGAAAGAGAAAATTCCGGTAATCAGCCTTGCGATATTAACGGATGACAACAAAAACTTTCGACCTGATACTTTTAACTTCAGTTTTTGTGGATTCGAAATTAAAATGAAAATACCGATGGTTAAAATACTCGATTATAAATCAAAACCGAAACTCAAAAAGAAACTTGAGAACTCGACCAACCCAATGGCGTTGGTGGTTAAAGCCCAATTGAAAAGCCTTGAGGTCAAGCGATTGAATAATGAAGCGAAATTTGAAGTGGAAAATGAATTGATCAAGGAATGTTTTCGAATGAAATATTCGAAAGAAGATATTCGAATATTGA
>JBLMYT010000098.1:0-5317 GCA_050258455.1 Candidatus Omnitrophota bacterium | reverse complement strand
AAATACAGATTCCTCTTTTTGAACTCGGCAAAATCGGCTTTCCCATAAGGGATAGATTTCAAGCGTTCTTCTTCTTTCATAACCCTATGTTAATCTGAAAAAAGAAAAAAGTCAACCGGTTTCCGGTTGCCGGTTGCCGGGGATGGCATGCCTCCGGCGGGTCAGAACCCTTTTGAAAAAGGGTTCCGACACCTCCCAAAACTTTTTGGTTTTATATTTCGGAGTTGTGGATTAATTTATTTCCGCTAAAGATCAGGATCAGTTTCTTTAACCTGGTTTGACTCACTGTATTTATGAATTTTTCATCCAGCGAGTAACGGCTTAATTGCTCGGCAGCTTCCGAACGAAGGGTTTCTACTTTCTCTGCACCATCTTTTTTTTCATAATCCGACGGTTTGATGTATTTGAGTTCAATGATATAAGAATATTGTATTTTGGGGTTTTGCTCCAATGTCGGAACCATGGCCAGGTCACAATATCCCTGACCGATTTCCTTCTCCGAATAGATATGATAAAGCGTACTCAATCCCAAATACACAATCCAAAAGACTTGATGCGCTTTCTCACTCGTCATTAAGTCCCGTAAACTCAATGACGATTCCATACAACCGGCAATAAAGTCAACCAGCTCTTCCCAATTTCCTTTGTAAGCCATTCCCCGAATCAATGTTTTATATTCATCGGTTCGAAGATTTAATACTCCGGTTTCTTTATAGGTATCATGAATGTAATCGAAATACAACCGTTTGATCGTTTCATTCGGTATCCGAAGTATCGGTGTATCTTCATCATCGATTCCCCCGATCGTTAAAAGACCAAAATAATACAAAAGAGAAACAAAATTATTCGTATCGGTAAGATCTTCGATAGGAAAGCTTCTCTCAATCGTGGAATGAACTTCTCCACTTTGAACGATATGCAATAATTTGGAAAAATTACCATTGGCTTTTTTGGCACCTTCCTTATCGATAACAATGAGATGACGTAATTTGTTGTAATCGATTTGGACATTATTGTCGACCATTTCATCCGGAATTCGGGAATCTTTCATGTATTCCTGAAGGAAATACAATACAAGCGTGGTATTAAATACCTCCCGGGTCGCACGAATCGAGAACCGATAATGGTTATACCATTGACTCATGATCGCCATGAGTTCGGCGGTCGAATGTTTGATCTTTCCTGTTTGCCGGTAATAGTCGATCATGGTTTCGACTTCCTCGGAAGTGAAACCCAGAATTTCATTGAGATTCGAATCTAATGAAATGTTGGTGGCAATATTAAATCCGGAAGTTACATCATCCAGTGTAATCGGAGAAACACCGGTGATAAATATTCGGGAAATGGGAGCGTCGGCATCGGATGTTCCGCCTTTGAGGACATTAAAAAAGGATCGAAAAAAACCTTCGCCATGAGTCAGATCATGAAAAGACGCCTTACCCGATGAGGTTAAAATGGTATTGGCAAAGTTATCATATTCATCGATGATGACATATAATTTTTGTTTTTTTCGTTTACAATATTTTAAAAATGTGACCATTAACTCGGAGGCGTTTTCTCTTGAGTTAAGTTCCGCTACCGCTTTATCGATATCGATATCCAATAATGAAGAATACTTCGTGATAAAGTCTGTAACCGAATCCTTGATATAATTATGAAATGTGGTTTCTATAGACGCAACCCCGGGCTTTACCAAAGAGAAATTCAATTTTAAAACCATGTAACTGTTTTTCTCTTCTGTAGGGTTTTGATGAATTGCGGTTCCATTGAATAGGAAGTCAAACTGGTCTTTTAATAATACATCGTAATAACATTCCATGATGGAGAGAAAAAGAGATTTCCCGAAACGACGGGGATGAATAAAAAACAAAAAATATCCCTTCTCTTCTATATCGCGAATGTAACGCGTCTTGTCAACGAAATACAGATTCCTCTTTTTAAATTCGGCAAAATCGGCTTTCCCATAAGGGATAGATTTCAAGCGTTCTTCTTCTTTCATAACCCTATGTTAATCTGAAAAAAGAAAAAAGTCAACCGGTTGCAGTTGGCCGGTTTCCGGTTGCCGGGGATGGCATGCCTCCGGCGGGTCAGAACCCTTTTGAAAACGGGTTCCGACACCTCCCAAAACTTTTGGTTTATATTTCGGAGTGGTGGATTAATTTATTTCCACTGAAAATCAGGATCAGTTTCCACACAACCTCTGTGACCTCCGTGACCTCTGTGGCTCCGTGAGAAACGGCACAGGGAACAAGCCTCGTATTTCAACAGTGCTAAAATGCAAGACTCGCCCCCTATACCTAAGGTAAAATTACAAAATCGTGGTTACCCAAATGGCATTTGAAGAATCATTCGCTTTATATACACAATATAGCGAACATTCAAAGTCTTCTAAAGCCGGAGCATCGGATGTCGATTGACCCGAAATGGAAGAGGTATTCCCCCAATTCGATCCATCACTCGTGCTGGTAATATAAATGGCATTCGAAGGATCATTGGCTTTATACGCACAATACAGCCGGGAATTAAATACCGCTAACCTCGGTGCCGAAGTGGTCGTCTGTCCTGAAATCGAATAGAAATTGCCCCAGTTTGAACCATCACTCGTACTGCCGACATAAATCATATTTGACGGATCATTGGCTTTAAATACACAATATAATCTGGAATTGAAAACCGCTAATGCCGGTGCAGCCGTTGTCGAGTGCCCCGGAATTCGATAAAAATTCCCCCAATTCGAGCCATCACTCGTACTGCCGACATAAATGGCATTTGACGGATCATTGGCTTTAAATACACAGTATAACCGGGAATTGAATGCGGCTAACACCGGTGCATCCGTTGTCGAATGCCCGGGTATGGAATAGGTGTTGCTCCAATTCGAGCCATCACCCGTACTGGTTATATAAATGGCATTCGAAGGATCATTGGCCTTATAGGCACAATATAACCGCGAGTTAAATTCCGCCAACCTCGGTGAAGCAGTCGTCGATTGCCCAGGGAGCGAACGGGTATTGCCCCAATTCCTTCCATCACTCGTGCGGGTGACATAAATGGCATTCGAGGCATCATTGGCTTTGTAGGCGCAATATAAACTCGAATTAAAAACCCCTAATCCGGGTGCGGCCGTTGTCGACTGGCCTTGAATCTGATAGGTCAGATTGGATTGTCTCGATCTTACGTTTACGTTAGCATTTGACATAATTCATCTCCTTGTTTCTTTACAAATTTTTGAATCTTTTTTAAAAAAAGTTTTCCTGGGATCTACTTTCTTAAACCCATCCATCCCTAAAAACGGCACGTATCCTTCTCAGCAACGCTAAAGGAATTAATCCCCTTTTTCATATAAATTTTTTATCCTACATCATAATATAACGACTGATTATTTGCAAGTAAAAAATCCCAAAAATTTGATTGCTTTTCCATATTGCCAGAGGCGATTAATGACAAAATAATCGCCCTACGCCACCATTTTAAATACCTCTGCTATTTTAGCGGAAATATTTACCATTTAATACCAAGATCGCACCTCCCTGACGGGACAAAACTTTTATTTTATTTTGAATCACCGGTAGTTGCAATTTCATCCAACCTTTAATACAATGAGTGAATGATGAATCACAATAGGAGATAAAACACCATGGATCAATCCACACACGGTATCGATATCAAATGTTTGGGATGCGGAATCAAATTATCGGATAAGGAAAACATGACCAGCTATTGCCCCAACTGTTTTCTCAAAGTCGACATGCGCCTGGACCTGTCCAATAAAGAATCGATTGCTTCGGACATCGAAAAAATCATGAACTACTTTGTATCGGATGTCACCAGTGCGTTTGAAAAAGATCCGGCAGCCAAAAGCGTGGTCGAAGTGCTGACCTCGTATCCGGGAATTCAAGCGGTTCTGCTCTATCGGATCGCCCATTTCTTCTGGGGTGTGGGACTTCCCTTCGTTCCCCGGTACCTTTCCTATATTGCCCGTCAATTAACCGGAATCGATATTCATCCGGGAGCAAAAATCGGAGGCAATTTCTTCATCGACCATGGTCAAGGCGTGGTCATCGGCGAAACAACCGAAATCGGCGAGAATGTCACGCTGTATCAGGGCGTCACCCTGGGGGGAACCAGCCTGGAAAACAAGAAACGTCACCCGACCCTGAAAGACAATATTATCGTGGGGGCCGGCGCGAAAATATTGGGCCCGGTCATCATCGGTAACAATGTGCGTATCGGCGCCAACAGTGTCGTCAATAAAGATATTCCCGATAACTCGGTTGTGGTGGGCGTACCCGGACGCATCGTGTCTCGAAACTCGGACAAGATTTCCAAAGAAATCCACGACTTCGCCCACGGCAATTTACCCGACCCGCTGTTGCGCCTGATCGAACGCCTCGAAATCCGAATCGCCGATATGGAACAGCAACTCCTCGCGTTTCATGAACCGACCACGCGAAAGGAATCCTAACGATATGACGATTCATTCTCGGAGGTAAAACATGCGTTACCATAATATTTTGGAAACCATCGGGAAAACCCCGATTGTGCGATTAAATAAAATCGGCAAGGAATTAAACGCCGAATTTTACGTGAAGTTGGAATCGTTCAACCCGCTCTCCTGCGTCAAAGAGCGAATGGCATTGAGTATGATCGAAGCCGCCGAAAAAGAAGGGATGTTAACTCCCGGCACCACGGTGGTGGAACCGACATCCGGAAACACCGGAATCGGACTCGCCATGGTTTGTGCGGTAAAAGGGTATGCCTTAATATTAACGATGCCCGAAACCATGAGTATCGAACGCCGTCGAATCGTGGCTGCGCTCGGTGCCCGGGTCGTGTTGACGCCGGGTCCTCTCGGGATGAAAGGCGCCATCGCAAAAGCACAGGAAATCGCCGAACAGGAAGGCCATTGTTTGATTCCCCAGCAATTTAAGAACCCCGCCAATGTGGAGGTCCACCGCAAAACCACAGCCATTGAAATCTGGGAAGACATGGATCACGATCTGGATGTGTTTGTTGCCGGCGTGGGAACCGGCGGAACCATCACGGGGGTGGGGGAAGTGCTGAAAGAAAAAAATCCGGATATCAAAGTCATTGCCGTTGAACCCGAAGCCTCGCCGGTTCTTTCCGGCGGTCAACCCGGCCCGCATCAGCTCCAGGGCATCGGTGCCGGATTTGTGCCGGATATTTTAAATACGACGATCTATGATCAAGTCATGACGGTGAAAACCGAGGACGCCTATGCGGCCGCGCGTCAACTGGCACGGTTGGAAGGTATTTTCGCCGGTATCTCGTCGGGCGCCGCGCTCGCTGCGGCATT
>JBLMYT010000097.1:0-14161 GCA_050258455.1 Candidatus Omnitrophota bacterium | reverse complement strand
CATTTCGATATCTTTTTCCGGTTCTTTTTGGGTGGTACCCTCCAACTTTTGATCGGCCCCCCAAAAGTATCCAGCGAAAATATGTAAATCTGATGAAAAAAATTCAAAAGAAGAATTGCTGCAAAAATCATTACCGTCTTGACACCCCGAAATAAATATGATATCCTTTTCCTTGCAATGGTCCCTTAGCTCAACTGGCAGAGCAATTGACTCTTAATCAATAGGTTGAAGGTTCGATTCCTTCAGGGATCATTTTATCTTTTTGTATATCTTTTTTGGGTTTCAAGGGGAAACCGCGTAAAAGAAAGAAAAAAGAAAGAAAAATGACAGATTTAAATACTCTTGAATATGAATTAACCCAACAGTTGATTCAAATGGCTTTATCGGAAGATCAAGTCACGGAAGATGTCACCACGCATGCGTTGCTGGAATTTGATCGACGCGTGACCGCTTCGGTCACAGCCAAGGAAGATGGAATCCTATCCGGAACCGGTGTGTTTACCGATGTGTTTCACCATATCGATCCCGGCGTTCAAATCCGCGTATTGACCCCGGATGGCAGCGTTGTCAACAAAGGGGATACGGTTCTGGAAATCGAAGGCATGGAAAGTTCCATTTTAAAAGCCGAACGCACGGCATTAAATTTCTTACAGCGGTTGAGTGGCATCGCGACTCTCACACGGAAATTTGTCGATCTATTAACACCTTATGGGATTACCTTGCTCGATACCCGCAAAACCACGCCGGGCATGCGTTATTTGGAGAAGAAAGCGGTTCGTGACGGCGGCGGCACCAATCATCGGATGAACCTGGAAGACATGGCCATGGTTAAAGATAACCACATTGCCATGGCCGGGAGCATCGCGGCTGCGGTCCGGAAAATCCGGGAACGGTTTCCCGGTAAAAAAATCGAAGTCGAAGTTCGCAACCTCCGCGAATTGGATGAAGCGCTTTCCCTGGATGTGGCGATGATCATGCTCGACAACTTTGATCCCGGATTATTAAACGAAGCGGTTCAGCGACGGAGACCCGGTCAATCGGTCAAGTTTGAAGTTTCCGGGAATGTTAACCTGGGAAATATCGAGCAGCGGGCTGCCGAATGCGCGGGTATTGATTTTATCTCGGTCGGCGCATTGACTCACTCTTTTAAATCTCTGGATTTGAGTTTGAATATTTTGAATATCACACGATGAGGCGCATCATGAAAGGACATGAATATATCGAAACCGATGTCTTGATTCTGGGATGCGGTATTGCCGGATGTACGGCCGCATTGATTCTGGCGGAACAGGGAATCAATACCATAATGATCTCCAAGGGTCCGGATGCATTTGCCAACAATTCCTATCTGGCTCAGGGCGGAATTGCCTCGTTAAATAAAGATGATCCGCCGGATCAATTCATTAAAGATATCATCAAAAGTGGGGGAGGCATCAATTACCGAAGCGCTGTCGAACAGGTCGTCATTCATTCGTATCAACTGGTCAAACATATTTTAATCGATAAAATCGGGGTTCCGTTTTCCATGGCGAGTAACGGAAGCTTTGATCTTGCCCAGGAAGGGGCGCATTCCCAACGCCGGGTGCTCAATGTCAAAGACATGACCGGTAAAAAGATCCAGGAATGCTTTTATCATTATCTCAAAAAGCTGGATAAATTGAAAATGCTTTTCGGGCATTCGGCCATCGATATTCTGGCAATTCCGCATCACTCGACCAATTACGAGCGGTTATACCAGGAGCCTGCGGCCATTGGCGCCTACGTGTTGGAGCAAACCTCCGGAAAAGTGATGCGTATTTTTGCCAGGAAAGTGATTCTGGCTACCGGCGGTTTAAGTAGTATTTTCCTTCATTCCACCAACCCCAAGGATACGGTGGGCAATGGCATTGCCATGGCTTACCGGGCAGGAACGCGTCTGGCCAATCTCGAATACGTTCAGTTTCATCCCACGTCGCTGTATCACCGCGAAGCGGACAGTTTTTTAATTTCCGAAGCGGTTCGGGGAGAAGGCGCCAAACTCATGAATCGTAAAGGTGAATATTTCATGAAGAAATATTCGCCGATGGGGGATCTGGCACCTCGCGATGAAGTGTCTCGCGCCATTTATGAAGAAATGATCAAATACGGCGATGATTTTGTGCTTTTGGACCTCGCATCGTTTGCCAAAATCGATATTAAAGAACGGTTTCCGACCATTTATCGCAATTGTTTAACGTATGGCATCGATATCGAGAAAGTACCGATTCCGGTGGTTCCAGCCGCTCATTATTCGTGTGGTGGCGTTCTGGTCGATTTAAAAGGACGCACCAGTTTAAAGAATTTGTATGCGGTCGGTGAAGTGGCGTGCACCGGTGTGCATGGCGCCAATCGTTTGGCATCGGTCTCGCTCTTGGAAGGATTGGTATGGGGGGCCCAATCGGCCCAGGATATTATTGAAACCATTTCAACGGATAAAAATCCTTATGTCATTGCGGAGATTCCGCAGTGGAAATACCCGCATCCGCAGGAGGAGTTGGATCCCGCGTTGGTTTGGCAGGACTTATCGACCATTCGGTATACCATGTGGAATTACAGCGGGATTATCCGGACAAGAAAACGGTTGGAGCGGGCGCGATCCGATTTGAACTATTTAAGGCACCGCATTATTCAATTCTATCAGCGAACGGAAATGAACAACAGCATCATCGATTTAAGAGATAGCATGCAAGCAGCCATGTTGGTGGTTGAAGCGGCGATACGGAACAAAGTTTCGCGTGGTGCGCATTATATCATGGATGATGCGGATTAATTTGGAGGGCGATTCGCGAATCGCCCCTACAGAATTATCCTAATAACTTACCGAAAAAAGTTTCCCGTAAAACGATATCACCGTCATCGCAACCACAAGAGCGGCAATAAGATATGCCATAACCCCCAGTCCCTTAGCCGTTTGTATCAGGCGTTTCCGGTTTTCCTCTTCCATTAGGTTGACCAATCGATCCAGGGAATCTTGCATGGTACCGGTTTCTTCGCCTGCGGCGATCATTCCCAGTTGAAGCGGTTGGAGCAGGCCGGAGAATGAAAAAAAATCCGTAAATGTTCCCCCTCGCTCAAGAATAATCATCCCGCCATTTAAGCGCCGTCCCACCGATTGATTATTCACGGTATCGATGGCTTGCTGTGCGGCTTGCATCGGGCCGATTCCCGCATTGTGCATACTGGCGAATGCCCGAAAAAAACGGGCCAACGATAATCCCTTAACCAGTTTTTTAACCCACGGAAACGAAAACAGGATTTCATCAAAGATTTCTTTGATTTTACCGTATTTCATGAATTGATTCCAGAAGAAATACGCCAAACCCACCAGACTATAAGCAATAAGAAGCGGCGGAAGCACCACCGACCCGTAACTTTTTCCAAGGTTTTCTACGAACAAATATTTCAGCGGCGGAAGGAGGATCACCCCATGAAGCAGAATCAGCGGATAGATCAAACTGCCTATTAACCGCTTTCTTTCACGGTTTCGTAAATCATAATACCGCGCTAAAGCCGCACAGGTTTCGACCACTTGACCGCTTTCTTCGGCGGCTTTAATCGTCATTACCTGAAATTTATCGAAAAAAGACCGGCAATTTGCCATCCCTTCCCACAATGTTCCCCCGCGTCCCACGTAAAATTGAAGATGATCCAACAGGTAATACATGGGGCCTTTTTTACCCTGTTTCATAATCGATAATCCCCGTTCCAGGGGAATACCGCTGTTAACAAACCTCGAAAGATGTTCGTAAAACTGAGATAACTGTTTACTGCCCAATTTCTGCATCATATTGCCCATATTTTTCTTTTCGTTAGGAAGCAGTAAGATTGACAAGATTTATTCTGAATTTTCTTGTTTGATTATTCTTACTTTCTTGACCCGGTTTTTATCTGTTTCAATCACTTCGAAAATATACCCATCGATTTTGACCCGGTCGCCTTTTCCGGGGATCTTTCCGAGGGAAAAACTCATTAATCCGGCCACCGTTTGATAATCGTCGTCTTCTTCTAACTTAAAATTCAACCGATCGTTCAATTCATAAATATCCGTGTCGCCTTTAACGATGAAATGGTCTTTTTCTTCGATGATATATTCCGTATCTTTATCGTATTCGTCGTGGATTTCGCCCACGATTTCTTCGATGATATCTTCCATGGTGACCACGCCGGAAATGCCGCCGAACTCATCTGCGACAATCGCGAATTTTTGTTTGGATTTTTGTAGCTCTTTGAGGAGTTCCAGAACGCGCATGGTTTCCGGGACAAAAAATGCGTTGCGCAGGATTTTCTTTATATTAAAATCTTTCTTTTTTTCTTCGTTATTCCAGTAATCGAACACATCTTTGGCCAGAATAATGCCTTCGATATTATCGATGCGACCTGAAATCACCGGGTATCGGGATTTCTTGGCTTCATTGATTTTTTTGACCAGGTCATCCAGACCGATATTGATGTCCACATACACCATGTCCACGCGTGGGGTGATGATTTCTTTGACCAGTGTATCCCGGAATTCCAGAATACTTTCGAACATCTCTTTGTCTTCGGTTTCCAGCACACCTTCTTTGGTACCTTCTTCGAAAAAGACCTCCAGTTCTTTTTCGCTCAGGTCGTCTTCGTCCTCGTCGCCGTTGTCTTCCGGTTGTTTTTTGGCGAATGCGGAAAACATGACATTAATCGGGTAAAAGATAAACATGGCAATCGGGGTTATAAAGATAAGTTTATCCAGGATGGCTTCGCGTTTGGAGAAAGCCAGGGTATAGAGGAAGACGTTGAAAATCAACAGGAAGGAAACGATTAGCAGGATCAGCGTATAGATCGAGTTTTGGAGGACCGGCATCAAAAGGAAGTAAGAATAGAAAAAGAGGATCAATTGAAATAGGAAAGCGGTACCTTGCAGGGCATGGAGAACCGTTTCGTATTTTTCCACGTAGCCGTATTGTTTGATTTTTTGGTTTTCAATATCATCCAAGAACCCGGCCAGAGAAACCTTGGAATAACTGTTAAATGCGATTTCCAGCATATAGAATAGAGTGGTTACCAGAAATAACACCGACAAAATAAAATAAATCATTTATCTTTCACCTTTCATTTATAAGTTTATAACTTAATTTTACCATAATTAAAAACCTTTGGCTATAATATTTTCAATTGTATGTCAGAACCCTTTTGAAAAAGGGTTCCGACACCTCCCAAAACTTTTTGTTTTGATGGATCGGATCAGGTTAACCGATTGACAATTTTTTCAATTCATTTTATCATTAACCCATGAGTGAAGAAAAAATCGTGAAAAAATATTTTAATACCGCGGGCCCATGTTCTCCTGAAAAACATTATATGGTCAATCCCTTAAAAAGATTAAGTTCAGTAGAGCAATTAATTGAACAAGAACTTTATTTTACCATCCATGCACCGAGACAAACGGGCAAAACAACCTACCTCTACGCGCTGACTCGCAAACTGAACGCCGATGGTAAGTATATTGCCATGGTGGTTTCCTTCGAGCGGGCAGGAATCGAAAGTTTTACAGTCGATAAAGGCAATGAAACAGTTATTAATGCTATTTATATTTCTTCCCGCCGGCAATTGGACGAAACGCACCAGCCCCCAAACCCCGAAGAAAAGCATTACCCGGATTTAATCAATTATTTACAGACCTGGTGCGAAAACCAGAAAAAACCCATCGTTCTTCTTATCGATGAAATCGATTCATTGCTGGACGATGTTCTGATTTCCATTCTGCGGCAATTGCGGGACGGGTATCAGGGCAGACCGAAATTTTTTCCCTCTTCCGTTGCTCTGGTCGGACTTCGCGATGTCCGAGATTATAAAATTAAAATTCGTGAAGAGAAAAAATCGTATGGGGCCGCTTCTCCGTTTAATATTAAATCGGATTCCTTTTTTATGTGTAATTTCAAAAAGGAAGAGGTTTTCGAGCTGCTTGACCAGCATAAGGAAGCAACCGGGCAGGTTTTTCCACAAGAGGTCAAAGAGGAAATCTTTCGGTTGACCAATGGCCAACCCTGGTTGGTCAATGCCCTGGCGCGGCAAATAGTTGAGAAGATGCTTCATTCCGATTACTCGAAACCCATTACCATGGATCTTTTGGCGCAAGCCAAAGTCCAATTGATCCAGCGTCGGGATACGCATCTGGATAGTCTCGTGGATAAACTCAGAGAAGATCGAGTTAAAAAAATCGTTCAGGTCATTATCAACGGAGAAATCCTCCCGTTTGATATCATGGATGATGATATTTTATATGTGCGGGACCTTGGGATTGTCGGGCAAACAGACCCGCTGAAATTTTCCAATCCCATTTATGCGGAAATCATTCCGCGTGTAATTGCGGCTCCGATTCAATCTTCCATTCCCGAAGAGATCCAAACTTCCCGTTTTATAAATGTAAACGGAAAATTGGATATGGACAGGCTGTTGGTGGAGTTTCAAAAGTTTTACCGACGGAATAGCGGCGCATGGTTAAACCGGTTCGAATATAAGGAGTCGGCGCAGCATTTATTATTAATGGCGTTTTTGCAGCGAGTGATCAATTCCGGTGGTGAAATCGTTCGAGAGATGGCAGCCGGAAATGGCAGAATCGATTTACTCGTACGATTCAGGGATCAGGAATTTCCCCTGGAACTGAAAATTAAACGCGACAATTATACAATCGATGATGGTAAAGAACAATTGGACCGTTACCTGGACCGGCTCGGTTTAAAGAAAGGATATCTGGTTATTTTCGATCCTTCGGATATCGAGTGGGAGAAAAAAATCTATATGCAGGAAACGGTTTATCAGGATAAGACCATTATAATGGTCGGCGTATAACGCATCTTTCACTGTATTTTTCTTCCAAACCTTCCCATGACATATCTTTGTCCGAATTTCCCAACTCTCTTTTTTGGAGAAAAGCTCTTCGTATGAATTTAATGTGCTCTTCTTCTTGTTCCGCTTCTTTAAATAATTTCGATAATTTGTATAATACCAGAACATATTTGGGTTTGAAACCGAGTTTTTCTAATTTCATTGCTCTATTCAAGAGACAATCGGCAGCAGCATCATAATCCCCACGGGAATAGTAGACATGACCGATATTGTTTAATACAATAGTGCTGGCTAACTCGTCTTGAGATTTTTCAAAGACGGCTTTGCTCTCATTGAAAGCTTCTAATGCAGCATTAAAATTTCTGTTAAATTCATGAATGATTCCGATATTGTTGACTGTTGCCCCAATTCCATGCCAGTTTTTACTTTGTAAAAATAATTCGTTACTTTCCCGGAAATGTTGGAATGCCAAATCTTCTTTACCATTAAGCCTAAATAAAATCCCCATATTATTGTAAATAGAGGCCTTCTCTCCCGGATCATTCGATTTTGAAAGAATGTCCATACTTTCTTGATAATTTTTAAACGCGTTATCATAATCGCCATTTGCCTGATAAGTTAGTGCCATATTATTATAAACCGACGCCATCCCATTTACATCTCCCAAATCCTGGAGTAACTCAAGACTTCGCTTATAATACAGCAAAGAAGTAGAATATTCTTTCATTGAACAAAACATTTTGCCCAGGTCATCATAGATTTGGGATAGTCGTTTTTTCTTTTTTGATGATTCAGGTATATCTTCCAGGTAAATGAGTAAATTGCGTAAATAATCGAATTGAGTTTCTTGTTCTTTTTTTGTGAAACGTTCGAAGTTTTCACCAATATAAGTTTGAATGGGGATGAGATCGATGATGGATTCCATTTCACTGTCTTCAAACACCAAAACCGTATTTCGCCATGCCCATAAATCCGGGGCATCCAGGGTAAACCTTGAAATGAGGTTTTCCGGGAGCCAGAAGAAAAAGGAATATGGAAAATCGGCGGCTAAGCGTTCGCGTATCAGATTCATATGGTTAAAAAAAGAGGAAACATTGTTCACTTTCACATGGCGGGTCACTCCAAGAATATTAAGTACTCTGTACCCATCCAACTTCTCGATACTTTTTCGAAGCAATGTTTCAAAATTCTGAGATCGCCCCATCTCTGATATATCGATAGCTTGAACCCCGATATTTTTATCACGGCATGCGTTTTTTGTCAGTTCCAACATTTCATTGAATATCGCCCTGGATTGGTATCCGCATATCACCAATTCGAAGCCGGTAAGGGTATTTACCAATCGAAGAAGCCGTTTAATCTCCGGATGATCGGGATGCGTTTTCATTGGCTTTTAAATACTTTTGAAATTCGTCGGTTTTTTTCACAATCGGATTAATCTCTCTCCAATAGTCATTATATTCAAAAACCACTAAATTAAAAAGCAGGTTTTTCATAATTTCATCCGATTCTTTATCTTGTTCCTTTTCCAGTTTCACCAACCGTTTATAATCTCTGGAGTTTAATATGCGCATATAATCCGCTTTCAGACGATGGATACCCATTTCCGCGGCCTTTCTATCGAACATTTCAGTATCCGATTCATTAAATGCTGCCTGTAAAATATGGATAAGTTCCCGGACATGACCGCCGGACATTTCAATAATATAATGGACGGTTTCTTCACTATCGAAAAGTTCAGGATGAATGCGCCGGTAAATCAATTGCTTCATCGCCTCCCACCCGGTTTGATCCCCGGTATTATTTTTCTCCAATATGACATTGGGAAGAACAAAAGGCGCTTCATAGATGTTTTTTACCTGGCTGGATTCATAAACCAGGTGAATCGGGACGGTATAAATGAAACTGGTCTCGAGTTGAGTCAGTTGAGAGGCATGATTAATGAAAATGTGATCGCAAGCATCGCGACTTAACCTATCGGTCCCATCGATAATCACAAGGAGGCTTTTACCCTTTTCTTCCTTGATAATATTTTGCTTTATTTCATTCAGCATCCGATTAAATATAGTTTTAAATAAACTGAATTGGTTTTTGACCTCCTTCCGTACTTCTTCGATGTAGGTGGTATTGGATTTTATTGCTGTGGTCAGGCTGGCAAAGATACTGCCGATAAATTCGAAGCCGAATTTCGATTTTATTCCAGCCTTAATCGATGCTTCCAAATCATTCTGGTTTAATTTTTTTATAATCCGCTCCTGAAAAAAATCACTCAAATCGTCGATGTGCTGTTGGCTTATCATAACACCGGCATCGGCAAGTTTTTCAGCGATTTTTTGGGCAACAAGGAATAATACATCCACATATTCGATATTATTCGGGTCAAGGTCTACTTCGATATCGCAATAAACGACAAAATATCCATCCGGACGATGTAACTTTTGAGCAATTCGTTTAATCTCCGTTGATTTTCCGCATCCCCGATGACCACAGAAGAGGATGTAATGATTTTCATCTCTTTCGATCGATCTTGGAATAAAATTATTATCGAATCCCAGGGGCTTAAGCAGGCGATTGTAAACTTTTTCTCCCCTGGCTTTATCCAACTCGACGTATCGTTCATCTCCTGGTTTTAGTGCAAGATCAAATTTGAGGTTTCCTTGATTTTTAACCTGCCAGAAATTTTTCGGCCCATACTTATATTCCATTAAATCATTTCCTCCTAAAATCAGCCGGTAAGATTCTTTTTAACATTTTCAGTTGCATAAGGAGATTTTAATCGATTTGGATTCTAATATCAAGAGTAAAACGCAACCCCATGATTGACCGCCAAGACTATTTGACGGATATCAAGTTTGATATCAGTCGGAGAAGTAAAGACCATAAAAGGTAACAACCGTTTATTCAAGATGCACTTTATATGGTATTGCGATATGACCATTGAAGAGAAAGAGCGGCAATAAGGACGATTTTGCGATCTTTTCCTTTCATACAGAATCCGTTTAAAAATGGTTTTAATATACTGAATTGATTCTTAACCTGATTCCATAAATTGAGAGGATAAGCCTTTTGATGTTGCCAAAAAAATATACGAAAAAAAAATAAAAAAATACTAAAAAAACTATTGACATTTTAAGTTGAAAGAGACTATTATTGAACCATAAAATAAATTAAAATAAAGAGAGGTGGAATATGGTAAATTTGGAAGAAATTCAAAAACGTTTAAATGAAGACAAAAATTACAGGGATCAGTTTTTTGCCGATCCTGTAGGTTTTCTAAAACAAGAAGGTATAATACTTCCTGAATCAGAAAACAAAAATCTGTTAAAACTAGTCAAGGATATCAAGGATAAGAAACCCCCAATGCTAGGTGCTGCTCCTGGAGAATTCTATTACGTTGGGGTTACGGTTGGTATAAGATTTTAACCAGTTAATTAGGCGGGCTTAGGTAAGTGGGTATTCCAAAGATATGGAGTTAAATATTAAATGAGGACATTAGAATATAAAAAAAGTAACTTAATGCTAAAATCAGCGAATGCACTTATTGTTGTTCCTCCTTTTGCCGGAATAGATCGCCCTTCAATTTCAGCCCACTTACTTCAAGCCTGTTCCAGGGAAAATGGATTGTCGATAGAAATTCTATATTCCAATGTATTATTAGCCAAAACAATCGGCGAACTAACTTATCAGTCAATCTGCTATGCGCCCACTCCGAGCTTGATTGGCGAAAGACTTTTTTCAAAAGCTGCCTATTCTCTTCCGCCCTTAGGGCACCTACCCTCTTCTCTCAGGATCGATTTTGAATCCTCCGATAATTTATCCTTGCCAAAATTAAGTCTGGGAACTTTAAAAAGTATTGTTGAAATTATTCCGGATTGGTTAGATGGGCTTGTGGCGGAGATTGTTAAATTGGGATATCCTGTAGTAGGCTGCACCAATGGTTTTGAACAAACATCAGCAAGTATTGCAATTTTGAAAAGGATCAAGAAAATCTCACCCAGAACGATAACCATAATGGGTGGCCCAAATTGCGAAGAAGAAATGGCAGATGGGATACTTTCTCTTACTGATGCGATCGATTATGTATTCTCCGGTGAAAGCGAAGTGACTTTTACCCAATTCCTAACCACAATATTGAAAGGCAATAAACCTTGTAATAAGGTTATTAAAGGGACTCCTTTTAAGAACTTGAATAACCTCCCTATACCTGAATATGATGATTATTATACTCAATTGAGAACTTTTCTCCCGGAAGGGAAATTAATCCAAGCTAGCATGTTCTGGCTTCCCGTTGAAACCAGTAGAGGTTGTTGGTGGGGGCAAAAGCACCAATGCTATTTTTGCGGGATAAATGGCAAAACCTTACGGTTTCGGGAGAAGGATCCGGATCGGGTTTTAATGGAGCTAAATCGAATAACTCAAAAAAAGTGGACAAAAAATATTTTAATGATTGATAGTATTATGCCTTTCAGCTATTTTAAAACTCTTCTACCTCGTCTGGCCAAAGAATTTTATGATTACCATTTTTTCTATGAGCAAAAAGCCAATCTTTCATTCGAGCAAATCAAACTCCTCAAAGAAGCAGGTATTAATGTTATACAGCCAGGGATAGAAGCGTTATCCACGTCACTGCTAAAACGAATGAGTAAGGGGATTACTGCTTCCCAAAATTTATTCTCACTTAAATGGTCTCGTGCGATGGATATACAAATAAATTGGAATCTACTGCATACGTTTCCTGGTGATAAAGAAGAGGATTATGTCGAGACTTTGGAGTTGCTCCCTCTTATTAGGCATTTTTCTCCGCCATCGGGCGCTAATCATTTGAGTATCGATCGATTTAGTCCTTATTTCGAAAAACATGGAAATTTTAATATACAAAATATCCGACCAATGAATTCCTATAGCCAGGTTTTTCCATCGACTGCGGACTTAAATAAGCTGGCCTATCATTTCGTGGCCGATTATGAAAGTGCCACCAGGCGAAACCCAAAACTAACGAAAAGGTTAGAAAAAGAAGTGAAGAAATGGCGAAAAGCTTGGGATTCCGATTCACCACCGCCGATGTTCGGCGTAACTCCTATTGCTGAAAATTGTTTCTTAATGATAGACAGTAGATTTGATGTAAATCAACCGTATATGGAATTTATCGATGGCGAAAAATACCGGTTAGCGGCGAAAGGCGGGAAAAAAGAAGAATTTACTCCGAGTGTCTTAAAATGGGGAAAGAAACGGAAAGTATTTGCCAACGTCGATGGCAAGTTGTTTGGATTGGCGGTTGAGACGAATACTGAATAGATATTTTCGATCCTTCGGATATCGAGTTGGAGAAAAAAATCTATATGCAGGAAACGGTTTATCAGGATAAGACCATTATAATGGTCGGCGTATAACGCTACTCTCGCTATACAGTCAATCGGTTTCCTGGTTAAGCCCCTTTTTTAGGGAAACCCTTACGCGCAATCACTCTCCTTTCGGTAAAACCTTTCGAAGGAAGGCGCGGGTTATTTTATTCGGACTTACAAGTCGAGGCGTATAAAATACGGACTCTTTTATGGTTATAAAACCAGAATAAAAAAGAATGGATAAAAAATTATCCGAATCGGTTAGGTTCGCAAAAGAGAAACCTCTTCCCACGTCGGATAACATGTGTCCGTCACTGATCATCTGTTTCAATTGATTCGAATCCCTGTTTACCCTTTCGAAACCTCCGGTCATCAGCTCCTTCAGTTTCTCATAATCCGGCTGCATGTGGGGGACCATTAAATCCTCGGGAATCGATTGCGTTCTAAAATATTCCCTTAAAAAATGAAGAACCATTCTCGGGTTAAAAAAACTCCTTTCATCGGGATGGTTCACAAATCGATAATTGCCGTACCATTTAGACATTATTTCCAGAAGATAATCCGGCTCATGCTTCAAATATCCGACAGATCGATAATACTTGAGCATTTCTTGCATATGGATATAAGAAAATCCGAACATGGCTCTCGTCAGGGGATGAAAGGAGATATTATACCCGATATCGAAACCACCTGAAGGACGCATCAAATTAATGGGAAAAATTCCGGTAAAGAACAATCGATCGATGGGCGCATCATCTCCCCTTGCCCCTGTCTCCAATAACTTGAAAAACGAACAAAATAATTCTTCGATAAAATTTAATTTACGATAGTCTTCCCTGTCTTTAATGGCAAAAGCGGCATTGGCAAAATGATCATAATTATCGATTATGACGTAAAGTTTTTGACCGCTTCGCTTGACCAACCCAACCAGATGATTAAATGCATGATGGGTACTCGTGAGGTTTTGGAATTTTGATATTTCTTCGTTTTCGTCGATCTTCAACAGCTTTCCGTATTTTGAAATAAATAATTCTCCCCTTTTCAGGATATAATGATAGAGCGATTTTTCAACTTTATCAACGTCCAGGTTTATTTCGGCAAAATTAAGATTCAATATTAAATAAGAATTCCGCATCGGTGTGGGGTAAAGGTGAATCCAGGTATCGTTAAAGAAAAAGTCGTATTGGTCTTTCAACAAAATATCATAGTACGTTTCAAGCATGGAAGTAAATAACGATTTTCCGAAACCACGGGGGCGGTTCATCATCACGTGAGGATAAGTATCTTCTTCAATGATACTCAGAAACATCGTCTTATCGACAAAGTAGCGGTTTTCTTCCCTAATACGGTTGAAGCTGGATCCATCGTCAGGGATTTCTTTTATTTTTCTTTCATCTGTCATTGGTTTCACCTCTTACACGTTTCCTGGTTCTCCTTGTCATATCGAACCATATTCAATGATATATTATTTGCATTATTTTTTCAATAAAAATTATGCTTTTGTGCTATAATTCATTCATGAAAAATTTACCGATTGGCATCCAGACATTTTCGAAATTAATCAACGGTGATTATTTGTACGTGGATAAAACCAAACAAATCCACGATCTCTTTGCCACAGGCGGGCAATATTATTTTTTATCGAGACCTCGCCGGTTTGGTAAATCCCTGCTCATCTCGACACTGGCTGAACTCTTTTCCGGGAATAAAGAATTGTTCAACGGACTCTGGATTTATGACCAGACCTACTTTTTATCTTATCCCAATCATGAAGTGCGAGAATCATTCATGTCCCATCTTCTGGAGGCTTACACCAAGAAGGACATCAACCTGAATGCGCAATTTTCGAGCGAATAAATATAATGGACCCTTAAAATTGGACAGTTAGCTAAGCTTGTTTTGAGGTAAAATTTTAAGGAGTTCATAATGAACAGAAAGAACAATGAAAGTAAGCCAGTGGGAATCTCCGGTGATTCCTG
>JBLMYT010000096.1:0-58402 GCA_050258455.1 Candidatus Omnitrophota bacterium | reverse complement strand
CCCACCCCCCCACCCCCCCCCCCCACCCCCCCCCCCCCCCCCCCCCCCCCCCCCCCCCCCCCCCCCCCCCCCCCCCCCCCCCCCCCCCCCCCCCCCCCCCCCCCCCCCCCCCCCCCCGCCGGAGGCAGTACTCTTTACCAAACCGGAGATTTGGGGCGTTGGTTGGAGGATGGGGTTATTGAAATTATGGGGCGGATCGATGAGCAGGTTAAAATCAGAGGGCATCGAATCGAGTTGGGAGAGATCGAAACCGCGTTATCGTCGCACAACGCGATTAAGAAGTGCATGGTCATTGCCGGCGATAATAAAAAGTCCCAGCAGGATATTCAGTATTGCAAAAAGTGCGGGATCGGTTCCCATTATCCCGGCGTGCGAATTAATGACGACGGTTGCTGCGAGATTTGCGAGAGTGTCAGCAAGTATAAACGATTCTTTGATCTGTATTTCAAAAAACCGGAAGATTTGCAGCAGGCGATTCGCGACATCAATGACCGAGTCGATCCGGCCGAACGCGGGGCTTACGACTGTTTATTGTTATACAGCGGGGGTAGGGGATCGGCGTATGCCCTGTATCGATTAGCGGATATGGGATTCAAGGTATTAACCGCCACGTACGACAATGGGTATTTCAGTAAGAAAGATCTGGAAAACATCAAACGCATCACCGATTCCGTGAACGCGGACCATGTCATCCTTACCAGCGCCAATTCCGATCGCATCCTCAAAGAGAGCATTGAAACCGCCCACACCGTGTGTCGGGGATGTTTTCACACCTCCGGCGCATTGGCAGCGGCGTACGCGTATCACCATCACATCCCGGTTGTCGTTGGGGCAACGTTGTCCCGCGGTCAAATCATTGAAAACAAACTGTTCATGTTTGCCGGGCAGGGCATTACCGACATTCGGCAGTTGGAAGACGAAGTCATGAAGGTTCAACGCAGTGCCCCGGATATCGACAAGACGATCTTCGACCTCATCGGTATCGATATTGTGAGCGACCGATCGGTTTATCAAAACGTTTCAACCCTGGATTTCTATCGTTACACCGACATTTCCAAAAAAGACATGATCGAATACTTAAACAATCGGGATCCGTATTGGAAAACCCGAAAAAATACCGCCATTTATTCGACCAATTGTCCCATCAAACAGATCGGGGATTTTGGTCACCTTAAAGGCGCGGGCTTTCATTATTACGGCGGCGCCACGAGCTGGGAAAAACGGTTGGGGCATCTCACCATGGAAAACCTCCGGGAAGATTTGCAATGCCATGTGACACCTGCCGGGTTTCAAAACTTTGTCAAACGAATCGACGCCGTACCCAAAGAATTGGAGCAACGGGACGAAAAGTATCTGGCCGCTTACTATGTCTCGGATCAGGAACTGGAGCCGTCGGATATTCGGTCATACTTATCCGGGAAAGTACCGTCGTACATGGTACCGTCTTATTTTGTCCCGTTGAAAGACATTCCATTGACGGTCAGTGGAAAGGTGGACAGGAAAAAACTCCCGGTGCCGCAATTCCGCATTTCCGGCAGCACGTATGTCAAACCGGAAACCGAGACTCAGGAGATATTGGCCAGAGTATGGGCCGACGTTCTGGGCGCTTCGGCGGAACGCATCGGACTCGATGATAACTTTTTCGAATTGGGCGGCGATTCGATCAAAGCCATTCAGGTGACGGCCCGGCTTCAACGATACAAATTAAAACTCGATATCAGTCGGTTGTTTCTGAATCCCAACATCCGGGACCTGTCCGGGTACATCGGAACCATTGACCGCGACATTCCCCAGGGACCGGTCGAAGGCGAGGTCCCGTTAACACCCATTCAACGTCGGTTCTTCGATCATCAGGTAATTGATGCCCATCACTACAATCAGTCGGTCATGCTGTTCAGTCAAAATGGATTGAACGTGGATTGGGTGGAACAAGCGCTGAACGGCGTCATCCATCATCATGACGCGCTTCGGATGGTATTCCATCATATTCGACAATATAATAAAGGGATTCCCACGGATTCGAATCCCGTGTCGATCTCTGTTCCGGTTTATGACCTTCGCGGCCAATCCGATGCTCAAGCATCGATTCGTGATATCTGCGGCCGGCTTCAGGCAAGTATCGACCTGTCGACCGGACCACTTCTGAAATCCGCCTTATTTAAAACCTCGGAAGGCGATTATCTGGCCATGGTGATTCATCACCTGGTGGTGGACGGCGTGTCGTGGCGCATTCTACTGGAAGATCTTGAAACCGGTTATCTTCAGGCGCAAAACGGCATTGAAATCCGTTTTCAGGAGAAAACCGATTCATTCAAGTACTGGTCGGAACAATTATCCGCTTACGCCCAAACCGATCATGCACGTCATGAACTCAAATACTGGGCATCGGTTGACGACGCCGTTCAACGCGTCGCTGCCCTTCCTGCGGATGGGAACCATGGTAACATCGACTCCCACTTACGGTGTCAGGGTGACATGCATCTCGTTTCCATGGAACTAAACGAAGACCTCACCGGGAAATTACTCAAGGAAGCACATAAAGCGTTTAATACCGAAATCAATGACCTCTTACTGACCGGGTTGGCGTTAGCTGTCCGGGAATGGACCGCCGACGATCGCGTATGCATCGGTCTGGAAGGTCATGGGCGTGAACCCATTATTCCCGATATCAACCTGAGCCGAACCGTGGGATGGTTCACGACCTGGTTTCCCGTTGTATTTGACATCCGCCAATGCCAAAACCTTTCCGATACCATCAAAGACGTCAAAGAAACCTTGAGACGCATCCCCAACAAAGGTATCGGTTATGGCATCTTACGATACCTGACGCCGGCGGATAAAAAAGAGAACCGCACGCTGAATGCAGAGCCGCAAATCCTGTTCAATTACCTCGGGCAATTCGAACGGGAAAACGATGCGGCCAACCGTTTATTCGGATTTTCGCCCGAACCGGTCGGGAACGATCGCAGCTTACGCATCCATGTTCCCGAAGCCCTGACCATTAATGGCGCCGTAACAAATGGAACACTAACCTTCTCGTTCGGATACAGTGCCGCCGAATTCCGGAAAGAATCCATCGAGGCATTGATTGAAACATTTAAGGCCGAACTTGAGCGAATCATTAATCGGTGTGTGGGCGCCGAAACCGTGGAACGAACGGCCAGCGATTTCGATGCCACGGACCTGGACCAGGATGAACTGGCGGATATTTACGAGGAACTTGCAGACGACTAATATCATGGTATAATAGGGGATAACGATGCCTGAAAAAAATAACATTAAAAATATTTACTCGCTTTCGCCAATGCAGGAAGGCATGTTGTTTCATGCGGTAATGGGCGAACACCCGGGCGCTTACATCGAACAAACCGTCATCACGTTACGGGGTCCGATCGATCCGGAACGATTCAAACGGGCGTATCAGTTTCTGGTGGACCGCACCGACATCCTGCGGACCGTTTTCGTTTACCGAACCACCAAACGCCCCCGCCAGGTAGTTTTGGAAAAACAGACAGCCGAATTCACGTTTACCGATCAAACCTCATCGCCGGATCCATTGACAATTGAAAACTTCCTCGCCAATGACCGAGACAAAGGATTCGATTTAACCAAAGGCCCCCTGATGCGCCTTCATCTCGTTCAAACCGGAGACAAATCCTGGCAATTGGTATGGAGTTTTCATCATATCCTGATGGATGGATGGTGCCTGGGGATTTTGTTCCGAGAATTCATGGACATTTACCATGCCATGCAGGCTCAAACCCTTCCCCGACTCCAGCCGGTTGTGCCCTACAGCCGCTATATCCAATGGTTGGAGAAACAGGATAAACCCAAAGGATTAACGTATTGGAAAGAATATATCGACGGGTACGAACAACCCGCCACATTGCCCCGTTCCCGCTGCGGATCATCCGACAGGCCGTCATACGTTTCAGGAAACCACAAATTTCAATTGGATGACACCCAAACCCGTCAACTGCGCCAAATCGCAATGAAAAATCGGGTCACCGAAAACGTCCTGTTCCAGGCGCTGTGGGGAATAATGCTGCAACGGTACACGAGTATCGACGATGTGATATTCGGGGCGGTGGTATCGGGGCGTCCGGCCGAACTCGATGGAAGCGATCGCATGGTTGGCTTGTTTATTAACACGGTTCCGATCCGTATTCAAAGCAAAGACGGACAAACCTTTTCCGATTTATTAAAAACGATCCAATACCAAAGTGCCTTATCCAAACCGTTCGAACATCTTCCGCTGGCCGATATCCAGGCCATGAGTCCCCTGAAGAACCGTTTGATCGATCAGATCATCGCGTTTGAAAATTATCCGCTGGCCGAAAACATCAAGCAAAGCCAGGATCAGCACCGCGGGATGGAAATTTCAGCGGAAAGTATCGTCATGCATGAACAGACCAATTACGATTTAAATCTATTGGTTATTCCATCATCGCAGTTAACCGTCCATTTTATGTTCAACAGCGCTGTTTATGATCCCGCATTCATTCGACGGATAACCGATCAACTCGATCAATTGATCCGACAGGTAATCGAACACCCGGATATCCGATTAAACGATATCGATATTCTGACTCCGGATGAAAAACAGGAATTGCTAATCGATTTGAATCAAACCGCAACCGATTGGCCCAAAGACAAAACCATTCAACAGTTGTTCGAAGAGCAGGTCGCCAAAACCCCGGATCGAATTGCCATTACCGATGCACCGATTCATCTTTCCTATCGCGAATTAAATGAAAACGCCGGTCGACTGGCTGGCGAGTTGCAACAACGAAACGTCGGCGAAGATAGTATCGTTGCGATCATGATGGAACGGTCCATCGACATGTTTATCGGACTACTGGGGATATTAAAAGCCGGCGGAGCCTATTTACCCATTGATCCGTCGTTTCCCAAAGATCGGGTCGAATATATGCTAAAAGACAGCGGTGCCGCATTATTGGTTACCACCCTTAATGAAGAAGATAAGAAGTCGAGAAGTTGGGAAGGTAAGAACGCGCTCTCTTTAACTCATCTTAACCTCTTACCGTCTCATCCTCTTAACTTCAATCCCTTACCGTCAACTTCACTTGCTTACCTCATTTACACATCGGGTTCCACCGGTAAACCCAAAGGTGTGATGATGATGCATTACAGTGCGACCCGAGTGATAAAGAATGCCAATTACTTTGCAATCAAAACCGAAGACCGGATATTGCAATTGTCCAATTATGCATTTGATGGTTCCATATTTGAGATCTTCGGTTCATTACTGGAGGGCGCCGTATTGGCATTATCGGGAAAGGAAGCCATTTCCTCCCTGGACAAATTAACCGAACGGATCAAACGGGAAAATATTACCATTTTCTTTACCACAACGGCATTATTCAATGCGATGGTCGACATTGACATCCATTGTTTCAGACACATCCGGGGCGTCTTGTATGGTGGGGAACGCATATCCGTTCCTCATGCGCGAAAGGCATTGGATTACATGGGGCCCGGCCGAATCATTCACTTATACGGGCCGACCGAAACCGGCGTTTATTCGACCTTTTATCCCATTGATTCGATCGATGAACATGCCGAGACGATTCCCATTGGAAAACCCATTTCAAACACCACGGTCTATATATTAAATAGAGCCGGATATCCGGTTCCGGTCGGTGCTCCCGGAGAATTGTATATCGGTGGGGGAGGACTGGCTCGAGGGTACCTCAACAATCCCGAATTAACAGCGGAAAAGTTTAACAAAAGTTTTTGGCCCCACCTTTTTTCAAAAAGGTGGGCCGCCGAAGGCATGCTTTACAAAACCGGAGATATTGTCAAATGGGTGAACGATGGAAATATCGAATTCATTGAGCGAGTCGACAACCAGGTCAAGATCCGCGGGTTTCGGATCGAAATCGGAGAGATTGAGAACCGGATATTGGCCCATGAAGCCATAAAGGAAGCGATCGTCATTGCCAGGCCCTATCAAACTGGTGAAAAATACCTGTGCGCTTATTTCTCTTCCCATAAACGAGTGGAAATTGAAGAAATAAAAACCTATTTATCGACATTTCTTCCCGATCATATGATCCCGTCCTATTTTATTCAAGTGGAAAAGTTACCGATAAAATCAACCGGGAAAGTTGATATTCGTTCATTACCGAGTCCGGAAACCGACACGGCAATAAAGAAAGAATACGTTGCGCCTCGCAATGAGATCGAGCACCAATTGGTTGAGATATGGTCGGAACTACTCGAACGCGATCCCTCGCATTCAACTCCCATTGGGATCGATGATAATTTTTTCGATATTGGCGGGCATTCGTTGAAAGCGGCGGGTCTGGTTTCGATCATCCATAAAAAGATGAACATCAAAATACCGCTTTCCATGATATTCCAGAGCCCGACGATTCGTTTATTAGCCTGGTATATCGAAAATATCAACGAAACCTTATCCAATAATCAACAACCCGATGGAGAAACAGAATCGTCCATACTTATTTAATCCATGAACAGCGAAAACGACTTTTTTTTAACTATCTCCAAACCCTATGGGCCTGAAGAGCTCAAGGATAAAGGGTCCCGGTTCATCTCTTATGCTTATCCGGTCACCCAGGTCGAGGGAACCGTAACGGTTATTTCCGCGTTACGAAAGAAATACCATGATGCCACGCACGTTTGTTTTGCTTATCGCATCGGAAATGGCGAAGACACGCACATTCGGTACACTGATGACGGTGAACCCGGAGGAACCGCAGGCCTTTCGATTTACAATGAAATAAAGAATAAAGAGTATTACAATATCATTGTCGCCGTGGTTCGATATTTTGGGGGAATAAAGCTTGGAACCGGGGGTTTGGTCAGGGCTTACGCCGGCGCATCACGGCAAATCCTTGAAATTACCGATCCCATTAAGGTTTATATCACTCAAAAAGCGTCACTGACGTTCCCTTATACGCTCACCGGTGAGATGATGCAACTGATGAATCGTTTTTCTCTCAAAATCATTCAACGGGATTATACCGATCAAGGAATAACAATGGTCCTGGAAATTCCCCCCAATCTGATCAATGAAGTATCACATGCCATTATCGATGCGAGCAGTGGCAAAATTCAATTGGAAATATAAAATGATAATGAAACCGAAAGTACGAATAAAAACACAAACATTTTTTAATCATGGAACGCAGCGGGCACTTTATGAAACCGTTGGCGGTTATATCAATAAAGAATTTTATATTCAGGAATATATCAAAATACTCAAGGAAAGATACAATTTAGAGCGCATATACCGTTTTGATCTGGGACAAAACAACGATGGCTGCACGGAAGAAATCGAAGAACGCTTTCGAGAGCTCAGTCAGACCGATATTCGTCAGTTTCTGAAAAATTATCCTGAGTTTATTTGTCTTGATTTAAGAAGGAAAATCGCTGAACTCCATAATATTTTCCCAGAATGGGTTCAATTGGCTGCCGGGCTCGAACAGATGTTGGCTTATATTGCGGCCTCTTTCCTGGAGTTTAACGACCGAATTATGGTTACATCGCCGACTTTTTATCTTTTTGAAGAGTATTCCCGTCGGATGGGGGCGATTACCATTTATCTTTATTTAAGGGAAGAAGATAATTTTCAATGGACCGCCGAAACATTGGATGAATACAAAAAGATTTTAGCCCGGTTAAGGCCCAAGTTAATTTGGATTGCGAATCCGAATAACCCAAGTGGAGCCTTCATTTCCAAGCATTTGCAAGAAGAGATTGTCAAGTTAGCCGCCGATCATTACGCATTTGTGGTGATGGATGAAGCTTATGGAGAATATACCGACATGGATGAAGGGGTTTTATCGTCTTCATCCTTGCTTCATGATTATAAAAACCTCATTGTATTGCGAACCTTTTCCAAGGGCTATGGGCTTGCCAATTTAAGAGTCGGCTACGCGATGACCGGAAACGAAGATATTCTTCGCGCCATAAAAATTCATCGGACGTCCTTTCCAATTACTCAATTTTCGTTCGATTTTGCCAGTATTGCTATAGATAAAATCGATTACTTGAAAGCTGTTCGCCAGAAAGTAGAAAAAAGAAAGAAGTTTTTCATCGAAAAGATAAAAGCGTTTCCTCATATTATCGTTATCGATTCCGAAACGAACATCATGATGCTTCGGCATATCAAATTATCCGCCAACAAGTTAATGGATTATTTAGAAAAACACGGTATTTTTGTTGCGAAAGTTCCGGGAGAAGACTTATTGCTTCAGCGGTATATCCGCGCCACTTTGGGGACGCGGGAAGAATTGGAATACTTTGTCGACATTCTAAAAAAACTGGACTAATTAATCCGCAATCCGATCAAATCATTCGCGTTTCTTCACCGCACTCCCAAAACTTCGCATAAGTGATATTATGTTTTGGTTCAATATCATTAAAATGATGGAAATTGGCTGAAGTTATTCGAAAACACTATTCAATTGAACTCAAACTCTTTATTTTATTCCCCTTTATATCTTCAATCAATTTTTCCAGTATATTTATAATCTTATCTTTATTTGCATTCTGTGACTTAATATCAAATTTGATCTTAATGGCTTTATCTTCGGAAACGAAATTAAATTTGAAATCCTTGAAATCTTTTACATTTTCTTCTGATTTATTCTCTTTCTCATTTTTCCGTTTTTCTTTTATCTTCTCTCTTGAAAACGGTTTTTCAGAATAATCCCGGAGTAATTCCATCATTTGATCGGTATTTTCCAATTTAACTAATTCCAGCAAAAATGTCTTGGAATTAATATTCAACTCAATACATCGATCCAAAATTTCTTTTGGCAAATCCGTAATACGTGTTAACTCGGTTACCGTAACCCGTGATTTTCCGATTTTCTGCGCGATTTCCTCGTGCGTATAACCGTAAATCTCTGAAAAAGATTTTAATGAAAATGCCTGTTCATAGACATTGAGATCTTTCCGTTGTATATTTTCAATAATAGATATTTCCAGGGCTTCGTTGTCGGCAATGTCATGTTCGATGCATGGAACTTCCGACAAACCGGCCAACTGAGCCGCTCGATAGCGCCGCTCTCCGGCAATGATTTCAAATTTTCCGTTTTTAGGTCGAATAAGTATGGGTTCCAGTATTCCCTTTTCTTTTATGGAATCAGCCATTTCATTTAAATCACCGAAATCCTTTCGTGGCTGAAACACATTGACAATAATTTTATCGATTGGGATATTACGAATTACTGCAGTTTTGGTTCGAATGGATATTTCTTCAACAAAATGATTATCAAATTTTGATTTAACAAAATCCGGCAATCCTGATTTCTTAGACATTTCCCACAATCTCCTTAGCCAATTGCTGATATTCGACCGCACCTTTTGAATTGGGGGCAAATGTAAATATGGATTCCTTGTATGCAGGACTTTCTTCCAGCCTTACATTCCGAGATATAATCGTTTTAAAAACTTTCCTTCCAAATAATTTTTTGATGTGTCCAATACTATCTTTGGCAATGACAGTGCGTTTATCATGCATGGTAACAATGACTCCCAAAAGAGAGAGATCGGGGTTACTTCTGCTTCTTACTTTTTCGATGGTTTCCAGTAGATCATCGGTGCCTTCCAGCGCAAAATATGAAGACTGAATCGGGATGATCAAATGAGTCGCAGCAACAAACGAATTGATCGTTATTAAACCCAACGTTGGCGGCGTATCGACAATAATATAATCATACTTATACTTGAAGGGGTCCAACTTATCCTTTAATCGAAAATGACCGTCGATCTCCCCGATCAATTTGGATTCCAGCTTGGCCAACGAAATGGAAGACGGAATCAGGAAAAGATTATTAATACTTGTGGATTGAACCACATCTTCAAATGATATGTCGTTATTTTCAAGAAAATCGAATATGGTATGCTTTATCTGATTGGTATTGAGAAAAGAAACCGTGGAATTGGCTTGAGGGTCCATGTCTACAAGAAGTGTCTTATACCCTAAAAACGCCAACGCAGCAGCGACATTAATGGAGGTTGTTGTTTTTCCAACACCTCCTTTTTGATTTGCAATTGTTATAATCACTTATTATTCTCCTGGTATTTCAATTAATAGTTATGTTAATAGCATATAGATTCAATCTTGCAATCGAACATCCTAAAGATTAATTATAATAGTATTTAATTTTTCAAATTTTGTCAAGCGTTTAAAAATACAAAATCCAAGAAGAGCGTCCCCACTTAATGTTTTTTAATGTCGACATGTCGACATTACGGGAAATTTAAAAGAACCTCTTTTCTTCTATCATTACCCGTAAGTTCAAATAATCATCAAAATAGATTATATTTGAACGTTCCAATTGAATCATATCAAAATTTTTTATGTTATAAATTTGAGAAATTCCCGCGGCCATTGATGCTCTAACATCATAATGACTATCGCCTATCGAAATCGTTTCGCAAGGGGCGCAATTATATGATTTCATCACATACAAAAAGGCGTCGGGATCCGGTTTCCATAACTTCATTTCCCTGGTAATCACCCGATCAAAGTTTAAGTTAAATTTTCTTATCAAAAAATCGGTATTTTCGAAATTGTTATTGGTAATAAGGGCAGTGAGAATATTTCTGCTTTTCAAATAGAAAAGAAAATCAAGTATCCCGTGAATTGGCTTTGTTTTTAACGTATTTTCTTTTTCATATTTTTCAAGAATATCGAGTTTGATTTTGTTGGTTTGCTCACCCCGGTAGATTTCTTTTAAAATATTTCCCCCCTCTTCTACTCCCAATTCCTCTCGGATCTGTTTCCAGTTTAAATAACTCTCAACAATGGTCCCATCCATATCAAAAATTGCGAGTTTGATCATCGGTTCTTTTTATTTTTCTTTTTTCTTAGCTGTAATTTTGAAAAATACCGGAATACCTTCCAGCTTCAAGACTTCGATAATCCTTTTTTTTAAATATAATTCCGATGAGGGTTTCAATTTTTGTCCGGATCCGGAATAAAAATTGATAAAGAATGGTTTTTGAGATTCAATTCGAATATATTTTGAGTTAAAAGGTCTATTGTCTTCGGTTAATAGTTTTCGTTCCCTCAGTAAATCCGGAAGCAGTTGATTGATATAAGGCGTTTTAATTCGCAAATTGGTTTTGGCGTGAATTTCTTCAGCCTTATCGATTAGATGGAAGATATTTTTACCGGTCCGGGCAGAAACCAGGACGAAGGGAGCAAAATAAAATGAATTTAATTTTTTTCGGGCTTCATTCAAAAGGAATTCGCCTCGTTCTTTCTCCTCGATAAGATCCCATTTGTTGCATGCGACGATCACGGGTTTCGCTGATTTCAGTATTTTCTGAGCGATCAATAAATCATTTTGATCGATTCGTTTTGAAATATCGATGACGAAAATAATAACATCCGCATATTGAATATCTTTTTCAGCTCGGATAACCGCAGCGCTTTCAGTGGCTTCTTTTACATTCTTTAGGCGACGAATACCGGCATTATCTACCAAAATAAATATGTTTTCATTTCGTTTGACTTCCAGATCGACCGAATCTCGAGTCGTTCCGGGAAGCGGGCTGACAATAACAAACTCTTCATTCAGGATTCGGTTGATGATTGAAGATTTTCCGACATTGGGTTTTCCGATAATGCTGATTCTGGCTTTTGCCTGATCCTCATTCGCGATTGGAATAAAGGTACGAGCGGCTAATTTTTGTTCGATGATTTCCAACAGCGTTTCAATTTCATTGTTATGATCCGCCGAAATAAATACGAAATCCTGGTTTAACTCATAATAAGAATTGGGAAGAATAAATGAATTCGGATTATCGACTTTATTGATTACCGGGATAATCGAGGAATTCAATTTTCGTATTTCAAGAAATAAGTCCTTTTCATATCCCAATAACTCACGTTTCCCATCAAAAAGGAAAATGATCAGGTCGGACTTTTTGGCTTCATTGAATATTCGTTTGTTGATTTCTTCGGTAATGATATGATCGTCCGGAAAAAAACCGCCGGAATCTTGAATATAGAATTTTCGATCGTTAATTTCAAAGGATTTTTTATAAATATCTCGGGTCATGCCCGGTTCCGAATGAATTAACGCTTTTCGCTGACCGATCAAGCGGTTAAAAAGCGTGGATTTTCCGGTATTGGGGACTCCGATTATTGTAATTAGTGGAATTTTTGCCATTTTTGTTATGCCTCTACTCTTTACTTCTTATCATCGATATACAAAAGCATTCAATTGCTTCCCCTCTTCCAACGGCATCCATTTTCTCTTTGGTCTTGGCTTTTAAATTGAAGGAATCCATCGGTATCTGCAAAATGGATGCAATGTTTTCTCTTATTTGCTCTTTGAAAGGACTAAGTTTGGGATATTCGGCGATGACCACCGAATCAATATTCACGATCTCATACTTTTTTTTGTTCAGTATCTCAATTGTTTTTTCCAATAATACTGTACTTTTTATATTTTTATATTGTTCATCGGTATCAGGAAAAAGTTCACCGATATCTTTTTCCCCTACGGCCCCAAGAAGTGAATCGATCAGCGCATGAATGAGTAAGTCACCATCCGAATGAGCAACAAATGAGACATCGGTCGCAATTCGTGTGCCTCCAATAACCAATCCATTCCCTTCTTTAAGGCGGTGGACATCATAACCGATTCCAGAGCGAATTTTTAACATCGAGACCTCGCCTATTATAAATAACCCAATATTGAATGATAATTAAAAATTTATGCTTTCTTGCCGAAGATCATTTTGCCGGAGGTCGTTTGCAGTACGGAGGTCACTTCAACATCGAGATCTTTGCCAATATCTGTTTTGGCATCATCAATTACGATCATGGTTCCGTCTTCGAGGTATCCAATACCTTGTTTCTTTTCTTTGCCCACTTTACTGATATGAACTTTTAAATGCTCTCCCGGGTAAACAATGGGTTTGAGAGCAAACGCTAATTCATTTACATTCAACACCGTTACATCTTGTAATTTGGCGATTCGGCTTAAATTTATGTCATTGGTAACGATTTTAAAATTCTGATCTTTTGCCAATAAAACAATTTTTTGATCCACGGTTTTAGCGCCGCTGATGTTTTTGTTTAAAATCGTGACATTAATCTGAGGATTGCTTCTTAATTTTTCAATGACGTCAAGACCACGTTTACCTCTGACTTTTTTAACGGGGTCAGTGGAATCGGCGATGGATTGAAGTTCGGCCAATACAAATTGAGTGATGATTAACTCACCCTGAATGAAACCGGAAAGGGTAATCGAAAGAATTCGCCCGTCAATGATGGCACTGGTATCCAGCAAAAATGAATCGGTGAACGCACTGCTTCCCCTGAAGAATTCTCGGATATTGAGCGGAGCAAACATATTGGGTTTCTGAATACCAATAAACAAACCGGTTATCGGGAATCCGAAAAAAAATAACGCCTGGAAAAAAACATAGGCGGAAAAAAATATTGAGATATAATGAAACAATTGAAACATGGTCCACCCGACCAATGTTCCTCCCAATAAACCTATGGTGGCACTCCAGAGTGATTTTAAATCGGTTTTCTTTATACGAACAGATAATAATGACAATGCAATCGCAAAGCCGGCACCGAGTAAGGCCCCATGGAGATGGGATGTAACTTGAAAAGGTGGGTAATTATATCCAATAAAAACAAATACTAAAATAAAAATAAGCTTATAAACGTAAATTAACATATTTTATCTCCTAATCCCTATAGTTTACCAGATAAATCGCTTTTTTTCTACTACCAAAATTAAAAGTCTAGCATTTTATGCTTTTTTTATAAATTTATTGGTTTTATTCGCTCTTCGGAGCAACAACTTTGGCAATTAAAATACTCAACAGGTAAAGAAGTATCATGGGAACAGCAAATAATGATTGAGTAACAGCATCCGGAGTCGGCGTGATGACCGCAGCAATGATAAATATCATCACGATTGCATATCGGAAATTTCTGGTCAAAAACGAGGCCGTAAGAATACCGAATTTGGCTAAGACGTAGGAAAGAACCGGCAGTTCAAATATGAGAGCGATGCCAAGCAGCACATTGGCAGCCAGCGAAAAATATTCATCAACCGTGATAATGGCGTGAAAGTTTTTTCCCACTTCCAGAAAAAATTTGCATGCCCAGGGGAATACAAAGAAATACCCGAATGCCCCACCCGCAAGAAAACAAACCGTTGTGAAAAGCACAAATGGAAACACCATTTTCTTCTCCTTTTTATGAAGCGCAGGAGAGATGAAAAGCCACAATTGATGAAATACAAACGGAGCGGCGGTAAATAACCCGGCGATGAAAGATAATTTGACATACATCATGAACGGTTCGGTCAGAGATGTAAACGCAAGTTTTTCGCCCCGGGGCAAAAATTTAACCAGTGGAAGAGATAACCAATAATAAATTTTATCCACAAAGGTCCAAGAAACCATAAAGAATATCATCACAAAACCAAGGGAATACAGAATGCGTTTCCGTAACTCTCCCAGGTGCTCGAAAAACGTCATTTCGTCTTGCTTCTTTTGACGCTTTGGGGACTCGTTATTTGGGGGATTGAGTGTCATCTTCGATTTCCATCCTGGCAATTTTTTTGATATCTTGATCGATTTCTTTCAAATCTTCTTTAATATCTCCCGTAACGTCGGATTTTTGAATTTCTTCCTCTATGGCTGATTTGGCTTCATTCACCGTTTTTCGAAATTCCCGAAGCGCTTTTCCAAATGTTTTTGCAAAATCAGGTAATTTGTTGGGGCCAAATAAAAATAAGACCACGACAAATATCAGTATAAGTTCCGGTACACCAATCGAACCGAACATTTTTTCTCCTTATATTTTATACCATATACTCTCATTTTTTATGTTGGGATATCACAAGATTTTCTCTGGAACAGATGAGTTTCAAATACTTCTCTTTGATTCCCATTTCAATATTGGACACAATTTCTTTGAAATCAATATCCAGTTCTCGTTCTCCACAATCGATCCCGACAGTTAAATTTCTTCCGTTATTTTTAGCGATATACAGTGCGCTATCTGCCAATGACACCACCTGGGACCAGTTCACTTCTCTGATATTATTGGAGAGAAAAGGGAAATATGAAAATCCCACACTGATGGTTTTGTGGATGGTCATATTTTGATGGATTTTAAATTCAAAACTTTCGACTTTTTTTCGAATACGTTCTGCTAAATCAAAGAAAATCTCTTTCCCATACTCATATTGGCGAGTAATAATTAAAAATTCTTCCCCGCCCCATCTGACAATCGTATCAGAATTTCTGAGCATTTCAACCAGCATTTTGGCGATGTCTATAATTACAATATCCCCGGCTTTATGCCCGTATTCATCGTTAACTTTTTTGAAATGATCGATATCCAATATAAAGACCCCCAAATGGTTGGGAACTCCCGCCGGTTCTTTTTCGGGGGAATTGGTTTTGGAATAGATATACCTTTCAATGAGTCCGATGTCTTCTTTTATTTTTTCTTCCAGATACCTCCGATTTTTTAAATCGGTTAAAGGATCGGTGATGGAAAGATGCTCCAATTCTTTATTTTTTTGCCCCAATTCTTCGGTTCGTTTCCTAACCAATTTTTCAAGGATCCGTTTTTGTCTCTCAAGGGCTTTCATCCGCATCCCGATGAATAGAAACACGAAGACACAAATCCAAATGATGATCAACGCAAAGAACCACCATTTTAACCAGAATGGTTTTTCAATGATGATCGAAATTTTATTGATGGATTTAAACCATTCTTTTTCTTTTCCTCCATTGTTGGCGATGACTTCAAAGGTATATTCATCGGGGGGAAGGCTCATGTATTTGATATGGGTTTCTTGGGTGGGTTCCGACCATTGTTTATCCAATGGAGAGAGTCGGGTTTTGTAGAAAATGGGGTTTTCTTTTCTGGTTGAAACGGCCATGTATTGAATATCAATATTTTTTTGCTTGTATGATAATCGAATGGAAGAAGAATTCACCGGGTAAAACTCATTGTTCACCTTGATGTCTGTAATATGAAGTATGGGGTTTTTGATGTGGGAATGAGATTCCTGGACGGGTATTTCAATGAAACCGGGGTAAATTCCAATATATATTTTCCCATTGCTGAATTTTAACGTGGAATGAATGGAACCTTCTTCGCCGAATAATCCTGTTCTCCGATCAAAATGAGATATAAAACCATCGGTATAGCGATCCAAAGAGACGCTGGTATTAATCCAAATATTATCCATACCATCTTTGATAACCGACCAGACATCGTTGTGCAGTAAACCTTCGGTGGTGGTAAGATGTTTTATTTTTTTATTATTGTAGATATATAAACCATTTAATTCAGTGGCGACAAGGATTTCGGTAGGAGAAATAACGTTGATATCATTAATCAGAGTGCTTTTATCGATTTTATTCTCGATGTCCGAAGGCGTGTATTTTCCGTTGCGGAACAGTTGAACGCCCTTGCATGTTCCTGCCAGAATGGTATCTTTGTCTATTAATCCCAATGCCCAGACGTAATTATCTCTTAAACCGTCCCGTATTAATTTAAAACTTTCTCCATCGTATTGAAGGATTCCATTATCGGTACCTAACCAGATCGTATTGTCGGGGGCTTTGACTCCTGAAAACACATGGGCTTTGTTTATTTTTTTGAGTTGATCGGTTTTCATGGACCAGATGTAGATTCCATACTCTTTGGTTCCCAATAGAAACTCATCCGGATTGGTGTTGATAATGACTCGGATGGAATGATCTTTCAACTGGCGATTAAGAGAAGAAAAGGGAGTTAATATTCCTGTTTTGGGATCCAATTGGGCGATGCCGTTATTACAGGCCATGAGGATGGAACCGTTATATTCGGTATAGGCCCAGACATATTTATGGGGTAATCCATCGGTTTCATCATACATTTTGAACAAATAAGGCGAAAGCTGGGCCAGTCCCCATTCGGTACCGACCAGGATATTTTTTTCCCGATCGATCAGGATCGATAGGATCCACCGTGAGCGAAAACCGTTTGTATCGTTAAGCGTAATAACATCGGATGGATTATTTATGTTCGTATAGACCAACAATCCTTCCCGGGTTCCGATCCATGTCCATCCCTTTTCGTCGATTTCGATATCCGTAACGTTGAGGTTATTCGGTGGTAACGCAATATATTTTACAAGTTGATGATTATTATAAATAAATAACCCGTTATTGGTTCCGACAATGATTTTATGATCCAATTCTTTTACAAAGTTAATTTCCGCACTGCTCTGGACGACACCGGTCATTGCGTCATTGGTGACTTCCATGATCTCCCAATTGGAATAAAAATATTTGGTACCGGAATTACCGATCGTCAATCCCTTGATTCGATAATCTTCATCGAGGTCATATTTGGCTTTGACGACCAAATATTCGGAAATTCTTCCTCTTTTAAAAGAATATACGCCCTTATTGGTGATGACCCAAAGAGTATCGTTGTTAAAGTCATAGCTGAGTGAAAATATGGTGTATGTTTTCAAATAATTGGTTATTTTGTATTTATCAGCGGTGTCTATTTTGGCTAATCCTTCGCCGGTGGCAACCCAGATATTTCCTCGATTGTCTTTTTCAAATTGATTAATCTCATTATTCGGAAGGCCATTATTTTTGGTAATTACCCGGAAATTATTTCCATCAAAAATGCCGATGCCGCTTTGAGTTCCGACCAATATATAACCCAACGGATCTTGAATCAACGCTTTCACTTTGCTTTGGGGAAGTCCATCAGCCGTTCGGTATGTAATGACAGGGTACTTTATTGAATATAATGCAAGGGGGACAATCAAAAACATTAATAGAATCAATCTCTTCATTAATTTATATATTAGCATAAATCAAGAATAAAATCAAAGCCCGACGTTCGTCTCCTTGTGCCCGAAGTTTTGGTTCGGCCTCCGCGTGGTTGGTGATTCCCTGCCAAAATTTTTGGAAAAAGGTTCTAAATTCTGAAATTATTATCGATAATAAATAAAAGCAAGCCTGTACGTTAACCGTAGGTTACGAATGACTTCTTGTTTGGCGGGCTTTCGTTTAATTTTGTAAAAATTGAAGAAAGCAGCAGCGGTCGCTTTAAGGTAAACAAGTGTCCTCTGGTCCAATATGTTGTATAAAGCGAAATAGATTAATTGAAGCGTATTGAAGATGACCTTTTTTATCGGAAAATATTTCCATATGAGCCAATAAAGATTGCGCGTATAATAAAAGGGGGCTCTCCAGGATTCGCGATTGGAAGGGGAATACTTATGAAGGGAGATGATGTCGGGAAACCATTGAATTTTATAACCGGCATCCAACACTCGAATGGAAAGATCTTGTTCGTTCCAATACAAGAAAAATTCCTCCGGGTATCCGCCGACTTCACGGATACATGTTTTACGGATCCCGACGCCCGCCCCATTAAAAGCGAGTTGATAACGCGAAAATACCCGGTTTGTTGTCGGGGGACCGTTGGCTAAGGTTTGGCAATTTTGGTAATCATGGTAATTTCGAACATCGAATGCCACGATGCCGAGTTCTTCATTTTTTTCAAACTCTTCGACCATTCGGGAAATGGCCTTTTTCTCCGGAAAGGAGTCGTCATCCAGGATCACGATGTATTCTCCTTCCGCCTGATTGAATCCGATGTTATAGGCAGCCACGCCGAGATTTTCTTCCAAGGCGATCAGATTCACGCGGCCGGTATATTGATGTTGAACCATTTGGGCAGTTCCGTCTGTGGATCCATTATCCACGACAATAATTTCGATATTGGCATAATCCTGCTTAAGGAGGGCTTCAACCCCTTCCGCAACATCCTTTTTTCGATTATAACTCAACATGACGACCGATACTTTTTTCATTAAACGATTGTAGATTTTTTAAATCGAAAAGTCAACTCCCACCCGATCCAATTTAATGTTATAATTTCGGATCAAGGAGTTTTCGATTATGATTCGATTCATCAAAAGGGTTTTAAAATATGTTGCTCTGGGCGTTGGTGTTTTGTTAATTTTAAATGCCATTCCGGCTTTTTTTTATAAACCGGAAATAAACCGGAATCCCCTACCTTCATGCTACAAGAAGGGGGTCTATCATATGCATTCCACATTTTCCGACGGAACGGGAACCGTGGATCAAATTGCTCGGGCAGCCGCATCATTGAATTATGATTTCACGATCCTGACCGATCATGGACGGCCCAATGTCGACGCGGCGACGTCAACGGCATGGAAAGCAGTGGAAAGCGGAACGGGTAAGAAAAAGGATGTATTGGTTATTGGAGGTACGGAATTATCGTCCATTGCCGGCCACTTAGCCGCAATGGGATTTGAAACACCGAATTACCTTTTTCCGGTGGAACCCCAGGAAGAGATCAACGATATCCGGCATTTAAACGGGGTATGTTTCCTGGCCCATCCGTTTGACAATCGAACTCCGTGGACCAATTGGCGTGTCAACGGATTTACCGGATTGGAGGTTTATAGTTCGTACAACGAAGCCCGGCGCGCGGTTTTTTTGAATTTATTGACTTTTCCGCTGAGATATCTAGTTGATTCAAAGTACGCGTTACTCAAAACCATGCATTACCCGTCCGATAGTTTAGCGAAATGGGACTTGCTGGATAAAACCGGTTCGTATTACGGTATTTATGCATTGGATACACATGGAGAATTGAAGATGGGGAAAAGCATCTCGCTGCATTTTCCAACGTATCGATCCATGTTTGAAATTATGACGGTGTATGTCAAAACGGATGGGCCATTAAACCGGGACGCGCACCACGCATCCGCCGAAGTTATGGCTTCCTTAAAGCAGGGAAAGTTTTTTAACGCGGTTGAGGCCATCGCGCCGGCGAATGGGTTTGATGTTTGTTTGCTGGATGAGGCAGGCAAACGAATCGAGATGGGCGGTTTTTGCCAATCCAAACGGGGGAAATTGGTTATCGAATTACCGTTCGATTTTAAAACGGATGTTTGGATCATCAAAGACGGATCGATCGTTGGGCGTTTCCATTCAAACCGGGAGAAACGGTTGGAATATGAGGTGAAAGAAGCGGGCAATTACCGGGTCGAGGTTCATGTACCGGGGAATCCATTTCATGAGCTGCCGTGGATTACCTCCAATCCGTTCTTTGTCGGGAGAGATCAACGTACTCACTCGCCGGATCCGGTTTCCGGTTCCTTGAAAGGTGAAACCTGGACTCCGTTTATCGTCGAACCCGAAAATTTTCGATTGGAAAAGAATCCGCAATCGGCGGGAGAAATATTTTTTGCGAAAAGCGCTGGAACCGAACAGGGAATGGGAATGAAATTCAAGCTATTAAAGAGCAACGATGAAAACGATTTTTGGTGTTCCCTGGCATTGCGACAAAAATTGGATTTATCGAAATACAAGGGAATCGGATTTGAGGCGCGGTCCGATAAAAGGCAATGGTTCCGGGTGGAATTGCGCACGGACGAAAGCGATCCGGAAAAGTGGTACAGTTATTCGTTTTGGGCGGATAAGGAATGGCGATATGTGTTTATCCCTTTTGAAAGATTTCATGTAAATAACAAGGAGAAATGTGGGATTGATCCATCACGGATTGCGTCCGTTTTCGTTTCGATTACCAATGAGACGGCGTACCCCGGAACGGAAGGTGTGTTATTTCTAAGAAATTAAGAAATAGGTGTTAATTCTCTTCCCCTTTCTCATTTTCTTTCTCACCTTTTTTGCGTTTGCCAACAATTCGGATTTTTCCCGGATTCTGCCTGGTTAAAATTTCATTCACTCTTTTTTTCCCGATTTCCGTTATCTCATATTCCGTATCATTGAATCGATTAATCCATCGATTTTTGATTAATGTTGTCAAATTATTGGACAGATTACTGATACGGCTACTGGAAGTCCGGTTGCTTTCATCGTATTTTAATAGGATCGTATCACGGGTAAAGAGGTCTTTTGCAAAATTGGATGCATAAAAGGCATAAATCAATACCCATTCGATTTCGGGTCCGGGGAGCTGCCTGCTCGCAATGTCTCTCAAATGTTCAAATTGAGGTGGAATTTCAGGAATTGCATTTGTATTAATTTTTTCCGAACTTTCTTCCAGTTCTTCAGAGGATGAAGAATCAAAGGATTTATTCAATAAGTCTTTTATCTCCTGAAAAATCTTATTAACTTCTTCGAAGCTACCTTCCACCTCAATGACGTTTTTACCATTTTCAAACTTGATTCTCATGATTAATTATTTTCTATTATTTTTATTAAATTATATTAGTCGATATTATGTCAAAAATAAAAGAAAAAGTAAACGCTATTATGGTTTATTATTTTTATTTAACTATTGGGGGAATAATTGTAGCCAAATGATTGGTGAATTTTTGAAAACGGAAAAAAACCACTCCCTTATTGGATTAATAAAAAATTGAATTATTTTTTATTTGAAATGGTAACTGCGATAAATATCCCGAAGACCGGATAACATCTTCCCCAAATTGTAATTGAGTTCAACCTCTTGATATAAATTCTCTACCCATCGGGCCATATTATCCCGATCTCCCCTATTCAAAAGCACGTCCAAAATCACTCGCCCCAATTCTTCCTCATCCTGATTCTTAAACAGAATTCCCATATCCTTTTTTATGATCTCCCGATTCCCATAAGTGTCGGAAGCAATCACCGGAATCTTTAAAAGCCCGGTTTCCAATAAGACAATGGGTAACCCTTCCCAACGGGACGGAAGAATACAGACATCTCCGGCCCGAATAAAATCAAAACCATCGGTTCGCGCTCCCACAAACCGAATATAAGACGATACCGATAATCGATGACTCAACCGCTTCATGTCTTCCACGGTTTCCCCATCCCCAACCCACACAAATAAACAGCGCTTGGGACTTTTATCCAACTCATGCCGGATTTTGGATATCGCCTTGATTAAAATATCATACCCCTTCTGAAAATCAAACCGCGCAACCGTGACAAATATAAAACACTCCATCGGGAGCCCGAGCCTTTTCCGTAAATCCTCCCAGGGTTCATCGATCTTGCGGTTGATCAAACGAGTCGAATCAATGCCATTGGTTAAATAGGTGACCTGATTCAATCGGTAATACGTCTCTAAAAAATCCTTATCCTCAAGGGATACGGCAATGACCCGATCGGTTTTCGGAAGAATTCGTTTTTCCAATTGAAACCGGAGAAAGTACTTGAGGCTGGCCGCAACCGTATGATGAAATTCGTACTTGTGAATGTGCAGCCCATGGGCGGTATAAATGATGGGAACAGGATATTTTTTTAACGGATTTTTAAAAAAAGAAGCAAGGGGTTTTAAATGATGAATGTGGATGAGGTCCGGGTTGCCTTTCAATACGCTCGACGGATGATATCCCCGATCATGAATGTCAACATTTCCCAGATTCTTAAACTTGGCTACTCCCAATCCCGGTTCCCCAAACACTTTAAAATGGAAATCCCCCAACCCTCGCGTTAACTGGTAGATATGCTCAATTCCCCCTCCTAAACTGAATTCATCGGTAACGAGATGCACCCTTATCTTTTGGGGTGTATTTCCCGTCATCCTACTCCCCTACCTTTTTTCTCCAATAACCCAGAAGATCCCGCAACGTTTCCGTTATCTCATACCGAGGAAGTAGATGGAACGTTTCTCGGATCAGCCGATTGTCCCCCATTAAAAAAGGAACATCGACCGGTCGGAATTTCTCTTCATCCACGACTTTTTCAATTTTTTGGGTTGAGAAGGAAAGAAGAATATCCAATATCTCTTCGGTTGAAAAAACATTACCGGAACATAAATTGTAGATACCGCCATTCTCCCCTTTTTCGGAAATCACATTCAGATACCGGGCAATGTCTCTCACATCCGAAAAGTCCCGCTTCACCGAGAGGTTTCCGACATGAATCACCGGCTCCCGTTTTCCCTTTTCAATTTCTGCAATCTGATGAGAAAAATCCGAGGCCATAAATTGACGATCCTGGCCCGGCCCCGTAAAATTGAACGAACGCAATTTGATGATTTCCAACCGATTTTTACTGTTCTGTAAATAAAGATCCCCCAACATCTCCATCGCCATCTTGGACAACGCATACGGGTTCCGAGCCGCCAACGGTGTGGTTTCCGAACAGGGCGATTCAGTGTTCTTTCCACCGTACAGCTCCGCGGAACTCATTAACAACACGCGCGAATCCGGCGAGAACTCGCTGAGCGCTTCCAACAGATTCGACGTTCCGACAAAATTGACTTCATAGGTTAACTGCTGATGCTTCCACGAGTACCCAACGTTTGAAATGGCGGCAAGATGAAACGTGAGTGTCGGGCGAATGCCTTGAATGGCATTGAAAATATGGTCCCGATTCCGGATGTCGGCATAATAAATATCGAAGGTGTTCGATTCGAATTCAAGAACTTCGGTCATCCCGGACAGGGTGTATGTCCGACCCGCCCCATTCAATAATAATTGATCGATCAAATGGGAGGCCAGAAACCCGGAACAGCCGGTAATCAGGATGCGCTTTCGCATTAATCCGCTCCCAACATGTCTTTGACCGTCCCTAAATTTCCAAACGAGATGCCAAACTCAAAACGACTCTCAATGCGGTTGGTGTATTTGAAAATCTTTAATTCCGTATTAAAAACAATACACTGGTAATCGTAACTTAATTTTAACGACGCGTTCCGGAAAACTTTTTGAGTGATATCATAGTAAACATCGGAATTGAACTTCACGGGAAAACCGGGCAGATCAAAGACGAGATTACCGCCGACCACATCCCGATTCAAATAATAATTCGCGGTTGTATCGTATATGTTCATGTAACTCGAATAGAACACGGATCCATATAGAAAATTCTTTTTATCCGTATACGAAAACCGAACATTCAGGCGACTGAACCGCTTCCAAAAACCGAGATCCTTGTTAACAAAATAATTATAATTGAACGTTGCGTCCAGGTTGAAATATTTAAAAAGCCTTAAGCGTAAGGTATTTTTAAGATCTGAAAATTCGGGATATTTACCATTGACTTTACGACCTCGATTGGCTTCATACGGATCAAAGTAATAATCTTGCGCAATGGTATAAGATAAAATCTCCGACGCCGATTTATCCTTCGGCCCTTTACTCAAAAGCCGGGTGGTTAAGTAAAAACTCACATAAGAGTAATCGGGGTAGTCGAACGAATCCACGGGCATCAAGCGGGCTCGGTCTTCAGGGGCCACTTTGGTCGCGTACTGGATGGTAATGCCGGGCATAATGAGATGCTTGAGCTTGGTGCTCCCACTCTCAAAAATTTTGGAAAACGAAGGGCCTTTAAAATCCAGGATGGAGGTTCCATAACTTAAATGCAGTGGCTTATCCACTTCTTTTTTTGTGACGGGATCCATGCTTTTGGGATAAAAACTATTTCGAGAAATCAATGAAAACTTGGTACTCAACCAGGGGGCATCGATCAACCGCAAACTATACGAGGGATTAAAACTGAAACGCTTGGATTTGGTATTGGTGACAAAGACCGTTTCATCTTCTTCATAGCTTTTTCCTTCTCTCATGATATTGGAATACGACGTATCCAACGAAAAATATCCCGGAATTTTCCATAACTTTTGCTGATTCACATTGAATGAAATCTGAGGCAAATACCGAATGGTCCGGGATTCGTTAATCCAGGTGTAATAGGTATCGTTCTGAGAAGCGGAAAGGGCAAACTTCATGTTGGCGTAGGATGAATTGACGGTCACCGAAGACCGGGCCGTGCGGGTCGAGATCATATCAAAATTATTGCTAAACAAGCGTAAAAAGTTGGCATCGCTTTGTTTATCGATATCGGCGGTGATTCGGGTATTCAAGAAATTCAGCCGCTGCTTATGATACATTTTAAGATAATAATCGGATTTATTGTGGCTGTAAAACTGACCGACCGGCACCGGCGCAGTTTTGGGAATGACCACCCCGGGATTATATTTAAAATAATAAAATTTGACATTCCCTTCCATATTGGGGAACAGATACCGGAATTCTTCCGAACCGCCGATCCCGGCTTTTCCATAATAGTCCAGATTTAACGTCAAATCAACATTGGGTTTGATATCCCAAAAAAAGGAATTTAACATAAAAAATCCACGCAGCGACGACGAGCCGAGGCGGGGAAACAAAAAACCGGTGGATTTCCCATTCTGATCCAGGGGATAACGAAGATACGGGACATAGAAAAAGGGCACTTTCTTTACTTTGAAGAGGATGTTTTTCATCTCGATGTATTTTTCCTTTTTCAATTTCCCTTTCGAGCAAGTAATTTTCCACCGAGGCGTGCATTGGGCACAGGTGGTAAAATCGAAATGATCAAAGGTCAGGGTTTCGTTATCGACCTGGGTTAATTTGTCGGTTTTATAACGGACCGAAGGCTGCATCTGTCCATATGTATCAACCATTTCGCCGGTTTTGGTTTTGAGGTTAAAATGCAGTTTATCACCGGAAATAACGGTCTCTTCGGAAGACATCGTGACCCGGCCCTGGGCGTTGATATCCTTGGTTTTGGGAAAATACTCCAGGTGATCGGCATAAATTTTGTATTCCTCGAAGATGATTTCCACATCCCCGGATGCGATCATCCGATCTTCGGCGAACTCTTTTTCCTTGGAATAGATGGTAAACGGCAAGGATGTTTCAGAAAAGAGAAAAAATCCTTGATTCCACAAACATGCGATTATGGCAATTTTGATGATTAAAGCAAATGTTTTTTTTGTCTTCATGATAAAATCGTAGAATAAATGTACCACAGGTTACCCCTTTTAATCAATAGGCTGGATAATATTTTAATTCCATTCGCATGTCTTATTAATCCAAACCGGACGGATTTTTCATTGACATCAACCCAAGATTTGATTAAAATCTTATTATGATTAAAGTTTCTTTTTCCGGTTTTGCAGGCGGCGGTAAAACATCGCTGATGAATGAAGTGAAAAAGATTCTATCCTTAAAATCAAAAGTCGAAAGTATCGATCAGGTGAAGGGAAAAAATCCGTTTGATAGCGATAAGAAATCCTGTTTCATCAGTCAATTTTTTGATATGTCGACGCAAATCAATGAGGAAAACACACGCGCCATTGCGCCTCCGGATTTCCTCCTGTGCGATCGATCGGTTTTGGATCAGTGGGTTTACTGGAATTACTATTTTGCCGGTAAAGAGATGAACGCCACTCTGGAAGAAAAGAATAATGTCCTGCGAAGTATTTACCGTTTATGGATTAAAACCTATGATCTGATCTTCTTGATTCGCACGGCCCCCAATGAGTTGGAAAAGCGGAAATTCAAGAGTGAACTCCGAATTCCCGAACCGGAACAAATTCAAAAGACGGATGAAATTTTTAAACACATCATTCAAGCGGACAACCTCAAGGTGGTTGAAATCTGGAATAACACGACCATCGATGATAGCGCCCATGAAATCCTGCGGATTATTTCCGAATACTCCGAACATAAGGGAAAAGAAAATGGGAATGGTAGCAATAATAATTAAGGTATAGGAAAAAAATACGTGGAAATCAAACTGGCCGGATACAATGTTGAAACCGAAGTTCTGGAACAATGGATCGAATCGAGCGGCACACCGTCCTATCCGTTAACTCCGGAAACAATCAGTGCCGCTTATGCCCGAATCAGCAGGAGTTCAAAGGATGTCACCTCGCTGCGGAAAGAAGCGAGAGAAGACGTAAAAACCGCCCGCAAATCGAATCATCGCATCATCTTTGATATGAGTCATCATTCGGTGGCAGAACATGCAGTATTTAATTTCGATATCATCGGCGTCTCTCGCCTGGCCCTTGAAGAGATTGAAAAATTTCGCCTGGTATCTTATACGGAAAAATCCCAGCGTTACGTGACCCTTAACGGGGATTACGTCCTGCCGTCCGAAATTGCCGAAACCGATTCCAAGTCCCGGGATATGTTCAAGGAAATGGTAAGGGTTCAAAACGCATTCTATAATAAATCCTTCACCATGCTAAAGGATTACCTCTTTGACACGTATCCCGAACTGACAAAGAAGAAATCGGATCAAAACTCACTCGAAGGATGCGCCAAAGAGGATGCGCGCTATATTCTGGCACTGGCTACCGAAGGCCAGGTGGGCATGACCATTAATGCACGAAACCTGGAACACCTGTTCCGGCGCTTTGCCCTGAGTCAGCGCGAGGAAGTCCGAAAGATCGGAAGAACGATGTATGAACAGGTCAAACCGATTACACCGTCCCTCCTTCTTTTTCCAACGCCTTCCGCATTTGAAACGGATTTGACCGATTCGTTCAAACAGCATTGCTCTATATATAAAACAGAAGGTCAGGTTTCCCGGGAGCCGACGCTTCTTTTCCACACCGAAAATGGCGATGATATTATTTTGGCGTCTCTGCTATCCATCTCCAATGGGATGGATTTTTCAACAGCACGAGAAATCGTTTCCCGCATGGCATTAACAGAAAAAGAAGCCATTTTTAAGGAATTGTTTCAACACATGGAATTCTTTGATGCGCCCCCCCGGGAATTCGAACTGGCGGACATCACGTTTCAGGCGGTTATCAGTGCATCCAACTTTGCCCAATTAAAGCGGCACCGGATGGCAACCGTCATGGCCGGCGATTACAACATCGCTTATGGGAATGTGATTCCGGAAAACATCAAAACCGTGGGACTTGAGAATGAATTTAACCGAATTATCTCGGAGACCAATGCCGTTTATAAAAAATTGAAAGAGAAATACGGTCTTGCAGCCGATTATATGTTGACCAATTCTCACTGCCGCCAGGTCATCATGAAGATGAACCTACGCGAATTCTACCATTTCATCCGGTTACGGTCGGACGGGCATGCCCAATGGGATATCCGAAACTTAGCCGATACACTCCTTCGAAAAGTAAAAGAAGTCATGCCCTTATCGTCGATGGTTCTGTGCGGCAAAAGCGACTTCGTAACCGTATTTGAACAGATTTACCATCGAAAACCCTCTTTCCAAATATAATTTAAATCACCTTATGTTTTTTTCCGACTTTGGCAAAAGCGGCAATCGCTTTATCGATCTGTTCCCGGGTATGAGCGGCTGAAATTTGGACACGGATCCGCGATTCCCCTTTGGGCACCACGGGAAAGAAGAAACCAATCACATAAATGCCTTCTTCATACAGATCGCGTGCCATCATCTGTGACAATTGCGCGTCATTTTCAAACTTCCGGAACATGACCGGCACGATCGGGTGAACACCGGGGATAATATCGAAGCCCAAATCTTCCATGGATTTTCGGAAATAAGACGTATTTTCCATTAATTTTTTCCGCAAATCGTCGCTTTCGGCTAAAAGATCAAAGGCTGCCAATGAAGCCGCTGCAATGACCGGAGCCAGGGTGTTGGAGAAGAGATACGGACGGGAGCGCTGGCGTAACATTTCGATAATTTCCTTTTTCCCGGTGGTGAAACCGCCGGACGCACCGCCCATGGCTTTCCCCAATGTGGAGGTGATGATATCCACATCCTTCATCACATCGCAATATTCGACCGATCCCCTACCCTTTGCACCGAAAAAACCCGTGGCATGAGAATCATCGACCATGACCATGGCTTCATATTCTTTGGCTAAGGCAACGATTTCCTTGAGGTTGGCGATATTGCCGTCCATGGAAAAGACACCGTCTGTAGCAATCATGATATTGCGGGCCGGATTGGGATCCGCGCCTAAACCGGGATGCTCCCACACATCCATCCCTTCCCGGGCACTCTTCAATACTTTCTCCAGGGATTTCATATCGGAATGATCATAGATGAATCGTTTGGCTTTGCATAAACGAATGCCGTCGATAATACTGGCGTGGTTCAGAGAATCGGTGATAATCGCATCTTCGGGGCCTAAAATCGTTTCAAAGAGCCCCCCATTGGCATCGAAACAGGAAGAATACAGAACTGTATCTTCCGTTTCATAGAACTCACTGACTTTTTTCTCCAATTCTTTGTGAATATCCTGGGTACCGCAGATAAACCGAACCGACGCCATGCCAAAGCCGTATTTATCGAGGGCTTTGTGAGAGGCTTCGATAAGTCGGGGATGATTGGCCAAACCAAGATAATTATTGGCACAAAAATTTAACACTTCTCGGGGTTTGGAACCCGCAGGATACGAAACCTTGATGCCGGGTTTTTGATCTGAAAGAATAATCCGTTCTTCTTTGAAGAGACCTGCGGATTTTATTTTTCTTAATTCTTCATTTAAGTCATATCTGACACGCTGATACATAATTAAGCCTCCTTATATCACAAAATAAATCATATGTGATAGGCCCAATTATATCATAATTCCATCTTTGTAAAAAGTGTTTTGTGAAGACCGGGAGGCATTTTTTAACGCCTCCGGTCTCACAAGGCAAAAAGTTTTTATCTTATTGCCCGTACATATCGATTACTTCTTGTTTGGTTTTATGTAAAATATTATACTTCTTTCCGACTTTGAGGAAAGCATCCAATGCCTTCTCCAAATGATGCATCTCATGCGCCGCCGAAATCTGCGTGCGAATCCGCGCCTGACCTTTCGGAACCACCGGAAAGAAAAAACCCACCGCATAAATGCCTTCTTCAAAGAGATCCTTGGCAAAATCCTGAGCAAGCTTGGCATTAAACAGCATAACCGGCACAATCGCGGTTTCGCCTTCTTTAATGATGAGTCCACCTTCGGTTAATCCCTTTCTCCAAAAATTGGTGCTCCGTTCGAGTTTATCCCGACGCTCCGTGCTTTTGGAAATAAGGTTCAAGACCGCCAACGCCCCTTCAACGACAACCGGAGCAATGGTATTGGAAAAGAGATACGGTCTCGCTTTTTGCCGGCACATTTCCACCAATTCCCTTCGACCGGAGACACAACCGCCGGACGCACCACCCAAGGCTTTACCCAACGTGGTGGTGATGATGTCGATCTTTCCGACCACGCCACAATGCTCATGGGTTCCCCGTCCGGTCCGTCCAATAAAACCGGAAGAATGCGAATCATCGACAAATACCAGCGCATCGTATTTTTCCGCTAACTCGACGATCTTATCGAGCTTGGCCAGGTCGCCATCCATGGAGAAATTGCCGTCCGTGATGATCATTCGCATCCGCTTGTCGGCATGCAGTTGCAGTTTCTTTTCCAGATGATCCATGTCGGAGTGCTTGTAGGTATCCTGCTGCGCTTTGGCCAAACGCATGCCGTCAACGATCGAGGCATGAACCAAACGATCGGCAATCATGACATCCTGTTCGGTTAAAATCGCTTCGAATACACCGCAATTGGCGTCCATGCAAGATGGAAACAAAATGGTATCTTCGGTGCCGAGAAATTCGGTTAACTTCTCCTCAAGCTGCTTATGGATATCCTGCGTTCCGCAAATAAACCGAACCGAAGACATGCCGTATCCGCGATGATCCAATCCGCGGCGGGCCGCTTCAATCACTTCGGGATGGGAAGACAACCCCAGGTAATTGTTGGCGCACATGTTAATCACGTGCTTTTCCTGGGATCCCACCGGGAAGATCACATCGATCTCCGAACTCTGAGGCGCACAGATGATCCGTTCCTGTTTGAAGAGCCCGGCTTCTTTTAAGCCATCGAGTTCACTCTTGTAGATATTTCGATAGGTATCGTTAAAAGCCATACCAATCCCCTATTGTACGCCGAATTCTTTCATCAAATTGATGATTTTATTAACGGAGTCGAACGCTTCGGGTGTTGCTTTGGCATCGGGAATCTGGATGTGGTATTTTGTTTCAAGAAACCGTTTCAATGAAACCATTGAAAATGAATCCACGATACCTCCCGAAATCAACGGTGTATCATAATTTACTTCAATATCATCATCCTCTTCCAAATACTCTTCCTGTACATACTCTAAAATTACATCTTTTAGGTCAGACATCTTGCATCTCCTTATATAAAATATTTTATTATTATTTTTTTAATTTTAATCATCGTTTTCCAGCGTTGAGGTATCGCCGATTTCTTCGCCCCATTCTTTGGCCCGGAGGAGGCGTCTCATGATCTTTCCACTTCGGGTCTTGGGAAGCGAATCCACAAACTCGATTTCCTGAGGCATGGCCAGAGGCGATAATTTTTTCCGAATGAAGTTCATGATATTCAATTCCAGTTCCTTTGAGCTCTGAAAACCGGGTTTTAAGGCAATGAATGCTTTAACGACTTCCATGTTGACCGGGTCGGGTTTCCCAACAACCGCAGATTCGGCCACGGATTCATGCTCCAATAACGCGGACTCGATTTCAAAGGGTCCCACGAGATGGCCGGCCGTGTTAATCACATCATCGTCTCTGCCGACAAACCAGAAATAACCATCATCGTCTTTACTGGCACGGTCACCGCAAATGTACCAACCGTTGTGGAATTTGCTTTTGTATACCGCTTCATTTTTCCAATAGGTTCTGAACATGGACGGCCAGCCGGGTTGAATCGCAATCAACCCCACGGTTCCTGTTTTTTCAATCGGCTGATAGGTTTTTAAATCCACGACTGTCGCGGTGACTCCGGGGAAAGGTTTTCCCATGGAGCCGGGTTTGATTTTCATGCCCGGATAATTGCAGATCATCATGCTTCCGGTTTCGGTCTGCCAGAAGGTATCGTGAAACGCTAACCCGAATACTTCTTTGGACCAGATCACGGCTTCGGCATTGAGCGGCTCACCCACCGAACAGAGGTGGCGCAGCGAGGACAGGTTGTGCTGTTTGACGATTTCTTCCCCTTCTTTCATCAGGGAACGAATGGCCGTGGGCGCGGAATACCAGATGGTCACTTTATGATCCTGAATGAACTTATACCAGCTTTCGGCTTTAAATCCGGCATCCAGGACACATTGGGTCACCCCGTTTGCCCAGGGGCCGATAATGCCGTAGGAGGTTCCGGTCACCCAACCGGGATCTGCCGTACACCAATAAATATCGTTATCGGTCAGGTCGAGAACGTACTTGGCGGAGATATACTGCGAAATGAGGGAGTAATGCACATGCTGGGCGCCTTTGGGTTTTCCGGTGGTTCCTGAGGTATAATGAAGCACCGACGGGGTTTCTGCCATGGAGGGAAAGACATCGAACCGTTCGATGGGCGTCATGGTATCCATGGACATGGCTTTCTCTTTTTCACGGAGCTTACTTTCGTCTTCTTCATCCACGACAATGATGTGCTGTAAACTCGGCAAATCGGGTAAAATTTTCCTGACTTTGCCCACATGCTTTTTTTGAGTGATGATCGCGGTGGTTTCTGCGTCGAACAAACGGGTAAGCAGGGATTCGCCACCAAAGGCAGAGAATAACGGCTGGGCAATGCCGCCCATTTTTAATACCCCGAGAAACCCGAAATAAAGTTCCGGAACTTTGTCCATGAACAAGCAGACACGGTCGCCGCTGGTAATTTTGAGATCCAATAAATATTGCGCGATGGCATTGGTTAATACCCGCATCCGATCAAACGTGTACCGTTTGATTTCACCGCTGTGACCTTGCCAGATCAGAGCTAATTTGTCGCCCTTTCCCATGCGGCAAATCCGGTCGGTGCAATATTCGCCAATGTTAAGTTTATCGCCTTTCTTATAGCCCAGTTCGGCTTCGGAGATTTCCCATCCGAAGTCTTTCAATCTTTCCTCATAACTGCCGATATTACTCATTAAGGTCTTCCTCCTTTGGTTATATTTTATTCGTGTACAATTGGGAACGCTTCTCAAAATCTATGGGCAACATCTTGCCAGAAAGTACGTTATAAAATAAAACAAAAAAAAAGTCAAGGCATTTCTGTGTTGTCAAACGATTTTAAATAATGGTTCTCCGGCTTTTACCGGAAGGCCTTTCTTACTCATTATCGGCGTTGCCATCGCTTTGGGAATGACCAGGATAATCGTCGAACCCATTTCAAAGCGTCCCATTTCTACCAATTGATGCACGTCCCGGTTAACGGGAATCCATTGGTGTTTGCGTTTCTTCGGTTCGGTCATGAAATCGAGCCGGATGCTGCCGACGAATGTGGCGCCGACCGCCACGATGTAACTACGAAACGTCCGGTTGTCGATTTGGGTTTCCAGTTCGGTCACGATGCGCTCGTTTCGGATAAAGAGACGGTTCACGTAATGGAGTCCGAGATGATTGACCGGATACAGTCTGGGACCGGTATGAAGGTAGCGGGTGACATTTCCCGATAGAGGAAAATGGAACCGATGGTAATTGGAGGGAGATAAATAAATAATGGCCACGTGCCAGCCGTCGGAAAAATCAATGGGCGTGCCCACCATCTCGGAGAGGCAATAGGTTTTTCCTTTAACCTGGGTGGCCTGGTCCGAGTAAACGGTTTCGATTTCGCTCAGCCTGCCGTCTGCCGGTGAGACAATGGCATCCGGGACGGGGACGAGTCGGCGTTTGTCGCTATCCAGTTCCCGGATAAAGAAATCCAGTAAACTTGGATAGTCTTCCGGTTTTCCTTTGCAATCGTTCATGTCGATCCGGTAGTGTTTCTGAAAATATCGGATCGCCCGTTTAACGAGAAAACGGGGACGGCGGAGACGGACGATTTTTCCGTACATTCGGCTGAAAAATCGTATGGATAAGATGGAAAGAAATAATCGGGTTAATATTTTCATGAATCAGGATTTATGGTCTTTCGGAGCGGGCAGAAGCGTGTTATTGATTGTCTTTATAATATACTCTGTTTTCTCGTTGATGAAGAAGTGACCGCCTTCCACGTAATGAATGGTGCATTTTTGGGTGGTAAGGTCTTTCCATCCGTGCATTTGTTGGGCGGATACGTCTTCGTCTTTTCCGATGAAAACCGTGATATCGTGATTTAAGGTCACGATTTCGTCCGTGTATTTATAGGTTTCAGCGATTTTAAAATCGCTTCGGAGCATGGGAAGGAGAACTTCCATGAGTTCCGGGTGTTCGAAGAATTCTTTGGGTGTTCCGCCCAGTTCCAGGATCTTTTCTCTGAATTGGTCATCCGGAAGGATGTAGTACATCTCCTCGTCTTCGGAAGGCACGTGCGGTGCGCCGCGTCCGGAGAAAAAGATATGGGACGGTTCGGGCATGTTATTGGCTTTTAATTTAATGGCCATTTCGTAGGCAATGATTCCTCCCATGCTGTGACCGAAAAATGCAAATGGGCTTTTATGTAAATCATTTTTGATCAACTGATAGATATCGTCGATGGCTTCATCGATGGATTGATATAGGGGATCATAAATGCGCTTTCCTCTGCCGGCCAGTTCCACGGGTCGTAATTCAATATGTTTATCGATATATTGCCGCCATTTGCTAAAGATTCCGGAAGAACCGCCCGCATATGGAAAGCAATATAATGTCAGTCGTTTCACGTGATCACCTCGTTGATTAAGAAAAAATTATAACAAAATTGACTTATTTGTCAATTATAAAAAGTTTTGGGCAGAATACACGGGCAGACACGCGGGTCTGCCCCTACAAAAGAAGATAAAATCCAATTATTGGTTTTATATCGCGCGCGGGACCGTTCGGAATTTTTCCGTAGGGGCGCACCCATGTGTGCGCCCCCATTCTGTCAAATACCTTTACCTTTCCAAAATGCGAATTGCTATGACCTCGCCGGGGCAATTAATTGGGAGACGTTGCACGTAACGTCTCTACGAATTCGCCATCATCCGTTTGACATATTGTCCGCAATTGCTGCCGATTTTATTTTCTTCCAGTTCGCCGATACTGAGGATGACCTCGTAACCTTCTCTTCGTAATATATTGACAATCGGCGGTTCTTCGCCGGGTGAATCCAGGTTCACGCCGTTGATGATATTGTTTTCAGCGGCTTTGAATGTCGGGTTGACCGGCGTGATTTTTATGGCGAAGATATAGGGATCGAAATATTGGGTCATGATGTCCGGCGATATGGGGACGTTTTGAGCGAGAGCAAAATTCAATGTGGTCTTACGGTCTCCCGTTGTATAAAGCCCCTCGCAGTAGTCCGCTATTTGTTTAAAACTCCACTTCTTTACCGGGATCAATCGGTCCCGCAGTTCCGTGTCTGTGGTGTGAATGGAAAATTGCAATTGAAATCTTCCATTGGAATAATGCCGGCATTTTACAAATGGAAGGTGTTTAAAAAACGCATCCGAGCCTTCCGGTGCAATCGTGGAAATACTGGCCATTAATCCCGGCGCATTGTAGAGGAATGGAAGTCTTTCCAGAACGTCGAGCACGTGGGGATTCAGTGCCGGGTCCCCCATGCGGGCAAACTGGATTTTAAACTTCTTTACCGGGACCTGGCGATTGGGAAAGTATTTCGTCACCACATAATCGATTTGTGCCAGAATATCTTCTTTTGAAAGGCGCCCCTCATACCAGCCGCCGGCGTCGCAGATGGCGCATCCGACCGGACACCCATACAGAGTAGACACGATTAACACCCATTTCTCTTCTTTGGGAATGGGCGGTTGAACGGATTCCACAAATTCAATATATTTTCCATTGGCCATTTCTGCCAGATATACGGTTGCAATATCGGGTTGGCCTGTTGCTGCAATTATTTTCATTCATAACCTCTCATCATTCTTTGATCATTTCGATAAATATTCATGGCGGTTTCCACGCCGTTTCCTGCGGCAATCACGGCCTGACGGAACAAACCGTTTTTAACATCGCCGGCAAGGTAAAGCCGCCCTTCGGAAATCAATTCCGGTTCAATGTCGGAAAGTGAAGGCGAATAAAAATCCCGTTGTGGGGTTCGCCCGATCGCGCCCACCAGAACGTCCGCCTCAAGAGTAAAGAACCCCTCCCCTTTCCGGAATGTGACCGCCAGCGCGTGATGGTTTCCCTGCCTGACGGTTTGAAGAATCGAAGCACTTTCCAATCGAATGGTGGGGCGTTCCTTGACCCGACGGACCAATAGCGGTAAGGCGTTGATGGTTTCGCTGCGAAAAACAATGACAATATCGTTGTCCGGGGATTCGGATAATTGTAACGCATAATCAAAGGCGATATCTCCGGCGCCGATGATCACGATTTTCTTTTTTTTCTCTCCATTGGTTCTATCACGCAGGTCATGCATTTCAAAAGCAACGCATTTTTGCAGTTCAGCGGGGGTTAAACTCAGAATGCCGTCGGTTAATGGTTGGGTTCCGGAAGCGATGATCAGAATATCCGACGTGTATGAACGGTTTCGGGTCATTAGCGAGAACTTTCGGGTGGTGCGGTGGTAATCGGCGGTGATGATTTCATCGTTGAACACATGGATGGCATGGGAATGAAGATGGCGTGTGAGTTCGGTTGCCAGTGACGGGCCGGAAATTCCGTCGGGAAATCCGGGGTAGTTCTCGACCCAATGGGCATTCCAAAGGAGACCGCCGGTTTGTTTTTTTTCAAATAGGAGCGGTTGAAAATCGAACCGTTTCAGTTGAACAGCGGCGGCGATTCCGGCCGGACCGCCGCCGATAATCGCCACATCAGGAACCATTGAGTGTTACTCCTCGTTCATTCGGACGATGGAAAGCGGTTAAGATATCGTGGGTCAGTGTGGGAATGGCAAAACCGTGGGACAGGTTAAGGAGAGATGCAAGGTGGAATTGTCGGTTGTAGGTCGCGGTCGCGTCAACCATAAAAAAAACCTCGAATCCTCGGATGAAGGCGGACCGTGCCGTGGTGTCGCAGCACAGATGGGTCATCACACCGGTGATCACCACCTGCGTGATCCGGTTTTCGTGCAATCGTTGCTCCAGATCCGTTTGAAAGAAGGCATCGTATTGGGTTTTGGGGAGGATCACGGCGCGCGGGTCGCGGATTTCATCGATAAGCGAGGCATGCGGGTCGGTCTCTCGAATCAAATCCTTCCACCAGGTTTTCATTTGCCCGGCGTTTGCCGGGGAATTCGTATGACGCGTTTGAATAACCGGTAAATGACGGTTGAGAAATTGCTCTTGCAGGGTTTGGATATTGGGAACAATGGCCGGTGCCGAGGGTACAAAGGCATGGGAATGGTCGTCGAGGAAGTAGCGTTGCATATCCAGCACCAGCAATGCGGGTGAATGCAGATTGAAAACCCGATCGGTGTGTTTTCGCAGAGGAGAGATGGCACGCATGAGGTCGTCTGCCTCGGTGTTGATTGTTTCATCGTTGAAATACACGTCTTTCATCGTCCAGTTATCGCGGTCATTGATCCGTTACGGAAACGCTCGAATGGTTTACCTGTTCATTTAAAGAAAAAAATTATAACAGAACTGTTTGATTTGTCAAACAAGCAACACTCTCAGCGTTAGGTTAGATCTCTCAAGCAGGTAAAGAGGTATTCTTTTTCCTCTTCGGTCAGGGTGGGATAAAACGGAAGCGCTACGGTTAACCGGTCCGCGGCATACGCGACGGGAAAATCCATGGGTTTTAATTGATAGGTTTTTCTGTATAATTCCTGAATGTGAACCGCATGAGTGCCCTGCCGCGTGGCAATGCCTCGATCTTCCAATATGGCCATGAGTTGATTTCGTTCCTTATGCAGTCGATCGATGGTTTGGATATCTCGGTTTTGGATGGCGTCCAGACTTTCAGCGGGTTTAAACAACGTGCAATACGCCTGATAACCATGGGTGTAATGCGATGGAACCACCGGCGTTGCGAGCCAGTTTATGTCTTTTAATCGTTCATTATATTCGTTGGCTAATTCCTGTTTGATGTGAAGGAGCCGGGTTAATTTTTCCGCCTGAGCCACGCCCAACGCGCCCTGAATGTCGGTCATGCGCATGTTGTATCCCAGGGTGGGATAATCGGTTAATAAAAAACCGCCATTCTGCTGGTGACGTTCATAATCGGTTTTCACTGCGCCATGATCCCGAAGACTCGCTGCTTGTTTGGCAACGGTTTCATCATTGGTGACAATCATTCCGCCTTCACCGGTGGTGATGGACTTTCGAGGATGAAAGGAAAATATGCCCGCCAGTCCGAATGTGCCGCAGTGTTGATTGTTGATGGTTCCACCGATACCGCAGGCGCAGTCTTCGATAATTTTTAATCCATACCATTCTGCAAATTGGAGGATTTCACTCATGTCCGCGCATAATCCGAAGAGATGAACCGGAAAAATGGCTTTGGTTTTTTTTGTAATTTTCGTTTCGATCTGTTTGACATCGATATTAAACGTATGAATATCGATATCGCAAAACACGGGTTTCGCGCCTAAGAATTCAACGGAATTGGCCGTGGATATCCAGGTAAATGCCGGAACAATGACTTCATCGTCGGGTTTCAAATCGATGATCCGGGACATAATAAATTGCCCGGACGTGCATGAATTGACAGCCACCGCATATTTGGCGCCTGTAAACGCGGCGATTTTCTCCTCGAATTCTCTGACATAAGGTCCCTGAACCACCCATCCGGTTTCCAGGGGTTTGCGCATGAGTTCATATTCCCGGTCATCGAACCAGGGTTTGGTAATCGGAATGTGAAATTTCATCGATTATTTGATTTTATTTCGTCGAAGGGCGACGAGTTCTTTATGATTGTTTCGCCACTCGATGAGTTTTTGCAATCCGTCGGGGATTTCGATTTTGTATTTGAACCCGATTTCGTTTTCTGCGCGGGAGGGGTCGCCGATGCGATTGGTGACAAAGGTTTGTCCGGCGGGTTCATAGTGAATATCCAGATTGCTGCCGGTGATTTGCAGGATGGTTTGTGCCAGTTCTTTGATGGTGGTTTGAATGCCTGAACCCACGTTGTAACAGGCATCGGTGGCGTCGGATTTCAAGGCGCAGATATTGGCGCGTGCCACATCGCTGACATAAATAAAGTCATAAGCCTGGCTGCCGTCTCCGTAAACTGCGGGCGCTAATCCGTTGTCCAGTCGGTCCAGCATTTTCATGATTACGGCGATGTAGGTTCCTTTGTAATCCTGACGGGCACCGTATACGTTCATGTAACGCAAACCGACATAGTTTAACCCGTAGCGGTGGTGATACGCGCGGCACATGTGTTCTCCGGCGATTTTGGTGGCCCCGTAAAAGGTTTTATTATTATATATATGATCTTCGGTCATGGGTAATTCCACAGCGTCACCATAAACGGAAGCGGACGAAGAGTAAATGAGTTTTTTTACATTATGGCGAACGCACGCTTCCAGGACATTAAATGTCCCTTCGATATTGACGTGAAACGCGCTTCTGGGGTATTCATGACAGTGAAGCAGCCATAATGCGGCGAGGTGAAACACGTAGTCTTTGCCTTTCACGGCTTCGTTTAAGATGTCGGTATGGAGGATATCGCCACCCAGTTCAAAAATTTTGACTCTCGGGTCTTTTAAAGCGACCTCGATATTGTCGTGAGTGCCGCGGCTGAAATTGTCATAAATGACGATTTCAGACACGTCTTCGTTTATGAGTTCATCAATGATATGGGAGCCGATAAATCCGGCGCCGCCGATTACCAGTATTTTTTTTCCTTTTAAATCCATGTTTTTTATTCTCCTGGATAAACTTATATCGGAACAATTTGCAAAAAAATGAATTTTGTATTACTATTGACGTATGATTACTGAGAATAGAAGAGAATTTAATGACGCGGGATTGTGTGTGCCGCACTTGCATTATATGGCAGATCGGTCGACCAAAATCGCCAGCATGATCAAACTGGTTGAAAAGGGAAAATATTTCACCATTAACCGTCCCCGACAATACGGGAAGACGACCCTCTTGTACCTCTTGAAAAAAGAATTGGAAAAGGTAGGTTATCTGGTTTTTAAAATCAGTTTTGAAGGAGTTGGCGACCGAATCTTTGCCGGCGAAGAATCATTTGTTCCGGATTTTTTGAAGATGCTGCGGGAAAAAATGAAACCCGCGGATCATCCGATATTCCTTTATCTTTCGGAACAAATCGAAAAGGCCAAATCCCTGTATGATCTTTCGCAAATCATTTCGGAAGTGACTACACTGGCCGGAAAGAAGATTGTTCTTGAAATCGATGAAGTGGATAAATCCAGTAATAACCAATTGTTTCTGAGTTTTCTGGGAATGTTGCGGGCCAAATACCTGGAACGAACCGAGGGTATGGATTCTACTTTTTTTTCTGTGATACTGGCGGGTGTTCATGATGTAAAAAATTTGAAGCTCAAAATCAGGCCAGAGGGTGAACAAAAATACAATAGCCCCTGGAATATTGCGGCCAATTTCGCGGGAGATCTGAGTCTCGATACCGGGGAAATCGAGAGTTTGCTCCGTGATTTTCTTTCTCAAAACAATATTCGGATGAATGTCAGCGAAATCGCAGCGAAATTGCATTATTTAACGTCGGGGTATCCGTTTTTGGTATCCCGGTTGTGCAAGATTATCGATGAAGATATCCAGCCCGCAGAGCAGTGGGAATTATCGGATATCGACCAGGCGTTGAATATCTTGTTAAAAGAAGATAATTCCAATTTTCAAAGTTTGATCAAAAATCTTCAAAATAACCGCCCCCTTTACGATCTGGTTTACCGGATCGTCATGGAAGGGGAAGCGATGAGTTATAATTTATATGATTCGATTATCGAACAGGGGATTATTTATGGATTTTTTCGCAATGAAAATGGTAGAGTAAAGATTCATAACCGGGTTTATGAGCAATTGATTTATGATTTTATGGCATCCGGGATTGAGAGATCTCAAACCATGGGGAGTTACAATTTCAGGGATCATTTTTTAGAAAAGAATGATGTTCTCAATATGAAAGAGGTGCTGCTTCGGTTTCAAACTTTTTTGAAGGAGCAGTATTCCGAAAAAGATCAGGATTTTCTGGAACGAAATGGCAGATTGCTTTTCCTGGCGTTCTTAAAGCCCATTATTAACGGTAAGGGGTTTGATTTCAAGGAAGTTGAAATATCGGAAGAAAAGCGGTTGGATGTTGTGGTCACCTATGCCAATCAGAAATATATTATCGAATTGAAAAAATGGAATGGCCCGGAAGCGCATCGGAAGGGAATCGCGCAATTGGCGGATTATCTGGATCGGCAAAATCAAGATCGAGGTTTTCTTATTATTTATGACTCCCGGCGAAAGAGTCATAAAATCGGCGAAAACGAAACCATGACCATCGATTCCAAAGAAATATTCATGGTATGGGTATAATGGATGCTATTCAGCGGCTTCAGTTTCTGAAATTTTCTTTTCCGCCATTTTGGCCATGTAATATTCCCGTAAGGCGTCTTCGAGGTAATATTTCCATTCCGTGCAATACTTAGAATAAGGTATCCCTTTTTTCCTCTTTATCCGAATATCGACACATCCGCCCATACATATGGGAAGAAATTTGCAATTCCTGCATTCCTCGTCATTTTCAAAGCTCTCTGTAAGATATAAGATATGCTGCGAATTCAATTCGATGGGTTTAAATATTGTACCGACAACATTGTCAGAATCACCGATATCATTCCAGCATTTGTATAATTCACCTTCAGGGCCTACTACGTAAGAATTTATCGAAGTAGCTGTGCATCCGTAAGAAGTAGACGGATAAAGGTTGAAACCATAGCCATTTTTATTTAAATAGCGATAAAGTTCAAGCTTTTGTTTCCAGAAATCACCCGGATTTAAGGTTTCTTCCTTTGAACATCTGCATGAATCGGTATATTTTTGAACATATCCATAAGATATGGAAATCATTTTCCCAAAAAAGGATTTAAACCATTCTTTCTTCTTTAAATTTTCAAAAAAAGAAAGAGATTGATTGGCATTGCTTTTATTGACATTCACTCTTAGATGTATCGGGATAATGCCGACTGTTTCTTGTATATTATTAATGATTTGATCGAAAGTTCCCTTTCCGTTTTTAAAAGGTCTGCGTTGATCGTGGCACACCTTATCGCCGTCCAGGGTAATTTGGGCCATTCTCACCTGCATACTCTTTAATTTTTTCGCTATATTTTTGGTATAGAGTGTTCCATTCGTAATTATTAAAGCCGAATAATCGATTTTATTTTTCAAGCTCATGGCGATAAACTTTTCACTTAATTTTTCAATGACTTCAAAACTCAGTAAAGGCTCACCGCCAAACCATGTGACAGCAAATTCTTTGATTCCCGAATCAATATATTTTTGTATAAACTTAAAAAGGTTTTCCATCACCGAATCATTCATTATTCCTTCCGATGGTCTTTCGAAGCAATAACTGCAAGACATATTGCAATCCAAGGTTGGAGCGATAACCAATCCAAGAACACCGGAAAAATATTGCCTCATATGCCTTCGAATAATTAAGGTCCTGAACTCATCGTAATCATCTTCACAGATAAATCCACCTTTTAATAATTCTTCAACAAGGCTATTATCAACATTGACATCATTCCCCATTTCAAGGTATCGAATTTTATCGACAATTTTTAAGCTAATTTCGGCGAGACCGTTTTTTAGTGTGTTAAAGGCGAGAAATTTATCATTGTCTAGTTTATAAAAAATATTATATTTGGATTGTTTCATAGGGACTCTCTTATTATATTCAATATATTCACGATTTAAAAGAGGAGACCAAAGGTCTCCTCTTTAATTCCCATTAAAATTATTACTTTTAAATATACCAACCGAACATTAGTCTAACAATCTGAATCAAATATCAAGATGAATATCCAGCCTCACAATACCTTGTTTGACATTTAACCGCAGTCTCAGTTGGAAGTAGAAGTTTTTTAACACTTGGCTCACTACCAGATTCTGGAAGTTTGACCCAACCGAAATCTTCTTTAGATGTTGTTGTCGGCATTGTCTCACTTTTAGATGTTTTCTCATTCATTTTTTCCCTCCTTAATTTATATTTTTTTTATGCTTATATTATGTGATGAATTTACTTATTTTTCAACTAATTTTTTTACTAGTTATTTTTTAAAGAAGGTTAAGTTAACTAATATAGGCTATTTCTAAAAAATTAAAAAGCCCCTCATCTCCAGGGTTGTATTTCAATATATCTTCAACGATTTCAAACATCTCGTCCCACTTCCCTTCATCTTTTAACCGTTTGGCTTCGTCAAAAAAATAATCGTACGCGCTGTTTCCGGTAGAATAGGATAAGAGATACACATCACGATCGAATTTCGTGATGTCCCCTTCCGTTTCCATCCCGTGGAAATGCTTCATAAACGAAAGATACGCATCAATCTCTTTTTTATATGAATCAACGATCACTCGATCTCTTAATTCCCGAATTTCATTGAAATCAACGGCATCCTCTCCTCGATACGACAAAAAATTAAGCACAGCAAAAAATCCAATAATCCCCATCGCCAACGTTTCATTCCGATTGTTTTTCATAAAGGATTTAAAAATTTCCCAGGCTTTATGAACATAAGCAGCATCCATCCCCGAAGGGTTCTCCCCTATCCGTCTACTGAATAACTCATACTTCAACCGAACCGCTTCTTTATTCTCCGGAAATAATTCCAATTCCCGATCCACATAATACTCGGCTTTTTCTTTATCACCGGTATTTAATATCGCCCTGGCTGCAATTAAATGATTATCAATGGATTGCGTGGACTTTTCCAATACTTTATTCAGATACCGCTGCACGTCCTCGGCACTGAGCTTATTCAATTTGACCAACTTCGGAATCAAATCAATACGATGCGAATAAAGATCCAATTCCTTCTTCAAATGCGCAAACGCCCGGTCCATGTCTCCTTTGTTCAGGTATACACTGTAATAATAATAGTTGACGTTCTCTTTATTCTGATCCGGAAACTTTTTTAACATCCGCAAGACATCATCATACTTCTTTAACGCAATCAACTGGGTGACAAAACTGTTAAATATTCCCATCTTGTCACTGTACATGGTAATCTCACGGTCAGCAAACGAGATATACTGTTCGATTTTATACCTTTTCAGAAATAACAGGGCAATATTGTAATAAAAATCATTCAATATCGATAACAAAAATTTATTATCGAATAACTTTTCATAACCAAAGGAATTCCCTTTATAAAATTCCTGATCCTCTTCACAGAAAAACCAATAATCAACGATGAATTTCAATAGTTCTTCCTCATTAAAGGAATGAAAATTACGCTCAATGCCCTGGATACTATCAACGATCGACATTTTAAGATGCTCAAACCGCTGGTCCGCTAACCGGGTGAGCAGACTGAAATGCTCCGGGTAACGGCGAACGGCATTCCGCAGGTCCACAAGCGTTTTTAGATTCTTTCGATATTGTCTGATGAGCAAAAACATCCGGCGACGAATCTGCTCTTTATCGATATGGCCCGCTTCCATATCATCACTGTCCGGGATGGACTTGTACTTCTTGATAAACTGCAAAGCAAAACGGGATAATTCCTGATGAAGATGATGATTCTCATCCATGATGGACTGAAAGGTGGTTTGAATGTATTGGGTCAATCGGTCCAGGATATCGGAATCGCTATCGGTGGTATACTTTATATAATCGATCAGAAGGGACGGATGCTGTTTCACCCGTTCCCGCGCTTCATCAAACCGCTGACAATCGACATCGATTTTCATCGATACCCGAACGTTCCCTGCTTCTTTCGCAATCGCTTCGACCGAAACGTCCGGAAACGTTAATTCGACAAATTCGGTTGAACGATGGTTCTCACTTCCCACAACCCGATGAAGCGGAAAAGAAGAATGAAAAAGGGTTGGATAAAAATCCACGGGATAATCAATTTCCTGTTTGTGAATGAATCCATACCGAAGCGATACGATGATTATGGAACAATCAAAATCGGAAACAATCACGCGGTCATTGTCCCATGAGAGTATTTTAAAGGGAAAATCAGAGAGCCGGATGATTTTTTCCTGCTTGAGATTTCGATCCAGAACCACCAGCCGCTTGTTTCCCGAATCGGAAACAACAATATGATCCTCCCATACGGCCATATCTTCCGGAAACTCAAACCCCAGGCGTTGGTTTTCCTCTTCCCCATATTCATCGATATAACCCATGCGGCTTCCAACCATGATTTCGTCGCTGAAATCTTTTTTTATGGATCGAATCAATGAAAATCCCTTATCCAATAAGAGATAACGGTCGCCGTGAACCCCCATGGCGGTGATTTGCGAACCGGGATCGAGCGGATAGTCATCCCCCAATGATAAGGAAAACGTATGGCCGGAACCGGTTTCGAGCGAAACCTTCAGACGGTAGAGTTTCCGGGTACGAGAATCGGTCAGAAGAAGGTGTTCACCATCCAAAAGAGCGGTATCGATTTGTCGAATGTTGACGATATCGGTTAACTTGATCCGGTGAATCACCGTATGGGTCAATGAGGAAACTTGAATGATTTCGCCTGTCCCGGTATCGATCGGAAATATGAAATCATTGCCCTGATATTGAAGAATCTTCCCGATGTTAAAACCCGTTAAATTTAAGGAAACATTTTTTTTAATTATATCCACGTTTCATTCCATGTCGTTTTATATCACGTATTGAGGGATTTTTATTTTTCGAGTATAGCATAACGACAAATAGAATTCAAGGTTCAAGATTCTGACTTTGTTTTCCAATCCTGGGAATTATCTTACCGACCGTTGAGTTCCATCGATTCAGTCCGAAACGTCACTCGCGGAGCTTTTTGCTCCGATTTCAGAGCTTTTTGCTCCGATCGCGGAGCTTTTTGCTCCGATTTCAGAGCTTTTTGCTCCGATCACGGAGCTTTTTACTCCGATTTCAGAGCTTTTTGCTCCGATCGCGGAGCTTTTTGCTCCGATTTCGAAGCTTTTTGCTCCGATCGCGGAGCTTTTTGCTCCGATTTCGGACCTTTTTGCTCCGATTTCAGAGCTTTTTGCTCCGATCACGGAGCTTTTTACTCCGATTTCGGAGCTTTTTGCTCCGATCACGCACCTTTTTGCTCCGCGACCGGAGTTCCGGGCTCCGGTAATCATGCATTTTGCTCCGTTCATGATGTTCCGGGCTCCGATTATCAGTTTCTTAAACAATAATTTTGGCCATTTTGGCCTTCAGTTCCATCTCCTGCTTCATCGACAGGTTATGTTCTTCGAATATATCCTTAAACAAACAGTTGCCATTGCATTTGTAACAGTTGATATCGTATTCGGCCAATATCGGAGCCAGGTCAGGGTACTTTTTTAATACTTGTTTGATACCGGTATTTAAATATTCTTTCATCATCGGTCTCTCCTTTTATAAGTTAAAATCGCCGTCGTCTTCTTTGCGTTTGGTAACGAGCGTGCGTTTATTCAAATTATCCCGAATGGAATCTTTCTGTTCGCTGAATTGATCCAATGTCGGTACCGCAAACTTTTGCAATTTCTGCCATCGCCGGTCGGCATCGAATATCTCTTTCAATGTATAGGGATTGGGGATCCCCAACTTTTTGCAATGGGCCACAAACCGGTGCATTCGATCATACGCTTCTTCCCGTCGCGGTTCGACGTCCAATGTCCAGTTATCGAAAATCAGCATTTTCCTGGCGTTTTCAGGATAGAGCAGCAGCCGCTTGTCTTTCCACTGATCCTCGCTGTTTTGACTGGAATAATAATACAAAAACGGATTGCATTCGGACTGATAAATCATGTTCTTTAATTCTTCGACCAGATCGAGCGTCATTTGAAAATCTTCTTCGGTTTCGCCCGGATGACCGATGACCCAATACGTGGTGGTTTTGATACCGGCAAAAGCGAAGCTTGTCACGGTTCCCCGGATTTGCTCAACGGTGATACCTTTTTGCATGAGGTCCAGCACGCGTTGGGAACCGCTTTCGACTCCCATGCGCACGCGGTATAAACCGCTTTGGCGCCATTTCATGGTATTATTGACATCCATGCCCATGTTATCGACCCGGTAGTAACCGTCATAATACAAGGATTCGCCTTTTTCGATCAATGCATCGGACAGATCCTGGATAATCGGATTCATCAGTGAATCGGTCATAAAAAAGAGTTGATGGCCGGTATTGACATTATTCAATTCAACAGCCTTGTAGAGGTTGATCATTTCATCGACGGTGTCTTTGATATCGCGTTTGCGGTATTTTCCGCGAAACTTCACTTCATTGCAAAAACTACAGTTAAACGGACAACTGAACGAACCGGTACCGGGAAGATGGGAGTATTTTCGAATGTTCAGATCCGAAAAATCCGGAGGTGGAGCGTCTTTCAGATCGATCATTTCGCCATCAACATCCTCAAGGGTATAATACCGTTTGGATTCGGGGAGTTCGCCGCGTAAAAATTTGAGGAACAGCACTTCGCCTTCGCCAACGATGATTTTGTCGACGTAATCTTTGGAGGTTTCGAGGAGTTGTTCGAAATTGGGTGTTCCCACCATATAGGTATCGGCAAACAATCCGCCGCCCAGAACGGTTTTGACATGGGGATATTTCCTTTTAATCAATTTAAAAACAAAAAGTGTTGGGGGCAGTGTGTGTTTATATACGGTGGCGCCGACGACATCGGGTTGTTCGAAATCCATTAAAAACAGGACGTATTCTTCAAGGAGTGAAAAATATTTGGCAACCACGGCGTTTAGTTCCTTGGCGTATTGATCGTCGATTTGGACATAATACGATTGATAGACCAATATTTTTACCAGGTCGATGTATTCCTGTTCATCGGTGTAATTCATATGGGCCAGCATATGGAACTGCATGACGTCATGACCGATGTTTTTAAAATTTCCCCGCTTTTCTTCGGGGATACATTTCATTAATACATCGAAATACCCATAATAAAATTCGAGGGTTTCATTTTTGACGATGAAATCGACGAGCTTGACCTCGTATCCTTTGGGTTTCAGAAAGCTTTTTAATCGTCCCAATCCGACCGGGGGAAGCACCGGTGCCCAATACGGTAGTATCATTAATACGATTTTTCGGTTATTGATTTTATTGTCTTCCATATTTCTTTCTCCCTGGTTTGTCAACGGCGCGTGTTAAATTTCGATACGTTTTGGTTGGTGATTGCGGCATTCTAAAACGTTCCTTATCAAGTGGGTGTTATTGATGGCTGTTGAAAAACAAGAAATCATAACATGGGTATATGGAGATTTCAATCCTCAAAATTGTTGCGTGTTAGCGACCGAACGGGGACATGCGTCAGAGGATCGGGCGCACCCATGGGTGCGCCCTACAGAAATTGATCCATCGGGCGTTTGGAAAACGCCCAATCAATCGTTGCAGACTGGTACTCTGCAAGACTTTTTGTTTTTTATTCTTTCTTTGGCTCCTGCCAATTTCGGGATGGTTGGAGCAGGCTTACGCGGTTGCCTTCGGTATCCGTAAATGAGACAAAAGGGCCCACGCCGGGTATGTCCATGGGTTCGCCGTGGACCTGGCCGCCCGCTTGCTTAACTTTTTCCATTGACTCGTGGATATTATCCACGGCGATGACAAGGGACGGATGCTGCCCTTGTGGGGCGGATTGTTTCGGAAAGAAACCGCCGTTGATTGCGCCTGGTTTTTTGGGACCGTCCTTATCGGATTCGGTTGTCATGGCGATGACGTAATTGCCCATATCCTCGCCCAGCATTTGCATTTCCCAATTGAACGCCGACTCATAGAATTTGGCCATGCGTTCACGATTTTCATATGGCATTTCAAAATGAACCACTGGATTCATTGTTCCACCTCCTTTTAAGAGATTAATACATAAAAGGAAAAAAAATGTCAAGCTTTTCAAGAGGCGTCGATGAATGGGGCGAGAGCTCAGGTCAATGAGGAATTGCGCAGTAGTTGATAATTCGTTGAAACCATTTTATTATTACTCCATGACGGAAATAAAAGAAAAAAAAAGAATATTTAATACATCCGGCTTATGCTTACCGGAAAGACATTATATGGTTGATCCCTTAAAACGCTTACGGAATGTCGAAACATTGATCGAAGATGAACTTTATTTTACCCTGCATGCGCCGCGGCAAACGGGAAAGACAACGTATCTTTATGCGTTGGCCCGAAAACTCAACGCCGAAGGGAAATATATCGCTCTGGTGGTTTCATTCGAAGAAGCCGGGTATAGCAGCATCACCGTAAAAGAAGCCAATGAAGCGCTTATCGATTGTATTTATATTGCCGCGACCGAACAATTACCCCCCGACCATCGCCCGGTTAATCCGGTTAAAAACAGTTTCCGTAATTTAAAAAATTATTTGAAGAAATGGGCAGACAGCCAAGAAAAATCTATTGTACTGTTTATCGACGAAATTGATTCGTTGATGGACGAAGTCCTGGTTTCAATTCTTCGGCAATTGCGGGATGGGTATTCGTCCCGGCCGAAACATTTTCCGTCATCGATTGTTTTAGTCGGTTTGAGGGATGTCAAAGAATATAAATTTAAAATTCGAAACGATTGCGAATCCCTGGGTAAAGGATCTCCCTTCAATATCAAATCGGATTCGCTGTTAATGTCCAATTTTACAAAGGAAGATGTGGTTGAATTGTTGGGGCAGCATGATCGGGAGACCGGGCAGGTTTTTCCCGACGGCGTCAAAGACGAAATATTTCGGCTTTCCAATGGGCAGCCCTGGCTGGTCAATGCATTGGCCCGGCAAATTGTTGAGAAGATTCTCGATCGTGATTATTCCAAACGGATCACCATGGACCTATTAATTCAGGCCAAAAATGAGTTAATTCAGCGGCGTGACACGCATCTGGATAGTTTAATTGAGAAGTTAAGAGAAAAAAGAATAAAAAACATTGTGGAAGCCATTATCAACGGCGATCATCTCCCGTTTGATATCCTGGATGATGATATCGTATATGCCAGAGATTTGGGAATTGTGAGCCAGACCGATCCCCTGAAATTTTCAAATCCGATTTATGCGGAAATCATTCCGCGTGTGATGGCTTATTCCTTTCAAGTATCTTTGCCAACGGAAATTGAAACGCCTTTTTTTCTTACTGAGAAGAATGAAATCGATATGAAGAAGGTGTTGAAAGCTTTCCAGGAGTTTTACAGAGAGAATGCCGAGTTTTGGTTGGAGCGATTCGAGTTTAAAGAGTCTGCCAATCATTTGTTATTGATGGCTTTTTTGCAACGGATTGTGAATTCCGGTGGAGAAATTACTCGGGAGATGGCGTTAGGAAATGGGCGGATCGATTTACTGGTGAGATATCATGGGCAACGGGTGGTGCTTGAGACAAAAATAAAACGCGGGAATCAATCGATTGAAAAGGGCAAAAAGCAATTAAGCAAGTATTTGGATCAATTGGGTTTAAAGGAAGGATATCTGGTAATATTTGATCCTGCGGAAATCGAGTGGGAAAAGAAGATTTATATGAATGAAATATCCCATGATGATAAAACCATCATCATGGTTGGGGTATAGATTTTTAGTTATTGGTTAATGGCATAAATTGCCGAGATCACACCGGTTTCCCCGAAACCGGTGAAGAAGATTTTAAAAGCGTTCAGAGAAGGAAAATCGCACCTGCTTGACTTTTCTAATTATGGCGAACCTGCCATAATTAAGATTCGGATTAAAACCCGTTCCCAGATTCCCGGAAATTCCGATCGTATTCAGCATGTTACTAAAATCCTTCTTGACTTTTAATTATGGCAAACCCGCCATAATTAAAATCGGATGATGATTTCCTAACGCATCGGAGATTTTTATTGACAGTTATTTTTAACGGATATATAATGAAATATTCCTACCATTTTCTTTTAAAAGGTGAATTCAATGGAACTTAAAGATCTTATATCTGTTGCAAGCTTGACAGTTGCAATTATATCGGTAACCTATACGATTTATCATAACAGAAGGAATCGAAAACTGGAAGAAGAAAAGATGCTCTACCAGCGTGAACAAGATGCACAGGCAGAACTCAATAAAGCCATTGAGAAATTTGACGAAAAGATTGAAACCAAAAGCCATGCTCAGGTTTACTGTGAGCATGTCATTCAAAAATTCAAATACCTCGATTTTACGGGTTTAAATGCCATCCTTCAGAAAAAATTACTATTGGAGAACATCTATGTCAAACTCCGGGCAAAGCAGTCTTACAAGTTAGCTCAGTATCATACCATTGAAGAATTTAATCAATTGAAAAAAGAAAGAAATAAACAGCATGAAGAAGAAGAGAAAAAAGTAAAACCAGAGGATTTTGTCGATGTGTTTAAGCGCTTGCGACAGGAGCATATTAAGAAGGGTGAACCGTTGAAACTGGTTATTCTCGGGCATCCGGGCAGCGGCAAGACCACGTTGATGAAATGGATTGCCATGCAATGCGTTTGTTCGAAGGACAAAGTTTTTTCCGAATTCATCCCTGTGTTTATTCCCTTAAAAGATCTGGGGCGCGATCCGGATAAAACATACCGGGGCAAAAATATCCTTGAATTGGTTGACCTTGTTCTGAAGTGTGAAGCGATTTCAACGTCTTTTCTCAGTAAACTGTTTGAAGCCAATCGATTGCTGTTCTTATTCGATGGGCTGGATGAAGTGGCGGATGAAACGATTCGCCGGGAAGTCATCGATTGGATCCAACGGCAAAACATTCGTAAAAACACCTTATTGGTAACCTCCCGGTTTTCCGGGCTACAGGAATCCAAGGGATTAAAATTCCACGACGCTGTTTCTGTCTTCGAAATTCAGGATTTCGATATCTCCGATATTGAAAAATTTCTGGAGAATTGGTATCGCAATATCGAGGTAGCGATATCGGAAAATGGAGATCAAGAAAATGCGATTAAGCAAGGAGAAAGGCAATATCAAGATTTGATGCATACCATCAAAAGTAATAGTTACGAAAACCTTCGTCGATTAGCCGTGAATCCGTTGCTATTAACCATCATCGCCATCGTTCACCGGACAAGAGCGGTATTACCGAAAGAACGACATAAACTCTATGACGAATGTTTGAGAGTGATGGTCGAGCTCTGGCATGTGGCAAACAAAAAGCTTAATGTCAGCTTTTCCGTGGAAAACAGTTTGATTAATTTATCAAAAATTGCCGTATTTCTGATGAAGCATGACCGAAGGGAAATTGAACTATCGGAGATGATCCAACTGCTGCCTTCCGAAATCGAAAACCATCCACGTAATACCTTCTTAAAGGAGATGATTTTAAAAGCGGGGTTGCTTTATGAATCCGAAGGGAAATATGGATTTCTTCATCTCACGTTTCAGGAGTATTTGGCGGCCTGGTATTTTGCACGAAGCGAAAATCAAAACGACATCCTGAAATACAGAGATAAAGATTACTGGACAGAGACCTTCAAGCTGTTCGTGAATACGGGAAATGCCCGCGTGTTTTATAATGAGATTATCAATGGCTTGATGGAAAGGGAATATTGGCCGCATATGCAACTCTGGGAGAGTTGCTTACGGGAGATTGTTGCCGAAGATACCAAAAAAGAAATCGAAATGAAGTTTGCAAGGAAAATTTTAACAATTCTTCCGGAGATCGAGTACAAGGAAGAGAATGAACTGTTGATTATTAAACTGTACGCCCATTATCCGTTGTATGAAGATCAATTCGTCGAAGACGGATGGAACTTATTTTATCGCGCCAGACATCCGTTTCTGCAATCCGTGGGCAGCTCGATTTTAAACAGAGCGGACGAAAAGACTCAAGCGGACTTAATGGAGGCGATCAAAGATAGGATCGATGAATTTGAGACACAAAAAGATAAACGCCCTGAAAAATTATTGGATTTTATATACCGGAATAATAACAGCTTTGTACTATTAATGGCAGGAAGAAGAAACCTATGTGATTTAAATTTTGCGTTAACAAAATTAAAATCACACAATTTTTTTATCATATATATGAACCTCCTCGATCTCCTTGATCTCCGGGACCTCCGAGAACTCCTCGACCTCCGAAAATTCCTCGACCGTCTCGATCTAAGAGATCTCCGATACCAACGCCGATACTACCTCGACCTCAGATATCTCCGATCCCACCTCGACTCCAGAGGCCTCCGATATCTCAGAGACCTCCTCGATCTCCGATGCTACCTCGACCAATTTATCGAAAAATATCAATCGGTCATTGAAACGCATCGCCAAGAGATCTCGGATTGGGCAGATAAAGCGATGGCGAAATTGCATGCGTTAAGCGATAGCGAATTATTGAAATATTTCCCCGGAACCGGTGAAGAAGATTTAAAAGCGTTCAGAGAAGGGAAATAGCACCCGCTTGACTTTTCTAACTATGGCGAACCTGCCATAATTAAGATTCGGATTAAACCCCGTTCCCAGATTCCCGGAAATTCGACCGTATTTCACTGTGATGCTTAAAAATCCTTCTCTTCATCGTATTGGACAATATAGGTCCGAATAAGAATTCCCCCTACCATTTCCTTTTGCTCGCGGATACCGGGAAGCGTAACGGTATTCGGTGCAAATACCAGGTATAACGCTTCCGTTAAACCCAGTTGTTTGGCATAATAAGCCACCTGTTCTTTCCCTTTTTCGAATTGGAAAAGATCCCGGTATATTTTAAATTCGATCACATACTCACGGTTGGCAATATTAATGATCAGATCGCATCGGCCCAAACCACTGTGAGGTTCCAGGTAACTTTTACCTTCAAAAACTTGCACCAGGGCCTGGATATAGGTTTCGAAGCTATAAGCCAATGCTGCTTCTTTAATACTTTTATAATCGCCGGTGTCTTTGTCTTTCTCCCGGAAATATTTAAAACTCCTCCGTTTGACATAATCCTTGTAGTTGTCAATGATCAAATCGAAATTCAAACGTCGGCCTTTACCTTCCTCATCCGGCTCCAGTAGAGTTCTTAAATCGACATGGCGAAGAAACCGACTTTTCTCTCCATTGACATATGGATAAAATGCATCGTATACGGCTTTCTTGTACAGCGGTACCCAGAACTCCACATTCCCGTCTTTATCTTTTTTAATCAGTCCATGGGAGTGAAGGAACTTTATTTTTTCATCATTGACTGTGTAGGTTTGTTTTTCTTCGGTAAAAAGCAATGTTTCGACGAAGTTCCGGTAAACGTTGGCCTTGTTTATGATATTGGCAATATTTTTATCGATGGCTTCGGTAAGGAACCAATCTTCGACTGTCAGGTAATCGTTATAGTCGATGATTTCTTTTTGGGGATTGCGTTCAACCAGTTGATAGGCAAACGCGTTCACCAAACCGGGCTGATTGGCTGTAACCGCGCAGATTTTTTCTTTGACTTCAAGTTGAAATAATTGGCCGGTTTCTTCTTCGTGCATATGCAGCAGGGAAAAGGTCTCGTCATTGGAGAAGTAAGGGACTTCAAGGTTATCGGCGATATTGAAGGGACTGGCATTATCCTGCACGATGCCGACGATATTGGTGACCCCGACCATGATAACGGATTTCAGACTGTGTTCATCGCGGGATTGATAAAGACTGCGGAGGGTATGAAGAAACTGACCGAAATAAGCCGGGTTTAATCCCTCGATTTCATCGATGATCAGGACCAATTTCTTATCTTTCACAACGGCAATATCATTTTGTAAATCCCCGAAGTTTTCGCTTTTTAATGTGATGCCCCATTTTTCTTTAATTTCTCGAAAAAGATAATTAAAAAATGCAGAATAAGGGGCCTCTGTATAATTTTCAACATTCACATGGACCACGGCGTAGCCTTGCGTATCGAGTTGTTGGGCCAGCATCCGGAAATAAGTGCTTTTACCGGTTTGGCGCGGAGCCCAGATGGTAAAATATCGTCGTCGTTTTACCAGGTCCATTCCTTTTCGGATCAGTGGTTCCCGGGTTAACGTATAATGTTCTTCCGGTATATTGGGCCCTGATGTATTGAAATAACGTGTCGCTTGTTTAATCATGGGGATAGTATAATATAAAGGGGGAGAGTTTTCAAGCCGATTGGGTCGAGTTGCAAATGGGATTTTTCAGAAGCGCGTCCATCTGAATAACAACATGGTCCTTGACTTTTAATTATGGCAAACTCGCCATAATTAAAATCGGATGATGATTTAAAAGCGTTCAGAGAAGGCAAATAGCACCCCTTGAATTTTAATTATGGCAAACCTGCCATAATTAAAAATTGGATGGTGCATTTCAATTGAAAACAATCGTCATTATCTTTTCATACCTGAAAATGTGGTCTCCCCGAAATCACTGAAACGGAAATAAAGGCCTTCAGAGAAGGTAAAATCGAACCGGTTTGACTTTTAATTATGGCAAACTCGCCATAATTAAAACCGGATGATGTTAACGGGGAAGAGCTGCAAATCCCGGTTCTTCAATTTTCTTTATTATTTCTGTTGTGAGTAATTTCATTTGATGTATTGCAATTTTATTGAGTTTCAACAGCCTTTCGTTTTGCGGGATGCCTTCCTGAATAAAATGAGCATTAAGGTTTTCTAGATTCGACAGACACACCAATTGCGAAATGTTCGCGTAATCGCGAATATTCCCTTTTTTGTCAGGGTTTTTATCCCTCCACTGCCTTGCCGTTAAACCAAAAAGCGCAATATTGAGAACATCGGCTTCCGATGCATAAACCAAATTCATCTGTGTTTTTGATAATTCGGTAGGGATCAGGTTTTCTTTTATGGCATCGGCATGGATTCTGTAATTGATTTTACTTAAATTACGCCTGATATCCCAACCCAGTTGTTTCCGCTCTTCATCTTTTAAACGCTGAAACTCTTTTATGAGATAGATTTTAAACTCAGCACTGATCCACATGCCAAACTCAAAGGCAATATCCTTATGCGCATAAGTTCCCCCATACCTTCCCGCAGATGCTTTTAATCCAACTGCATTGGTTTTTTCAACCCATTCCTTCACACTCAGTTTGTAATTGTTTAAACCCGCTTGACTTCTAATTATGGCGAACTCGCCGTAATTAAAATTCGGATTATAAACCCGTTCCCAGACTCCCAGAAATTCAACCGTATTCCTATTTCTTAGCCAATCCGAAATAAAGAAATCACCATCTTTGGCCTTCAACATATCGGTTATGGAAATATAATCGTTGTCATCAATGGTTATGATTGAAATCGATGTCCCCTGCACATTAAGTTTCGACATGTTTAACATCTCCTTACTGCTTTTAAAACGCCTTGTTTTATGAAAATAAATCATAACAAATTAAAATAATTAAGTCAATAAAAATTGATTTAATATTTTTCACTAATATACGAGCGCTTACTGCTTATTAAGAGATGGACCCTCAAGGTGATGTATTCTAAAACTCAAAATCGAGCTCCTGCTCGTGGATGATATCCGATGCCGCCGAAGCCAAATGATCATCATCCATCACATCGATATCCCCTATCTTGATTTTTCGATCCGTTGCAACCTGCTCAAGAATGTTGACATAACTTCTCGATAATCCGTCAATGGTGCTTTCTTTAAACAACGCACCGGAATATTCGAAAATGATCGTAATGGATTCCTTCCGCTCGATCGCATGAAGCATCAAATCAAAATGCGATACCCGATTTTCCATTTCATAAGGCACTACACGTAAACCGGAAAGCGCCTGCGAATGCTCATCTTCATTCGCATTCCGATTGATGTTGGTAAACGCAAAAACGACGTCGATCAACGGATGCCTCCCACTTTCCCGCGGTAAATCCAATCGACTCACCAACTCCTCAAATTGATAATCCTGATTCTCATAAGCATCAAGAGTGGTTTGTTTGACGTCCCTTAAATATAGATCAAAGGATCGATCGTTATTTACCCGATTTTTAATGGCCAACATGTTAACAAAAAAACCGATGATATGCTGTAAATCCGAATGCCGCCTTCCGGCTGAAACGGTTCCGACTAAAATCGTATCCTGCCCGGTGTATTTCGAAAGCAATACCTGATAAACCGCCAAAAATAAGATATTCACAGTGACTCCGACTTCCAATGCTAAACCCTTAAGAGATCGACTTAACTCAAACCCAATTTCAACGGTCAGACTGGAACCTTCAAATTGCATAACCTCCGGCCGTTTGAAATCCAACGGCATCCGAAGCAACGGTACGTCACCTTTAAACTGATTCAACCAATATTGCTCCTGCTTTTTCAATACCCCGGATTCGATCGCCCTCATCTGCCATTCGGAAAAATCCCGATACTGAAGCCTCAACGGGGGTAATTCTTTTCCGGCATAAAACGCTAATAAATCCGAAATAAATATGTCATCGGATACTTCATCCGATATGATGTGATGCATATCGAAAATAAAGATATGCTTATTTTCTTCCGGATTGATTAATCCGACTCGTAGCAACGGCGCTTCAGATAAATCAAATGGTTTAATAAAAGATTTAATAATTGTTTCCGGCGGGTCGCCATGGGGATGCAATCCCCTTTTTGTAAAAAGCGGGGCAAAAACTTTTGTTTGGGGTTTGGTATCTTTCTCCGTGTCCTCTGTGAACGCCGTGAGAAATAAATTTTTCTCCGTGCCCTCTGTGTCCTCAGTGAGAAATAAATGATTACAGTCACGTATGCGCTGAACCGGTTCACCTTCGACAACCATAAACGCGGTCCGTAAACTTTCATGTCTCCGAATCAGTTTTAGGAACGCTCGATCCAATTGTTCATGATCCAAACGGCCTTCGAGAACGAAGGCAAACGATATGTTATACGTGGTATCCATCCCCGCCTGATCCATTTGCTTTAATACATATAACCGTTTCTGCGCCGGAGACAACGGATAGTATTCTTTTTCTTCCACCGGATCAATGGCAATATACTCTTCCTTTACGGATTGCTTTATAAATTCACCCAGCCCGCGAATGGTCGGGGTTTTAAAAATTTCACCCAATGGGATTTTTACGCCAAAATGCTTGTGAATTTCTGCAGCCAATACGGTCGCCCGCAGGGAATGCCCACCCAATTCGAAGAAATTCGCATTGACACTCATCACTGCGGATTCAATACCCAATATCTCCGACCAGATGGAAACCAATGTTTCCTCAATGTCTCCCTCCGGAGACGCGTATTCCCGGTAATCGTCAAATGAAGGATTGGGTAATGCGCTACGGTCGATCTTTCCATTGGGCGTTAAGGGAATCTTTTCCAGAGGTATAAAATAAGCAGGAATCATATAATCCGGTAATTGACCGGCTAAAAACGCCCGCAACGCTTCCACAGATACTTCAGCTCCCGGTTTGACATGCGCGGCATAAACGGTATAAACGATGTACGCACATAAATACTTATCCCCATTATCGCTGGTTCGCACAAGGACGACAGCATCTTTAATGTCTTCATGCATCGATAACCGGTTTTCAATTTCTCCCAACTCGATCCGGTTTCCCCGGATCTTGACCTGATGATCGATCCGTCCCAGACATTCGATTTGACCGTCATCCAACCAACGTCCCAAATCCCCGGTCTTATACAACCGCTCAAACCAAAAGTTTTTGGAGGTCCAGGAACCTTTTTTCAAAAAGGTTCCTGGCCGCCGGAGGCCAACAAAGCGTTCATGGGTGAATGCAGGCCGATTCAAATACCCGGG
>JBLMYT010000095.1:0-112978 GCA_050258455.1 Candidatus Omnitrophota bacterium | reverse complement strand
CCCTTTGGTGAAATCAATAGCATCATGAATTTCGGGAAAGAAAAACTCAAAGCAATCTTTGAACAGTTTTTTGAGGACTTCTTTCCACGCAGAATCATAATTACAGTTCCGATTCTCGGCTCGATCCTTTTGGACGTTTTCTTTTTTCTCGTCGCTCATTCGCTTCACACAATAACGATTCGTGGATTCATGGAATTTATCCTTCCAATTGGATGATATCAAAAAAGTGTATAAATTTCAAGGGGGCTCTTTCTTTATGGGTTATTGCTATGAACAGGAACTGAAATCTTATTCATCTCACCCTTTCGAATTTGAATTGATGATTTCGATATCCATTACGGAATGAGATCTGAATTTCTTGAAATCTTCATCATATGTCAACAACTTCTCGCAGTATTTTTCAGCAAATTTTAAATGAATGGCATCGTTTATATTCTTAAAAGAATCTGTTTTACTGCATAATTCGAATGCATCTTTTGTAATGGATTCGTCAATTGGGTATTTGGAATATTTCAAGAAAGAATGAAAACTATCCCTTAATAATTTTTTCTCCACCTTCAGCTTTGCCAAAACAAAGATAAGCTCTTGCAAAGAAACGGGAGAAATAAGCAATTTATCAGCCTTTATGCAATCATTTATTAAGGTTTGGGAATGAAGCATATTGAGCTCATCGGCGGCTGTGATGGAATAGATCAGTATATTGGTATCAAAGTACCACATCATTGACCTCATTCATCAATGCATCAATATCGATTCCTTTATCTATTTTAACATTGGGTGCATTTTTGAAAAGTTTTTGGAGGTCTTCGTCGTATTTACTATCTTCATTGTTCCCGGGTTTATCCATCTCAAAAAAAGGTAAAACTAGGACTTCAAGTTTTTTATGAACGTATTGTTGCGGAATTTCGATCATCAACTGCCTTTTTTGAGGACAAACTATTTCCCTGATCATATTGCACTCCTTATGAAAGATTACAATTTATTTACAAAAGATTACATTTCAATTATAGCATTAAAAATTTTTTTTTCAACGCGATTTCCAAATAGGGAATTTTCTTTCTATATATGTCAATATTTCTTTTGAATGTGGTATTGTTTAATTTCAAGGGGCGCATCAGTGGTTGCGCCCCTTAATCTTCTACCGGGGATGATGAAAATCCATCCATTGGCGAGGTATCAGAAAAAAAAGGGTAAGCGAATTAAGGATATTAAGGGAATTCTTTTGTAGGGGCGATTCGCGAATCGCCCTCGCTGCTTTCGACGGCCAGGAACCCTTTTATAAAAAATTACAAATTATTAAAAACTCAAAAGACGCGACGAGAGTAGGGCGGTTCGCGAACCGCCCCTACAAGAGGGAATCCTTATCCTTATCTTCCCTTAATTCGCTTTCGCCTTATCCCGTTCTGCGAGTTTTTCCAGCAGCAATACAATCTCTACCGCATCGTCATAATCCAATTCCGGATCTTCGGCCAGGGCCGGATCTCGCGAACCGGCCAGGATGGTTTTTAATTTGGAGAGTAATACTTTCCCGGATTGCGGTATATTAGAACTGCCTGTCACTTCAGTCAATACGGTCTCAATTTTCTCAGGCTTCTCCTCCTTTAATGCCTGTGTAAACCAATGCCAAAAACGCCCGCCGGACTCAAGATTCTCTCCGCCATCCCGGCGATACGCCAGAAAGAGTTGGATGGCGTTATTCCGCGCGTTTGCAGCCGCATCCGGATTTCCCTCTGCTTGTTCGAGTTTACAAAGGTAATCCCATGTTAACCAGGGTTTGGAAGCCTGACCATAGGGCTTATTGCATTCGATGGCCCGCATCGTTTCCCGGCGGGCATCCTTATACCGTTTGAGTTTAATTAACGTATTGGCAAGGTTACTTCGAGTTACCCCTTCCTTCGCCAGATCGTGAATGGCAACATACTGATCAGCCGCCTGCCGCAAACAGACAACGGATTCTTCCAGACGGCCCATTGTCCGATAAAGAATGCCAAGTTGACCCAGGGTGCCGGCCTCGCCCGCCCGGTCATTTTGTTTAATATTAATGGATAAGGCCTTTTGATAGGCCTGTTCCGCCGCTTCCCATCGGCCTACTTTTTCATGGACTATGCCAATTTGATGCCAAAGGGTTGCCACCGGTAACGGTTCCCCAAACTCTTCAAATAGTTGCATGGCGTCTTCGTAAGCAGCCAGGGCCTCATCATAACGCTCTTGCAACAGACGAACCGTCGCAAGCTGCGCCTTTCCGGCGGCAACACTCCTCATATCTTTGTTCCTTTGATCTAACTCCATTCCGGATTGATAAGCTTCCGCCGCCTCATCCAGGCGTCCCAGTTTTCGCAAACACTCTCCTTTTTCGCTGAGCGATACCGCCGCCATTCGACTGGCTTTTTCCCTTCCCTTATTCGCAAGTCGTTGAAAACGGAAATAGGCCCCATTAATGAATGGTAACGCAGCGTCCGGATCCCCTCCTGAATTAATTACGCTTCCAATTAAAATATAAGCCAGCGCCGTATCGTAATCGGCTCCCGGATAAGCCGCTTCGCCGCATTTCAGGCATTTTTCCAGCAATGCCTTGGCCTCCTGATAGGCATCCGGAACATTGCCGCTTTCGAGAAGCCGTTCGATTCTCGCTTTTGAGGAATTAAATGAGGCACTACCCCATTCCGTTAATGTTTTCGCTTCCTGTTCCCGAATGGAGACTATTTGCGTCAGCAAACGCCGCCTGCCCAATGGCGAAACCAATTGTTCAAGTGTTGTGGCCAGCTTTACCGTTTTATCCGAATTTCCTTTCGTCTGGGTATAACGCAGCAGATGCATCATATTGGGCAGCCCCAGGGTGGTTAAGGTCGCAGAGAGGCAGGCATCTTCAGATATTTCGTACAAAAAAATAATCAATTGCTGCGTGGTTTCGGCCCAACGGGTGAGGCTTGCTTCCCGTTCCGCTTCCCCCATTTCCTGTAATAAATAAGGGCATAATCCCGGATGAAAACGTAAAAAATTATAGGGCATCACTTCAATCAGGCCGGTTTGGAGTAATTCCTGTATCAGGGAGACTAATTTATCATCTTCTAACTCTAGTACGAATTTTATATTCTCAATATGACCACCTCCCTGAAACACACCCAGGGATTTGATCGTTTCTCTCACTTCCGACGATAACCGCCGTAACGATAATTCCACACACGCAACCAACGAACGTTCCCGTTCATCCGGGTGCTTTTGATGTAAATCTGCCATTAATCGATGGAGGTCTTGCGTCGTTTGAGAAACCCCAAATTCGCTCACGAATGGCGCCAATAATACCAAACTTCGCGCATGGCAATTGACCGATTCCACCAATTCTTCCACTTCCGGCTGCGTGCCGCCGGATTCATCCTCTTTCGGACTCAACCCTGCGACAGTCATGGCCTGATGAACCAATTCGATCGCAGCCTTTTGATTCAAGCGACCCAGCATTACGCGTTGGAACCCGCTATCCCAAGGCTCGGGCAAAGCTTCACGCGAGGTAAACAATAACCGCGTGTCACCCATTGTCATCAACTTCTGGCACAAATCGAAAAACAATGTCAACATGTCAGGATCAAAATTGACCACATTGTCCTGTTCTAATCCTCCTTTCGGATGATGCAAAGAAGGAGGAGGTAATACGCTTTCCATGTTATCCAGGATAATCAGTGTTATGTCCTTCCTCAACCGCAGTTCGATCGGAAGCAATGCTTTGGTTAACACATCCTCATTCGAATATTGGGCCACCGAATAATTCGGTACCAACTGGCGACCGATTTGATCCACAACGGTTCTCACATCGTACACATCTTCCATACACACAAAAACCGCCCGGTGAAACCGGTTGGTTCGAACCAACCAACGCGCCAGCTCCACCCCCAATGTCGTCTTCCCTTCTCCCCCCTGCCCACATAGGACAGCGTATCTCTTCTGTTCCAGCAAGCGCTCTAATGTCAACAATTCCCGACTTCGACCAATAAAGGTATGTTCCGGCGGCTCCGGTAACGCGCCCAAACGCGATTTCAATGCCGCTTGATCCATTTCCTGAATCGCCTCGGACGATACGGCCGTGAGCAGTTGCAAGTCTTCCTTCTCCTGGTACAATACCGGCACAAACCAATCCTCCAGATCCAATTGTCCGGCCCCGAAGATCTTCATGCGAAAACGGTCCCCTTTTAATTTCCTTTGCCCGGACAACATGGCTTCCCCCACTCTCGAACCTTCCGTTAATTCGTGATAAAACGCCCGGACAAACCTCCGGGACGTTTCCACCAACACCGAATGACTCATGGCCACAACCGATGCCACGCCTTCATCCAGCAGCGCGGCAGCCACCGATGCCGTGGGGTCCACCTGAGCTTTAGCAGACTCACACGCATCCAGGAAAAACAACGGAATCCGATGAACCCGAATAATTGCCGCCAGTTTTCGCGCATCGATAGTCTGCGACTTCCTCTTTACCAATTTATTTGAATCTGCCGGGTCCTCGAAACACAATTCACCCAAACCCTTGGCTTTGTTATATACGCCATGACCATCAAAATGCACGGCGTGATACGGTGTTCCCGCGTCCTGCGCGCGAAGTAATTCGTCTTCCAGGGCTTTAAAGGTCGGCGGTGTGAGTACGGTCAATCGAACCGAATCCCCCAGGCTTTCCAACGCAGAAACCAGGGGCTCGGCGCTCGCCCGGTGATCGAGATACCCCGCGCGTTCATCGTCGGGTCGCGGGCTCACCAACAGGATACGGATCGGTCGTTGAGAAACGAGCGGTTCAAAGGATTTGGTATTCGGCAACCGGCGTCGGACCCGGATCGGTTTAGCGCCCTGAAATAAAAATCCCCGACCATCATGCAACAATTCCCAGGGCAACCCCAGGAGCATGGTGGCTGCTTCATTGGTCTCAGCCTGTTTCTCTGTTTCTTCTCTTCCCAATTGCGAATCCACAAAAACCGTAAACCGTCTCGCGCGTTTTCCCGTTTTGGTTTTCGTTCCATTCCATCCGTCCAAAACCCGGGCAACCGAATCATCGGACATCACCCCGTTATAAAGGGCTTGTCCCCATTCTTCCAATTGTATTTCCACGCGCTGAGCCCGTTGTTTAAAGACACTGGCCGGCCAGATATAATATTTTTCCAAATACCAGCGCAATTCTTCCTGTTCAATAATCCCCATAGGTGAAGTAAAGAGAAAACGCCCCCGACTTTCCACCTCGCGTGTTCCTGACTCACCGGGACAATACTTCAATTTGGCACTGGCCTGTGCCCGGCGCGTGCCATCTTTCGTAACAATACAGGGGTCGGTTAACTCCAGCAGTAATTCGTCGAGGGGTTCCCGGAGTGTTTCGACAAAACCATCATCCTTACTGCTGTGAGAAGCAAAAGCCTTTGTATTCATTCTTGCCACCGCCATCTCGCTATCATAATCTTATGTTATATGCGAAGGCAAATAAAAAGTCAAGAAAGATTTTCGCTCTCGCTGTCTTCGACGACCAGGGAACCTTTTTATAAAAAGGTTCCCTGGACCCTCCCAAAACTTTTTAATTTGTTTACGATTTATTCTTATTGACATTCTTTCCTCATATGTGGTATGGTTTATAAAATCAAATAAGAGGTGCATCATGAATAACGAATCCTTGGCTTTTTTAAAAGAATTACTGGAAACATCCGCACCGGCCGGTTTTGAGTCACCCGCTCAAAACGTGTTCAAAAACTTTGTTACGCCTTGTGCCGATCAAATCGAAACCGATGTGCATGGCAATGTCATGGCATTAAAAAAAGGAAAGGGAAACCGACGCATCATGCTATCCGCCCATATCGATGAAATCGGATTTGTTGTTAAATATATCAGCGATGACGGTTTTATCCATTTCGCCTCGATCGGAAATGTCGATTATGCATTGCTGCCAGGTCTCCGCGTCACCATCTATCATGAAGGCAACATGATTCGAGGCATTGTCGGTACTCGCCCCCTTCATACCTTCAAACACTTCGTACGCGATAAAGTCGTGACACTGGAAGATCTCTGGATCGATATCGGCGCCAAAAACAAACAGGAAGCCCAGGAAATGGTATCCGTCGGGGATTATATGACGTTTTCACCCGGAGTCGATTTCTTACCCAATCACCTAATCGCAACCAAAGCGGCCGATAACCGTGTCAGTGTATTCATTATCGCCTCGGTTTTGCGCAATCTGGCCCATGAGGAAATCAATACCAATATTTATTTCGTCTCCTCCGTCCAGGAAGAAACCTGGATTCGCGGGGCCATTACCAGTACGTTTCAAATCGAGCCCCATATCGGAATCGCCCTTGATCTGACCCATGCCACGGATTATCCGACCATCGATAAAACCTATTTCAGTGATATTAAATTGAATCAAGGTCCCGTCATTGTGACCGGATCCTATGTCAATCAACCCATCTTTAAATTCCTAAAAAACCTTGCCAAAGAGAAGAACATCAGCCATCAAATCGAAGCGGTCCCGATTCAGACTTACACGGATGTGGATGCCATGCAAATATCAAAAGCAGGCGTTGCCACCGGGCTGATTTGTATTCCCAACCGCTACATGCATTCGCCCAGCGAGATGGTCTCGCTATCCGATGTTGAAGGCGCAATCGATCTGTTAACCCATTTCTGCCGAAAAATGGATGATCATGTAAACCTTATCCCTTAATAATTATTATATAGAGGCAAATACCCGAAACGCCCATCTGTAAACCTTCCGATGAAACCACGCTAAAAATCTCTAAAAAAAAAATTAAAAAGTTGACAAATTCGATCTTTTATACTATTATTTTACGGTTACAAAAAATTATGATTGTATCGGTTTGAAACTTTATTTGACTCGCCAGTTTGTCTGTTTCATATAATCGATACTGAATCGTAACTAATAGATCAGGTCAAAAACCAAAAATCATAATTAACGTCAGATAATATAGTTATATTTAAGAAAATTTTAAGCTCCCGGGCGGAGCTGAAAAGATCAAAAACTACCGATAATCCTTTTTTCGTGACCAAAATTAAAATTAAAACATATAACCAAACTAGGAGGTATAACATGTATTTAAAGAAAAGTTTCATTTTAATGATGTTTGTGATGTTTGTCGTGATGGGTGGAGCCGCAATGGGGATCCAAACGTATCTCACAACCCCCAAGGACGACTACCTGCTTTCGAGTACTGGCGTTGACCCCATACTCGGTGGTATTTATGCCGGCGTTAAAAGCTCCGGAACCCCATTGCTGTGGGATGAACGCATCGTAACCTTCCCAAATGAAGGTATGACAATGGTTTGCACCTTAACCGTTCCCAGAACAAAACCGGGACATCTGTGCCCCATTGTTATTACGCTGAATGGCTTTACTGGGATCAGAGATGAAGCCACCATTCCTGGAACCAATGAAGGCATGTTAAAACGGGCTTCCCGAATCATGGCAGAAAACGGCATTGCCTCATTACGGGTGGATTTCCGCGGTCAGGGCGACAGCAATAACGGCGGTTCAGCAACGTATGCCATGACAAGCTTTTCATCCGAGATTTCAGATACCCTTGCAGCCATTAATTATGTATCCAATAACCTAAAGTACGAGGTGAATACAAACCAAATCGGTTTGATCGGCTTTAGCCAGGGTGGTTTATTGGCCACTTATGCAGCCTCACATGACAAACGCGTCAAATCCCTGGTATTGTGGTCCCCGGTGACCCAACCCCCGATCATCTACCAAGGTCTCTTAACCAAGGAAGGAATCCAACAAGGATTGGAATTACCCGATGGTGGCGAAATTACGTTACAGATGCAAATATACGATTTTCCGGTGACCCTGGGAAAACAATTTTTCGAAGATTTATTCAAATATGATGCCCTTGCTGAACTTCGAAGTTATAGAAATCCACTAATGGTTATATCTGCCAGTCAAGATCGCGTGATATGGCCTCAACCGGCAATGGGCGGACTCTACATGAAATATCATGACGGCGAAGAAGCCCAACTTTTAATAAACGCAGATCATGATTTAAGCTACTGGAACGGCCCCGAGGCTCCCGAATTAACCGATGCCGCTTTTTGGAGTACAGCCTGGTTTCTTAACACACTCAAATAAATTAATTCACACAGATCTTAATAGAGGTCTCCTTTAGATGAAACAAAATGAATATTCACTGCCAGTTACCGGTTCCCAACCCTGACTGGCAGTGAATTTTATTTTATTTTATTTTTAATCATTTATTTATTGACATTGCGGGAGAGGTTCTTTAAAATTAAGTCCTTGGATTCAATGGATTTTAGCTTTATTAATCGGATCTTATTGGGGTGAACAATGAATAGGCCTTTAAGCCCTTTGGAACACGTTGTTTGGTTGGTCGATCAAGCAATTCAGCAGAATTTTGTGATGGTTGCGCATTTGGCTTATGAAGCAGGAAAATTTACAAACCTTGAAACGGTTTTGAGAGAAACCGTGGATGTGCTGCAAGAAAAATACCCTCCGTTGAAATGTAAAATTACCGGGGGTGAATCTCCGGCATTTGGTTCGGAACAAATCCCCAAAATCCCCATAACCCGAATCGATCGGAAGCATTCCCATCATTGGGTCCAAATCGTTGAAAAAGAGATGATCGAGCCATTACCCTGGGCATTTGGGCCACTGGTACGGATCCACGCCCTGCTCTCTAAAAAGAAAAACAAATGTGATCTGCTGGTTACCTTTTGTCATATTATTGCCGATGCCACATCGGGTGTTATCTTTTTTCAGGATCTGCTGACCATTCTCGGAAAACGCCTAAAGGGCGTCACGGTAGAAAAAGACGCGCCGCATTTCCCCCTTCCTTCTCCGGATCATCTGTTAAGAAATAATCTAAAATTTGAAACCGAATCTCTTGAGGATATCCCACCAAATGAACCTGCCGAATTTCGGGGTGATAAGGATGTCCCACCGGATAAACGCATTACCCGAGTTATTCAACGAATTTTATCTCCGTCGGTCTCCCAAAAACTCGTTGACCGGTGCAAACAAGAAAAGACTTCCGTGCACGGCGCGCTGTGTGCCGCCTTACTGCAAGTCATGGTCAAAATGATCCGAGAATCGCACGAAGAGTATCGAAAAAAGGGCCCGCTCCGGATTGGCTGCCTGACCCCCATCAACATGCGGGATTCGTTTACTCAGAACGTGGACGCGTGTATGGGCGATTTCATCTCTCAGGCCATCCATTATCAACCCATTGACGAGAACGCGTCGCTTTGGGAGGAAGCCCAAAAGGTGAAGGAATCCCTCCAAAGAGAAATAAGGGCCGGAAATGATATCAAAGGAATCCAAAACGCCGGAGAGTGTTTGGAATCCTATCAATCGTCTTTCCATTTGGCAAGAAAACTAAATCAGGCAAGCGCTCCGGTGCTGGTAACCAATCTTGGAAAATTAACTCTCCGGGAACAATTCGACAATTTGAAATTGGACTCCCTTCACTTTACCGTAGGAGTCAACGCCGACAGTAAAAACGGTTTTGGTATGGCCGTTACGACATTCCGCGGTCGACTCGCCATAAATTTCCTTTATGCGGATCCCTTTATTTCATCCCAGAGAGCAAATCAAATCGTTAAAAATATCATGAAACGTTTAACCGATGCATTGCAATAAAAAATAAAAAAAACCCTTGATTTTTTTTTCTTTTTTTTTAATAATTATTGCTAATGCGTTTGAAGTAATAATTGGTTGGCATAGGATTTGGTTAGGTTTACCTTTGTGCGGTGATTGAATTTAAACTAAATAATAAATCAAATAAATTGAAAAAGGAGGTTAATGAAAAAATGAACAGAAAAATCTTATGTTTACTGGCTGTTTTTGTGGCGCTTTGTTTTTTCCTTATGACGGATATCTCACTCCAAGCCCAGGATAACAAGAACGAAGATATAGCAAACGTGTCTCTCGAGGACTTGTTAAATGTCAAAATAACCACGGCAGGTAAAAAAGCGGAAACGATCCGGGATATCCCTGCCAGTGTCGTTATCGTTACCCGTGCGGATATCGAGCGAATGGGATATCAGACCCTCGATGAAATATTGGAAAATGTGCCCGGGTTATACGGCATCAATCAACGGGATGTGACAGGTGTCATGTTTGGCGTTCGAGGTTTTTGGTCGGCAACTGCCAATAACATGATCATCCTCATTAATGGGGTTCGGCAAGAACGAATGGCCAGTGATGGCGCCACGTATATGGCCATCCAGGTTCCCCCGGAATCCATTGACCGCATCGAAGTCATCCGTGGGCCCATGTCGGTCATTTATGGCACAGGCGCCTTCTTTGGGGTTATCAATATTATTACCAACGATGTAAAACCGGAAAACTCAAGCCTGATTGCCGTGGGTTACGGTAATAGCCGAACGGCCAAAGCCGTTGCGCGCGCCGCGTTCAATAAAGACGCGCTGAATTTCGTTTTTAACGCCGGTCTCTATTCGACGGATGGCCCCGATGAACCGTTCAGCAAAATGACCACCCAGGACCTGTCTCCTTATACATCCAAAACAACGACCTACCGACGGTGGGGAGATGATTATAAGTTCTTCAATTTCTCCGGTTCTTACAAGGGGTTTTACGCCAACGCGGCATTTAGCCATCACAAAAAGGGCCTGGACCTCTTCTTCCCGGCGGCGACAGGCGCCATTGCCCAACGTACCTATTCCAGTTATTCGTTCGGATATAAAGAAGATTTTTCTCCGAAAGCCTCAATCGATGGAAAAATTACGTACCATAAGGGAGATATAACCGCTCAATGGGACTGGTTTACGCCTCCCAATGAGCCCAAACTTCGAGGGGATAATAATTACAGAGAGGATTATGAAGTGGATGTGACCGCTTACCTCAACCCCTCTCCTGTAATTAATTTTACCGCTGGTTTGTACTACAAAAAGATCATCCATGAGCAATTGTTGACCTATGTGCCTGATGTCATGCAATATCAGATTGGTTTACTGGAGCCGGCTCAGAGTCGAGCCTTGTTTGTTCAGGCCGATATTGCTCCCACCAATAAATTGAAATTTGTATTGGGTGTCCGTTTCGATCAGGCCGTGGAGTACTCTTCCATCTGGAAAAGCTTTGCGGACGGGTCTCAATTTACGGGTAATTTCGATTACGATAAGATCGTGGTGCTCCCCCGCGTCGCCGCCATTTTTAAATTCAATGAAAAAAACATTTTAAAGTTCTTCTATGGAAAGGCAATTAACCATCCCTCGATCTATCAAACCGGTGCCCAGGCCGCTTCCGGCCAACCGGCGCTTAATCCCGAATTCATTGAAACCTTTGAGTTGAATTATCTCGCGGTTCCATCCGATAAACTCAGTTTCAATGCGTCTCTGTTCTATAATAACTTAAATAAATTGATCGTCAATGAATCCTATATTGATTCGGAAACCGGAACGTGGATCGGCCGAAATGTCAATGCCGGTAAAATGAAAACCACGGGTGGCGAATTGACCATTCAACTCAAACCCGTCCACCGCTTGATGATGGAAGTGAGCGGCACGTATCAGAAAACCAAGGACAAAAGACCGGCGTTCAAGGATATTACCGTTGCATACTCCCCGGAATTTCTCGGTTACGCCAAAATCGCGTACGAATTTTCCCGGAATATCGTGTTCTCCTTAAACGGTAGATACGTCGGGTCCATGGAACCTTATTACGATATCACCATCCCCGGCCGTATCGCTGACAAGGTTAACGGTTACTTCCTTGTGGGCGGAAACCTGCGATTCAGCAACTTGTTTAGCAAGGGATACTTTCTTCAGTTGAGTTGCTCGAATATCCTTGATGAAAATTATCTATATCCTTCGTTTACCATGAATGGTTTTTGGGCCAATAAAGGTTTAATCGGAGATTCCCGATTGTTCATGGTCAGTATCGGCAAAAAGTTTTAATTTAAATTTTAAAGATAAAATGGCAGGAAATTGTTTATTTTTACAAACAATTTCCTGCCATTTTAATTTAATCCAAAGATTATGACGCGATTCTTTTGAGGCTATTAATATTTATCATCTGTGATTCCACTATCTAAATTCTCTCTTCTATTTAAACAACTCCCGCATAATATCGTTACCACTTTAGTTTGAGTTATTAGTTGATCTCGACCTATGCCCGGAATTATTAATAAATCCGATTGATTACTTTCGTTTTCTAATATTTTATTTTTTTCTTGAAAAAACCTTTATTTTTCGTTATCATATATACCCTTCATCACCAGATTAACAAAAAATCTTACCTTAATGAGGTTAACATGATTAGCAATGAATTCAAGGGGGAAGAATTTCTTACGAGCAAAAAAAGCAGGGAAGAATTGGAAAATTACTGGTTCGCTAAATTTACAGGGGAGTTAACCCGAAGCACCTTTCCTTACGATTCCAAAGGCACCGTATCCAATGTACGAACCATCGAGAACATTAAATTCCGGTTTCCCGAGAAAATTTTTTCCGGATTACAGAAGAGGTTCGGAAAATCGGAGATTGAGTATTATTTGATGTTAATGTCCGGCTTAACGATATTATTGGGGAAATATTCTTACACGCCAACCGGGAACAAAGACATTGTGCTGGGAACCCCTACATTTTTAAAACAATCAACGCCTAAAATCCTTGCCATACGAAATCAATTTGATGAAACCATCCCTTTCAACGAATTGGTTGAAGAAGTCAAAAAAAATGTTTATGAAGCCATTGAATTCAATGATTTTCCGTTGGAAGCGCTCATCGATCATTTGAAGATCAACGTTTTCGGAGATGACTTTCCCCTGTTCGACGTGGCCCTATCCTTTGAGAATATCCAGGACAGACGCTCGATTCTTTTCCATAATGTCAATGTCGTCTTTTCCTTCTTCAAAACCGAGCAGTATATCGATGGGGTCATCGAATACAATGCCTCATTATACGAACAAGAAACCATAAAAAAAATCATCGATCAATACATGCATCTCCTGCAATCCATCCTCTCCGATATCCACATGCCCTTGTACGCCCTTGAGATCTTTTCCCCGGAAGAAAAAATACAATTGATCAAAGACTTAAATAAGACTGACGCCGATTATCCGAGAGCTCAAACGATTCAGGACATATTCGAGTTTCAAGTCGTCCGGAATTCCGACCGAATAGCGCTGATATTCCATGATCAGCAGGTAACCTACCGGGAATTGAACGAGCGCATCAACCGGCTGGCCCATGAACTTCGAAAAAAGGGCTTGAAAACCGACCAGTTCGCCGGTTTAATGGTCGAACGCTCCGCCGAAATGATTATCGGTATGTTGGGGATATTAAAAGCAGGGGGGGCTTACCTGCCCATCGATCCGGAATACCCTCAGGATCGGATCCTGTATCTCTTAAAAGACAGCCATAGTCGATTTCTCTTAACCCAGAAGAAGTTTATCGGCAAACTCGGTTTTGAAGGTGAAATCATCCGAATGGACACCGGTTCGGGATTCGGGAACCGGATGAATGATGAGAACGAAAGTACAAATCCCGAAGTGGTGAATAAACCCCATGACCTGGCATATGCCATCTATACCTCCGGTTCCACCGGGAAGCCCAAGGGCGTGCTGATTGAACATGGGGCGGTCATCAATCTGGCCTATTCCCAAAAAAACACCTTTAAGATAGAGCAAACAGACCATGTTCTTCAATTTTCATCCGTCAGCTTCGATGCCTCCGTTGAGCAAATCTATATTACCCTGTTTAGTGGCGCTGCCCTGGTTCTGATCGATAAGACGACGCTCCTGGATATGAAAAAATTCGAAAAATTTATCGATGATCATACATTGGCGCATATTCATGCCGTTCCTCTCTTTGTCAGCAACATTCCGGTAAAAAAATATTCCGGTTTGAAGCGAATGATTGCCGGCGGCGATGTGTGCCCCGCATCATTGATTCAACAATGGACGTCGCATTGCGATTTTTGCAATGAGTATGGCCCTACCGAGACCACAGTCACCTCCATTCAATTACTGGTAAAAAAAGATGAGCAATTCAATGCCTTATCCATCGGACAACCATTAAATAATACGTTATTGTTTATCCTGGGTAGAAATTTGGAACTCGTACCCTTTGGCGTTCCCGGTGAACTGTGCATCGGCGGGGACGGGGTGGCCCGAGGTTACCTGAACCGCCCCGAATTAACCGCAGAGAAGTTCATTGGCCATGAGGAAAACAAGACCCAATTATATCGGACCGGCGACCTGGCCCGCTGGCTCCCGGATGGGAATATCGATTTTTTGGGCCGCATCGATTTTCAGGTCAAGATCAGGGGATTTCGCATCGAAACCGGGGAAATCGAAAATCAACTGTTAGCGCAGCCAGAGCAACGGATCAAAGAAGCAGTCGTTATCGCACGGGAAGACCCCGGGGGTGAAAAATATCTCTGCGCTTATCTGGTGTCCGATCAATTGCTCGATATCCCAGCCCTTACCCGGACCATTTCCAAGAATCTGCCGGACTATATGATTCCCTCTTATTTTGTCCAAATCGAAAAATTTCCCTTAACCCCGACCGGAAAAATGGATCGAAAAGCCCTCCCGGACCCTCAAATCCAGGCCAGGAGTCAAAATTATATAGCACCGCGGAATAAAGTCGAAGAGGCCCTGGTTGCCATTTGGTCCGAACTCCTCCATATGAAAAAAGATATCGTCAGTATTGACGGGAATTTTTTCAGGTTGGGCGGGCACTCCTTAAAAGCCTCCGTCATGATCACGCTGATCCATAAGACACTCAATGTCAGACTCAAACTGCTCGATATTTTCAATATGCCCACCATCCGGGAACTGGCCGAGTATATCGGAAGCAGGAGTGAAGAAACATATTCGGCCATCCCAAAAGCAAGAGAAAAGCAGTATTATCCCCAAACCTCGATGCAGAAACGGTTGTATTTTATCGACCAATTGAAAAAAAAGAATACGGTTTACAATATCCAAATGATGGATGTTTACTGCAAGGGAATCGATAAACATGGGCTTGAAGAAGCGTTTCGAAAATTGATCGAGCGACATGAGAGCCTGAGAACGACCTTTCATACCATCGATGGGGAAGCCGTTCAAGCCGTTCATACTTATGAGGCAGTGGGTGCGAATTTCAAAATCGAATATTGGGAAACCGCCGAAGATGGCATGATTTATTCCGAAGAACCGGGAAAGGAATGGACACGGGTCACCGGGTTGCCGTTTCAAGAGGTGCTCGAGCATTTCGTGAGGCCGTTTGATCTGGATAAAGCGCCCATTCTTCGAGCCGGATTAATAAAGGTATGGGGAAATACCCAGATACTCATGATCGATATGCATCATATTATGTCCGATGGCATCTCCATGGTCCTATTAATAAAAGATCTATGGTCCTTCTACGAAGGGGAGAATTTACCTCCGCTGCCGGTCCAATACCGGGATTTCGCCGAATGGATGAATAGTGACGAAAAAAAACAAGAGATCAAAAAACAGGAGCCCTTCTGGCTGAAGGAATTTGCGGACAAAATAACCCCATTAAACCTTCCCCTCGATTATTCCAGGCCTTTAACTCTGACATTCGAAGGAAATGCCGTGTTTTTTGAAATTACAAGAGAAGAGACCCAACGTGTATACGAATTGGCTCAACGGAACAACCTTACCATATACATGTTATTATTGACGGCCTACAATATCCTGCTGGCCAAAGTGTGTGGTCAGGAAGAAGTCGTCCTGGGAACCGTAACCGGCGGCAGGGATCATGCGGATATCCAGAATTTGATCGGGATGTTTGTGGGAACGCTTGCTCTTCGCCATTACCCGGCCAAAAATAAAACAATCCGGGGATTTCTCGATGAAGTCAAAAAGCGAACCCTTGCGGCATTCGAAAATCAAAATTACCCGTTTGAAGAGCTGGTCCGCCAGGTGGCCCCCAATCACGACCGAAACCGGAATCCGTTGTTTGATGTGGCGTTCGGGCTGGAAAACGTCGCCGACCGTTCCGAAGAATACCTCCTTGAAGTTCTATTACTGGATCCATCGAGCCCTTATAAATTTAACGTCAAAAAGTCGAAATTCGACCTCATGCTCATCGGGGTTGAAACCGAAAATGAACTGCAATTCACGATCGAGTACAGTACCCAACTCTTTAAGCAAGAAACCGTCGAGCGTTTTGGTTTGTATTACAAAAAAATCATTTCCGCGATCTGTGCGGCGATTGATCAGGAGATCGGCGACATAGACATCATATCCGCGATAGAGAAGAATCAAATATTATATGAATTTAACGCTACGGAAACCGAATATCCGACCGATATCACCGTTTTTGAATTATTTGAAAATTGCGTTGAAAAATATCCGGATCATATCGGAATAGCCTATCACACCGAAAATCTCACCTACCGGACAATCAACGCCAAAGCCAACCAATTGGCGCGCGTCCTGCGAGGAAAGGGAGTCAGCCCCAACCATTTGGTCGGGATTATGAGTGAACGCTCCCTGGAGATGATTATCGGCATATTTGGGATATTAAAAAGCGGCGGAGCTTATTTGCCCATTGATCCCAATTATCCGGAAGACCGGATCCGTTATCTCTTTAAAGACAGCGGGAGTCAACTGCTATTAACCCAGGGCAAACACGTGCCCTTTGCAGCCAGTATCCACTTTAGCGGGGAAATACTTAACCTTGAAGACCCCGGCCTGTACCTGGCGAACGATCCCAATCTCCCATTGGTGAATTCATCCGAAGATCTGGCTTATATCATTTATACTTCCGGATCGACCGGCAAACCCAAAGGCGTCATGATCGAGCATGCGTCGGCCGTCAACTTACTATTGGCCCTGGACGCGATGTACCCGCTAAATCCCTGTGATGCGTATCTATTAAAAACCGCCTTCCTTTTCGATGTATCCGTATCCGAAATCCTGGGGTGGTTCTGGAGAGGGGGCCGTTTGGTCATCCTTCAGCAGGGCGGTGAGAAAAATCCGCTGATGATGATGGATGTCATCGAACACGAAAGAATCACCCATCTCAATTTTGTGCCCTCATTGTTCAATGCGTTTCTCAGTATGTTGGATGAACAAAATATCTCCAAATTATCCAGCCTGAAATATATCTTTTTAGCCGGCGAAGCCATTTGGCCGGATTCGATTACCCGCTTCAGGAGCCTGAATTCGACCATAATCATCGATAATCTCTATGGACCCACCGAATCCACGGTTTACGCCAGTTGGTATCCCGTTGCCCAATGGGAGGAATGCGGGAGCATTCCGATCGGAAAACCCGTTGATAATCTAAAACTTTATATTTTGAATAGTGATCACCCAGGTCGTCCTCGCCTTCAGCCCATCGGCATCGCAGGCGAATTGACCATTTCCGGTATCGGTCTGGCCCGAGGCTATCTGAACCGGCCGGAGTTAACAGCCGAAAAATTTGTGACCAATCCCTACGGTTCCGCAGCGGGTAACGATAAACATTTCGGGCGGATATATCATACCGGTGATTTGACCCGGTGGACGGCGGATGGAAATGTCGAATATATGGGGCGAATTGATTTTCAAGTCAAAGTCCGCGGGTTTCGCATCGAATTGGGTGAAATTGAAAGCCAGCTCTCAAAAATCGACACCGTTAAGGAGGCCATTGTTGTCGTAAAGGGAAACAAGGATGAAGATAAATACCTATGCGCCTATCTCCTTTCCTCCGAAAAACTCGATATGAGCTTCATCCGGGAAACGCTTTCTCAAAACCTCCCTCACTACATGATTCCGTCTTATTTCATTCAAATCGAGAAAGTCCCCTTAAACCCCAGCGGAAAACTGGACCGAAAGGCCCTGCCGGAGCCTGAAATTTCAGCCATTACCCAGGAGTATTGCCCGCCCAGAAATGCATTCGAAGCGACCTTAGCCGAGGTATGGTCCGAAGTATTGACGATTGAAAAAATCGGAATCGATGATAATTTCTTTGAAATCGGGGGCGATTCCATAAAAACCATCCTCATTTCCGCAAGGCTGATCAAACATGGGATAACCATTAATGTGAATGATTTTTTCTCCTTTCCAACCATCCGGAAATTGGCCGACCATTCCCTAAAAGACCATTCCCTGAAGGGATCGTCGATGGAGCACGGGGATCGGAACCTCGAATTGATTTTTCAGAATGTTGAACAAGAGTATCAGGAATACCTGAAAAAGGTCGACGATGAGACGTGGCCCGATCTTAATACAAAAAGTGACGATACTCAACTCTTAATAACCGGAGCCACAGGATACCTTGGGGCGCATTTAGCCTATGAAATGCTCCAGTTTACAGATGCCACCTTATATCTTCCGGTGAGAGGCAGGACGCAGGCAGAGGCCGAAAAACGTTTAATGGATCAGTTGGGCTTCTATTTTGGCCCCGAGTTTGTCAATGCGTATAAGCGCCGCATTGTTGCGATAAAAGCTGATTTAAGAGAGGAAAACCTGGGCATGTCTCAAGATCAATATGATCAATTATGCGAGACCATCCAGGCGGTCATTCATTCTGCGGCCAATGTCAAACATTTCGGATTGTATGAGGAGTTTTACAAAGACAATGTGGAATCGACCGTCCATCTGTTGGATTTTTCACTGAAAAAAACGCATAAACCGTTCCATTATATATCGACTCTGGATACCGGCCGTGGGGATATCGAGGGCCAAGACTACCTGCTCTTTACCGAGTACGCGTCTAATATGGGCCAGAAAATGGAAGAGGTCTATCTTAAAAGTAAAATCGAAGCCGAACGGCAAACCCTTGCTTATCGCGATCAGGGATTGGATACCTCCATCTACCGGGCCGCCAACATGACGTTTCATTCCCAAACGGGTCGATTCCAGCAAAACATCGAAACCAATTTCTTTTATTCCATGCTCAAAGCGTTTATCAAAATCGGGTTCTGGTCCGAAAGCATGATGGATATCGCCTTCGACCTGTCCTTTATTAACGAGGCGGCGCGGGCCATTGCGCTTCTATCGACCCGAAAAAACCTGAACAATCAGATTTACCATATCTGCAATCCCCATACGCTGACGTGGCACACCATGAGCGAACTCTTCCGCGAAATCGGGATCGATCATCCCAATGCCGTTTTAACACCCGAGCAAGTGGCCAAACGATTGTCCGACTACAAACATAACATCGACGATGAAAAGATTATTGAGCGCGTGAACGTTTATGCGTGGGAGTGGGAAGGAAAAAATGGAACCCTAACCGTACCCAAAATGGACCGTACGGTCAAACTTTTAAAAACGATCGGTTTTGAATGGTCAAAAATCGATAAAGAACATATCGAAAAAATGATAACCTATTGCAAAAAAATATTTTTTTTGTAAAAATAAAAGATTAGGAGTTCGAATGAAATATAACCAATTGGGGAACACCGGTTTGAAACTCTCCGCCATGGGTTTTGGGACCTGGGGGATCGGGGGAGGCGACTACGATTATGGATGGGGAGACCAGGACGATCACGATTCGATGGCCACGATTCGCCGGGCCGTCGAATGCGGGATTAACTGGATCGACACCGCCCCGGTCTATGGCCTGGGCCATTCGGAGAAAATCGTTGCCAAAGCCTTGAAGGGCCACAGAGACCAAATTGTCATCTCCACCAAATGCGGGTTTCGGTGGGATGCAAATAAAAACATTTTCCCCAGTTTGAAAAAAGAAAGCATCCGTTTCGAAATCGAAGAAAGCCTTAGACGACTGGAAACCGATGTCATTGATCTCTACCAGATTCATAAACCCACCCCCGAAGAAGAGATCGAAGAAGCCTGGGTTGCCTTGAATGATCTGGTCAAAGAAGGGAAAATTCGATATGCAGGTGTTTCCACCTTTTCGCTCGAACAACTCAAACGCGTGCATGCGATTCATCCCGTCTCCTTCATTCAACCCCCTTATAACCTGATTCAAAATGAGATTGAACGAGACGGAACGCTCGATTTTTGCCAAAGGAACAATATTGGAGTTATTACGTTTAGCCCGATGTACATGGGCCTGTTGTCAGGGAAATTTACCATCGAAAAAATTAAACATCTTCCGGCCAATGACAGTCGGCAGACGGAAGATTATTTTAAAGAACCGTTCGTCAATTATGTTCTGGAGATGATCGAGAGGCTCCGGCCCATTGCCGAGAGAAACCATCAACCCATGCCTCTCCTGCCCATCTCATGGGTATTGCGCCGGAGTGAAGTAACGGCAGCCATCGTGGGTGCCCGAAAACCCCAACAAATCGATCAAACAATTTCGGCGGTCGACTGGGAACTTTCATCGGAAGAGATCAGATTTGTTGATTCTATATTGGAGGATTACCATCAATTAATTAAGAATTAAACGTATAAATAATCAGTTTTTCAGGAAAATTTTTCCAGTTTGCGGCATCATTTTTTTGCCGAATTATAGCCTCCACCTCTATAAGATACTTTTATATCAATCTTTTTCGGGGGTGGCACGTATTTTGCTTCTTCATTGCACTGGAGGCAAAAGCGTGTCCAAGTTCGCTAATTCAGGATTTTGTGGAATTTCGCACCACCCCGAGGACACCTTTTCCATCTACTTCATTAAGGAGGCTAACCTTGAACACATTAAACATTCAACTTTTCAACAATTCCCCCATTAATTACCCGAGGGATAAAACAATCCAAGACATATTGGAACACGTGGTCAACCAAAACCCTGACCACATTGCCCTGGTATTTCAGGAGCGACAGGTTACGTATCGGGAATTCAACGAACAGGCCAATCGCCTGGCATTCTTTTTAAGAGAGAAAGGGCTGCGACCCGATCGTTTCGTGGGCCTGATGGTCGAACGGTCGGTGGATATGCTAATCGGGATGCTTGCCATATTAAAGGCAGGGGGTGCCTATTTACCCATTGACCCGGAATATCCACGGGACCGTATCACGTACCTGCTAAACGACAGCCAGAGCCAATTCCTGTTAACCCGAAAAAATTTTGCGGCTGGCCTTACCTTCAAAGGGGAAATGATCTTCCTCGAAGAGGATGGGTTACCGAAAGATATGCCAAATATCGTTCACGTCCAGAACCCGGAACCGGTCAACAAACCCCAGGATCTGGCGTATGCCATTTATACGTCCGGTTCTACGGGAAAACCCAAAGGCGTCATGATTGAGCATGCCTCGATCATCAACCTGGCCTATTCTCAAAAAAGCACCTTTGAAATCACGGCGGACGAGCGCGTCTTGCAATTTTCATCCGTCAGTTTTGATGCCTCCGTCGAACAGATCTATATCACACTGTTCAGCGGGGCGACCCTGGTGCTCATCGATAAAACAACGCTTCTGGATATGAACCGATTTGAACGGTTTATCGATGAGCAATCCTTGACGCACATTCATGCGGTCCCGTTGTTTGTCAGCAGTATCCCGGTCAAAAAATACGCCGCCTTAAAACGCATGATCGCCGGCGGCGATGTGTGTCCCCCTTCCCTGGTCCGACAGTGGACTCCGTATTGCGTCTTTTACAACGAATATGGCCCCACGGAAACCACCGTCACCTCGATCCAGTTGCGAATTGATAAGGGTGCGAAACCCCAAACGCTGTCGATCGGTCGCCCATTAACCAACACGTTTTTATACATCGTGGACCGGAATCAGGAGTTGGTCGGCCCCGGTGTTCCGGGTGAACTGTGCATCGGGGGCGACGGCGTGGCCCGGGGTTATATGAATCGCCCGGAATTAACGGCCGAAAAATTCACGTCATTCATGACCCCCGATGGGCCACGGGTCATCTATAAAACCGGCGATCTCGCCCAATGGCTTCCCGACGGCAATGTCGACTTTCTGGGCCGCATCGATTTCCAGGTCAAAATCCGAGGCTTTCGCATCGAAACCGGTGAAATCGAAAACCGGATCCTAAGTCAGCAGGATCAAAAAATCAAAGACGTGGTGGTGGCTGCCCGGGATGCCCGCGACGGAGAAAAGTATCTTTGCGCTTACCTCGTCGCCGAGCATCCGATCGATGTACCGGCATTGTCCCGAAAATTGGCGCAAGATTTACCCGATTACATGATTCCCTCGTACTTTTTGCAGATTGACCAAATCCCCATTACTCCAACCGGGAAAGTGGACCGACAGGCGCTCCCCGATCCCCAAATCCGGACAACCGGCGAAAATCATGTCGGACCACGGGACGAACTCGAGAAAAAACTGGTCGATATCTGGGCCGATATTCTCCATACCAATAGCCAAACCATCGGGATCGACGATAATTTCTTTAAACTGGGAGGCCACTCCTTAAAGGCGGCTGCCATCATCGCCCGGGTGCATAAATACCTGAATGTCAAAATGCAGATGCAGCACCTCTTCGATATGCCCGTGATCCGAAAACAAGCCGAATACATCAAGGGGGCTCGGATAGAAAAATACACCTCACTTCAACCGGTTGAAGAAAAGGAATGTTATCCGTTATCTTCCGCCCAGAAACGTCTCTATTTTCTTCACCAATTGAACAATGATAACGTGGTCTACAATATCCCTCAATTGGAAGCACCCCAAACAATGATCGATAAAGAAAAAATGGAAGAAACGTTTAGGCATTTGATCGAACGGCATGACAGCTTGCGCACCTCCTTCATCTACAAGGACGGGGAAGTCGTCCAGAAAATCCACCCCCCGGATGAAATCAATTTTAAGATTGAATACTATCAGACCGACGAAGGACGAACAGAGCGAGAAGACCGGAGAAAAGGCAAAGAGGATCGCAGACAACGGCGAGATGAAAAAATGAGTGCGAATCGTCGAAAAAGCGGTCCGGATCGTCGAAAAACAGGAGACCGCCGGCAGCGCCAAGACGCCTATCGCGTCGCCAAACAAGGCTCCGCGTCCCTCAATGCCCAACAAATCATCAACCTCTTTGTGCGGCCTTTTAAACTCGGACACGCCCCTTTGCTTCGAATCGGCGTCTTGGTCATCCGAAATTCGAGGCAATTGTTAATGATGGATATGCATCATATCATATCCGACGGTCTTTCGATGGAAATATTCGACAATGACTTCAATGCCCTGTACAAAGGCCAGGAATTGCCGGCGTTAACGTATCAATATAAAGATTTTGCGGAGTGGATTGCCAAGGAAGAACAAAACGAAAAATTAAAGAAACAAGAGGAATTCTGGCTACGGGAATTCCAGGGGCCATTGCCGGTACTCAATTTGGATTACGATTATGCCAGACCTCCCATTCCTAGCTTCGATGGAGACTTTGTTTGTTTTAAAGTCGATAAAGAAGGGGTCTCCGAATTAAATCGCCTGGCCGAAACCTATGGGGCCACCTTGTTTATGATCTTTGTCTCCGTATACAACATTATGCTGGCCAAATTAAGCGGGCAGAACGATATTATTATCGGAACAGTAAGCGCAGGCCGCAGTCATTCGGAATTTCAAAATATAATTGGAATGTTCGTCGATACGCTGGCCCTCCGCAATTACCCTTCCGCTCACAAGGTCTTTTGCCAGTTTCTCGCAGAAGTTAAGCAACGAACCCTGGCTGCGTTTGAAAATCAAAATTATCCCTTCGAAAAACTGGTCAGCAAGGTTTCCCCGAACCATGATCGCAATCGGAATCCATTATTCGATGTTGCCTTTAATCTGGAAAATGAAATCGATCGGATCGAAGACAATCGGTCGGAGGTATTGGCGCCCTTAAAAACGCGCCCCTACCAGTTGGGAGCCCTCAAATCGAAATTCGACATGATCATGATCGGCGTTCAAACCGGGGAAGAAATCGAATTTACCATTGAATTCAATATCCAACTCTTTAAAAGAGAAACCATCCAACGCTTCATCGGTTATTTTAAACGCATTATGCAGGAGGTTTGCGAACGCCCCGATTGTCAGATATCGGAAATCGATATGATTCCCGAACAAGAGAAACGTCGAATACTCTATGAATTTAATCAATCTGTCCCCCATTATCCCCCCAACAAAACGGTCCATGCCTTGTTTGAGGAATACGTTCAAAAAACACCCGGAAACTGTGCCCTAACGTTCAATAGCCAACGATTAACTTATCAGGAAGTGAATGAGAAAGCCAACCAATTGGCCCATACCCTGAGAGCCAAGGGCTCGATCCCCGATACCCTCATCGGGATTATGGTCGACCGGTCGTTTGAGATGGTTATCGGGATATTGGGAATTTTAAAAGCGGGAGGGGCTTATTTTCCGATCGATCCTCACTACCCGAAAGACCGCATCGATTACTTGTTTAAAGATAGCCGCAGCAGGTTCTTATTAACCCAGACCAAATATATGGCATTGGCGGGTTCAATGCAATCCCATGAAACCATCAACCTGGAAAGCGACTCGCTTTATACAAGTCAAACGCATCATATCGAGGCATGGAACTCCCCTCATGATACGGCTTATGTCATTTACACTTCCGGGTCGACCGGAAAACCCAAGGGGGTAATGATCAACCATATCTCGGCAGTCAACCTATTGCTGGCTTTGGATTATATGTACCCCCTCCAAGAAAGCGATACGTACCTGCTGAAAACAGCATTCGTCTTTGATGTTTCCGTATCGGAGATTTTCGGATGGTTTTTTAGGGGTGGCCGATTGGCCATACTCCGACAAGGTGAGGAAAAAGATCCGCTGGCCATAATGAATGCCATTGAGAAAGAAAAAGTCACTCACCTTAATTTCGTTCCCTCCATGTTTAATGTGTTTGTCAACATGATGGATCAAACCAATATATATAAGTTATCGAGCCTGAAATACATTTTCTTAGCCGGGGAAGCCATCTTTCCCGAGGCTGTAACCAAGTTCAGGGATTTTAACCTACAGGCATCGATTGAAAATCTATATGGCCCCACCGAAGCCACGGTCTATGCGAGTTGGTACTCTCTTGCCGGGTGGAAAAAGGGCAGTGTGCCCATTGGTCGGGGAATCGATAATTTAAAGCTGTTTATCCTCAATCCTACCCCATCGGGTGCTTCGCCCATGCAACCCATTGGCGTTTCCGGTGAATTGGCTATTTCCGGGATCGGTCTGGCGCGAGGGTACTTGAACCGGCCGGAGTTAACGTTTGAAAAATTTGTCGATCCTCCTCTTGGTAAAAAAGGAGGCGATAAGTTTTTCAAAAAAGCCTATCTTACCGGTGACTTATGCCGGTGGGGAACCGATGGAAACGTCGATTATAAAGGGCGCATCGACAATCAGGTGAAAATCAGGGGATTCCGAATCGAATTGGGAGAAATCGAAAGTAAACTTTCAAAATGCGTGGGGATTAAGGAAGCCGTGGTCGTGGCAAGGGAAAACAAAATCCATCACGGCGGAAAGTATCTCTGCGCCTACCTGTTGGCCGATGCGGCAATCGATGTACCATCGATCCGGGAAAGGCTCTCGGCCGAGTTGCCCGAATACATGATCCCTTCCTATTTTATCCAGTTGGATAAAATCCCGCTGACCACCAATGGGAAAGTGGATAAAAAAATGTTACCCGAACCGGAAGCCGGGGGCGGATCATCCGAATACGTGGCCCCGACCAATAAAGTGGAAGCCATCCTGGCAGAGGTTTGGTCCCAAATCCTGGAGGTCGAAAAAATCGGGATCGACGACAACGTCTTTGAAATCGGGGGCGATTCGATCAAAACCATTCTGGCTTCCGGAAGACTGGCCAAACGCGGTCTGGATGTTCAGGTCAATGATTTTTTCTCCCACAAAACCATCCGGGAATTGGCTCCGTATGTTAAACCGATGGAGAAAGAAAACGAGGTTGATATATCCGGTCCGTCGATTTCTTCGGACCAGGACCAGCGCCGAATCGAACGCATCCGTGACGATTACCAAAACTATTTGGAAAAGGTCAAAGCGGAAAAATGGCCTGATCTTTCCGCCGCTCATAATTACAAAGATATCCTGGTCACCGGTGCCACCGGTTATCTCGGCGCTCACCTCGTGTATGAACTGTTGAAAACCACCCGAGCCACCCTCCATCTGCCCATCCGGGGAAATTCGGAAGATGACGCCAAAGATCGGTTGATCAAACAGTTATCGTTTTACTTCGGCGACCCCTTCGTCAAAATCGGTATCCATCGCTTGCATGTCATTCCTGCGGATTTGACCCTCGAATGCCTGGGACAGTCCGCGAAACGGTACGATATCTTATGCAACACGATGGATGCCGTGGTTCACTCGGCGGCTAACGTCAAACATTTCGGTAAATACGACGAGTTTTACCGGGATAACGTGGTCTCAACCGATCGGCTCCTGGATTTTTCAACCACCGGGCAAACAAAAGATTTCCATTTCATCTCAACCATCGATACCGGTCGCGGCGACATTGCAGGGAAGGATCATTTGGTGTTTACGGAGTATTGCCACGACGAAGGGCAAAAATCCGATGCCGTCTACCTGAAAAGTAAACTCGGGGCCGAACGGCACGTGCTGGCCTATCGGGAAAGCGGGCTCCACACCTCCATCTATCGCGCTGCTAATATGACGTTTCATTCTCAGACCGGCGGATTTCAGACCAATATCGATCACAATTTCTTCTACTCCATGCTCAAAGCATTCGTCCACGTCGGATTCTGGTCCGAGGAGATGATGAATCTGGAATTCGATCTCTCGTTTGTCAATGAAGCGGCCCGGGCCATCACGCTGCTCCTGACCCGAAAAAAGCTGTTTAATGAAACGTACCACATTTGTAATCCCCATACGCTGACCTGGACCAAGATGATGGAATTATTAACGAAAAGCGGGATCCACTCCCCCAATTTAAAGCTCAAACCCAGAGAAATTCAGGACCGATTATCGCAATATACGGGAAATCCGGACATTGAGAAGATGATCGAACGCGTCAAGGTGTACGCCTGGGAATGGGAAAAGAAGGAAGGAACGCTGACCGTTCCCAAAATCGATCGAACAGTTGTGCTGCTCCAAAAAATCGGTTTTGAGTGGTCGAAACCGGATACCGCCCATATCGAGCGGATGATTTCCCACTGCCAGGGCGTCGGTTTTTTATGAGGAATGAAAAAAAGAGGAGTTTTGAAATGAAAGCCATGGTACTACACAATATCTGCGATCTGACGATCGAGAAAAATCCATTAAAATTCGAAGAGGTGCCGATCCCCGAACCGGGAGAAAAAGAAGTATTGCTCAAGGTCTCAACCTGCGGGATCTGCCATACGGAACTGGATGAGATCGAAGGCCGAACCCCGCCGCCCCATTTCCGATCATTCCGGGACACCAGGTCGTGGGCCGGGTGGAAAAGAACAGACCCGGTGCCACGCAATACCCCCTCGGAACCCGCCTCGGGGTGGCCTGGATCCATTCGGCCTGCGGACGGTGTGCGTTTTGCCGTTCCGGAACCGAGAATCTGTGCGAGGACTTTCAAGCCACGGGTCGGGATGTGAACGGCGGCTACGCCGAATACCTGACGGTTCGCGAAGACTTTGCGACTCCCATCCCGGATCTCTTCTCGGATGCGGAAGCCGCACCGCTACTGTGTGCGGGAGCCATCGGGTACCGCTCCATGCGGCTGACCGGGCTTCGGGACGGTCAAAACCTGGGACTCACGGGCTTTGGGGCCTCGGCCAGTATCCCCGGTCGCAGATCTTTGTGTTTGCCCGAAGCGAAAATGAACGGCGCTTTGCCCTGGAACTGGGAGCCACCTGGGCCGGTGATCCGACGGAGCGCTCCCCGGAAAAACTGCACGCCATCATCGATACCACGCCCGTGTGGTCGCCGGTGGTGGAAGCCTTGAAAAATCTGGAAAAGGGTGGACGGCTGGTCATCAATGCCATCCGAAAGGAAAACGCCGATAAAGAAGCCCTGCTCCACCTGGACTATCCGACGCGGGTCTGCCCCTACGGAATGGGCACTCGGTAGCGACGTTGAGTGCAAATCTCTCTTCCCATTTTGTAGGGGCGATTCGCGAATCGCCCTCGCTGCCGTTGACGACCAAGGGAGCCTTTTTATTTCAAAAATCAATTAATGAGTTTATCGGTCATTTTTTTCGCTTCTTCAACCGTAATATCAGTCGGGACCGTTCGGAATTTTTCCCGTATGGGTGCACCCCATGGACGCGCCCCTACCAACGCTGATCTGGAGGGCGTTTCTTAAAAGGCCATATTCTAAATTGTGAATTGCTGCCCTCTACCAGGTAAAACTTGCTTTTTAAATCAAAATGATATATAAAACACTCGGAGATTTTTTAGTAATATGAATGAAATTGAATATATCAAGAGCTTAACCTCAGCAATCGATGAGGCTCTTGTCAAAAATTTTGACCCTTCCCGGGGCACCCTGGACGCTGCCCTTCACTATGCGCTCTCCGTTAAAGGCAAACGCCTGCGGCCGCTCCTGTTTTTGTCTCTCCTCGAGGCATTTCATTTAAATCCCTCGGATTTTATGGACATTGCGTGCGCGATTGAAAGTATCCATACCTACTCCCTGATCCACGATGATCTCCCCTGCATGGATAACGATGATTTCCGAAGGGGAATGCCCACGGTCCATAAACAGTTCAATGAAGCGGTTGCCCTGCTTGCCGGCGATACACTGCTCACCTATGCGTTTGAGCGCATTGTCCGAACCCCGATCGATCCGCAACAAATCGTTCGTATCCTGAATATTCTCACGGTTGGTATCGGAAAAGACGGAATGGCCGGCGGCCAGATCCTGGACCTGGAATTTAACGGTCATGAACTCAAGGACAAAACCATCATCTTCGACATTCACCGCAAAAAAACCGCGGAACTGATCACGGCAACCCTGCGCTCTGCAGCCGAAATCATCGACCTTGCGCCGGATCAAAAAGAGATGCTGGCCGAAGTGGGACATACGATCGGCGTGGCCTTTCAAATGGCCGATGACCTTCTGGATATTGAAGGCGATGAAAAGGAAGTCGGAAAAAAATTAAAAAAAGATCAGGGAAACCAAAGCCCCAACTGCGTGTTGTTTTATGGCAGCGAATGGGTGAAAGGGGAAATCGATCACGCGTACGCAAAAGCCATCGCCTTACTGGCTCGCTTACATATTGATTTTCCCCCGTTTTTATACCTCATCCGAAAAATGGTCTATCGAAACAAATAACATGAAACCGGTTCACAACATACTCAACCAAATCGATTCCCCGAGCGATCTTCGAAAACTAACGATCGACGAATTGTCTAAACTTTCAAAAGAGATCCGAGAAATTATCATCCGGGTCGTATCCCAGAATGGGGGCCATTTGTCCTCCAACCTCGGAGTCGCGGACCTGACCCTGGCCCTGCACTATGTCTTTGCGACGCCCCGCGATAAAATCATCTGGGACGTGGGACATCAATGTTATACCCATAAAATCGTTACGGGACGGAAAGACCGGATTCACACGATTCGGAAAAAAGACGGTATTTCCGGGTTTCCCGATATGCATGAAAGCGAGTATGACGTGATTAATACCGGTCATGCATCCACGTCTTTGGCTTTTGCCTCCGGACTGGCGGTGGCTCGGGATCAAAATAACGAGGACTTTCATATCATTCCGGTAATCGGCGACGGTGCACTGACCGGCGGTCTGGCCCTGGAAGCCCTCAACCATATCGGCCAGGTCAAGCAGCGCCTGATCATCGTTCTCAACGATAACAAGATGTCCATTTCTCCCAATGTGGGAGGAATTTCCAAATACCTCAATTACATGGCGTCCGGAAGGTCCTACAATCGGTTGAAAGAGATCATTCAGGGAATGCTGTACCATATTCCCGGCATTGGGAAGAAAATGATCACCGCCACCCGCAAACTGTTAACCATTCTTCGAGCCATGATGGTTCCCGGTTCCTTTTTCAACGACCTGGGAATTCTCTACCTCGGTCCGTTTAACGGGCATGATCTCAAGGAAATGATCCGGGAACTGGAGAAGGCAAAGAAATATCAATTTCCGGTTCTGCTGCACATCGTCACCGAAAAAGGCCAGGGCTACAAACCGGCAGAGGATAACCCGAGCGAATATCATTCGGCGCTTCCGTTCGATATTTCCAATGGGAAGTTCAAAGATGAAAACCGCGGGCCTTCGTATTCTACCGTTTTTGGACAAACCGTGCTCGAACTGGTCGAGAAGGATCAAAACACCGTGGCGCTCACGGCTGCGATGCCCGGTGGAACCGGGTTGGATCTGGTTCAGGAAAAATTTCCGAACAATTTCTACGATGTGGGAATTGCCGAGCAATACATGTTTGTGTTTGCGGGCGGGCTCGCTCTGGGTGGAAAGAAGACCGTGATTGCCATTTACTCCACGTTCCTCCAACGCGCCATCGACCAGGTGGTTCATGACATTGCGCTGATGGAAATTCCGGTTGTGGTGGGCATCGATCGCGCGGGACTGGTGGGTGGTGACGGTTCCACGCATCAAGGACTCTATGATATTCCCATGCTTCGCCCGCTGCCCGGCGTGGTGCTGATGGCCCCCAAAGATGAAAATGAACTGCGCCATATGATCTACACCGGCATTCAATTGCAAAAACCGGTGTTCATCCGCTATCCGAAAGAACCGGGTGTGGGTATTCCAATGGATTCGGACTTTAAAATGATTCCCCTGGGAAAGGGTGAGATCTGTCGAAAGGGCAAGGATGGGCTCATCCTGGCTGTGGGTACGCTGGTCTACCGGGCGCTGGAAGCAGCCGAAAAACTGAACGCCGAGGATCGAATCGATTTGACGGTCGTCAATATCCGGTATATCAAGCCCATGGATACGGACCTGATCTTGCAGTGTATCCGGGAAATCGATGCCATCCATCACCCCGTAAAACGGATAATCACCATTGAAGACGGCATTCGAACCGGAGGGTTCGGCACGCAGGTGATCGAATGGTTTATCGAGCAGCGGATCCCCAATTATGATATCTTAACACTGGGTGCTTCGGAAGAGAAAGTGGAAGTGGCTTCCCGGGAACAATTATTGGCCAAGTATCATCTGAATGCCGAAGGTATTTACCACGAAATTAAAAAAATGATATGGACAGCATGTAATGAGAAAATTCATCGCAATTGAAGGCCTGGATGGTGCAGGTAAATCGACCCAGGTCCGTTTATTAAAAAAATATTTTGACACAAGGGGTATTGATTATAAATATATTCACTTTCCCCGAACAGATTTAAGTTCGCCTATTTATGGGGAGATGGTCTCGAATTTCCTGAAAGGAAATTATGGGGATGTCAACACCGTAAACCCATATTTGGTGGCGCTGCTTTACGCAGGCGACCGGGATAACGCCAAAACAATGATAGGCGAGTGGTTAGAGAAGGGGAATTTTGTTGTCCTCGATCGGTATGTGTATTCCAATATGGCTTATCAGGGGGCGAAATTTAATCATTCGGAAGATAAAGAGAAGATAAAAAAATGGATTTCCGAGTTGGAATTCGGACACAACCAGATTCCAAAACCGACGCTTTCTATTTTTCTTCATATGCAGCTTGAATTTGTAAATCATCAATTGAAAACGAGGACTCATTGCCAAAATAATGAAGATATTCATGAAAATAGCCTGGAACTTCAAGAAAAAGTGGAAAAAGAATATCTGAATCTGGTTGAAAAGAATGACGATTTTAAATTGATTGATTGTTTTAATGAAATGGGGTCCACGTTGCCCCCTGAAAAAATCCACGAAAGAATTATCAATTTATTGGTAGATGAAAAGATTTTAGAAAATTTTTAATTGATCAAAAGCCCCCACCGGGCAATTCGTTACTTACAACAATTAAATAATTTGCTCATCTCGGAGTGCAGCCCCTCCTCAAAAAAGGGACTGCATCCAAAGTGAGTCAGAAGTTTATATTAGTTCTTAAATTATGTACACTTTGTCCAGCCGCAGGAGGGACAGGAGGGGCATTTTTCATCCGGCATGGTGGTGCCGCATGTCGGACAGACCACGGATTTAAAATCTTTGGCATCGATTTTAACCTGACCCGCCTGTTTCTCCAGAACCTGGGCAATCGCATCCGGAATCGAATGAATCAGGGTGCCGTTATGAAACGTCGGTTCCGAACCGCCAATGCCTCTGAGCTGGCTGACGATTTCCTCGGTCGGAATCCCGCTTCGAAGGGCCAGGGAGATTAAGCGTCCGATGGCTTCGGCATCGGCCATGGTCGAATATCCGCTCTTTCCAATCGAGCAGAAAACCTCGAAGGCTTTCCCACCAAACGAAGAGATGGTAATATATAACCGTCCCAGACCGGTATTGATCTTGTACGTGGTCGAAGGAAGAGCATCGGGGCGTTCCTGCGGATGCGGCGCCTCTTTGGTCATTTTATTCAAGACCTGGACCGCCCGGCAACCGTCACGGTAAACCGTAATCCCCTTCACCTTCATATCAAAGGCCATCATGTACGCGTCGGCAATGTCTTGGGTTGTGGCTTCATTGGGAAAATTAATGGTTTTGGAAACCGCACTGTCCACATACTCCTGGAACACGGCCTGCATCTTGATATGATCCTCCGGATGAATTTCCGAAGCCGTCACAAAATAATCCGGTTCCGGTTCCCCGGGGTGCGTTTCCTTCCATTCTTTGTATAACGGATGAATATCTTTGATTTCACTATCCAGAATTTTGGAAATCGTTTCAAAAGAGAAGATCGGTTCAATACTGGAGGAGCAGCCGGCGATTCGCGAAATGGTACCGGTCGGAGCAATGGTTAACACCGATGCATTACGCATCTTTTTCCCTTTATAAATCGATTTTTCGATATTGGGAAAAGAACCTTTTTCTTCGGCCAGCATTTCCGATGCTCGGGTGGCTTCCGCTTTCATAAACTGGGCAATCTTTCGCCCGAGAGCCAGCGCGTCTTCCGAATCGTATTTGATCTTCATCTTAATCAATAAATCCGAAAACCCCATAATTCCCATACCGATGCGACGGTTAGACTTGGCCATTTTCTCAATGGGCGCAAGGGGATAAAGATTCACATCGATGACATCATCGAGAAACCGGATACTCATGTGGATGAGTTCTCGGAACCGTTCCCAGTCAAAGGAATCCGGGGCACCGGTTTTAAAAAAGTTGGCCACGTTAATCGAGCCGAGGTTGCACGCCTCATAATCGTGCAACGGTTGCTCGCCGCACGGGTTGGTGGCCCGAATAGGACCCTGCTCCCGGGTGGGATTCTTTTCATTGACGTTGTCGATCAAGATCAACCCGGGGTCGCCATTTTTCCAGGCGGAATCCACAATCATATCAAAAATGTCTTTGGCAACGTATTGGCCCACCACGTTCTGAGTTCTCGGATCGACGAGATCGTACTCGGCGTTATTTTTTAACGCTGAAATAAAGGCATTGGTCACAGCCACGGAAATATTGAAATTCTGAGCGGTTAGTCCATCCAATTTCATGGTAATAAAATCTTTGATATCCGGATGATCCACCCGCAGAACGCCCATATTGGCGCCGCGCCGGGTTCCGCCCTGTTTGACGGCTTCGGTTCCGGCATCGATGACCCTCAAGAAGGAAATGGGCCCGGACGCAATGCCCTGAGTCTTGTTCACAAAACTCCCCTGCGGACGAATCCGTGAAAAATCAAAGCCGGTCCCGCCCCCTTCTTTGTGAACCAGCGCCGCATTCTTCACCGTTTCAAAGATATCTTCCAGCGAATCCTCGACCGGCAACACAAAACAGGCCGATAAACACAACCCCCGGTCCGCACCGGTCAACGTGGGCGAATTCGGCATGAAATCCCGGTTCATCATGGATTTAAAAAAGCGTTCTTCCCATAACTTTTTCAATTCCGGAGTTTTCTCCGCATTGGCAACATAGCGCGATACCCGCCGGAAAATATCCGACGGCCTGGTTTCGCTCAACTCCCCTTTCTCACTCTTTTTAAAATACCGGGTTCTTAAAATCTTCATTGCATTTTCACTAAAACCTTCAATTTCCATTGATTTACTCTCCTTTATGGAACCAATTGTTTCGTATATATTTAGTTGAATATATATTATAGGACACTACCTATGGTGTGTCAAGGACGTTCGACGCGGCCCGTTCACTTTTATTTCGTTCTTGCTCTCCCATTTTGTCCCACTTTTACCGGCGAAAATCAGAAAAAAAAGCAGAAAAATGGCCAAAAAATATTTTTTTTCCTATTGCGGCCTTGACAAGGCGGATAGTTAATATTATGATAATGGGAAGAAATGGGATAAAATGGGACAATGAAACGTTTCAGAGGTAGTTTTGAGTTGAAAGTGGATGATCGGGGACGGATAAAGATCCCCGCGCAGTACCATACTACCCTGACGGAACAGTACGGCAACACGTTGTACATCACGTCCCTGAACGGTGACCGGGTGTTTCTCTACCCTCTGAAAGTATGGGAGGGGATCGAAGCGAGTATCGAGCAACTAAAAGTACGGTCACCGGAAATCGAGGAGTACCTCAGCCGAACCAGCTTCTGGGGAAACGAAGCGGAAGTGGATGATCGGGGACGGGTATTGATTCCTCCCGAACTGCGAAAAGCCGCGCAGTTGAACGGCAGCAATTTACGGGTTTTCGGCAAAATCGATCACATGCTGCTGTGGAATGAGCAGTTATTCAGGGAAACATCCCTGGGCGGCGAGTTCAGCGATGAAAAGCTGCACGTCGTATCGAGGTTGATAAATGAGTTTTCACGATCACCCGGTAATGATTAACACGATGAAAGTGATTGGAACCGGAGAATAGACATGATCGCCAGGCCAACGCCCAACACCCGGAAATCCTCCGGTGTCATGGTGGTGATCGGACTCGTTTCATTTATCCTGATTTTTATCTATTTGAGCCTGAACCTGAAAAATGTCGATTCGGGTTACAACATTCAGGATTTAATCAATCATCGCAAGGAGCTGCTCGAAGAAATCGACCGGTTAAAATCCAAAAAAGCAAACCTTCTGAACTTGCAACGGGTGGAAAAAGAAGCGATCGAGCAACTGGGTTATGCCTACCCGGATGAGACCCAAATTATCCGCGTATACGAGGATGAGAAATGAAGATAAACAACAGTGAACGCAACCGGGTATTCCTCTTGTTTATTATTTTTTGTCTTTGGGTCTTATTTATCGGCGCTTCATTGGTCAAAATCCAGGTGGTTGACTATCAAAAGAACGTGGGGAAGGTTGAGGCGCAGAGTAACCGGACCGAAATCCTGCTTCCCAAACGGGGAACCATCTTTGATTGCAATGGCGAAGTCCTGGCCATATCGGTTAAGGCGCAATCGCTTTACTTCAATAATAAAAACAACGGGGAAACCCAAAAGCTATTCACTGAAATCAGCAGCGCCAACATGCTGACCTTTACCCCGGAAGAGAAAAAGAGCATCGAGCGACGCATCAGACGGGGAGAAAAATTTATCTGGATCAAACGCAAATTATCCGATGCGGAATATGAGAATTTAAAGCAGATCAGAAAAAACCCGACCGCACCGGCGATCATGGGTTTTGTGGAAGAATACAAGCGCATTTATCCCCAGCAAACACTGGCGTCCCATATTCTGGGCGGCGTCGGGATCGATGAACAAGGATTGTACGGCATCGAATACAGTGTGAACGACATCGTCCGAGGAAAAGGATGCAAAGTCAAAGTGGTCCAGGATGCCCGCCAGAAAGCGTTCGACATTCAATACCTGGATGAACCCGCCGAAGGCAAAGACGTTTACCTGACCATCGATGCCTCGATTCAATTCTTCGTCGAAAAGGAACTCAAAGCCACCATCGAAAAACACAGTGCCACCTGCGGGATGGTCATTGTTATGGATTCGCGGAAAGGGGCGTTGCTGGCCATGGCGTCGTATCCGGATTTTAATCCGAACGACATTCACTCGGCTTCCCCCAAAGACATTCGAAACCGGGCGGTTTCCTTTGTTTACCATCCCGGATCCACCTTTAAGATCATCACCGCGTGCACGGCCCTGGAGAGTAACATCTGTTCGATGACGCAAACCTTTGATTGCTGCAATGGGCGTTATCAATTGACGCGGGATCTCCGCATCAGCGACGACCACCCGCACGATCAATTGTCCTTTGAAGATGTGATCGTTTACTCCAGCAATGTCGGCGCAGCCAAAATCGGCGAAAAACTCGGACGAGATCGGTTGTATGCCGGTGTCACCGCGTTCGGATTCGGTCAAAAACCCAATCTCGGACTCCCGGATGAAGAGTCCGGCCTGCTTCGCCGCAAAGAAAAGTGGAACGGTATCTCGGTCGATTACGTCGCCCACGGCTATGAAATCGGGGTGACCCCGCTTCAAATGATTCGGGCCTACAATGCCATTGCCTCGGGGGGGTACCTGCTCAAACCTTACATCATTAAGGAAATTCAGGGCGTTTCCCAAACTCCCGGCCCCACCACCCGAAAGCACATCCTCTCTTCCAAAACGATTCAACAGATGGCCGCGATTATGAGGCAAGTCGTGGAACGCGGCACCGGAAAAAATTCCAAAATCGACGGCCTCCCGATTTCGGCCAAAACCGGAACCTCGAAGAAAATCCAGAGAAACAAGGACGGGATCCGGTATTACGACTCCTCGTTCGGCGGTTTTTTCCCCTCGGACGATCCTCGGATTACCATGTTTGTGGTGATCGATGAACCCAAAGGGCAATTTTACGGCGGCGATGTGGCTGCCCCGCTCTTTAAATCGGTGGCTGAAAAAGTCATCGCGTATTTGGGGATCTTTCCCAAACCGGAAAATCCGGAAAATCCGAATTCGGACACTAACGACCATAAAGACAACAACGAAACCAACAAAATCAACAAGACCAACAACAATAATAAGGCTGTGACGAATGATTAATCAACATAAACGTATTTATCTGGATGAGTTATTAACCCATATCGGGGTGATGACCGGCAGCCACGATCTCCATGTGGAGGTTTCGGGCGTTCACATGGATTCGCGAAAAATCCAACCCGGCAATTGCTTTGTGGCTATCCAGGGATATAAAGAAAATGGGTTGAAGTACATCGGAGACGCCATTGCCAAAGGGGCAGGATCGGTCGTTTTCGAAGCCAACCCGGAAGATACCTTTCCGGTGATTCCGCGGGGCATTCCCTGGGCGCGGATCGACAATGCGCGTCTGGCGTTGAGCCGGATGGCAGCCGAATTCTACGGCCGTCCCGCCGATGCGCTGTACAACATCGGAATCACGGGGACCAATGGTAAAACCACCGTGATGTCCCTGATTCATGCAATTTTAAACCGAAGCGCGTTGACCGCCAAAATCGGAACGCTGGGGATGAGTTGCGACGCCCTCTCCGGAAAGACCGGACTCACCACGCCCGAATCCCTGGATATCTTTCAGTTCCTCGCCGAGGCCCGGGAACAGGGATGCCAAAACCTGGTCATGGAAGTCTCCTCGGTGTCGCTGAAACTCTGCCGGGTGGCGGATATTCCCTTCTCTCAAGCTATTTTTACGTCGTTTTCAGGCGATCACCTGGATTTCCATCACACGATGGACGATTATCTCCAATCGAAATTGATGTTATTTAAAAATATGGGAGCGCCGCATTGGGCCATCGTTAATATCGACGATCAAGCGGCCGATACGGTGTTGAAGCACTCGGAGTGTCGGTGTTTAACGTATGGCTTTTCGGAACAAGCGGATGTGCGTCCCCTGGAATATACCTTTTCGCTCGACGGGATTCGCGCCGTTCTCCAAACGCCCCGAGGGCCGATCGCGATTCAAAGCCGGATGGTGGGACGGGTCAACCTCTCCAACCTCATGGCGGCCGTGGCCTCGGCCGTAGTCAAGGGCATTGACACCGAAACGATCGTTCAGGCGATCGGCGAATTTCTCCCGGTCCGCGGACGGCTCGATGTCACGGTGAAGGATGATTTTTTTGTCCTGATCGATTATGCCCACACCGATAATGCGCTGGAACTCCTGCTTCAATCGCTTCGGGAAATCGCACCCCGACGCATTATTTTGGTTTTCGGTGCCGGCGGGTCGCGAGATACCACCAAACGGCCGCGCATGGGCCGGGTTGCCTCCCGGCACGCCGATGTGGTGGTCGTGACCAGCGACAATCCCCGGGCCGAAGAACCCCTGGACATCATCCAGGCCATTATTGCCGGATTTGAGCCGGGCTTTAACCGGTATCGGATCGAAACGGACCGCAGGCAGGCGATCGAGGCTGCCCTGCGTATGGCCCAAAAAGGTGACCTGGTCGTGATTGCCGGCAAAGGCCACGAAGATTACCAGATCTTTAAAGATCAGACCATTCATTTTGACGACTACGAAGTGGTCCGGGATGTGATGCACATCCTCAAGCAGGAACCCCATGCCTGAATTATCGATTCATGAAGTCGCCCAGGCCATGGGCGGGACGATCGAAATCCCCGGGGGGAAGGAGATCGATTGCCGTTTTTCCCATTATCATTTTGATACTCGCCTGGTCACGGAACCGGGCACTCTGTTTTTCGCCTTAAAATCGGAATCCGGCGACGGGCATCGGTTTGTTCATCAACTCCAGGACAAACCCGGGACCTGCGCCGTGGTCAACACCTCCTTTGATTCCTCCTGTTTAGCGGTTCCCCTGATTCGGGTGGGGGACCCAATAAATGCCGCCCAACTCCTGGCCGTTCATGTGAGAAATACGTATCGTCACCTTAAATACGTCGGGATTACCGGAAGCGCGGGCAAAACCACCACCAAGGAATTCATTTTTCACGTATTATCTCATCGATATGGGGCATACCGGTCCTATAAGAACTGGAACAACTGGATCGGCATGCCATTTTCCATACTGAACATGAGCGGACAGGAGGGGGCGGCTGTTTTTGAACTGGCCATGAGTAATCCCGGTATCGGGGAAATCGATCTCCTGGCCCGAATTCTCCGACCCGATGTGGCGGTGATCCTGAACGTTTTCCCGGCGCACCTCGAATACCTGAAAACGATTGAGAATATCGCTCAGGCCAAATGCGAGATCCTCAATTACCTGGATTCGGATAGCGTCGCATTTATTAACGGAGACTCCGACCATCTGACAGCCCGAACCAGGGGGCCTCATGCCCCCAGGGGACGAAAAATCCATTTCGGGCGAACCGCGTCCAACACCATCAACGACATCCGGTTAAAGGCGATCCACCGCGAAGCGGACCGCACGGTCCTGGTCACGGAGTTTTACGGCATTGAGACACGGTTTGAAACCACCCTGGTTAACCCGCTCCATGTCGAAAACCTCTTTGTGGCGATTATGGTGGCCCAGCATCTGGGGATGAAAAATTTCCAGATCCAGGACGCGATCCGAACGATCGCCCCGCTCTCCAACCGCGGACACATCGCTTCGACCGACCGCTATACCGTCATCAACGAAACCTATAACTCGAATCCCGAAGCCCTAAAACGCACCCTGGAATGGGTCAATCACGAATTCGCCCATGTTCATGAAAAAATCGCGGTCGTGGGCGACATGCTCGAATTGGGTGACAATGAACGGGCGTTTCACCACGAGGTGGGGCAATTCGTTGCCACGCTGAATTACGACCGTCTGGTGACGGTCGGCACGCGCAGTCGCGCCATCGCACAAGGGGCTCGCGAAAGCGGATTTGATCCGACAAACATCCATTCGTTCGATGAATCCGGGGAAGCCGGAAACTTTTTAAAAGCACTCAAACCCACCCTTCCCCCGGGAAGCGTGCTGCTGTTTAAGGGCTCCCGGGGAATCCAATTGGAACACGCCTTGCAGGAGTTTTTAAATGCCTAATCAGAAGGAAAACGAGAAAAATTTCATGAATACAACTAATATAAAGCCGGCTGCCATTGCCGTGGTGGGCTTTGGCAAAACCGGGAAAGGCGTTCTGGATTTTTTCCTGGAATCTCAACACGACACACAACCCAAACCCAACCTTTATTTATATAACGACACGCCGATTGGGGACACGGATGCCGACCGCATCCGGTATGCGCAACAGGGTGTCACCTTTCTCATCGGCGAAGAAACCTTCGGCCGGCTGACGGCGATGGACCGGGTGATCATCAGTCCCGGCGTGGATGGCCGGACCCCGCGATTTGACCTCCTGCGGGAAAAGGGAATCCCGATACTTTCCGAAATCGAACTGGCGTGTGCCTTGATTCAGGCCCCGATTATCGGTGTCACCGGTTCCAACGGGAAATCCACCACCGTGAGCCTGACCCATCACCTGTTGAGTCAGAACCGGGTCAAGAGTTACCTGGCCGGTAATATCGGCGCACCGCTGATTGCCGAGGTTAACGCCATTGCCGGTCAACCCGGTGCCCGGGTGGTGCTGGAATTATCCAGTTTCCAACTCGAAGAAATTGTTCATTTTAAACCCCATATTGCGATGATTCTCAATATCACCCCCGATCACATGGACCGGTATCCGGGAATGGCGGATTATATCGCCGCCAAACTCAATATTGTCAACAATCAGGATGCCGGCGATGTCCTGATCTTAAACCAGGATGACGCGGTATTGAGAGAGATTGCCCAAACCGAGCCTCAGCGCCTCGGTGCGGCCCAACGCATCTGGTTTTCCGTGAACGGGAGCGGCCCGGGCGTGGATCTGTGGATCGACGGCCAAACCCTGCACTCCCGACTCCCGGGGATACCCGGCGTGGAAACCCTGTCCCTGGCGCACAACCCGCTTCGGGGCATGCACAATCTGGAAAATATCATGGCTTCGGTGGCGGCCGTCCGGTTGTCCGGCGTTCCGATCAGCGGTATCGAGACGCATCTGTCGACGTTCAAAGGACTGGCCCACCGCATGGAATCCGCGGGTCGAATCGGAAACATCGAGTTTATCAATGATTCCAAAGCCACCAATATCGACGCTGCCTTAAAATCCATTGGCAGTATCCCCGGTCCCATGATCGTTATTCTGGGCGGTAAAGACAAAGGCGGCGATTTTCGGATGCTCTCCGCGCTCATCCGTGAGCGCGTTCATACCGTGTTTCTCGTTGGAAAAGCAGCCGGCGTCATCCGCAGTCAACTCGAACAGGACGGTCTCAAGGACAAACTGGTGAATATCACCGATTTTACGGATGGCGTGGAACAAGGCGTTCGGATCCTGAGTCAAACCGGTGGCGTGGTGCTGTTAGCCCCCGGATGCGCGAGTTTCGATATGTTTAATAACTTCGAACATCGCGGCGATGTGTTCAAACAGGCGGTCGCGGATTACCGCAACCACGCCTGAGGTAAGAGGTAAAAAGAAAAACGCATGGTTAAAGATTTCAAGATCGACCGGATGCTGATTGCAGCCGCGTCGCTCCTCATTCTTTTTGGGCTGATCATGATCTATAGTTCGACCATGATTATCGCCAAAGAGAAATGCGGGGGCGACAGTTTCTTTTACCTCAAGAAACAACTGGGCTGGTTTCTGGTGGGAATGGCGGCTACGGTTCTCATCGCATCCGCCAAATACCCCTTTTATCTCAACCGCAACGTGGTCTTTGCAGTTTTATTTCTTTCGATTGCCGGTCTGCTCATGGTGTTTGTCACCGGTAAGATCAACAACAGTTGCCGATGGATCCGGATCGCGGGTTTTTCGGTTCAACCCTCCGAATTTGCTAAAATTGCCAGCGTCATGTACCTGGCCTACATTCTGGGACGAAAAAATTTCGATGTCAATGATATTCGCCGCCTGGTGGTCTTGTTGCTCCCCTTCTTTATTGTCGAAGTCTTAATCATCAAGGAACCGGACCTGGGAAACTTTATCCTCCTCCTGTTAACCGCAGTGGTCATGCTCTTTGTGGCCGGACTCCGAGTCCGTTACTTTCTCTATTCGCTCCTGGCCCTGATTCCGGCACTCTACATGGTATTGAAATTCAACCCCGACCGGTTAAACCGTCTCACGGCATTTCTCAATCCCGATGCGTACGCCGCCACCTACAATTTCCAGGTCCATCAATCCATCTATGCGATTGGTTCGGGCGGGATCTTCGGGAAAGGGCTGGGAAATTCCACCCAAAAGTTGTTTTATCTTCCTTACGCGTATTCCGATTTCATCTTTGCCGTTATCGGAGAAGAAGTCGGATTGGTCGGCAGCGCCGTGATCATCGCGCTGTTTTTTACCTTTATGGTCCGGGGAATCAACGTTGCCCGGTATTCCGGTAACCTCCATACGTATCTGCTGGTGATCGGATTAACCTTTATGATCGTCATCCAGGCCATGATCAATATTTCCGTGACACTGGGCATCTTTCCCACCAAGGGAATCCCGCTGCCGTTTATTTCCAATGGCGGCACGTCGCTCGTGGCTTGCATGATCGTCTCGGCCATTATCTTAAATGTTTCGAGACACAGGAAAACGGTACTGTTAAATGATTGAATTGAGTCACATTAAGAAAATACACTTCGTCGGTATCGGCGGATCCGGCATGTCCGGGATTGCCGAGGTGCTCCACAACATGGGGTTCACGGTTTCCGGCTCCGATATCGGGGAAAGCGATACCGTCAAACGGTTGAAGGGGAAAGGCATTCGGGTCTACCTCGGGCACAACAAGGAGAATGTTGCTCACGTGGAAACCCTGGTCTATTCGAGTGCGGTGACCAAAGAAAACGAAGAGGTGAAAGAAGCCTTACGCCGACGAATCCCGGTCATTCCCCGGGCCGAAATGCTTGCGGAACTCATGCGGATGAAGTTTGCGGTGGCTGTCGCGGGAACGCACGGCAAAACCACGACCACGTCGATGATTGCCTCCATCTTTACCTCGGCGGGAAAAGACCCGACCTATGTCGTGGGCGGCAGGCTCCAGGTCGAAGACAGCGGCGCCAAATTGGGAAAATCCATTTACCTGGTTGCCGAAGCCGATGAATCCGACGGCAGTTTTTTAAAACTCTTTCCCACTATTGCGGTGATTACCAATATCGAGGACGATCACCTGGATTACTATAAAACCATGGACAACCTGCGCCAGGCCTTTACCGATTTTGGCAATAAGGTGCCGTTTTACGGCTCGGTGATTGCGAACCTGGAGTGTCCGGAAACCAAAACCATCCTCCCGCTGTTTAACAAGCGGGTGGTCACCTTTAGCCGGTACCAGAAGGAGGCAAACGTGAGGGCAGAACATATCGAAAATGCGTTGTTTAAAGTGGGGTTCGATCTGGTGGTAGACGATCAGCCTTCCGGAAGAATCGATTTGAATATCGGGGGCATGCACAACGTGTCCAATGCGCTGGCCGCCATTGCCGCGGCCCTGGAAATCGGGATCGATATCGAAACCATTCGCGACGGGCTGGCCAAATTCTATTTACCCGATCGCCGGTTCCAGGTCTTGTTTTATACCAAGGATTACCTGGTGGTGGATGATTACGCGCATCATCCGACGGAAATCGAAGCCATCCTCAATGCCCTCAAGAGCGGGGCGTTCCACCGGATTATTGCCGTGTTTCAGCCCCATCGCTTTACCCGGCTGGAATTACTGATGGACCGGTTTGCCACCTCGTTTCAAGCTGTCGACCAATTGCTCCTGGCCCCGCTTTACAGTGCCAATCAGCAGGCCATTGAAAACATCAGCAGCACTACACTGTTGAAAAAGATGAATGAAACCGGATTCAATCGGGCCATGGCCATGGAGTCGCTCGAGGCCGTCAACCCGTACCTCCGAAAGGAGATCCGGAAAGGGGATGCCGTGATTTTTCTCTCGGCCGGAAACCTCACCCACACCGCGCATCAATTTGCCCGGTTAATGGAGGAGACCATTAAATGAGCGATATCATCTCTGCTCACGCCCGCCCCGGTCATTGGGGGAGTGAAACCGAATTCCTCCGCCGGACCAATAATCAGACCATCAACAAGGAAAAACGCGGCCGGGCGATTCGTCTCCGGGGGCTTCATATTGTACTGATCTTTATCGTCCTGTTCTCCTCGGCCCTGATCCTGTATAAAGCCACCATGGCCCTGTTAAGCTGGGAGAAACTGAGAATCACCTCGTTTGAGTTGATCAATAAACCCCTTTACAAAAGCAATGAACTTCAAGCGACCCTGGATCGGTTTAAGGTGAACATTTTGACGTTGAGTTTTTCCGAAGCCCGGAGACAGTTATTGGCCTTTCCGGAGATCAGAGATGTTTCTCTCACCCGCAAACTCCCGGCGACGCTTCAGATTCAATTTAATTTAAGAAAACCCGTTTTTCAGATTGCCAATAACAACAAATATAATATAATAGATGCCGAAGGAGTTGTGTTGAATACGAGTAAGACATTTACGAAAAATTTGATCTGCATCCAGGATGCTGCCGGCGTCCAGTTGGAGGACCTGGTCCCCTACTTGCAGGAATTGGATCAATTAAAAACCTCGATCGAGTCGGTGGGGTATGTGGAACCTTACGGCATTGCATTAAAATTAAAAGGAAGAAAAGAACTATTCTATCCCGGCGAGACGGACATCGCGCAAAAGATCTCTTATTATTTCAAACTACGGTCGCTCCCCCAATTGAAAGATTATGATATCAAAACCGTCGATTTACGATTTAAAGGCCGGTTTTACTTTGAGTATGAAACGGAAACGGAGGTGATCAATTAACATGAAAGGCAATTACATGGTCGGAATAGACATCGGTTCTAAGAAAATCTCCACCATTATCGGTCAATTAAAAACAGACGGCGAACGGGAAGAACTGGAGATTATCGGTTATGGAAACGTTGAATCCAACGGCATCCGAAAAGGCGTGATCGTGGACATGAATGCCACGGTCGAAGATATCCGAAAATCCGTCAAAGAAGCGGAATTAACCGCCGGCGTGGAAGTGGAATCGGCATATGTCAACATCGCCGGAAACCATATTCAATCCATTCGTGCCAAGGGAAGCATTAATATTACGGGTAAAAACCATGAAATCAACCAGGATGATATTGATCGCGCCGTCACTCAGGGCAGCAACATCATGCTCCCCAATGACCGGGATATCATTCATATCCTGCGTCAGGAATTCGTGGTGGATAACCAGGATGAGATTAAAAACCCCATTGGCATGATGGGCAGTAACCTGGATATCTACATTTTAATCGTGACCGCGTCACGGGCCTCGACCAAGAATCTGTTGACCTGTTTGAAAAAGGCCCGGATCGATGTGATCAAAGTCGTGCTCTCGCATATTGCGACTGCCGAAGCGGTATTAACCCCGGATGAAAAAGAACTGGGCGTGGCCCTGATCGATATCGGCGGCGGCACCACCGATATTGCCGTCTATGAAAAGGGGTCGCTCAATTACGCGGCCACCATCGGTGTCGGGGGTTACAATTTCACCAATGATCTGGCTATCGGTACCCGAACACCCATCGATAAAGCCGAAAAAATCAAACGCAAATACGGATGCGGCACCGATCCGAGTCTGAAAGACCAGAACATCGAAATCCCCAGTGTGGGTGGGAAGAAAATGCGGCTTATCTCGGTCTCGCTGCTTCAAGACATCTTAAAACCCCGGGCCGAAGAGATCTTTGAAATGGTCAAACGCAAATTCGAAGAAGAAGGGTTTGAAAATAAAATCAATGCCGGCATCGTGATTACCGGCGGTTCTGCCTATTTGAGCGGTTTACTCGAAATCGCCGACGATATTTTCTCGGCGCCGGTTCGAATCGGAAAACCGTTCGGTATCGGTGGATTAATCGATAAAGTCGATACCCCGGAGTTTTCCACCTCCGTGGGATTGATCAAATACGGGCTGATCGATATGAAAGAAAGGGGTGTATTTAAGGGTCAGCCAACGGGTTTCTTTCATAAATTAAAGGATTATTTCGGATTTTAAAACGGGAGGTGATTGATACCATGACTGAAGATATTAAAATTACATATGCGAAAGAAAAAGCAAAAGGCGCTGTTTTAAAAGTAATCGGGGTTGGCGGCGGCGGCGGGAATGCCGTGAACCGGATGATCGAAGAAGGCCTCCAGGGGGTCGAGTTTATCGCCATTAACACCGATATTCAGGATCTCTCCAATATCAAGCCTCCGGCCATGACGCTCCAGATCGGAGAAAAGATTACCCGAGGTTTGGGGGTGGGTTCCAATCCCGAATTGGGCATGCAGTCGGCGTTGGAAAACACCGACGCCATCATCGAAGTATTGGAGGGCGCCAACATGGTCTTTATTACGGCCGGAATGGGTGGCGGTACCGGTACCGGAGCATCCCAGGTGATTGCCAACCACGCTTCTTCCATGGGCATTCTAACCGTGGCCGTGGTGACCAAACCGTTTGAATTTGAAGGGAACCACCGGACCAAAGTGGCCGAGAGTGGGATCAAGAGCCTACTCGATAGTGTGGATGCCATGCTGGTGATTCCCAACCAGAAACTCTTTGAAATCGAAGACGCCAATATTTCATTTAAAGACGCGTATAAAAAGGTCGATGAAATTTTACTCAAAGCCGTGAAAGGAATCTCCGACATCATCAGCAATGCCGGTTATCAGAACGTGGATTTTGCCGATGTTAAAGCCGTGATGGCTGAAAAAGGCCGAACATTAATGGGAACCGGCGAAGCCCGCGGGGATAACCGGGCCGAAGAAGCGGCTCGCAAAGCGTTGACCTCTCCCCTGCTGGATAACATCTCGATTCATGGGGCAACCGGCATTCTATACAACATCACCGCGTCCTCCAACTTGAGCCTGAAAGAGATCGGGGCCATTGCCGAAATCATCAAAGTCAATGCGGCCACCGATGCCCGGATTAAATTTGGGATTGTGGATGATGAAAACATGGGCGACATGCTCCGCGTGACCGTGATTGCCACCGGTTTTAAAGATGGCGATCGGCGTATTCCCGATACCCGGCCGCTTCATAAGATGGTCACTCCGGTTTCTCTCGGTCCCAGCGTTTTGACCGCAACGCCGCTGGTTCCGCCCAAGGCCGAAGAACAGGCCGTGTTAAAGGATAACAATCTGGGATTTTATCTGGGTAAGCCCACGCCTACTCCGTCCAGTATTCCCAACCTTGCCGGTTATATCAATGAAAGCTCCATGCCCAACATGCTGCCCAACCCGGAAGATGTGGATGATTTTCTGGATGTTCCGGCCTTCCAGCGATCGAAAATTTCGCCAAGGCGTTAATTGTCATGGGATAGTTTATAAGTTTTAAAAACATGAAAATCGATTTACTCATTAAAAACATAAAAGAATTGGTAAACCCGGCCAATGACCGGGTGGTCCGAGGCAATGATTTAAATAGTATCAAAGTATCGCACCACGTGTGGCTGGGTGCCGCAGGTGAGGATATCGCGTTTATCGGGTATGAAGAGGATTTTAATCAAACCTGCACGTTGGCCGAAGATGCCGTTGTAATCGATGGGTCTTCGTTTGTGGTCATGCCCGGTTTTGTCGATCCTCACACCCATCTTCCTTTTGCCGGGACGCGGCAGGATGAATTCCGGCTCAAGCTTCAGGGGGTTAGTTACCAGGAAATTGCCGCCAGTGGTGGCGGCATCAAGGGTACGGTTCGAAAGACGCGAGAAATCGAAACCGATGATTTGATCAGTGTGTGTGAGCAGCGCTTGACGCACATGCTTCTTTCAGGTACCACCACCATTGAAGCCAAAAGCGGCTATGGCCTGGACCGGGAAACCGAACTCAAACAATTGGAAGTCTTAAAAGCGTTGACCGCACTTCATCCGGTAACGATTGTTCCCACGTTTATGGGGGCGCATGAAATTCCCGAAGCGTTTGCCGGTCGAAACAAAGATTTTCTCGATTATTTGATCGATCATGTGGTTCCGGAAGTCAAGGCGTTAAACCTCGCCGAGTTTGTGGATATCTTTTGTGAAAACGGCGTATTTTCCTATGAGGATGCCGAGTATTATCTGGATAAGATCGAACCCTATGGGTTTAAGATCAAGATGCATGCCGATGAGTTTACCTCCAACAATGCGGCGCTTTTAGCCGTAAAGAGAAAAGCCGTGTCGGCCGAACATCTGATTGCCATGACCCCGGAAGAAATCGAAGCCATTTCCGATTCTCGGACCGCGTGTGTGTTTTTACCGGGTGTTTCCTTTTTCTTGAAATTGGGAAAGTACGCTCCCATTCGTCCGGTCATCGATAAAGGCGGAATTGCCGCACTTGGAACCGATTTTAATCCCGGGAGTTCGATGGTATCGTCGCAACTGTTCAGTTTTCATCTGGGAATTTTCAACATGGGGTTAACGATTGAAGAAGCGTTTAACGCCGTGACGATTAATGCCGCGTATGCCATCGATCGTCAGGAGACGCTGGGTTCGATTGCGCTGGGAAAGAAGATGGATGTACTCTTAATGGATATCCCCGATTACAGTTATATGGCGTATCATTTGGGGATCAATCCGGTTCATACGGTTATTAAAAATGGGGAAGTGGTGGTAAACGATCATCAGCCGGTTTATGATTGATCTGATATTAGTGACTTAGTAAATAAAGCGTGGATGAAGCGTTCGATATATTTAGTTTTTTCTCCAACCCCAAAATTTCTTCAAAAATTTTATTGAAATATTTACAAAACTATTTATATTATGGTATAAGGAAAGAGTGAACGTAAAGAATTGCAGGTTGGTTTACATACGTTATCGGCATCGTGAAGGAGGTATAAAATGTCTCGATTAACCGCTGAGCAAATAAAGAATGTAATACAGTCAGGCATCGATGAAAACGGCCAATTTACTGTCGGTTATTTGAGAAATTTTTTAAGCGGTGTGTCTCTCACCCCAAAAGATTTCGAAGTCATCGCCCAAATTATAAGTGAGGCTCTTTTAAACCATCAACCGAATTCGGAAAAGCAGACGAATTTCCCGGATGAGAAGACCGTTGATCGCATTATGTCTATAATCGAGCGTTTAGATTCAGGCCAAGAGAAACTTACTTTCATTAATAAAAAAGATTACCCGAAACAGAAAAATACACTGATGATGGCTCTGAGTCTTGGGGTTCATAGGAACCTGTCTTTTAATACAATAAAAAAATAGCGGAGAGAACTCATTATGCCAGCTAATCCGAACCAGGATATGCAGGGCACCGTAGAAAAAATTAAAATTTTTCTTGCTTCTTCCAGTGAATTGAAAGAAGAAAGAGAAAAATTTGTCGAAATTATTCATCGGCTCAACAAATCTCATGATCACTTGTTTCTCGATGTTGATAAATGGGAAACAGATATGGAAAAGGGAACCTGCAATTCAGAGAGATTTCAGGATGAGATCAATTACCGTATCGATGACTGCCCGATTGTGGTTGTTTTATTTTGTTCAAAGGTTGGAACGTTTACATTTGAAGAATATAAATCAGCCCGTGAAAAAGAAAAGAAGATTTTTGTTTATTTCAAAGACTTCACGCCGAAAAATAAGGATGAACATAAATCTCTTGGTGATGTTTTCGAATTACAAGATCTTTTAGAAAAAGAAGAACAGATACTTCTAAACCGATTTACTAACCTTGATCAATTTGATACACTCGTTTCCCACGATTTAAATCTTCATATAAGTCGGAAATATCAGAAAAAAACATTGAAAAAGAATGTCCATTCGAAAGCTACAGAGTTAGAGGCATATTTAGCCAAAATTGAAATAATCTCGGTTAATCAAAATGCGTCTACCTCCGGGCTTATATTTAATCAAACATCGGAAGACCTCGATGGAGATCAATTGAAAAATTTTTTTCAATTGGAACGCGTAATAGAAGCGCTTAAGGGAAGCGAATTTGAAAGTATTGAAAAGAGATTGGGCTATCTCCATTTAATGGAAGACGACAAATATTTTAAAAAGGGCGCATACCTTTCTCTTGGAAAAAGAATCCAGCGAATATGCCCGGATGCTTCACCTTTAAATTTTTTTGTATTTCAAGATATCAAAGGATTGAAACCGTTTATCGCCGAAATGGTCGACGGAAATTTGGTAACCCAATATCACAAAACGATCAGTCACTTGAAGGCAAACATGTATCTAACCCGGGACATCTATACTGATAGAAAAGAAGATTATGAAATCCCGGAAGTGGTTTTCAGGGAATTATTGGCCAATGCCCTTATTCACCGTGAATATACTAATAGTGATATCGTATCTTATATCCAGGTTGAATTGTACCCCGACAGGCTCGAAATAAAAAATCCTGGCCTTTTCTCAAATCAGGTCCATATCGAAACGATTGACACAATTAATAAATCGTATTTAAGAAACAAGGAGATTGCATTAATCTTCTTCTTAAATAAATTCGTTGAAAGGGCGGGGACGGGAATCCGAAGAATCCAGGAGATATTAAAAGAAAACGGTCTTAAACCGGCAGTTTTTAGTGAGAATAAAAAGGGTAATTATGTATCTGTGACTGTATATAAAAAAGAAAAATTCCAGACCGATTTAACTGGTTTAAAAAAAGAACAGACTAAACTTTTAACCATCCTTCCTTCACGGAAGATTAATCTCATCGGGCGTGAAAAAGATTTGGCCTCATTGGAGGACGCCTTAAAAACCTCCAAACGTGTAATTCTGGTGAACGGCTTAGGTGGTATTGGCAAAACTGAAGTATGTAAAGCATTTTTCATTAATCATTATCAAGACTATCGATATGCGGCCTGGGTAGATTGGGTTTCATCTGTGAAGGAATCGATCGTGAATGCGCTGGGTCATGATAATTCTATCTTCATCCAGGCTAATGAAACCGATACGCCCACTATCCGATTTGAAAAAATAAGAGAACGGCTTCTTCACATCCAAGAATCCTTTTTATTGGTAATGGATAATATCGAAAACCCGGAAGATCCAGACCTGGGTGTACTTGCTTCGCTACCCAGTGGGGTTAAAATATTGACCAATTCGCGCTCCAATATCGAAGGTTATGAAAATCTGAGTTTGGACTTTTTGAGCCCTTCTGATTGTAAGACATTATTTTATGAGTTCTATAAAGGGAAGAAAAAAGATGATCTTGTGGAGAAGATATTGGCGCTATGTGGCTATCACACATTGACTGTTGAATTATTGGCTAAAACCGCCTATCATGCTATTATGAGTATTGAAGATCTATATAAGATGTTAGAATCGAAGGGATTCAATTTAAGCAGAGAAAGAGAAGAAAAGGTTTCCACATTTTGGCATGATGAGAAAGAAAGGAAGACATTTCTCGATCACCTGGTAAAGGTATTTGATGTGTCAGATGTAACAGAAAATGAATTGTCCATATTGGTTAATCTGTCAATATTACCGTCAGTGTATCTCCCAGTTCAATGGGTCACCGAATGGCTTATGTTACGGGATAATGCTGAAATTGTATCTTTGATCAATAAGGGATGGTTAAGGAGGGATGAGGAATCGCGTATTCTTATTCACCCCGTGATCCAGGAAGTGGTAAAATATAAAACGAAACCCGATTTGAATCAATGCCGGGAATTGATTGAATCTCTAGGGTGGAAATTACATTTGGAACCCGGTGATAATCCAATTCAAAAGAAAGAATACTTGATTTATGGAGAATCAATTATTCGGACGATGAACGTTGAGCAACGAGATGAAAATTTGGCGACCCTAGCTAATAATTTATCTGCAATCTATAAATATATCGGACAATTGGATCGAGCTTTGGAATTCCAATTAAAAGCATTAGATATTCGGAAAGTATTATTGGATTCGCAGCATCCTGATTTAGCTACGTCATACAATAACATATCACTGATTTACAGCGATCTGGATCAATTGGACCGGGCTTTGGAATTCCAATCAAAAGCATTAAGTATATTTGAAGAAGTATTGGATAATCAACATCCATTATTAGCGTCTTCGTATAATAACATATCGACCATTTACAAAAATCTGGGGCAATTGGATCGGGCTTTGGAATTCCAATTAAAAGCATTAGATATTCGGAAAGCATTATTTGATCCACAGCATCCCGATTTAGCCATGTCCTACAATAATATATCGATGATTTATCAGGATATGGGCCAATTGGACCGGGCTTTGGAATTTCAACTGAAAGCAATAGATATATTGGAAGCTGTATTGGACCGCCAGCATCCATCTTTAGCCACATTATACAATAATATATCCATGATTTACCAGGGTATGGGAAAATTGGATGACGCCCTCCTCTTTGCCGAAAAGGCTGTCACCATTCTTCAAACCCTTTTTCCCGACGGACATCCGAATTTAGACATAATGAAAAAAAACCTTGACAGCATTAAGAAAGAAAAGAAATAATAAACCAGTTTTATAATTCAATTCCCAATCTCCTTGGAAAGGGTTCTTCCACTTTCACAATCGATAATCCCCCTTCTTTATAGCCTGTTAATATAATCCTCTCAAATCTCATTTTAAAAACTCCGAATTATCGCGTTTCACTAAACCCGAAAAAGTGACCGATTTCTTCCACCGCGGATTGATTTATTTTTATCGAATGATAAAATTATTAGGTATTCGAATAAATTATTGAGGAAGGTAAATGTAAAACCAAATAAACCAATTTAGGAGGTGTGAGATGAAAGGATCACATTCATCACATTCATCAAAAACAAGAATTATGGTCATATTGACCATCATCACTTTTTTTCTTACGCTTATGGGAGAAGAACACGTAAGCGAACCATCAGCGGGACTACACGTTGAAAAAAAAGAAACAAAAAAGGAAGAAGATGGAGGATCTTCTTCCGATCCCGGTTTTTCAGAGGACTTGCTCGGACGCCTGGAATGGTGGTTTCTTCAGCGTTTATTTCCGGCTGTCAAAAACTTTAAACTCCACGACGTAAACGAAACAATTTTAAGCCAATTTAATGAAATGCGAGTCCGGGCAATCAAACATAAGCGCCAAATGAACCGATATTCACCGGGAATAGAGCCCGGAAATGTGCCCCCGGTTCCCAATCTCTGTAATTGGATCTCGGTAGGCCCTCGAAACATCAATGGCCGAATTCGATCACTGGCCATTCACCCCACCCAGGGGAATATGATCTACGCCGGTGCAGCCGACGGCGGCGTGTGGAAATCCACGGATTCGGGACAATCCTGGTACCCCTTGATGCAATACGAAAATTCGTTGTCAATCGGCGCATTGGCCATCGATCCGGTGAATCCGAATACCCTGTACGCAGGCACCGGCGAACCGACCTGGTGGCCCGGCTATGAGGGAATCGGCGTCCTCAAATCCACGGACGGCGGAAATACCTGGGCCCTCACGGGCCCAATCGGCAATGGTCACATTGCCCGAATCACGGTAGACCCGGTAAATACCCATATCGTCTACTGCGCCGGTTTTCCGGGCGGTCTTTACCGAACCGATAACGGCGGAACGTCCTGGACCCAAATCCGGGCCGGAGATGTGACGGATTTCGCCCTCAATCCCTTATCACCAAATATTCTTTACGCCGGCGTACGCGACGATGGGGTTTACAAATCGACCAACCGAGGCGCAACCTGGTTCAAATTGGCCGGGGGATTACCGACCTCGGTTCGCTTCCGGGTCATGCTTTCGCTATGCGCAGCGTCACCGAATACGGTCTATGCCAAACTGGATGAAACTGTCTACAAATCCACAGACAACGGTTCGACATGGACCAGTCTGGGAAACCACGGCGGTGAAACGTACCAATATTGGTGTAACTACGTGGCCGTCGACCCCACGGATCCGAATATCGTTTTTGCAGCAGGCATCAATCTCGAGAAAAGTACCAACGGCGGAACCACATGGACGGGGCGCAACGGTCTGGGGGATATCGAAAAAACCGCCCTTCATGCGGATCAACATGCCATGGTGTTTGCCCCTGAGAATCATCAAAAAATTTATGCGGCCAACGATGGAGGCGTGTACCTTTCGACCGATGGCGCCAATACCTGGAAAAAGGTGAGCGACGGATTGATCGTGTCTCAATTCTATGGTCTGGGAACGTCTCCGGCTACGCCTTCCCGCCTGGCCGGAGGCATGCAAGATCAGGGGGTCAGTATCACCGGCGGCAGCCTGACCTGGCACCGGATCGTTCCGGGAGATGGCGGCATCCTGACCTTTGATCCCATCAATCCGTACACGGTTTTTACCGAGACTCAAAATAATAATTTATTAAAGAGTACGGACGGGGGTTTTTCCTGGATTGGCGCAACCCGGGGCCTTACCGGTATCGGTCCCTGGATCGGTGCCATTGCACTGGATTCCACCTCACCCAATATCTTGTTCACTGGCCGCCAAAAGGTGTTTCGAACTATCGACGGGGCAACCACCTGGAGTGAGTCGAGCCCTCTGGTCGGAGGCAATGTATCGGCGATTGCGATCGCCCCTTCCAACCATCAGGTCGTGTACGTGGGAACATCAACCGGGAAAATCTGGAAGTCCACGGACGGAGGCAAAACGTCGGCGAATTGGTCCGACGTTACCAAGAGGCTTTTACCCACCCGTTTTGTCAGTGACCTTCTCGTCGATCGCAGGGATCCCAATATTGTGGTTGCCACATTCAGCGGTTTTAATTCGTTTACGCCGACCACACCGGGACATGTGTTCCGGTCTTCCGATGGGGGCGGGACGTGGACCAATATTAGCGGTATGAATCCCAATGATCTTCCGGATATTCCGGTTAATGCCATCGAGATCGATAAAAACGATCCGAATACTTTGTATCTGGGAACCGATGCCGGTGCCTTCCGGTCAACCGATCTGGGGGCGGGTTGGGAAATATTTGAACCGGGTTTACCCAATACCAGTATCATCACCGATCTGGAACTCGACGAGAATCAACATATTCTGAATGCCGCCACTCACGGACGAGGCATTTGGCAAATCAAGGTCAACGGAAATTGCCCGAGCGCGGATATCTATGTTCGCGACAATTGTCTGGATACCGGGCAGGAACCCTCGCCCGACGATGTGGTCAATCCGTTATCGGTTGTGCAGGGCGGACAAAAAGGCGATCGGGTTTACCATTGGGAATGCGTTGATATTAAAGTGGATGCGCCACCGTTTGATGCTCCCGATGCCCTACTGGACGGGGTGGAATTCGACCGGGATCTGATAAGCGAACATCCGGTTCAAAACCAGGTGAATCACGTTTATGTTCAAGTGCATAACCGGGGACCGTTTAAGGCCACAAATGTCAAGGTGAAAATTTGGTGGACCGAGGCTACCCCTACCCTTCCGTCGTTTCCCAATGACTTCTGGTCGAAATACCCGAATGATAGTATCGATACAACAAGATGGCACCCCATCGGAACCTATCAAACCATTCCGAATTTGGAGCCGGAACGTCCGGTTGTTCTGTTCTGGGATTGGGTTCCGCCGGACTCCGCTAACCGTTGTATTCTGGTTGTCATCGACAGCACGGACAACCCGATACCGGAAAACCACAAAATCCTGGCCCCCGATGCGGCGATCCGCAACGATAAGCGTGTGGGATTAAAACGCCTATAATTCTCGTTCATTGAGGGAAATTTTTTAAGGGCGCACACGCGTGTGCGCCCGATTTTCGGATATTCAATGGTCCAATATTTGCTTAACGATTCCTGCATTTTTCGCCAGATTGTCTCCCTTGAACATGTCCATATGCCCACCAAATCCCTGATACACCCGACACTGTCCCCGGGTCCATCGATTCCAACTTCCTCTTTTCTCTTCTCCCCTCTCTTCCTCGGATACGATTAAATGCACATCCGCACAAACCGTTTCCAACGCAGTGACGCTCTCGTAATACGCCATGTACTTAACGGTTTTTTCCAATGCTTTCTCTTTTAAATAAACCAAACCCAGTTCTTCAAATACATCATCGATGTACTTGTCATAATCCTCCATGGCTTCTTTTTTTAACTGGGGATCCCGCGCCATCGGATCTTCGGGTGAAAAGAATGAATCATACAGAATGATATCCGAAACCGCTAAACCGGATTCCTCCAACGCCCGAGCCACCTGAAACGCCAATATACCTCCGGCCGAATACCCAAATAAAATATACGGACCTTCGGGCTGAAGTTCGGTAATGATTGTTTTGTATTTGAGAATCCGCTCTCCGGGTTCCATGCCCTCAATGAAACTAAACGCATAAAAGGAATGGTTCGCCTCTTTCTCAATCAGATGCGCCAACGGCAAATAAGACAGCCCATAACCGAGTTGCGGCGGAAAGCCAAAGATATGGCGATCACAACGGCGATTTAACAACACAACGGGTTCTTCCCTGCTATCTGCATTTTTCGTAAACAGGAACCGCGAAATGGAACGGATAACCGGCGCATGGTAAAGTTCATTCATGGGAATAGTCACCCCAAATTCGTTGGTGATCTTTGAAAATAACTTGATTAAACTCAAGGAATTCCCTCCCAAGGCAAAAAAATTATCGTCAATACCGATCGTCTCCCCATCTAATCCGAGGATTTCAGCCCAAAGACCAATCAATCGCTTTTCAATGTAATTGCGGGGTCCATTGACGCTTTTTCCACCGACAACCCGCTGAGGCTCCGGTAATGCTTTTCGGTCGACTTTTCCATTGGGGGTTAACGGGATCTGATCCAATGTCACAAAATAAGAAGGAATCATATAATCCGGCAACGACTTTAAAAGTAAAGCGTTTAGCTCTTCGAATTGGGACGGACCAAGGGTCTTAAGGGGTACAAGATAGGCGACGAGATACCTGTCACCCCTTTCATCGGTTCGATGAATGACAACGGCTTCTTTGATGTCTTCATGCTGCAATAACCGACTCTCAATTTCTCCCAACTCAATGCGAAATCCCCGAATCTTGACCTGATGATCCAGCCTCCCAAAGAATTCGATGTTACCATCCGGTAACCATCTCGCTAAATCTCCGGTTTTATAATATATGCCTCCGGCGGCCCGCTTTTTGTAAAAAGCGGGGCAAAAACTTTTGGTAGGGGTTAGATGGCAACGGGTAAATCTCTCCGACGTTAATTCCGGTTTGTTCAAATATCCCCGGCCAACACCCACACCACTCACAATCAGTTCGCCTTTGACTCCGATCGGACATAGTTTCATGGATCGATCAACGATATATATCCGCATGTTTTGAACAGGCGAACCAATGGAAACGTGTTCGGTTTCCGGTGCGCTGTCCATGATATAATGCGTGATATCATCGGAAGCCTCTGTCGGTCCATACGCATTGACGACATTGATACCCGGGTACCGAAGGAACCACTTTTCAATCAAACCGGGTTTTACGGCTTCTCCGGTAACCAATAAATATTTCAAGGGCAGGGTCAAATCATACGAGTTCTTTGTGTCGATGTCCAGAAGGGTCGATAAATACGACGGTACCACTTCCAAAACGGTGATTGCATTCCTGATGATGCCATCCATGAATTTCACGGATTCCATTATGATTGCGTCAGAAATAATTACGGTTCGACCTCCCAGGATCAAAGCGGTTAAAAACTGCCATACGGAAATATCGAACATGTGCGACGCATTCTGGGCGATAATCGCGGTATGATTGAGTGAAAGCGCATGAATCTTGGCATGAATGTGATTTGCCATTCCCCGATGCTCGATCATCACGCCTTTGGGCTTGCCGGTTGTTCCGGATGTGTAAATAACGTAGGCAATATTTGAATTTTTATTTGAATGTAGGGGCGCACCCATGTGTGCGCCCGGGCAGACACGCGGGTCTGCCCCTACAGAATTTTCAAGAATACTTACCAGCACCAATTTCGCTTTACTATCGTTTAAAATAAAATCCTTCCTTTCCTGCGGGTAATCGATATCGATGGGACAATACGCACCGCCGGCTTTGAATATCCCTAAAATTGCTACAAGCATTTCAATCGAACGTTTCATCATGATCGCACCAATGAAATCCGGCTGAATACCTTTTGCGATTAATTCTTTTGCCAATCGATCGGCTTTCTCATTCAATTGGGAGTAGGTTATTTGTAAAGACGTTTCACGCAACGTCTCTACCATCATGGGACCACTAACCGCAACCCGATCCGGCGTTTTTTCCACCTGTTCTTCAAACAATCGGTAAATGGTTTTATCTTCCGGATAGTCGGTTTTCGTATTATTAAAATCGTCTAATATCAATTTCTTCTCATCTTCCGATAAAATTTCCAGTTCCCGGATATCCGCTTCCTCATTCTCAATGACCCAACGAATTGCCGTTAAAAAATGCCCGGCAATGTGCTCGACATATTTTCCGTCATACACGTTACCGTTATATTTTAATGTTACCGATAATCGCATCGCTCCCGATAGCAGGATGTTAAAATCATAATTGGTCTGTTCAAATATATCCACATTCGCTACGTTAAACGCGAAGTGATGGCGTTTACCCTTTTTTTCATACCCTTCTATTTGTTCGACAAGTGGATAATTCTCAAATATAAAGAGATGATCAACCAGATCTTTTTTCAATGGACTGCTCGACTGAATTTCCGCTAATGAATGATGATGATGTGGTTCGCTGGAAACGGCTTCTTCCTGTACTTTTCGAAATAACTCTTTAAAATTCATGCATTCGTCAAAACGAATACGGACCGGAATGGTATTGATAAACAACCCCACCATGGTTTCCACGCCTTCCAATTCATACGGACGACCGGATACGACTACGCCAAATACCACATCTTCTTTCTCGTTGTATTTCCCTACTAAAACGCCCCAAACCGCCTGCGTTACCGTATTCAAGGTGACCTGGTTCTCAGCCGCCAATTTCGTTAAACCGGACATCGCTTCCGGAGCCAGTTCCACCGCGATGATTTCGTTTTTATACCGGGTATCTTGTGTATTGACACGCCGAGTTTTCGGCACCCCGGTCTGTTCTTCAAACGCATTGAGATAATTGATCCAATACAGCGACGACGCATCTCTATCTTGTTTTTCGAGCCACTGAACATACAAACGATAGGGTTTAACCTCCGGTAATCGGACTGCCCGATTCTCTCGATAACCATGATAACCATGATATATTTCTAAAAACTCCGTATGGATGATTCCCAAACACCAGCCATCCATTAATAGGTGATGAAAACTCCATATCCATTCATATGCCGCGTGTCCGGTACGGAGAATCGATACACGCATCAGCGAACCTTTACCTAAATCAAACGGCCGCTCTTTGTCTCGGGTTTTGAATGTTTCGATGCGGTGTTCATTGGTTTCCTGCCCAACGCCTGGATCGATATCTTCGTAATAGAAATCGATTTTGTTTTCTTTTAATACAATCTGAACAGGGCGTTCGATATCCTGATATACAAACGCTGTCCGAAGGACCTCGTGACGTTTGACCAGTTCATCCAAACTTTTTTCAACAAGATGGATATCCGGTTCACCCTGCAATCGGTATGAAATTTGTTCAAAATACGCCTGAGACGTACTGCCGGACAATGAATGAAATAACATGCCTTCCTGCATGGGGGTTAACGGATACAGGTCTTCGGCGTTTGGATATAATGTCATTAATCGATCGATGCTGTCGATGGATAATTTTTTGTAAGTAAAATCCGAAGGGGTACATTCGATTGTCTTTCCGGACGAACAAAACGCGATGATCGACTTCAGTTCGGACTCGATATTCCGGATTAATGCGGCCATGGTTTCCGCTTTAAAATGCATGGCATGGTATGAAATGGACATGATGAACCGGTTAATGTTAACGATTCCACTGACATCGAGCAGGTATTCCCGTTGGTCATTTAAACATCGGGTATTTCCGGCGGACTCTTTGGCAATTTGAAACGACGATATTTGTGCGATGTCCGCATCGAATTGCCCCAAATAATTGAAACTGATTTGCGGCTCCCATTTACATTCGCTCGCGTTTGGATTCTCATCACCAGTGAGAGTGGTTAATATTCCATACCCAATTCCCTTATTGGGAATCCGTCGTAATGTTTCTTTGATTTCTTTGATTTGACGGCCGTAATGATTCGGGTAAGAGACGTTGAATATGACCGGATATACGCTGGTAAACCAACCCACGGTTCGACTAACATCGATACCGTTCAGGATCTCTTCTCTGCCATGGCCTTCGAGTGCCATCCATACCCGATTCAAGGCGAAGGTTTTTTTTATGCCCAGTGCCAATGCGGTTAATAAGATATCGTTACTCTCGGTTCCAAAGGCTTTGTTTACGGTTGTCAATAACTGTTCGGTTTCTTTTTCTCCCAGGGTGAATGAAACGTGGCGCGTGTCTCCGACCGCATTATCATCGATATCAAAATCTTTGGGTATTGACGCCAATGAATGGGTTTTCATACGTTGCCAATAGTCTTTCTCCTTTTGTAATTCTTTTTCCCGGGCATATGATGAGAGTTTTTCCGACCAGAGTTTGAATGAATCGGACTTTGGGGGTAATGCCGGTTTGGCACCGTTTGTATACTGGCGGTATAATATGTCGATGTCTTCAAATAATATTCGCCAGGATACGCCGTCAACAACGAGGTGATGGATGACGATTAATAATCGGTCGCCATCGGCCAGGTGAAATAATCCCAGTTTCATGACCGGTCCTTTTTCCAGGTTAATGTCGGATTGAATCCGGTTGATTTCCGTTTGCAGGCGTTCAAGGTTCCCATTATCGATATCCCATTCTTCAAGCGAAAGCGGGTAATCCGGTCCATGATTGATTTGAATGACGTCGCCGGTTTCTCTATTTATGCGATAGGTCATGCGGAGGGCGTCGTGATGCTCCTGGATTTTAGTAAATACGGCTTGAATGATGGTTTTATCGAGTCGGTTTTTGGAATGAAGCAGCACGGCCTGGTTATAGTGGTTTATATTACTATGATTATGTTGGGTCAGCGAGCGGCGAAAGAAAACTTTCTGGATCGGTGTTAACGGAATGATACCCGTAACCGGGGATTGATCCGGGAGACGTTTTACCTGTTGGACATGCTGTTCCAACTCGGATATGACGGGGTATTCAAAAAGGTCTTTCATTTCGAGTTTATATCCGTCGCGGTTGAGGCGTGAGATGATGCGAATGGCTTTGATGGAATCCCCACCGAGATGGAAGAAATTTTCATTGATACCGATATTCTTCCTTCCCAAGATGTTTTCCCATGCTTCCGCGAGTTTCTTCGCTACAGGGCTTTTAGGCAGGATCACGTTGGAATCTCTGATGCCGGTTTCGTACGGATCGGGTAAGGCTTTGATATTGATTTTCCCATTGGCGGTAACGGGAATTTGGTTTAAGTATACAAAATAGGACGGAATCATATAATCCGGCAGTTCTCCGGAAAGGTATTCTCGGATTTCGGAGGCGGTGAATTCGCGGTCAGCGATCATATACGCACAGAGGTTTTTATTTCCCATGTCATCTTCTTTGACAATGACAACGGCCTGGGATATTTCCGGATGTCGGGATAAGTGGAATTCGATTTCTCCCAGCTCGATGCGGAAGCCTCTGATCTTAACCTGATTATCGATTCGCCCTAAAAATTCGATATTGCCATCTTCTAACCACTTCGCCAAATCTCCTGTCTTGTATAGTCGTTTATTTCCCAATCTTTCATACCAAAAGTTTTTTGTCCCACCTTTTTTCAAAAAGGTGGGCCGCCGGAGGCAAAATGCTTCACCTGTCAGTTCCGGGTTATTCAGATAACCCCGACTCAATCCTTTGCCACCGATAACCAATTCCCCGATGACTCCGGGTGCTGTCAGGTTCATCCATTGATCCAAAATATAAACCACCGTATTATCGATCGGTTTTCCGACAGGTAACCGATGACGATCGGTTTCTTTATTAGCTTCTTTCACTAATAACTCAATTGATGTGACTGTGGTTTCAGTCGGTCCGTATTCATTATAAAAGCGGCAATAGGGATTCCATTTTTTGGCCAATTCCGGAGGGCAAATCTCTCCGCCTGCGATGACCCGTTTCAGTTGATACGCCTCGTTCTGTCGGATATGATTTAAAAACGAAGGCACGGCATGAAGGTGGGTAATCGATTGATTGATTATAAACGCTTCGAATTTATCGATATCGCGGAGCGTGTGTTTATCGATCACGATCAGAGCAGCGCCGGATAAAAGGGCAATAAAAATTTGTTCTACGGATGCATCAAAACCGAGAGGAGAGAATTGCAGTACGCGTTCGGTTTCATCGATGCCAAATTCTTTTTTCTGGGACATGACCAGGTTAATGACCGATGCATGTTCGACCAATATTCCTTTGGGGGTACCGGTTGTTCCGGAGGTGTAGATGATGTAGGCGATATTTGAATTTTTATTTGAATGTAGGGGCGCACCCGTGTGTGCGCCCGGGCAGACACATGGGTCTGCCCCTACGGAAATTCTCCTCTGTAGGGGCGCACCTGCGTGTGCGCCCGGGCAGACCAATGCAGCCGCACTGTCTTTTAACATAAAATCTTTTCTCTCCTGCGGGTAATCGACATCGATGGGACAATACGCACCGCCGGCTTTTAGTATCCCTAAAATGGCGATGATCATTTCAATCGAACGTTCCATCATGATTGCTACAATGGCATTCGGTTGAATGCCTTTTTCGATTAATTCATTTGATAATCGATTGGATTCTTCATTCAATCGGCGGTAGGTCAATTGTAGGGGCAATTCGCGAATTGACCCATATGATTTTTTTAAGGGCGCTTCTCGAAGCGCCCCTACAGAAGTCAGACCACTAACCGCAACCCGATCCGGTGTTCGTTCTACCTGTTCTTCAAACAATTGGTGAATGGTTTTATCCTCCGGATATTCGGCTCGCGTATCGTTAAACGTCATCAATATGCGATGCTTCTCTTCTTCATCCAATATTTCGAGTTCATGGATCTTCCGGTCCGGTGCCTCGAGCACGGATGTGGTCAGCGTTTTGAAATACCGAATAAATCGATCAATGGTTTCAGCCTTGAACAGGGGCACGCCATATTCGAACGCAAATGTTAACTGTCCTTCTTGTTCCGCGGCAATGAGGGTTAAATCGAGTTTCGAGGTATCGTGGTCAAGGTTGAGCGGCTTGACGTTTAAACCATTTAAATGCTTTATTGCTTCGACCGGTATGGACCCGGTTCCCGAAGCATCCACGATATTCTGGAGCAATACCATGACATCAAATATGGGGTTTCGACTCATATCCCGTTCAACGGTAATCTTTTCCACGAGGTCTTCAAATGGATAATCCTGGTTGTTGAACGCATGGAGTGTTTTTTCTTTCACTTCGCCGAGAAACGCAACGAAGGTTTTTTCCCCTGAAGGATCATTTCGCAGCGCCAGGGTATTTAAAAACATACCGATGATGGATTCCAATCCTGCGTGATTGCGGCCTGCGGTGGGAGTGCCGATGATCATATCTTCGCGGTTACTGAGCTTTGCCAGGAATATATTAAATATGGCCAGTAAGACCATGAATAACGTGGCCTGATGACGTTTGGCCAATGTATTTAAGGCCATGGTTTCTTCGACCGTTAATTCGAAACGGGTATTTCGACCTTCGACGCTTTGAATGGCGGGCCTCGAATAATCCAGGGGTAAATCCAGGACAGGAATTTCACCGGCAAGTTCATTCAACCAATAGGTTTCCTGCTTCTTTATGAACGCTTGCATGTCCCGACCCTGCTGGAATTCCGAATAATCTTTGTATTGAAACGCTTGCAGCGGTAACTCTTTCCCCATATATAATAAAAAGAATTCTTTTAACAATAAATTCATGGACGTGCCGTCTGAAATGATGTGATGCATATCGACGATTAAGAGATGTTGATTATCATTTTGTTTGATCCATCCGACCCGAATCAGAGGGGCCTTTATCAGATCAAAAGATCTGATAAAAGATTTGATTTCACTTAACCTCTGATCTTCTTTTCTTCTTACCTTCTTCTTTTCCCCCTCCGTGTCCTCCGTGAACTCCGTGAGAAACTCGCTGATTTCAAACTCAACATGATCATGGATTCGTTGAACAGGTTCGCCGTCGATGGTTTCAAAAGACGTTCGTAAACTTTCATGTCGGTCGATCAATCGAATGAAGATACGCTCAATGACTTCTTTTTCGATTCGACCTTCCAGTTCCAGAACAACCGGCATGTTGTATGCAGCGGTTCCGGCGGTTAATTGTTCGAGAATATATAACCGTTTCTGGGCAGAGGATAACGGATAATATTCTTTCTCTTCGGCCGGTTCCATATGAAGGATTGGGTGGGCGTTGACAATTTTTTGGATCAGTTCAGCGGTTCCTTTGATCGTGGGTGATTGGAATATATCCGCAATCGATAGATTGATATTGAATTCGTTTTGAATGGCGGTCATTACAAAGGTGGCTTTCAATGAATGGCCACCCAATTCGAAAAAGCTAACATCGGTTCCGATTTGATCTTCTTTTAGGTGTAATACCCGCGACCAGATGGCGGCCAATTTTTTTTCGATGTCACTCGAAGGCGCACGTAAGACTTTGCCGTCTCCAAATTCCGGGAGAGGTAACGCCTCCCGGTTGATCTTTCCGGTTGCGGTCAAGGGAAATCGATCGAGCGATACAAAAAAAGAAGGAATCATATAATCCGGTAAAAACACGCTAAGCGTGGTTTTTATTTCTGCCAAATCAATGGGTTTATTCGATGAAACATAAGCAACGAGATATTTATCGCCATGTTCATCGGACCGACATATGACAACGGTATCTTTGATATGTTTATGAGCCATCAAACGGTTCTCGATTTCACCCAATTCGATCCGGAAGCCCCTGATCTTGACCTGATGGTCGATACGCCCCAAAAACTCGATGTTACCATCCATTAACCATTTGGCTAAATCGCCGGTTTTGTAAAGATTGCCTCCGGCGGCCAGGGGGCTCTTTTTATAAAAACCGCCCCCTGGACCCCCGCAAAAATTTTTATTATGGGAAAGATTAAGACAACCGATAAAAGTTTCCGATGTTAATTCGGGATTGTTTAAGTATCCTCTGGCCAGGCCATCGCCACCGACACATAACTCACCCGCAATGCCGATCGGTAAAAGGTTTTGATATCGATCCAATATATAGACATGGGAATTGCCGATAGGCTTTCCGATGGGTATGCGTTCGTCATAATCCTTATCGACATCATTATTGACACAGAATGTGGTAGAAAAGGTGGTGTTTTCGGTGGGACCATAACAATGAACGATCCTTAAACCCGGATACATTTGTCGCAGGAGATTGATATTCCGGGGATTCACGAAATCGCCGCCAATGAGGAAATAGTGCAACCCGGCAAAACTTGCCGCGTTCTCTTCCCACAAGCGGTTAAATAATTGGGGAATCAAATGCAGGACGGTGATTGCATGTTTAATAATTTCAGCACCCAATTTAACAGGGTTTAACAGAGTCTCTTTACTCACCTGGCACAATGTCAAACCATTCAACAGGGGTCCCCATACTTCGAATGTACTGATATCGAATATCAATGCGCCGGTCATTAACAATCGCTGGGTTTGATCCCATTCGATCAAACCGGAATTCTTCACCAGACGCACGACATTACGATGCTCAACCATGACGCCTTTGGGTCTGCCGGTAGAACCGGAGGTGTAAATGATATAAGCTAAATTTGAAGTTCTATTTAAATGTAGGGGCGCACCCGCGTGTGCGCCCAAGCAGACCAATGCAGCCGCACTGTCTTTTAACATGAAATCCTTTCGTTCCTGCGGGGAATCCGGATCAATGGGCAAATACGCGCCGCCTGCTTTTAATATCCCCAGAATACCGATGATCATTTCAATCGAACGATCGATGATGATACCGATAACCGTATCAGGGCAAGTACCTTTCTTTATGAATTCATCCGCTAATCGTTCGGATTGTCGATTCAATTCCAGATAAGAAACTTTTATGGGCGCTTCTCGAAGCGCCCCTACAGAAGATGAACCGATAACCGCAATATGATCCGGCGTGCGTTCGACCTGTTCTTCAAATAATTCATGAATGGGTTTATCCTTCGGATATTCCGATTCCGTATCATTAAACTCGAATAAAACACGATTCTTTTCCTCTTCAGTAACGATTTCAAAACCGGAAATCTTACCGTCTCTGTTTTCGATTACTTGCTTAACGATATTTTTAAAATAAACGATGAACCGCTCAATGGTTTCCTGTTTAAATAACTTCGTGCAATACCCGAATGTAAAAATCAGGTTATCATCTGTTTCCATTACAGTTAAAGCCAGATCAACCTTTGATGTTTGAATCTCATATTTCGATGAGGCAAGACGAAAACCGACTGCCTCTATTTCGATTTCCGGTCTCCCGAAGTTTTGCAAGGCAAACATGGTATCAAACAACGGGTTGCGACTCGCATCCCTCGTTAAATTCAATACATTCGATAAATTCGTTTTCTCTAACAGATACTCATACGGGTAATCCTGATTCTCCAACGCTTGCAAGGTTTTCTCTCTGACCTCTTGAAGAAAACCGGTAAACGTCTTTTCACCGAATGGATAATGACGGAGCGGAAGGGTATTCACAAACATGCCGATGATGTTCTTCAAATCGGCATGACCACGCCCGGCAACCGGCGATCCGATCACCAGATCCTCCTGCGCGGTCACCTTCGCTAAGAATACCGTATACAAGGTCAACAGAGTCATATAAAGCGTGGCTCCGTTTTCCGACACGATCGATTGCAACGCACCGATGGTTTCACGATCGATTTCAAACGATTCCCGCCTGCCTTCAAAACTCTGAACCGCAGGCCGTCCAACATCAACCGGCAATTCCAATACCGGAATTTCCCCGCTCAACTCATTCAACCAGAATGCCTCCCGTCGTTTAAACCCGTCGGTACCTATCCCCCGCTGCTCCCATTCCGCATAATCCTTGTACTGAAACGCCAACGGCGACAGTTCCCCGTTGCCATACAATACCGCAAATTCCCGCGTTAAAATATCCAGAGAGACACCATCGGTAATCATATGATGCATATCGACGATTAAGAGATGTGTATGATCATTTTGTTCGATCAACCCGACCCGAATCAGGGGAGGCGTTATCAGATCAAAAGATCTGATAAAGGATTTGATTTTGCTTAACGTCTTATCTTCTTCGCTTCTTACCTTCTTCTTTCCCCACTCTGTGTGCTCTGTGACCTCTGTGGCTAAATCACTTACTTCAAATTCCACGCGATCATGAATTCGCTGGACCGGCTGATCATCGATCAGGTGAAACGATGTTCTTAAACTTTCATGCCGTTCGATTAATCGTCGAATGATGGTTTCAATATGGTTAATCGTAACATCATGCGGCATATGCAACACCAACGGGATATGGTAAGCCGTGCTCTCCGGGTTCATTGTTTGTAAGGTATACAATCGTTTCTGCGCAGAAGAAACCCCATAGTATTCTTTCTCTTCCGCAGGTTCTATGGATACGAAATGATCCGGGGCTTTTTCCCGGATAGTGTCAGCCAGTTCTCTGATTGTGGGACCTGTGAAAAGTTCCTGCAAGGTGACAGGGGCATTCAATTCTTTATGAACCGTGGAAATAAACACGGCTGCTTTCAACGAATGACCACCCAGTTCAAAAAAATTATCATCGATGCCGATATCGCCTTCCCGCCCCAACACCTGACGCCATATATCGACTAACTGTCGTTCCGTGTGATCCCGCGGCGCTTCATAACGCTGCGATACGTCGGTTCCTTTAACAGGCAAAGCCTTTCGGTCGAGTTTCCCGTTGGGTGTTAACGGAATGCGATCCAATGTCATCACCTGCGAGGGAATCATATAATCCGGTAATGATACGGAAAGCATGTGCTTGAGTTCCTTGATATCGATCGAATCGAATGTTTTTTCGCTCACCACATACGCAACCAGGTATTTATCGCCATGGTCATCGATTCGATCGATAACAGCCGCTTCATTGATATCTTGATGTTTTAATAATGCACGTTCGATCTCTCCCAATTCGATACGAAAACCCCTGATCTTTACCTGTGAATCGATACGCCCCAGGTATTCGACGTTCCCATCATTCAACCATCGGCCAAGATCACCGGTTTTGTAAAGATTGCCTCCGGCGGCCCGCTTTTTGTAAAAAGCGGGGCAAAAACTTTTGGTTTGGGAAAGATTAAGGCAACCGGTAAATTTCTCCGATGTCAATTCAGGGTTATTTAAATATCCCCTGGCGACGCCTTCGCCGCCAACGTAGATTTCGCCCGGCACACCGATGGGAACCGGGTTTAAATAGTTATCCATCAGATACATCTGCAATGTCGGGATCGGTTTTCCAATGACGCTAACGGTTGATGCCATGTCCGTTTCGTCGAGCGCTTTAAATGTCACATGTACGGTGGTTTCCGTGATGCCGTACATGTTGATCATTTTGGTTTGAGGATACCTGGATTTCCATTCGCTGAGTTTGGACGGGTTCAGCGCTTCGCCACCGAAAATCACATATTTGAGATGTAATCGTTGCCCGGTTTCTCTGTTGTTCAGATCCTCGTTAATCAAATGATAAAACGCCGATGGCGTCTGGTTCAATACCGTGACCGCTTCTCTGTTTAAAAGCCGCAAGAATGCGGCTGTGTCTTTGGCTGTCGTGCGAGGAACCAGGATCAGTTTTCCACCGTAAAGCAGAGATCCGTACATTTCCCACACGGAAAAATCGAAACAATATGAATGAAACAGGGTCCAGATATCACGACACGTGAAATCAAACTGGAATCGATCATTAAATAACAACCGGACCACATGTCGATGGTTGATCAATACGCCTTTGGGTTTCCCGGTAGAACCGGAGGTGTAAATAATATATGCAATAGTTGAGCTTTTATTTAAATGTAGGGGCGCACCCGCGTGTGCGCCCGGGCAGACACATAGGTCTGCCCCTACGGAAATCTTCCCATGTAGGGGCGCACCTGCGTGTGCGCCCGAGCAGACACATGCAGCCGCACTGTCTTTTAACATAAAATCCTTTCTCTCCTGCGGGGCATTCACATCGATGGGCAAATATGCGCCTCCGGCTTTTAATATCCCTAAAATAGCGATGATCATTTCGATCGAACGTTCCATCATGATCGCCACGATGGAATCCGGTTGAATCCCTTTTTCGATTAATTGCTTGGCTAATCGATTGCATTCTTCATTTAACTGACGATAGGTTAAAAAACAAAAAGTTTTTTGGCCAACCACCGCCACATGATCCGGCGTGCGTTCCACCTGATCTTCGAACAATTGATGAATGGTTTTATCCCGCGGGTAATCGGTTGACGTGTCGTTCCAGTCATCGACCAATTGCTTGATCTCTTCCGGTTCCAACATCAACAGCGATGAAACCGTTTCACCTGTTGCACTGACGATTTGTTGCATCAATCGATTATAATGACGGCACATGCGTTCGGCAGTCGAATCATCGAAAATATCCGTGCTGTATTCCCATTCGACGAGGATTTCTCTGTTTTCCTGTCCGCGAGCAGGAACCACCACAATGTTGATATCGAATTTGGAGGAACGGTTATGGGTCGGCTCCAGGTGAAGTTCCAAACCCGGTAACCATAAGTCTTCGGTGGGTGTGTCCATGAAACTGTACATCACCTGAAACAACGGGTTGTAACTTAAACTCCGTTCCGGGGCCAGGACTTCCACGATCTTACCCAACGGCGTATCCTGATGACGATACGCTTCCAGACACGTTTCTTTTACCCGGTTTAAATAGTCTGTTAAACTCAGCGAGCCCACGGTGTGGGTTCGAAGCGGAAGCGTGTTGATGACCATTCCCAGCATGCCTTCCATTTCTTTATAACCTCGGTTGGCAATCCCGGTTCCCACGCAGATATCTTCTTCACCCGAATAACGATACAAAAGGATATTGAATGCGGCAAGCATCACCATGAATAAGGTCAAACCGTTTTTGCGGCTGAATTCCTCCAATTGAGCGGAAAGGTCCACGGAAAGGTGAACCATTTTCAATGCACCGTTTCCACTCATGACTGTCGGTCTGGGACGGTCGCCGGGAAGTTCGAGCAATGGAATCAAACCGGTGAGTTTCTCTTTCCAATAATCGAGGTGACGGTTCAGCCGATCGCCTTGAAGGAACTCGCGTTGCCAGATGGCAAAATCCGCGTATTGGAGGTCGAGTTCCGGAAGGTCGTGTTTTTTTCCTTCGGTATACGCGCTGAAGATCGTGATAAATTCTTTGAGCAATACGCCCTGGGTCCATCCGTCGTGAATGAGATGATGCTCGGTGAGTACGAGTAAATGTTCATTTTTTTTGGGTTTTTTAGCCACAGAGGTCACAGAGGACACGGAGGAATGGGGGGAAGGGTGTTCGGATGGATCGATTCGTTTTGATTTATCGATTTGTTTCAGGATGGTGACACGAAGCAAAGGGCCGTGTTCAAAATCAAAGGGTTGACGACCTTCCCGGTTTATCCACTCGGTCACATCATCCCGGTTTATGTCGATTACCGGTATGGTAAATGGATATGGTTCCTTAATGATTTGAACCGGGGTGCCGTTTCGAGTGATAAACACGGTTCTTAAAATTTCGTGGCGGCGAATGATTTCACTGAATGTCCGCTCGAGTAATCGGACATTCAACTCTCCGATAATGCGTACGACACGGGGAACAAAGTACGCGGTGTTTTCGGTATCCAGGTGTTGCAAAAACCAGAGGCGCTCTTGCGGGAAAGACAGGGGAATTAAAGACGGGCGTTGTTGTTTTTTGATTAGTTTTTGTAGGGGCAGACCCGCGTGTCTGCCCGTGATTTCTCTGGCCAGGGTTTGGATATAGGGTTGAACGAAAAAGGTTCGGAATGGAATTTCAATATGAAGGCATTCGCGGATGGCAGCAATGCACCGGTTCACCTGGATCGAATCGCCGCCGAGATCGAAGAAATTGTCCATGGTGCCGATTTGCGAATGACCCAGCAGGTTTTGCCAGATGGCAACCAGTTGGGATTCGATTTCATTTTGTGGGGGAATGTATGGGGTTTGGCGACTCTGATCCGAATCCATGGGTTTGGGTAAGGCGTTGAGGTTCACTTTGCCAGTGGAACCGATGGGCAGATGTTGCAATTGAAAGAAAAAAGCCGGGATCATGTACGATGGTAAGTGTTGAGATAGAAATTCTCTAAGTTCGTTAGCGTTTATTTCTTTTTCTTCTTTGGCGGTGAAGTAAACGCAGATGGATTGTGTAGGGAGGACCATCGCGACAGTATCGAGGATATCCGGATGCGTTAATAAGCGTGCTTCGATCTCTCCCAATTCGATGCGAAAGCCTCGAATTTTCACTTGCCGGTCCTTTCGTCCTACAAATTCGATGTTACCATCGGGTAACCATCGACCAATATCCCCGGTCTTATAAAACCCTCCCCCAAATTTTTCAAACCAAAAGTTTTTGGACCCACCTTTTTTCAAAAAGGTGGGCCGCCGGAGGCAAAATCGTTCGTATGTTAATAAAGGCTGATTCAAGTATCCGTTCGTCACGCCTGAGCCGCTGACGCAAAGTTCTCCGGTGATGCCGACGGGTAAGAGCCGGTGGTATTTATCCAGGATAAGTATCCGGTCATTCTTAATGGGTTTTCCAATGGGAATGCTTGATGTTTCCGTGCCGGTAATGCGGTAATAGGACGCGCATACGGTTGTTTCGGTGGGGCCGTAGGTGTTGTAAACCCTGGCGAATGGGAGAAGATTGGCGATGTATTCTTTTTTTAAGACATCGCCGCCGCTGATAAACGTATGAACGGTTTGAAGGGGATTGTTTTGGCTGTGTGAAATCCATTGATTGAGTTCGTTTAATAATAATGGCGAGCAATCGATAACCGTGAGTTGATGACGGGCGATAAACTCGACCAGTAATGATGTATCGCGGATAACATCTTTGGGGGCAATCATCAGCTTAGCGCCGGCGAGTAAACAGGGGTAGGTTTCTTCGACAAAGACATCAAAGGAAACCGAGGCTTGCTGCATGATGATGTCTTTTTGATTAATATGAAATTCATGCTGAAACGCATGAATGTAGCCGGTGAGGTTTTGATGGGTAACGGCAACGCCTTTAGGTTGACCGGTAGAACCGGAGGTGTAAATAATATATGCAATAGCTGAGTTTTTATTTAAATGTAGGGGCGCACCCGCGTGTGCGCCCGGGCAGACACATAGGTCTGCCCCTACGGAAACTTTCCTCTGTAGGGGCGCACCCATGTGTGCGCCCGGGCAGACACATGCAGCCGCACTGTCTTTTAACATAAAATCCTTTCTCTCTTGCGGGGCATCCACATCGATGGGCAAATACGCGCCGCCGGCTTTTAATATCCCCAAAAGACCGATGATCATCTCTACCGAACGTTCCATCATGATCGCCACAATCGTATCCGGTTGAATCCCTTTTTCGATTAATCGATTGGCGAATCGATTGGACTCCTCATTCAATTGACGGTAGGTTATTTGTAGGGGCAATTCGCGAATTGCCCCACATGAATTTTTTAAGGGCGCTTCTCGAAGCGCCCCTACAGAAGCCGGCCCCATAACTGCTATACGATCAGGTGTCTTTTCAACCTGTTCGTCGAACATGTCAATAACGGTTTTCTCTGTTTCAGGAAACGCCGACACCGCGTTAAACGCCTCTAAAATCTCTCTCCGCTCACTCTCATCGATAACCGAAATCTCCCCCAATAAAACATTCGAATTAACGATCGCTTCGCGCAGCGTATTTCGAAAATGATTTAAAAACCGCTGCATGGTCTCTGCTTTAAATAACGCCGTACAGTATTCCAATTCCAAAATAATTTTCCCGTTTTTTTCCATTACTTCCAACGTCATATCGACCTTGGATGTGTTCATCGCGAATTCAACCGGAGTCACCGTTACCCCGTTTAACCGCAACACCGATTGGGGCTGGTTTAACACATTCAGCATCACATCAAATAACGGATTGCGGCTTCGATCATTCGTTCCATCCATTGGCGTCACTCGTTTGATTAACCGATCAAACGGATATTCCCGATTCTCATACGCACGCAGCGTATGGGTTTTCACCTCATTTAAAAATGACAGAAACGATTTATCCCCGGACGGGAAATTACGCATGGCCAGCGTTTCAAGAAAAAGACCGACCGTGTATTCAATATCCGGGTAATTTCTCCCTGAAATCGGAGTTCCCACGATTATATCTTCCTGACCCGAATCATAAGCCAGGACAATATTGAGTATCGATAACAATGTCATATACAACGTGACCCCGCGTTCCTTCATAAAACCACGCAGTCGGTCCGTTAATTCGTCATCGAACTGAAACAGGATGCGTTCACCCGAAAAATTCTGCATCAATGGACGCGGAAAATCCGTCGGGAACGTCAACACCGGCAGTTCGCCCGACAGATGCTCCAACCAATAGGTTTCCTGACTTCGAAGTTCCCCGCGCTCCAACCGCTGATGCAAAAACCGAGTGAAATCCGAATATCGAACATGAAGCGGCGCCAACGCGTCCCCATTGTAAAGCGCGGATAATTCGTGAATCAACACCGCCGTGGAGGTTCCGTCCGTGATGATGTGATGCATATCGATGATGAGAAAACATTCGTTTAGCAAGACCCGAAAAAGAGGTAATTTGGATAACTGAAAAGAACGGATAAAAGATTTAAACACTGACTCCGTCGGGTCGCTTTTTGAAAAAAGCTCCGCAAAAACTTTTGGTTTGGGTTCTTTAATATAATTGATTTGAAATGGTACAATATCATGAACCCGTTGAACCGGTTCGCCGTTATGAAGCTCAAATGAGGTACGCAATATATCATGTCGCGCGATTAACTCTTTAAACGCCCATTCCAAACGCGATTGATCGATCGCACCTTCCAGTTTCATGATCCACGGTCCATTGTACGCCGTGCTTTCCGGGTTCAATTGCTGAAGCATATATATCCGTTTCTGTGCCGGAGAAACGTCATCGTATTCTCGTTCTTCTGCTACAGGAACAGAAACCGAAACATCGGTTTGTCGACCGGCGTGATCGATATATTCACCCATCAAACGAATCGTCGGTCGGTTAAAAAATGCTTCAATGGGTACTTTAACCCCCAAAGCCCGGTGAATACGCGATGCAGCAACCTGCACGCTTAACGAATGCCCCCCGAAATCAAAGACATTCGCATCGATTCCGAGTTCATCCGCACGAATATTTAAAACCTCTGCCCAGATTGACGATAACGTCTCTTCCTCCGCATTGCGGGGCGCATGATACTCACGTTCAAGGATTTCAGACGGCAACTTAACTGTTAGCGAAACCGACGACGTCATCATGTCACACAGAGGTTTCCCAGAGTTTTCCGGTATGTCGTTCATGATTGAAATAAGATCGTCGGCCAGTTTTGACATATCCTTATGATCAAAACCGTCCGTATGATAGGTCACATGAAATTCAATGGTTTCAACAAGCGTCACAATCACCGTTAAATCATACGCGGTTTTCTCAACCATTGAAAAGGAATCGATTGCCAGCGGGGTTGTTTCGTCGATGGTTAATCGATCGAGCGGGTAATTCTCAATGACCACCACCGAATCGAAACGGTTCGCCCGGCGGCAGCGATCCAGGTAGGGTTTCACCCGCAATGACGGCGTATGTTCGTACTCTGTCCATTCGGTCATCATTGCGTTTATTCGGGTAAAGAAATCTGTCGGTGTGTCATCGGAAAATCGTTGAATGCGAAGCGGCAGCGTATTGATCAATAACCCCACCATGTCTTCGATGCCGTCGATGGTTGCGCGTCGCCCCGAAACCGTTGTATCGAAAATCACATCCCTAACCGAATGGTATGTCTGTAATAAAAGTCCCCATACGCCATAGAGGAAAGACGAAAGCGTGATGTTGACACGTTTCGTAAATGCATCGATTTTCGTTTTCAGTTCACCGGGTAATTGAAAATTATAAATCGCCGTATCGTCTGTGACATTCCTTCTACCGGTTGAGGTTTCTTGAGTTCCGGTATCGAAATCCTTCAAATAATGATGCCAGAAATGGTCTTGTTTGGTTCTGTCTTGAGAATGAATCCATTTGATGAATTCTTTAAACCCCGTCTTGATTGGAAGAATCAAAGATTCGCCATTGGTTAATTGACGGTATGAGGCAAAGAATTCTCTCAGCAGCACGCCGGTGCTCCATCCGTCGTAGAGAATATGATGATGGGTAATGATCATCGCGTAGCGGTTGGGGTTACCGGTTTCGAGGAGGCATAGGGTGATATGAAACGGAACCTGTCGCAGGTCGGAAAGACGTTTTTTATCATTGATTTGAATGGCGTCGAGGTGGCGTTTTGTTTCACTATCGGTTAATTTGGAGAGGTCGTGGAACGCCGGTTCGTGGTGAACGGTTTTAAAAATAATCTGAGTCGGTTTTTCTATTTTTTCCCATCGGAACGCGCATCGGAGCATGTCATTGGAGTCGGTGACTCGGTTCCAGGCTTTTTGGAAAAGGTCTCGATCGATGAAACCGGAGACTCGGAGGCTTAATTGTTCGACGAAAAAATCGTTTTGGGGATGTTGTAAATAATGAAAGAGAATGCCTTCCTGGGTGGGAGTGAGGGCAAGGATATCCTTGATGTTTTTGCGGTTTAATTGATGCATTTCATACCTCGGATTCGGAAGTTGGATTATAAATCCAGTCGTCCTGATTTATAATAAATAATAATAGCATGAGGGTTTTATCTTTTCAATCAAGAGGTGGTCCCAACCAGCGGTTCGCATATCGTATTATAAAAGAAAGAGACACGCTCCGTTTCATTTGAGAAGGCGTTTACCGGAAAAGTTTGAGCCGCCATGCCAAAAGTTGGGCGTTTCATGTCACATGATTGAGCGTTTCGAGCCGCTCGTTTGCGGTTTCAGGTGACAGGATTGATGGTTTCAAGTCACTCGTTAGCGGTTTCAGGTGACAGGATTGAGCGTTTCAAGCCGCTCGTTGTCGGTTTCAGGTGACCGGATTGAGCGTTTCAAGCCGCTCGTTGTCGGTTTCAGGTGACAGGATTAGTGGTTTCAAGTCAATCGTTGTCGGTTTCAGGTGACAGGATTGAGCGTTTCCAGCCGCTCGTTGTCGGTTTCAGGTGACAGGATTGATGGTTTCAGGTCACTCGTTTGCGGTTTCAGGTCACATGATTGGTGATTTAAGGTCACTCGTTTGCGGTTCAAGGTGACATGGTTAGTGATTTAAGGTCACTCGTTTGCGGTTCAAGGTGACAGGATTGATGGTTTCAGGTCACTCGTTAGCGGTTCAAGGTGACATGGTTAGTGGTTTAGGTCACTCGCTGGCGGTTCAAGGTGACAGGATTGATGGTTTCAGGTCACTCGTTTTCGGTTCAAGGTCAAAAGTTTGGGAAACCGCGGAAACCGTGCTCGGTGTCGGTCCGAATCCGGCTATCCTTGACAATAAAAATGTTCTCCTGTATCATATATTCGGGGCGTTAAAGAAGCGAAGGAAGGAAGTTTAGCCCAGGAGGTTTCACATGCCCAGAATAAGTAAAACACCTTATGCCATGCGTCTGCTTTTAACCAAACGCTGCAATCTCCATTGCACGTTTTGTTTGGATGATGCAGCCAATGCATCACCCCGATCCGGAGAACTCTCAACCGACGAGTGGTTAACATTTTTTAAACGCCTAAAAGAATTAAACGTTTTCGATATTTCGTTATCCGGCGGGGAGATATTTCTTAGAGACGATTTGTTTATCCTGCTGAAAGCGCTTAAAGAAAATAAATCCCATCGGGTCACTTTACTTACCAATGGTATTTTGATTACGCCTGAGATCGCTGACGAGCTACTCCGAATCGGCATCAAAAACATTTCGATTTCCCTTGACGGCTTAGAGGACGCTCATGATTCGATCCGGGGGAAAAACGCGTTTCAACAAACACTCCAGGGAATTCGACACTTAATCGGGGTTGGCATTTTTCCCAATATTTCATTTACGGCAACCCGGACCAATAGCATCGATATTGGTCCGCTCATCGATCGTTTAGCCCCATTGGGAATCCGGTCCATCGGCATCAATAGCCTCGCACCCGAAGGCAGGTGCTTATCCATCTATAAAGATATCGTTCCCCGGTTCCCGGAACAATACAAAGACCTACTGGATACCATCGAAGAAAAACGAAAGTCATACCCTGCAATGAAAATCGAGTGCAGTCTCGGTTTTCATTATTATTTACCGGAATCCTATAAATATTTCAAAGAAAATCCTCAAAATTTTCAGTTAAAACACTTAAAAGACGGATGCGGGGCTGCGTGTACCTCGTGTGTCGTCACTGCTACCGGGGACGTGCTCCCCTGTAATGGTTTATCGACGTTTCCGGGCGGAAATATCCGCGAATCCGATTTACTCGATATCTGGGAAAACTCGGAGAACTTCCAACAGATCCGCGACCTGAGTCAATTATCCATGGAGGACACGCCGCATTGCAAAACCTGTAAGTACAGGTATCTTTGCGATGGCGGATGCCGGGCGACGTCTTATATCATTTACCGCGATCTCCTGGCCCCGTCCGTATTATGTCCTTTTTTTGATGGCGAAAAAATATCCAGTGCAGAATAAGAGGATGAAAGTAAGATGAAACGTGTTCCCAATGCCCCATTTACCGTTCAATTGATTTTAACCCGTCGGTGCAATTTGGCGTGTTCGTATTGCAGTGCGGCGCATTTTCTGGACCATGAAACCGAGCCGGAGCTTAACACCGAAGAATGGATAAGCGTGTTAAGGAGACTAAAAGAAATCGGCGTTTTTACCATAGAGTTTACCGGCGGAGAAGTGCTTGTGAGAGACGATTTCTTTGAGATTCTGGAAGCAGCCGTGGCCTGTCGTTTTTCCAAGATCTCGCTTCTCACCAATGGAACGCTCGTTACTGAAACCGTGGCCGCTGAGCTGAAGCGATTGGGAATAAAGACGATTTCCATCAGTTTGGATGGGGATAAGGAAAGCCATGATCGACTGCGTGGTACAGGCAGTTATGAGAAAACCATGGCCGGGATCCGGCATCTTTTGGATCACGGGATTATTCCAACGATTGCGTTTACGCCGTTGAAGCAGAATGTCAAATCTTTGGAGAAACTTGCCCAGGACCTTCATCCGTTGGGGATCAAAGAAATAGTCACCAATTCGTTGCATCCTTCCGGAAGGTGCAAGAGCACCTATTCCGAGATAAAGTTGGATTTATGGACGGATGTCAAACCGTTTTCCGAAATGGTGAATGAGCTGAACAAACAGTATCCGGGTTTAAAGATTCGTAGCGTTAATACCTCGTATTTATCGTTTCCCTCAGATTACAACAGGGTAAAGGATCATCTTTCGGCACATAAGTTAAAACCGTGTTCGGCCGGTCATTCGACGTGTAATATCACATCCGGTGGGTGGGTGATTCCTTGTTCGGAGTTAAGTGATTTTAAGGGTGGAAATATCCGTGAAACGGATATATCGGTAATATGGAAGGAGTCTGAGGTTTTCAAAGAAATTCGGGCGTTATCAGAGATCACGACCGCAGACATCGATTATTGTCGGAATTGTCAATTTAATATTTTTTGTTGTGCGGGGTGTCGGGCGGATGCGTATTTAATCTACGGAAACTTGTTGGCGCCCGATCCATTCTGTCCTTATTGGAGAGAAAAATAGAAAAAAATTATCTTTTATATCTGCTATATTTCTATTCTGTTTTCTTCAAATAATTTGTCTTTTAATTTTCTCTGTGTCTTCTGTGACCTCTGTGGCTAATCTGCGATTCTATTTTATTTTATCCAATGATATCTTATGCAGTTCCCAATTCTCGGTTTCATCGTTATCGACCAGATAATAATAGGTATTTTTATCAAAACAATAGGAAGTATGCCGGGCTACCGGACTTAAATCGTATATCGGAATAGGTAAAAATAATTTTTTAAGAATTTTTCCATTCAGATCCATCAATACGATCTGATACTTTCCTTCCCTTTTTTCATAGGTCTCGAGTTGGATAATTCCATCTTTTATTTTACAAAGTTTGGCTGTCGATAAATAATCCCGAAAAAAACAACGATTTTTTATCTCCTCATCCTTTACCCGCAAAACTTTTCCATATCCAATACTTTTTAAATAATCGATCATATCATTTTTTACCGCTTCCGTAACCTTGATTTTGGGTAGATCCACTGTCAGGCGTTTGATTTGTTTTCCCTCCGAATTGAAGACGAAAATCTCCTTATCTTGTTGCATACTGAAAACATACAGGTTATCGTTTGCTACATTTATAAAGGTTTTTAAAGGAAGAGCCCAACCGGGTCGATTCGGAATCCCGATCGGTGGGACCACAAAGGATATCAATAATTCTTTGTTTTTAAGATCAGGGGAAATCAGCAATACTTTATAGGTATCCACAAGTTGAGATTTCTGATCGACATCGACTTGAACAGCTACATAATTTTTTTTGAAGGGTATTAGATCACTATAGCCTTGACGAAAAATTTTTTCATCGATGGGCTTTCCTTTTTTCGTATAAACGACCAGTTTATTAGAGGAACTAAGTATGATTTTATCACTCAAAAGCAATATTCTGGCGGGGGAATAGAATGGGGTGTTTAACTCATATGGCCCTTCGCCGCGCTGCCCGAAGCTTCCGATGTGTTTGCAGCCTTTCATTGAATAAATATGGGCCGTTGTATCATCCACAATATAAAAGTTTTCGCCATCGCATTCGATGGCGTGGGGTTTATTCAACTCCGGCAAATCCGCCACTTTTTCCGGGAATATGACGATACCGCAATACATAATCATCAGTGAAATTAAAATAATTTTCATCCATCACCTCCCTGACAGATAAGTATAGCAACTTTAAGAATCAAATTCAATCTCAATTTCTTGAATTTTTTATTTGAAAAATTGTGAGAATGAAACCATAATTACTATGTTGAATATAAAAATGTTTTAGTAAAAGTTGAGGGAAAGATTTTAAGGAGGTTCGGGAGATGGAAGGACCAGGGGATTTGGCAGACCGAAAATTGGAGATAAAAGCGGTGGGTGCAAACTCGAATAAATAAATTTAAAAAAATAAAAAAAGAGGAGGTGATGAGAATGACAAAAATGTTTTTTGAAATGCCGGAGCTGTTGAATTTGGATGGTTCCATTTTTAGTGGCCTTTATAGCGAGGATGATGTTCCCCCAGGTGGATGTGGTTCAGGGTGCCGAGATGGATGTGCCAGTGGTTGCGGATTGGGTCACGGAGCCGGGTTCAATGTGGGGCCAGAGCCTACAGGCTAAGGTTCTTCCGAATATTGATTCGGAATTAAATGTAAGAAGATAAATTCAAAATTGTTCGAGTTTGCACCCACTCTTTTATCTTCGATTCTATTTTATTTTATCCAATGCTATCTTATGCAGTTCCCAATTCTCGGTTTCATCATTATCAACCAGATAATAATAGGTGTTCTTATCAAAACAAAATGTGGTCTGAAGGCCAATTTTGCTGAAATCATATACGTTAATGGGCAGAAATAACGTCTTCAATATTTTTCCATTTAAATCCATTAAAACAAATTGATAATCATTTCCTTTTTTTACGTAGGTTTGGAGATAGATGATCCCGTTTCTTATTTTGAAAAGCCTGAAACATGGTAAGTCTTCTCGGAAAAAAACACGTTTTTCCAATTCATCTTCATTGACTTTCATTAATTTATAATATCGAATATTTTTTAAGTAATCGATGACATCCCTTTTTAGCGATTCGGTAACATTGAGTCTCGGTAAATTGACTTTGATGCGTTTTATTTCCTTTCCTTCCTGATTGAAGACGATAATTTCATTATCGTGTTGCATGCTGAAAACGTAAAGATTGTCATTGACAACATTGATAAAGGTATATAGAGGGAGCGTGAAACCTTGTCCATGATTGGGATGGCCAGTAGGTGGGGACACAAAAGTTATCAATGCCCTTTTGTTTTTAAAATCGGGTGAAATCAATATGACTTTATAGATATGAGTCAACTGCGTTTTTTCATCTGTGTCCAGTTGCACGGTAACGTAATTTTTTTTGAAGGGCATTAGCTCATTAAAGAACTGATGAAAAATGATTTCGTCAATGGGTTTTCCTTTTTTTGTATAAACGACCATTTTATGATTGGAACTAAATAGTATGCGATCGTTCAAAAGCAATAATCTGGTACAGAATGCAGGGTGATGCATCAGTTCATATGGCCCTTCGCCGCGCTGCCCGAAGCTTCCGATGTGTTTGCAGCCCTTCATCGAATAAATATGGGCCGTTGTATCATCCACAATATAAAAGTTTTCGCCATCGCATTCGATGGCGTGGGGTTTATTCAACTCCGGCAAATCCGCCACTTTTTCAGGGAATGCTACGATGCTACAATAAACAAACATCAGTGAAATTAAAATAATTCTCATCCATTACCTCCCGGTAGATAAGTATAACAACTTTCAGCATCAAATTCAATCTCAATGGAGAAAATTTATCGTAGATTTTTTCTCTTGCATTTTAATTTGATAATATGTTAGAATAAACCAGAATTGATTATTAGATATAAAAGTATTTTTAGTAAAAATTAAGGAAAGATATTAAGGGAGGTCCGGCTATGGAAGAATCTAGAGATTTGGAAGCAAAACCCTTGGAGGAAATCAGCGTTGAAAACTATATGATTCCTACCAAAAATCCGATGGTTACGATCAGAGAAGAAATGGAAGACGATGGCAAGTATGTGCTCTTTAATGCCGATAACGAATTGATACTGGTTATTAATCAAACGGGGAAATTCATTCTCGATAATTCCGATGGGTCAAAAACAATTGGCGAAATTATCGATGTTATCACCGACCAATTTTCAATTCCTGAAAATGCGGATATTCAGTCTGCCGTCACAGATTATTTCAAACGCCTTTCTCTGGCCAAACTGATTGTTTTAAATTCATAAAAGGGGAAGTAAAATGCTGGAAAAATCCAAATTGCATTCTTTGTATATCTATCTGACCGATGCATGCAACTTAAAATGCACGCATTGTTGGCAATCGGCGCCGCTGGATGAAAGCGGGAAATATTCCCGATTGGAGTTTGAGCCATGCCGCCGATTTATCGATGATGCGATCGATATGGGATTAAAAGGCGTGACATTTTCCGGAGGGGAACCGCTTTTAAATAAAGAATTCCCTAAATTTGCCGAATATTTGACCCGAAAAGGAATCCACATGAATTTGGAGACCAATGGCCTCCTTCTCTCCAATCCCGGAATCATCGATACCATCAAAAATGGGATGATCTATTGCGCCGTAAGTCTTGATGGGGTAAAATCTGAAACCCATAATCTTCACCGAGGGGTCAAAACCGCTTATGATCGTACGGTTAAGAATCTAAAGTTATTTGATGAAACCGGTTTATATTACCAGATCATTACTGCTGTTTCCAAATTCAATTATCATGAATTGATTCCCCTGATGGAGTGGATTCAAAAAGAGTTAAAGCATTGCAATACCCTGAAAATCAATATTGTTTCGGCTGTAGGACGAGCGAAAGAAATGGAAGAAAAGGGACTTTTATTTAAACCCCATGAATTGCCGCAGATTACGGAAGATATCGCGCCCCTGATTGACAAATATCCGTTCAAGATCAGTTTGCACATCGACCCTGTATTTTTCTCGTTTAAAAACTTAATGCGGAAGTATTCATGTGGCGGTCATTGCGGGTACAGATCCTCATTGAGTATTTTGGCCAATGGGAAAGTATCGATTTGTTCATTGGGTAAAGAAATCCCGACATATGTTTTTGGTCATGTGACGACGATCGATTTAAAAGACCAATGGGAAAATAATGTGCTTTTGAATGCGATTCATGGGGATACCCATTTGAATCTCAAAGGAATTTGTTCTCAATGTATCTTTCGCATGCGTTGTTTAGGTGGATGCCGCGCAGGGACACTATTTTTGACAAATGATTTTTTCTCTCCCAATCCTGTTTGTCAAGAATATTTCGATTCCGGATATTTCCCGGAGTCCAGATTGATAAATCCCAACATTAGCCAATAATAAAAATTGGCATTTGATTTAACCAAAATAAGAGCACGGTGGGTGCAAAAAGAGAATAAATAATTAAACGAACAAGAAGGAGGTGATAACATGACCAAAATGATTTTTGAAATGCCTGAGCTATTGAATTTGGATGGTTCAGTTTTTCAAGGTTTGTACAATAGCTTGGAAGAAGGGCCAACTGCTTGTGGGCCTGGATGTGTAGATGGATGTGCCGGCGGTTGTAATAGAGGTACCGGCACAGGAGGTAAACCGGATCAAACGGGATTTAGTTAATAATTTCGCGGTACTTGATTAAGGTAGTAATTTAAAATAAGGATTGACTACCTTTAAAAGGTTCCGTAACTCTATCGAAAATATTTGCACCCACCTCTTTTATATCCGCGGTTTATTTATTTTTTCCAATTAAAAGGTTACTTTATGCAGTTCCCAATTCTCGCTTTCATCATTATCGACCAGATAATAATAGGTATTTTTATCAAAACAAAAAGAACCTTGATAGTTAATCTCATACAAATTCATCGGTAAAAATAGTGTTCTCAGTATTTTCCCATTTAAATCCATCAACACATATTGATAGTCCTTTCCTTTTTTGACATGCGTCTGAAGATAAATAATCCCGTTTTTGATATGGAAGAGTCTGACTGTCGGCAAATAATCCCGGAGAAAAACATGACTTTCCAGATCTTCTTCATTAAGCTTCATTCTTTTGTAATATCGAATACTTTTTAAATAATCGACCAAATCTTTTTTTACCGACTCCGTAACCTTGACCCGCGGCAAATTGACTTTCAGCCGTCGTATCTCCTTTCCTTCCGTATTGAATACAAAGATTTCATTATCATGCTGCATACTAAAAACATATAAGTTGTTGTTGATGACTCTGATAAAGGTATAGAGAGGAAGTGTGAAACCTTGCTTCCCGTCACGAGCCCCAAGGGGGGGAGATGAAAAAGCCAGCAATGTTGTTTTATTTTTAAAATCGGATGAAATCAATAATGTTTTATAGCTAGAAACGAGAGGTTTATCATCTGTAGCCTCCATCACGGCCACATAATTTTTTTGAAAAGGAATTAAATTTCGATAAATTTGGTGATAGACGACTTCATTAATCGGTTTTCCACTTTTAGTATAAGTCACCATTTTCGTAAGGGAACTAAGCATTATTTTATCATCCCAAACCGCTAATTGGATAGGGAACCACATGGGAACCAGTTCGTATGGGCCATCGCCACGCTGTCCGAAACTTCTGATATGCCTGCATCCTTCGATGGAATATACATGGACAGTGGTTTCATCAAGGATATAAAAATTTTCGCCATCGCATTCGATGGCGTGAGGTTTATTCAACTCCGGCAAATCCGCCACTTTTTCCGGGAATATAGTTATCCCGCAATAAATAATCATTAAGGTAATCAAAACTTTTCTCATCCTCGTCACCTCTAATCATCGCTCTCTTCCCGAAAACGATTTTTTCCGTTCCATCACGAAAGATGAGTATACCAACATTGAATATTAAATACAACCCCCAAAAAATTGTGTAAACTGTGTCACGAACCAGGACGCTGCTTCTTTTTACTTCGCCAATTCCGCAACCCTTTCTGAAACGCTTGATAATAGAGTTCATAAATACCCATATCCTTTTCCGAAAATCGATTCACTTCCGTAGAACAAAACATTAACAGCGTCCGTAATTTCGATCCGTGAAAGAACGGCTTGGCAAAATAAGACCGAATCCCATGCGGGATAAACAATGCCCAGTCACTGGGAATGGTACTCTCCAACGTATCGGATAAAATAACAAATGACAGATGCTTCTCGACGATCGCCTGCGACACGGTACCATTGTAATTAAAGGAAATACCCGGTTTTAAACTGGTAAAGGGCGCGCCGCGTCCATAAATATCGATCTTTTGCTTATTGGGATAGACATCGGCATAAAGGACGGCTTCAAACCGGGGCGTTTCATACGGATGCGCAAGGAGCGTATCCAATATCTCCTCAATTTCGTGTTTTTCGGAAACGGCAATCATCAGCCGCTTTTTGAATTGCTCCCGGTCGGAAAATTCCACCTCTGCCGCGGGACTCTCCGGGGCTTCCATTTCAATGCTCTCATAAATGGAGATGCGCAAAAGATTTCGCTCCCGAAGCGATATCCGCTTGATCTTGATCCGGGCTCCAAACCGCACCTGATCCTTCTTTAAAAACACAAGGTGACCCTCCCAAAATCCTTCCAAAAGACAGGTCTCGTAAATCCTCGAGACCCGTGAGGTTTCCGATTCCGGGTAAATGTCGCGAAACCCCATCTCATTGAATTCATGGTATTCGTATCCGAATAAGCCGTAGGCAAACGTGTTGCGAGAAATAATGGCCTTGGTTTTCATATCGACCAGAAGCGTGGGAATGGTATCGTGTTGAATCATGATCTGACGCTCCAGGTCCTTTTCCAACAGATGATTGACAAAGGAAACATCCTGCGTAATATTGCGGATGACCCCATAGTACAGCGACGGGTCCTCGGATCCGGGAACCCCGTGCATCTGCAACCAATGGTGAAACGTGCCCGCTTCATCCCGAGCCCGAAAAATAACCGAGGCTTCCCGTCCCTCACGCGCAGCCTTGACAAATAATTTAAAGCGAAAGAAATCTTCTTCGGCCACGCGTTCCTGAGCGTACACCAGGTTTTGAAGCAAATGCACGAGCTCGGTTTTATCCCCGAATTCGCCGATGAGGGTATCGTTCAGAAATTCGATGGTTTTGTCTTCCCGTTTCATTCTCCAGAATAAACCGCTGGAGCGGTCGATTAATCGAAGAAGATCTTTAGAGTCATCCATGTACTAATTTAAAGGATTTTATCGAATTTGTAAAGTCCGATTTAAAAAATTAAAGCAATTCGCGCGTGGCCGGTTGCGGGGCATACGGGTCAAAGCGAATCACTGCCAATTCGGGCCCGTTATGGGCCGCATTAAAGGAAACCGTATCACCGAACCGATCCGACCAGGAACCGGTAATACCGGCGGATTCATGGACGTGGCCATGGAGGGTAATGAGGGGACGACGCGCCTCGATGAAGCGTTGAATCGCAATACTTCCAATATGGGGATCCAGCGGCACATGATCGATCATTTTCCCATCCAGGGCCGCACGGTCCAACTTGCATTTATAGGGCGGGGAATGAAAAAGGAAGATGGCTTTTTCCAGAGGATCGCTGCCGGTTAAGGTCTCCAGATCTTCGGCAATGGTGGCAAAATTCAAGTCGTAGTCGGAAACCTCAGCGGTGACAATCCCTTCACTCGGCGCCAGGCACCCGGGCTCCACGTACCGGGACACATCGTACCGCTCCCAATCCTTGAGACGAAACGGCGTAGGAGGGACATAGGCATACCCATAAACCGTGAACTCGCCCCACGCAATCCGTTGAAAGTGAGCGTATTCCCAAATACCGCGAGCCGCCATCTCGCGAACAGTGGCTTCTTCCATTCGGCCGTCGTCATTTCCCATGATCAGAAACACGCGGGGGTAAGCCTCTCCCAGGAGATCTTTTAATTTTTGGAATTCCGTTTGTAAGAATCCCTCGATAAAGGTCGCCTGGGACAGTTCCCGGCGCATGAGCGCGCCCAGGGGCGAGGGGAGGAAATCGCCCCCGATAAACAGGGCGTCGGGAGGATCCGCCGCCACACGTTTGAACAATTTTTCATACCGGTCGATCCGGCCATGGATATCGGAAACAAAATCGCAGCGCATGGGAGTTAGGTATTTTTGACTTTCAACGGCCGGGCCGCATCGGTCACCGCCCCGATCTTCAGCGCATAACTGGTCTTCTTTTCAATATCGCCATCGGTCACCAGATGAATATCCAATAACCCGTTGGTTTTATATCCGGTGCGTTGGTAATTCAATTCGCCCAGGGTCAGGCTCCACCCTTCGAACCAGAGCATCAGACTGCGGCGTTGATCCTCAGAACCCTCGAAATGAACCAGCAGATCGATATCGCTGGCCGGTCCGCAGGTGGCGTTTTTCGTACTTCCGAAGAGATAGATCCCCTTGACCCCGAAACGGTCCATATCCAGGCGCTCGGCAATGCGTTCGGCCATGTAGTAGCGCCAGCGCCAGAAATCATCGTGCGGTCGGGACGCGATCGACTCTTTTTCCACTTGATCGCAGATCCGTCGGCCGGGGGTTTCAAAGACACCGATCGCCTGATCCAGTTCCGCGTTCATCGCGACCCGCAGGATTAACCCGTCGGAGCTTCGAGGCACATCGATCACGCGAAGCACATGGGAGAGATGCGCAAATTCCGGGAGTAAATCGCTCAGGATGTTTTCGCTCTGCATGAAGAACGCTTCGTTAAAGATGATTCCCGGATCATCGGGATAAAGCGGGATATAGCGGATCGAGGCTTCCACGAGATCCTGGAAGAAATGGGTCCCAAACGAGAGCTCCGGCACATAATTTCCCTTTTGCCGGGCGATTTCAACCAGCACCGCGGTATTGTTGAGATCCGAGTACGAGACATCGACCCCCAGGCGGATATCGCCGCGGCTGCCCCATCGTCCGGGTCCCATCAGGATGAACTGGCGTTTGGGGAGAATCTTATTTAGTTTTCCGACCGCTTTTCCGATAGTTTTCATCTCGGTCGGATCGGTCAACTGACTGTAGGCCTCGGGCACGACGTAAACCACATGGGTAATATCCGGGACATGACCATTGGAGATATACCGTTCGGCGGTAAAGGCGATTTTGTGTTCCTGAATATCCCGGGGGATCGGCGCGGGTTGCGTATCGTGGGAGTAACTTTGGGGTCGGCATTGCAGCAGGTAGAGGTTTTGGCCATCATGGGCGAACTCAATGTCCACCGGGGAGCCGATACTTTTTTCCAGGGCTTCGAGGAGTGCGCCGATTTGCTTGATAAAATCGGTTCGTTGGAAGAGCCCCTCAAACGTGACCACCAGCATGTCTTTGTCGAAATGGATATTCAAGGGAGACGTGGGTTTTTGGATGACATTGTCGTCCCGGACAATGGAGACCGTATGGTGAATACCCGGAATATCGTTACCGAAGTGTTTGATGAGCTCCTGAATTTCAGCCGTTTCAAAGGTATTGGTCGTCAGGTTAATGACATCCATGTGTTTGGGGGAGTAGCGAATGATTTCATCCGGGGTGACGTTGACGCGGAGGTTGGGTTTTCCCGGAGCGATCAGGGTGGGGTAATCGTTGGACAACCGGTCCACGGCGCGGGTCCCCAATCCGGGCACCAGGCGAATCAGGCCGTCTTCCCGGTTAATGCGAGCCGACCATCGGAATTCGTTTTTACTGAACGCCACGCCGGCAAAGGTCGGGAAGTAGTAGTTTCCCACCCGGTTTCCCACGACTTCCTGGATTAAGATACCCATTTCCTCGTCAAAATCCAGTAACCCGCGTTCGTTTCGGTACTCGATCGGGTCCGGGGCAAAGGTTGAGGCATAGACCTCGGCAATGGCATCGGTCAGGGCCTCGAGGCGTTCCTCCTTGGTGCCCTGGTTGGCGAGAAAGAGGCTCTTGTACTTTCCGGAAAACGCCGCGCCCAATCGGTCTTCCAGGAGGCTCGAACTTCGGACGATAATCGGGACGTCGCCGAAATCATCGAGCGCAATGGAGAGTCCGCGGATGATCTCGGGAGAGAAATGGGAGTTCTTGAAAATCTGGATGATGTTGGGGTACTCCACGTGGATTTCGTCCAGTTCCTTGTACTTTTGTTCCAGCACGTTTTCCAGGTTGTTGTAGTGGAGAAAGTCCGAGATCGCATCCGAGGTCACGTACCAGGTTTTCGGGACTTTGATTTTGGAAAACAGATCCTTGTGGGTTTCCGAATGCGCCATAATTCGGCTGGCCAGAAAAATACCCGCACTCTTTCCCCCGATTTTTCCGTGGCTTCCGGTCGGAAAGATGATGCGCTTGAATAAATCGTAATAATCTGAAATTCCGATAAAGTTTTTGGCAATCTGGATAAATTCGAGTTGATCGGAGAGCAGGTGGCGGATCATGGCCACGCGTAAACTCTTATCGATCGGTTCGGAAAGTTTGAGTCCTTCTTCTTCCAGGAGGCGAAATCGGCTGATGGAGTTGAGAAGGTCGGTGAGCGAGGAATTGGGGCTTTCGAGGATTTTGACCAGGAACCGGGATTTGTTCTGTTCCATCCAGCGGCGGATCAGGTGGAGGATTTGTTCTTCGCCGAGGTTTTCCGAGGCAATCCGGAAGATCTCGTTGTTGACGATGATGATGTTGTCCATGGATTGCTTGGGACTCGGTTGGTTCATGTCCTCGAAGGGCAGGGAGCTGGAGGTCACGCCCACGATGTTGAATCCGGCATGCTGGAGGAGTTGTTTGGCCTCGGCCACGCCGTTCCAGCAGAGGTAGTAGAGCATCTTCTGAGACAGATACATGAAGAGTTTGAGGTTGGACTTTTGGAGCACATCGATGATCACGCGCCATTCGCTCAGGCTCTTGCTGGCCAGTTTTTCTTCGGCATCCTTCCACTGGTTATACACGCGTTTGGACTCGCGGTGCAGGAGGATGTGGCTGATCCGGTCGGCAATGGCTTTGATCAGTTGTTTTTCCTCTTTTAAGAAATACGCTTCCCCTGAGGGCGGAACCTCCTGGGAATAGGAGATGACCAGTTCCCCCACTGCTTTATCGTACATCTTGATTTCCGTGCTCTGCCAGCAGAACGGTTTGAGGTATCCCGGAGACTTGTAGACCACTCCCCGGTAGGTGAGTTTGATCTGGGCAATATCGGGGAATTGCCACCCGGAGGGAATGATTTTGATGATTGAGGCGAATAATTCCTCCAGCCCCATTTCATTTTCTTTATGAAGCAATTCTTCGATTCGGTATAAGCAATCCAGTTCCTTGCGTCTCTCCTGAAGGTTTTTCAGGAGTTTTTCAATGTTCACACTATTGGTAACGGTGTCTTCACTCATTTTTGAATATGACTCCTTGGCGGGTTCTGCCGTCCACTTCAACGGTCAGAGGGGATGGTAAGTGCACGTGCCTGATAAACGTTGCCGCGCGGACCGGTTGGTGGCGCTGTAACCACGCCCAATCGATGGGGTAGGGTTCCTCGCGCTTCAATGAAAAATAGAGGATTCCGAGGTTGGACATGTTGTGGAAAAAATGGGAACCCTGGCTGAAGTCCACGGCAATGCCGGGCAGTTGCGATTCGATAATGATGCGGGCTCCGGAGATCTGCCCCCAATTGGCGGGAATCCCCAACCAGGGATCGGAGGTGCCCCACCGGCCAAAACCGATCAGCAAGTATTGGGCTCCCGCTTCCACCAGTTGGCGATTGAAGGCATCGAGTTCCTGGGCAATCTCCCGGGAATCGCTCAATTGAAAGGCGTGCGGGTCGACGTACACAATATCGCGAATACCGGTCACGCGCCCATTTCCCATGACGTTGTTGGATGCGGCGAGCACGCGCTCGCGGCTCCAGCTCCGTTCGTCGAGTTCCACCAGGGTTGTGTTGAGGGCCATGGGTCGGACTTGAAGGACGCCGAAGCGGGCATTCGTTCGCCCTATTCCCGGAGAGGCAATGGAGAGGGCAAATTCGATTTCCACGTTGGTTCCGAAGCGCTCTTCGCACAAGTGAAGCACGGATTGAATCGCCCGGTTGACCGGGAGGAGTTCCACCTGCAGGATCGGGGCAAAGTTGAGGACCCGCGGTCCGGGGCATCCGGTGCCGATGGTCAGCCGATCGGATGAACAATCGTACGTGGATGCGATGTAGGTCAGGGCATTATCGTATTCGGCGTCTTTCAGACTCAATTGGGTCAGGTATTCTGTTTCCTGGGTCGGGTCAAAAATCGGGGGCAGTCCCATGTGAATCGCCCAGAAATCCAGTTGGGTTTGCGTCAGGAGGTCGTGGATGGAATTGTAAGGGGGACTGGTTTCCGGGTATTCCGGGGAATAGGTCCAGACCGCGCCCCCGTCGACGATCGTTTTCCCCAATCCCAGGGCCAGGTTGACCACGCCATCCTCGGGGGCGGCATGGCCGGTCGGATAGAAGTTATAGGAGCGGGCCACGCCGGAGATGGTCGGATAAAAGCGATCATTGTGACGCATGCCCACCACTTCCTGAATGATCACAGCCATCTTTTCGTCTTCCAGGCGATGAGCCGTGGTTTTCATGTAGGATTTGGCACTCTGAAAGAAGGTCGAGGCATAAACGAATTTAATGGCTTCGGTTAATTTGCGAAAGCGCGTCTCCACATCGGACTGGTTGTTGGGGATCATTTTGGTTGCGTATATTCCGGCAAACGGTTGGTTTAAGCTATCCTCCATCAGACTGGAGGAGCGGATGGCCAGGGGCAGGTGAACCGTCTGGATGAGTGCCCATAGATCGCCGATTAGACTGGCCGGCAGTTCGGCTTTGAGGAAGTGATACGCCATGCGTTCGTCGGTTAGGTCGGCGAACGCAATATCGGCGAGGTTATTTTCCTTCAAAAATAAATCGAAGAATTGGGTGGTAATCACGACCAGCCGGGGAATGTGAATGTGAACCGCTGGGATGGGGTGGTTTTCGTAGAAGTAAACAATTTTTTCCTTAATCGAGGCAAGGCCTGCGGCTTTGCCCCCCATGACGCCATCGCCGATATAAGAGAATTCTTCCTTTTCACTGTAAAAATCCCGGTTAAAACGGGTAATAAACGTATTCGACTTCAATTTAGATGCTTTTTCCATTGTATTATTCCCGGTAAACCCAAAAGGAGAAGGCGGGACGCGTGTCCCGCCTCTTCACGGTATACTGATGTTAAAGAATGACAAAGATGCTGAAATAAAGATGCTGAAATTAAACCCAACCGCGGCTTTTGCAGGCCTGGGCCACTCGGTCGATGGCAATGACATAAGCGGCGTCGCGCATGTACAGTTTTTTCTTGCGTGCCAGTTCGCTGACGGCAATGAAGGCCGAGGTCATTTTGGTATCCAGTTTGCCCAGCACTTCGTCTTTTGGCCAGTAGTAGTTCATGTTGCTCTGAACCTGTTCGAAGTAGCTGCAGGTGACGCCACCGGCATTGGCCAGAAAATCGGGAATCATGAAGATGCCGTGTTCCTGGATATAGGCATCGCCTTCCAGGGTGGTGGGACCATTGGCGCCTTCGGCGATGATCTTGACCCGGCTGCTGATTTTTTTGGCGGTTTCGCCGTCAATGGCATTTTCCATGGCCGAAGGAATGAGGATATCGACCTCTTGTTCGATCCAGGCGTCGCCCGGGAGGATTTCGTAACCCAGGTCGGCGGCTTTCTTTTTGCTAATGCCACCGAATGTATCGGTAATGGATTGTAATTCTTTTAAATTAACGCCGCTTTTTTTCCGGAAGGCGTAGGCTTTCTGATCTTCCTGATCCCAGCAGGAGACCAGGACCACGGTTCCGCCCAGTTGCTGATAGAGTTCGATGGCGTATTGGGCCACGTTTCCAAATCCCTGAACGCTGGCCAGGGTATCTTCGGCGCGGATGCCCATTTCCCGGAGGGCTTCCCGGACGGTAAAGATCACACCGTATCCGGTGGCTTCGGTTCGTCCCAGTGAGCCGCCCATACCAACGGGTTTTCCAGTAATAAAACCGGGGTATTTACCGCCGTGAATGTTTTCAAATTCGTCCAACATCCAGAGCATGTGTTGGGAATTGGTCATCACATCCGGAGCCGGCACATCGGCGAGGGGGCCGACGTTTCGAGCGACCTGGCGAACCCATCCCCGGCATAACCGTTCCTGTTCGCGAAGACTCAGTCCGTGGGGGTCACAAATCACGCCGCCTTTACCGCCGCCAAGCGGGATATCGACCACGGCACACTTCCAGGTCATCCACATGGCCAGTGCGCGCACGGTGTCGACCGTTTCCTGGGGGTGAAAGCGGATACCGCCTTTTCCGGGGCCCCGGGAATCATTGTGAAGGACTCGAAACCCCCTGAATATCTTAACGCTTCCATCGTCCATGGTCACCGGAATACTAAAATGGTACTCACGAAGAGGGAGTCGCAACAAATCTCTTGTGGACGTTTCCAGATCGAGGATTTCAGCTACCTTATCAAACTGCGCCTGAGCGGTTTGAAACGCGTTGTAATTTTGTTTATCCATAATATAAAACCTCCTAGCTTTTATGGTTTACGTTTTTTCTATTCCGAATATCTCGCGACAGCGAGTATGTTTTATTTGAGAAAGCCATTCACATGACGTCATGATGCTTCGTTTGACCCGTTGAACGGCTTCATGCGAGTCGTTGCGTTTGAGGGCATTCACGATTTCCACGTAATTGGCAAAAATCACCGTATTGACAAAGGCATCGTCACGGATCGCGTATTCCCAGAACTCATTGCCGTCGGCATGGAGTTCGTCCATGATTTTAACCAGTTTATGATTTTGGGTCATGACGGCAATAATGCGGTAAAAATGGGTTTCGGCTTCGATCAGGACAGGGACTTCTTTGGTCACGATGGCTCGGCTCATGTCCACCATGCACTGTTGGAGTTCTTTGATTTGGTGGTCGGTGACGCGGCTGGCCGCACAGGCCACAATGAGGGGAGCGATTAACAAACGGGCTTCCAGGAGGTCCTTGAGCAAGGCGTCTCCTTCGACCGGAAGCAGGCGCTCGGCGTTTTCCAGCGTTTCGGCGTTTCGGTTGAGATAAATACCGCTGCCGCGTTTGGTGATTACCCATCCGCGTTCTTCCATGCGTTGCAGCGTTTCCCGCAGCGTGGTGCGATTCACGTCCAGCATCCGGGACAATTCGCGTTCGGACGGGAGTCGATCCCCTTTTTTAAACGCGTGATCGCGAATAAATTGAATCAACCGCTGCCAAATGTCGTTTTTCTTCATGGTAATCCGTAAACGTCTGCATGTTTTTTAAATTTTGGTTATACCAAATTATAACAAATCAAAGTATCCTGTCAATTAAAAAAAATAAATTGAAATTTATCGCAAATTGGACCAACCAGATGAAGAATCGTAGAGACTTGCGTGCAACGTCTCGGGTCGGCATGGGATGGGATGATAATAAAAAAGAGACGACGCACGCTACGTCTCTACGATACCGTGATTTACCCATCACTTTCTCGCCCGTCGAATCTTGAAATTATTCAGCGTTTATGATATTTATATAATTTTATACATCGCGTATTTCACCATTTCGCCGAAAAACCGTTGGAGGTTTGATAATGAGCAAAATTATTCTCAAGATATTAGGTATACTTCACTTTTTGGTTAGCATTTTTCATTTGTGGCTGGTCAACAGCATCCCTTATAATGAGAACATCCGTCAGATTCTTCCCCTCATGCAAATATTTGCTTTTTGGAGCTGCATCACTATTTTTTTCTTTGCCGTTATTTCCCTCTTTTACACCGAGGATATGTTAACGACGCGGTTGGGGCGCGCCCTGCTCGTCCTCATTGCCGCCTTTTATTTTATCCGCGCCTTTGAAGAATATATTTTCTTCAAATCGTTTCTGGTCATCTTTGTCCCTTGTGTGATCATCGGTTTGTTGCATATCGGTCTGATTTTCTTACCTTACAAGCCAAAGAAACCCCGAACCTATTAATCGATGATTAAATCGATAATTAATCGATGATTAATCCATCGAATCGATCGAAATCGATCGACGATGCGGTTGACAGGTCTGACGGTTTTTGTTACAATATGGTCGGATGGATACCGAACGTTGGATCGAAATGCGGAGAGTTGGCAGAGCGGTCGATTGCGGCGGTCTTGAAAACCGTTGACCTTTAACGAGGTCCCGGGGTTCGAATCCCTGACTCTCCGCCATTTCTGTTCAACTGTTTCTTTTACCCGATTTTTAACACCTTGGCACCGTGAATCTTTTTTTCCTTGATTTCCACCAAACCCCGATTGGCGTCTTCCAGTCGGTAGAGTTGCACGTGGGGTTTGAGGGGGATTTGGGCGGCCAGGGCCAGAAATTGCGCCACATCGTCGCGAGTGACATTGGCGACGCTTTTGATTTCCTTTTCCAGCCACAGGTGTGTCGGGTAGTCCAGGTGGAGCAGGGCTTCTTTATCGGCGTTTTCTTTTCGGATGGCATTGATGACCAGGCGTCCGCCTTTTTCCAGATTGGCCAGAGCCTCGACCACCGGCGACCACACGGGCGTGGTATCGATGATGGCGTGCAGTTTCTCCGGGGAGCGCTCCGTCGGATCGCCGGCCCACGCGGCTCCCAGTTCCCGGGCAAAGCGCCGTTCATTTTCGCTTCGGGCAAACACAGCGATCTGCGACCGGGGATACTGGTGTCGGACCATTTTGAGCACCAGGTGGGCCGAGGCCCCAAAGCCCGTGAGTCCCAGGTTTTGACCGTCCCGAAGCCCGGTCAGTCGCATGGAGCGATACCCGATGGCTCCCGCACACAGTAGCGGCGCGGCTTCCGCATCCGAGAAGAGGTCCGGGATGGGAGTCGCAAAGTCTTCGCGCACCGTCAGGTATTCGGCGTAGCCGCCGTTCACATCCCGACCCGTGGCTTGAAAGTCCTCGCACAGATTCTCAGTTCCGGAACGGCAAAACGCACACCGACCGCAGGCCGAATGGATCCAGGCCACCCCGAGTCGGGTGCCGAGGGGGTATTGCGTGGCACCCGGTCCGTTCGTTGCCACCCGGCCCACGACCTGGTGTCCCGGAATGATCGGAAAATGGGGCGGTGGGGTTCGGCCTTCGATCTCATCCAGTTCCGTATGGCAGATCCCGCAGGTGGAGACCTTGAGCAACACTTCCCGTTCGCCCGGTTCGGGGATCGGCACCTCTTCCAATTTCAACGGGTTTTTCTCGATCGTCAGATCGCAGATATGGTGGAGTACCATGGCTTTCATTTTGAGACCTCCTCTTTTCTCCATTGTTTTTAATATACGGGGCCAATTCCCCGATGGTTTTATGATCGCATTTTATCCTGATTTTATTCTGCAAGAATTCATCTTCGGAGATACTTGAAAAAAGTAATACAAAAATGTAAAATAATACCTACCGAAATGCATAAAAGGGCTTATGGAAATTCGCATTTCTTGCGATTTAAGTCCAATCGGTAAGATATTGCTGAGGAATTAAATATTTGAGAGCATAAAATGAGCCAGAATAACCCCAATAATGATAACATCCTCTCGTTCACTCCCCGCGAAGTGGTTGACAAACCGTCCACGTCTCGCTCGGAATTTCTGAAAAAACGCTACCTGGAAGCCCCATTGATGGTCGATATCGAATACATTCATCATCTCACCGAATCCCACCGACTCACGGATGGATGGGAAATACTGGAACGGCGGGCCGAAAATCACGCGTACGCGCTGGAACACCTCACCCCTGTCATTCATCCCTGTGACCGGATCGCGGGCAATAAAACCCGCTTTATTCGAGGGGCGATTCCATACGCCAATTACGCCGCAGGTCCTTTCCTGAAAAATATGAGACAAATGGAACAAGACGCCCAACAAAAACACATCGACCAGGGTGTTGGCGGCGGCATTCAACAGAGCCAGACCCTGGCCAAGAAAGGGGATTTCCGTGTTTTTTCCGGGAAATTTCTCATCAAGCCCGAAGAATACGAGGCCTTTGAAGCGCTTTGCCAATACTGGGAAGGTAAGTGCTTCATGGACGCCGGCGATAAACTCTGGAAAACCCATTTTTCCGGGGCGACTTTCATTGAGAGAGGTTGGGAAATCGGTTTGTACACCGCACCGCATGAACCCTGTCCCGAAGGCCGCCTCGTTCTGGATTTCGAATCGGCATTGGATAAAGGCTTTAACGCCATTATTGCGGATCTGGAACAGCGCATTGCCGACCATCATCCCGGAAACCTGAACGAAGGCGGCAAGATTCATTTTTGGCGCGCCGCCAAACGAGTTCTGGAGGGGGGATTGGCCCTGACCGAACACTATGCCCGGGAAGCGGAGCGACTGGCGGCTCAGGAGAGCGATGCGTCGCGCCAGGCAGAGCTTTTGGAAATGGCCCATATCTGTCGCCGGGTACCCGCAGAAAAGCCCCGAAATTTCCGGGAAGCGATTCAGGCGTATTGGTTTACCTACATGCTGGGACACATGGAAGGCGCTCATCTGGGGTACAGCCCCGGCCGGGTCGATCAATACCTCTTTCCTTACTATTCCTCCGATTCCCACATCTCTTACAGCGAAGCAGTCGAACTCTTCGAAGAATTGTTCGTCAAAATGACTCAGATCGAATACGTGGCCAGTTTGAGCTGGCAGGGATTGGGGCATGGGAACCTCTATCAAAACCTCATTCTCGGCGGTTTGGATGAGGCGGGAAACCCGGCTGATAATGAATTATCGCGGGTGATTCTGGATGCTCAGATCCATATGCAGATGACGCAGCCCACGCTCTCGGTCTGGTACGATGAAGGACTTTCGGAAGCATTTTTACTTAAAGCCGCGACGTGTATCAAAACCGGTTGCGGTTATCCGGCTTTTTTCAACTTAAAAACATATATCGACCATGAACATCGAACGTCTCACATCCCAATGGACGTGATCCGCAAACATGCGGCCATGGGCGGGTGCACCGAACCGCTCCTGGGTGGCATGAGTTATGGCGTGGTTCAACCGGGGTTTGTGAATCACGGCAAGCTCCTGGATCTGGCCATGGGTGACGGCGTGGATCCGATGACGGGAATCCGGCTCTTTGAACCGGTAGATCCCAAAACCTACGATGATTTACGGGCTTCTTTTATCGATAAGATGCATGTTGCCATTCGCAACTGGCAGCAGTATTGGAATTACGTCATGATCGCGCACCGGGATACGGTGCCGCTGATCTTTTGCTCGGTGTTTGTGAAAGATTGCGTGGGTCGCGGGTTATGCATGGACGATGGGGGCGCGGTGATCAATGGGACCCCGACCACGTTGAGTTCCGGGATGGTGAATGTGGCCAATTCTCTGGCTGTGGTCAAGAAACTGGTGGCAGACGAAAAGGTGTGCGCGCTGGAGGAACTTCGGGCCGCCGTACAGGCGAATTGGAAAGGGTATGAAGCTTTACGCCGACAGGCACAGGCGGCTCCCAAGTGGGGCAACGACGATCCGTATGTCGATGATCTTTTCCTGGAGCTCTTTGATGATTATTGCGAGTGGGTCAAAGGCCAGGAGAACTATTTGGGTCAGCCCTATGATCCGAGCATGTTGGCCATATCCACGCCTGTTCCATTCGGAAAAGCGTGTGCGGCATTCCCCGATGGTCGGTACGCGGGTGAACCGTTGGCCGATGGGGTGACGTCTCCCTTTCCGGGAACCGATACCCATGGTCCGCTGGCGGTCATTCGCTCCAGTTCCAAAGTCGATCATACCCGAATTCGCGGTGGATTGTTAAACCTCAAGTTTCATCCCACGGCTCTCAAAGCCGAGCGTGGGTCTCGCAACCTTCTGGCGTTGATTAAAACTTATTTTCAGAGTCCCGGCTTTCATGTTCAATTCAATGTGGTGGATTCGCGGATGTTGCGGGATGCTCAGTTGCACCCGGAGAATTATCGGGATCTGGTAGTTCGGGTGGCCGGGTTTTCGGCGTATTGGGTGGAAATGAGTCGGCCGCTTCAGGATCAAATGATCTGGCGTACCGAGCACCACCTGTGAGCCGGGGCACTATTTTTGATATTCAGGATTATGCCATCAACGATGGTCCGGGGATTCGGACCCTCGTGTTTCTAAAAGGCTGTCCGCTCGCCTGTCGCTGGTGCTGTAATCCCGAATCCCAGAGCCCAAAACCGACCCTGATGCACAGCGATTGGCGCTGTACGGGGTGTGGCACGTGTTCGCGCGTCTGTCCAACGGGGGCTGTAACCATGGCAACCGATGGTCCCCGGTTTAACCGAACATGCTGTGAGGAATGTCCAACCTGGGACTGTCTGGATGCCTGCCTCCAGGAAGCGATTTCCAAAGCCGGTGCATCGATGACGGCTGAGTCGGTGGTGGGGCGTGTGGCCAAAAACATCCCGTTTTATGTCAACAGTGGTGGGGGCGTGACGTTTTCCGGTGGTGAACCGTACAGTCAATTTCCTTTTCTCATGGATTTACTGCGCGGTTGCCGAAACCTGGGAATTCATACGGCGATTGAAACGTGTGGGTTTACGATTTCAGAGCATCTTATTGTCTCGGAGCCCTGGGTGGATTTATTTCTCTTCGATTTGAAGATCATGGATTCGCAGCGTCATCTGGAATTGACCGGTGTTTACAATGGGATCATTATGGAAAATCTGACCTGGCTGGCGGCCCATGTTCCGCAAAAGGTCATCGTCCGGTTGCCGCTCATTCCGGGTTGTACCGATGATTGGGAGAATGTTAAGGCCATTGGCGCACGGATGAATGAATTGGGAATTCGGGCGATAAATTTGGAACCGTTTAATCCGATGGGAATAGGAAAGTATCACCATGCGGGGAAAGCGTATCGGGGACCGGTGGAATCGGATGCGTTGGATGCGCATCATGTCGATGAAGTGCATTCCTTTTTTTCAGCCCTTGGCTTTCATTGCGAATTGCTTTGAGATCCGGGTTTGCGTTACCGTTTTTGTGCATTTTATCTTATTTATTAGTAAAGACGGCGTGTTTACCCTTCGCAACAGATTTGTTGCCAACAGATTTGTTGCGAATCCAACGGTAATACCAGGGCAGGGCATGTTGCCCTGCCCTCTCTTTCTACATTTTTAGTATTCCTTTTCTTTATATTTTAACTATGTTCGTGACGCGAACGCAAGAGCCTTTCGCTATCCTCTCCGGTTCCTTTTAAGGAATCCCCACGTTCAGTCTTTTTAAATACGTCTCCCTTTTCCTCACCGGTCTAATCCTTGATCCCATGACCGTTGAATGCTTCCTCTTAGCCTCTGGGATCTTTTTCCTCCTATTGGGATAAATGCCTCCAATTTAAAAAGTTGATGCCGGGGATAAAAGAGTTTAAATAATGGGGGAACCGATGCTGAATAACATTCTTTTCCCCGGCTCAACAATTTATTTTTATTGTGACATATTGTTAGCGCTACAAACGGAATACCGGAAGGTATGGGCACGGTTGCCCAATACCTTCGGCATCCAAGGTAAAAGTTGAGGACTTTGGGTGTGCATCCGGTTGGAATGCACACCAGTGGCGTAGTTAAATTGTACTAAACAGTTTACAAAAAATAAACCCAATTTTCTTACCAACATACTGCATCCATCGTTGCGGTATATTGAATGTTCGGATGGAAATTGGACAGTCGTTAATATCCTAAAGTACGTGTTGATGTCTATTGACAGGATAATTAAAGCGGTATACAATTCGTCTTCAAATCGCAATGTATTACAACTAAATGAAATGGCAAAAAAAGAACGTTCACTCATTGCTTTGTGTCCTCAAATTCGCTATGCATTCCAAAAAAAACATATCCTGAATGTATCATGTGTGGATTATAATGCAGTATTCTGGAATTGTCAAGCGTTCAATTGCATTTTACTGAAAATATCTTAAAAATAATATGGAATGAATGAAAAGCGAATGATGAAAGACGGGGAAAAGAGTTCAAAGAATTGGGCGAATGGATGAAACAGAATCCGATTTCGACTTCAATTGACGCAGGAATGGTTGATCGTTTCAACGGCACGGCGACTGCATGGGTTGCACGGCATGGGACCAGCAAAAACTCAAATTATTTTACCTTTGAGACCGGGAATTCATGATATAATAATTCATGATATAATATAGTACGCTGAAAATGAAATAATGAAATGGATACGAAGAGCAGAAAAACCCATCAATGGAGGAACCAATATGAAAAAGGTCGTTTTGATTTTATTGTTTTTTATCCCGATTTCTCTTTTTGGAATTGTGTGGGGTAATGCGGTTCACCTGGCATTTTACCCGAGCAGTTCCGGATTATCATCAGGAAGTACCCAGCTTGAGTTACTGATCACCCAGGGCGCCGTTCAATTCTTAAAATCCTATTCGGATTACGTGTTGTTTTTACAAATTTACGAGCAAAATAATTCGGACAACCCGGCTTTGCAGGTGACATTAAATAATGTGATCGATAATCTGAAAAAAGCCAATGACACGTATTTGGAAATAAAATATATGGCTCCTCGCATTCCGTATAATAGGGGCATCTTAACCCGGTTATCCGCCTTTAATTTTACAGCCCTTCAAGAATCCAGAGGGCTCACTCCCGGAATCATGGACAAGGTCCGATTCTACTTCGCCAATGGAAATATTACCGGCGCATTCTCGTACACCTCCAAGAATACGTCGAAATTGTTAAATAAGTTAACCGTACTCAAACGAACCCTGGATCAAGGAATGGTCCCGGATATTAACAAACTGTGGGACATCAATCAAGCTTATATCGATTTGATGCTCTTCGGACAATACGAATCCCAGGTTTTTAAAGGTATCTGAAGAATAGTGTTTTAAATAAGAATTAACAAAGGAGCAAATAATGCGAAGAATATTACTTCTGCAACTTAAGCGGCTTAACAAACGGTCAAACCTTATACCTTTTGGAATATTTATTTTACTGGTCATATTTATATTTCAATTTGGCATACAAATTTACAAGCTCGATAAAAAACAGCAGGCTGAATTTGTGGAAGTGGAAAAAAGAATCATCGAAAATTATTTAAACTTTCATCAATACGGCACCTACGGTTTCCGCGTGATCATGAATCCATCACCCTTAACGGCACCTTTTGTCAACACCAAGGCCTTCAACACTCTGGTCGGAACCATCGATACCGGTCCAAAACTTCGATTGGAAGATGAAAAAATCGGGCCCAATACATTCAATCATTCGTTGGGCGGAAATATTGATCTCTCATCTTTCCTCATCAATATTGGGGGATTGCTGGTCATGATCTGGGCTTTTTCCACATTCCGGGATATCGAATTCATACGATATATGAACAATTTCCTTTCAACCGGAAAGGTTTTTCTTGCGATCCTGGTTGGTCGCCTCATTTGGCTGACCGCCGCTGTTTTTATTGTATTGATTGTTGTATGCCTTCAATTCCTGGCGAATGGAATTACGTTAAACGCATCGCAATCTCAATACTTAGCGGTTTACTTTTTCATTTTCCTATTGGTGATGGTTTTCTTTTCTTTAATTAGTGCGGCATTGGGCACCCTCCGCAAACCCTTATATGGCGGCATGGCCATTGCTCTCATCTGGGTGATCGTCGTTTTTTTATGGCCGGCGATCATTAACCTTCAATTTTCCATCATATCCGGAAAATCCCTCAAAAGCATGAGCAACATCGAATGCAAAAAATTAAAAATAATCACTGACAAACTTGAAAAAGAAGCATTTAAAAATACGCAGAGATACACCAAAATCGAAGATAAATTGAGATTCGAACGAAAGGCGGCTGAATATTACTGGAATAATATTTTTAAAGAGGTGGAGGCCATTGATTTAGGAATGGTCCGCGATACGGAAGCAATGGCAAAACGCATCCATCTTTCCGCGTTGATCAATCCGGTGACATTTTTAATTGCTTCCGGCAATGAAATCAGCAGCCTCGGATTTAAAAGTTACTTACAGGTGTATCTGGGGAATATCGAAAGACAAAAAGAGTTTCTGCGATTTATTTTTAATAACCGGATTTATCATAATTATACCAAGGTTTATCCCTTTATCCCACCGGAAAAAGCGTTGATCCCTGTCAAGCCTCATCTGCCTTATTATTTCCCTTATGGCGTTTCATTGCTTTTGGTCTACGTTCTTCTTGCCGGTATTTTGGCGAATTACCGGTTTAAACGGCAATTGTTCCCAATTTTAAAAAATTGCGAATTTTACCGTCAGGATGATTGTTTGGAGAACAAGCCCTTTGTACTCGACCTGCATCCCCACAAGCATATGCTCCTATCCATCGAAGAAGATAGCGACATAAAGAACGTTTTTATCAATAGTTTATCGGGCATCAAAGGGTTCCATGGTTTGATCCGATTGAATGGAAAACCGCTTGATGGTGACCGAGTCGATTATCATTATATTCCGCGGCTGGACGTACTGCCGGGGAATGCAACGATCGATACTTTTTATGGTTTTGTGAAATTAACCCCACCGGCCGCGATAAAGGGGAAAACATATTCAAGCCTTTCACGGAGTGAGAAATTGACGATGTTACTGGAAATCGCGATCCGAAAAAACGCAACCGTGTATATATTGGATGAGTTCGTGAATCGATTTTATCATGAAGCGAAGAGCCAATTAATTCCAAAGATCCAACAGATAAAAAACGGGTCTTCCTTGATCGAATTTTCGACACGAACCTATTGGGTGGCTCCCGATAGTAGTTTTGTGGTGGAGCAAGAGAAAAATAAATTCACTTTTGGATCAATTTATAATGAATAAAGATATATTGACCGGTTTTGGTGCGCGATTGAAACTCATCCGGCAGAATTTGAAGATGAACCAGGATCAGTTCTCCAAAGAGCTTAATTTTGCCAATACCGCGATATCCGGTTTTGAGAATGGGAAATACGGACCGGGCTTTGATTTTTTCTATAACATCGTCAAGAGGTTCAATGTGAATTTGAATTTCCTCTTATTTGGCGAAGGGACGATGTATAATCATGAATCAACTCCTGAATCTCCCACGAATTCAGAAGATCCGTCACCGGAAACCCGGGCAGAGAAAAATTTTCTGTTCTATTTCAAAAATTCTGAGATCGTGAAATTTCATACATTGACGGAGTTTCGACGCTTCATGATCCAGGAGAAGAATTTAATTGAGAAAGATATCCAGGAAGGTAAAAAATGAAAAAGGATCACACGAAGAGTAACACCACCACGGAAAATTTAATCGAATTCGGAGAACGATTGAAAGAAATTCGGAAGAGATTAAAAATGAATCAATTGGAATTTGCAAAGTCCATCGATTTGCCGATTACCGCCATTTCGGAGATTGAAAGTGGTCGCAATAAGCCCGGTTACGATTTTTTTATGAACCTTGTCAACATTCATAAAGTGAATTTTAACTATTTGGCGTTTGGGCAAGGGGCGATGTTTTTGAGACTCAATGCCGGCTTTGATGCCCAAAATCGGGAAATTCGGGAAATAGGCGAAGATAATTATTTCTTCTATTATTTTAAACATTCGATGTTTGTCAAGCACCAGATGCTCTATCACTTTCATCGATTAATGGCCCACCAGGGCGAGGTCATCGGCATGGAACTCAAACAAGCCATGAAGGATAAAGAGACTTCCACTCCTTAAAAAATTTTGCACCACCTTCCGGATCTCTACAAGCCAATAATTCACGATAACATTTACACATTTATACATTTATACATTCACACATTCACACCAATATTTATACACGCATTTTCCAGAAATGTAAGGGCAGTCCCGCGGGTCTGCCCAATTACCGTCGTTCAACCTTTTTTTCCTGTTGCCAAAAGGGGTATCGATTCATGGGATGGGGCGGCCAGGCCATGTTTTGGGCACTGCGAACGTAGCGTTTGCCGTCTTCTTCGAGCATCAATCCCTGCTGGATGAGCTCTTTGACCGCTAAGGCGACCTTTTCCACATAAACCTGTTTGGTCGGGTAACGCGCTTCGATCGACGGCCGGGGATCATGATTCTTTTTGCGTTCCGCTTCGGTCAGGGCAAACGGCCAGAATGAGCCTTCGAAAGGGACCATAAAATTCGGTGCCCCGAATTGAGCTTGCCGCGGGTTCCAGCCCTGATACGTACCCAGCGGGACCTGGAGTTCGGGCAATCGGATCCCGCCCAGACTGTTCCCGTCGCTATCGACAATCGGTACCAGGGTCGCGTAAGGCTTGTCCATCTGCGGCGGCACCACGGTGATGATGCCATCCTCCCAAAAGGTTTCCCCATAATTGATCCGAGGCGGCTGGAAATTGCGTCCCGGGTGTCGCATCCCCGGAATTTTGGGAAACTGCTCCTTGTGTTGAGCCGCGGTAATGAGTTGATGATGCTGGATCAGGGGATAAACACTGGGAGGAGGCAGGACGCCGTCTGTGGCCCAACGGTCCAGGGCTTTTAACAGGGCACGGGAAATGGGGTAATGGTTCAGGACATTCAATCCATGTTCACCAATTCCCCGTTCCCGGATCGGGGACCCGTAATGACCTGTTCCGCAGGTGTAATAAATGCGAACCTTTTCATGGATCGGCGCGTCTTTGGTACCCAGCACATCCGTATGCAGCAGCGACGCGGACCGGGTCCAGTATTCGGATTCATTGTTGGTGACCATGATATAAGGGATCTTCCCCAGTTTCCTGGCAACCTCGAGCACGTCGCCTTTTTTTCCGGTTAATGGGTCTTCCTGAGGCGCAAAATTAAAGGGAAAGAAATCGGCGGGCGTGTCATTTAGTTCCAGATGCTCGGCCACATTCGTGTTGTGGCCGAAGCGATGGTTGAAGCTTCCTTTGCCGGCTCCGCCCACATGAATCCGCGCCCCATCGATGACCATGCGACCGGTTTCATCCACATGAAATCCCTGATAGATCAGATGCGTAATAAAGCGTCCGGATTGAGAGACCCCAAAAATATACACCTTTTCCGGGTCCGGTTTGGAGGGAGAATCCGGCGCAGCGGTTTGACGGACAGCCAATGGATTGAGATTCTTGAAATGATCGTGGGCATTGAACCGGAAGAAGGACATGGCATCTCGGGCAGCCGCCAGCCCCAGACCGCCGACGCGGGGTTTGGTGGCCACGTAAACGAGTTCATAGATTTTCCCCAGTTGGAATCCGGATTCCAGGTAAACGGTCGTGGGATCCGCGATGAGTCGGTTGCCTTCGAGTCTGGCAAAGCGCCATTTCGTGGGGGGAATGAGGGTCCGTTTGCCTCGCGGCGTATCACGGACCGTTAACCGGGCGGAATGTCGGTCATCCATATGAGCGGCCGGAAAACCGCGACTGCTCCCCCAGGTGATGGGCTCGCACTTGCTCACCTTTTTCTTGCCGATCAGCGCAATTTCTGCCGCGATTTTTTGGGTAATGGGTTTTCCATTGATCGTGGCGATCGGTAAATCCAATTGCATGCGGCCGGAACCGGGCCGAACATCCCAGTTCCATTCTGCAGAGAGGATGGTGTATCCTTCGCGCATTAAAAATCCGGTGCCGGCATGACCCGGGGTTGACGGATCATTGGTGTTGGGGGCATTGTTCATGGTCGCCAACAGGGTCAGGTTGCCGCGATTATTGACATCAAAGATCATCCGGTGATTGCCTTTTTTCAGGTCCAGGGGTTTAAAGAGGAAAAAATCTCCCACAAATTCCACCAGCCCCTGACTGTTTTTCGGCGCATGGCTCAGGTCCACGATGGCCGTGTTTGCCGGGTTTGCCGGATCGACCGCGTAATGAAGCCGGCCCCGGATTTTTTCATAAGCGCCGGTATTTCCGAATTTCATCCCATTGGCAAAGATCTGGCGAGAGAGGATCTCGATTTTGACCACTTCCCCCAAACCCCAAGTCGATGGGGCCAGAAGCGCGATAAATAAAAAAAGTAAACGGAAACGGAAACATAAACATAAACGGAAACGTGGACGGAAACGTGGTCGGGCGAATCGTTTACACTCGGGCATGCATGCCTCCTTTAACCTGATTATTTTCCTGATTATTTTTCGATTGCATTACGGAAAACCGGGATTTACGCCGATTAATGATTGTAATAACAAAATTTTAATTCAAAAGGCGCGTGAAGTCAAGCCGGAAACCATGGATCCGTCTCTGCAAAATCAGAATTGCCGGTTGATAAATGGTTGTAAATGGTTGTAAATGGTTGATAGTGATGGCATTGCCTTCCGAAATGTGGTAATATGGTTATTTGTTGAACACATATGACTAAAATGAAAAAGGAGCCGAAATGAAACCCATAAAATCAGTTCTCAAATATTCAAACGTATTGTTATTCTTTTTCGTCCTACTTGCCTTATTTCTATTCTTTTCCCTGGCCCAGGAATCCGAGGCCAAGCTCGATAGACGCATCGATCGGGCCTACCGGTCCATTCAGCCGATGGAGGTTTATCGCTTTTGTAAAACCATGTGCGGCCCGGAATTTGCCGGACGCTTTCCCGGTCATGAGGGTTACACGGCCGCCGCTCGCTGGGCAGCCAATCTCTTTAAGCAATGGGGATTAAAACCCATGGATTCGGAAAACGGATACTTGCAACCCTACCCGTCGCCATATGTGATCGTGGACCAATCGGAGATGATCCTTTACATCAACGGAAAGGAAACCAAACTCGAACCGGAAAAAGATTTTCTGCCGCTTCTGTTCAGCGATTCGGGCAGTCATCGCGCACCCGCGGTATTTGTGGGATGGGGCATCCATGCTCCGGAACTCGGTTACGACGATTACGAGGGCGTTGATGTGAAAGGTAAATTTGTTCTCTGTTTTCGCGGTACTCCACAGGGCGACGATCCCAAATTCATGGAACACGATCAGCACCGCCACCGAATGAACGTAGCCAAAGAACGCGGGAGTCTGGGACTTATTTATATCAACGAAGAAATCGTGTCCAATCCCAATGGCGATTGGATCGAAGGGTTTACCCCGGCCAATATCTCTTACGCGATTGGCGACAAGATCTTAAGCGAAAAAGGGTTGACGTCCGCGGCACTGGAAAAAGAACTGTCATCGACCAAAAAGCCCAAATCCTTCGACTTAAAAAATACGGAAATCGACCTTCGGGTGCAATCGCGGAATTTCCCCAAGGGAACCGGCTATAATGTGGTGGGCATTCTCGAAGGTTCCGACCCCGTACTCAAGAACGAGTGCATGGTGATTGGCGGGCATTTCGATCACAACGGCAAACACATGGGGTTGACCTTTTCCGGAGCCAATGACAATGCCAGCGGCAGTGCCGATGTGATGGTCCTGGCCCATGCGTTTTCGCTGTTGAAGGTCCATCCCAAACGCTCGATCGTCTTTGTCCTCTTTGGCAGCGAAGAAACCGGACTCAAAGGGTCCCATTGCTTTGATGACCATTTGCCCAAGCAATTCACCAAAGTGGATGCCATGTTTAATTTTGATATGACGGGCGAAGGCGATGGCACGATCTGTGGGTTAAAAGAGGATCCCCAATTGGAAAAGGTACTGAGAGAATCCGACAACCCGGTCAAAACGCTTCGCGAAGTGTTTTATATGAAGCAGGTGGGCGTCCGAACATCGGATTATGCGCCGTTCTTTTTAAGGGGCGCGTCCTGCATTGCGTTCTTTTCCAATGGCCCTCACATCGAATACCACAAATCCACGGATAATATTTACCGCGTGAACCCGGACATGATGTGCGACATTGCCCGACTGGCATTCTTGACGGCGGTTCGGTGGTCCGATCGCCCCTCTTCTTAATTCGAGGCCAGTCCGATGAAATGATTTTTACATAAAATTTCATGGCAGCATCAACTTTTTGTAAATGTTTCTTGCGCGAAGGGTCTATTCTATACTATAATAGAGCTTAGTTAAAATAAGGAGCTCGAATGAAATGCCTCATCATTGCCGCCGGGCAGGGAACCCGGATATCATCGGTCGGAGACTGCAAACCCCTGATCCCACTCCTTGGAAAACCCTTAATCGTTCGGGTGATCGAAACGATTAAAAGCGCCGGTATCATGGATTTTTGTGTGGTTACGGGTTACAATCGTCAAAAATTAGAAAATGCGTTAACGGATATTCAACGCGATTATCAGATTAATATCGATGTGGTGTTTAATCCCCAATGGGAAAAGCCGAACGGGATCTCTGTTTTTTGCGCCAAAGAGAGAATCAATGAACCTTTTTTCCTGGTGATGTCGGATCATATATTTGACGCCGCGATCATTCGAAAGATGACCACCATTTCTCCGGATACCGACGGCCACTGCGTGACGTTGGCTGTGGATACCCGGCTCAAGGATAATCCGGTGGTTGACCTGGAGGATGTCACCCGGGTTCATTTTGATCCCCAAACCGCATCGATTATCGATATTGGAAAACATATAAACGAATACAACGCTTTTGACACCGGGATCTTTTTCTGTTCCCCGTGTTTATTCAGTGCTCTGGAAGAGAGCATTGAGAAAGGAGACGCATCTCTGTCCGGTGGCATTCGCACACTGGCTGCTCGAGGAAAGGTCGGGGTAATAGACATTGAACATTCATTCTGGATCGATGTGGATAATGAAGAGATGCTCCAAAAAGCCGAAACATTCATAGATAGGAGGAACGCATGAAAGAAATTTTACGAGGCCAGGATATTCGTCCGGCAACAGGTAAATTGGGTGTATTAATTCCGGGAATCGGCGCAGTTACGACTACTCTCCTGGCAGGTGTTTTTGCCGCCCGAAAGGGATTGGCACGTCCCCTGGGTTCGGTTACCCAGATGGGAAAAATTCGGTTAGGTAAACGCACGGAAAAAAAGCTGGTTCCGGTCAAGGAATTGGTCCCTCTGGCTCCGATTGACGACATCGTGTTCGGCGGATGGGATATTTTTACCGATACGGCATACGAGGCGGCCAGAAAGGCCCAGGTGCTGGACCCGCGCCACATCGAGGGCGTGAAAGAGGAATTGGATCGTATCGTCCCCATGACCGCAGTTTTCGATAAAAATTATGTGAAAAAGCTCGACGGCGAAAATGTGAAAACGGGTAAGAATAAAATGGATCTGGCCGAGCAGGTCATGAAAGATATTGAGAACTTCAAAGCCAAACACCAAGTCGACCGATTAATCATGTGCTGGGCCGCGTCAACGGAAGCCTATCATCAAACCACAACGATTCATTCCAACATTGAAGCCTTTGAAGCGGCATTAAAAAATAATGATCCGGCAGTGACTCCCAGTCAAGTTTATGCGTATGCCGCGCTCAAGATGGGTGTCCCTTACATCAATGGCGCCCCCCATTTAACCACGGATTGTCCCGCATTTCTGGAACTGGCGGAAAAGAATCACCTGCCCGTGTGCGGGAAGGATTTTAAAACCGGTCAAACCTTGATGAAAACCATTATTGCTCCCGGCCTTCAAGCCCGTTTACTGGGGGTTCACGGATGGTTTTCCAGCAACATTCTGGGAAACCGGGACGGCGAAGTCCTGGATGATCCGGATTCGTTCAAATCCAAAGAAGTATCCAAACTCGGCGTTCTGGATACGATCCTGAAACCCGATGTTTACCCGGAATTGTACAAGGATCTTTACCATAAAATCCGGATCAATTATTATCCGCCGCGTGGGGATAATAAAGAGTCCTGGGATAACATCGATATTTTCGGCTGGATGGATTATCCCATGCAGATTAAGATCAATTTTTTGTGTCGCGATTCGATCCTTGCTGCGCCCATCATGCTGGATATCATCCTGTTTACCGATCTGGCCCGTCGCGCCAATATGTACGGCATTCTGGAGTGGCTCTCGTTTTACTTCAAGAGTCCGATGGTCAAAGAAGGGCTTTATCCGGAAAACGATCTGTTCGTGCAGCGGGACAAATTGGAAAATACCCTCCGATACATGATGAAAGAGGATCTCATTCATCATACCGGTCTGGATTATTACTACAATATCGAAGAAGAATAATTTTGTGTAAATATGATGTAGAGACGTAGCGCGCTACGTCTCTACGATATATCGTAAAATTACACCAAAAGTTTTACGAATATCTCCCCAAAACATGGAGCGCTATCATTACTTAATCGTGGGAGCAGGGTTTGCCGGGTGTACGCTCGCCGAGCGGCTCGCCGGCCAATTGAACCGACGCGTTCTTCTCATCGATAAGCGAGGCCACATCGGGGGCAATTGTTTCGATAGCGACAACGATCAGGGGATCCGAATTCAAAATTACGGGCCTCATATCTTTCACACCAACATCCAACGGGTATGGGATTACCTCAATCAATTCACCACATTCAACCATTATATCCATCGCGTGTTAACCCATGTCAAAACGGGTCTGGATGTTTATTTTCCGATCAATCTGGAAACCATGGAGCAAGTCACCGGCCGGACGTTTACGCCTGAAACCCTGGCGGCCTATTTTGACGAGACACGCATCAAAATCGATGAAGCGGATATTCGCAATTCCCGAGATGTGGTGCTCTCGCAAGTGGGAGAAGAGGTTTACGAACTCTTTGTTCGGCATTATACCCGAAAGCAATGGGGAGTTTATCCGGAAGAATTGGACCCTCAGGTGTTGCGGCGCATACCGGTGCGGTTCAATCGGGACACGCGGTATTTTGATGATCCCTGGCAGGGAATTCCCACGCATGGTTTTTCTCATTTGTTTGAGACCATGACCCGGCATCCCAACATCGACATCCGTCTGGGAACGAGTTACAGTGAAATCGTTTCCGATATCTCGTTTGATACGCTGATTTATACCGGACCGATCGATGAATACTTCGATTATGTTTATGGGAGACTCCCCTATCGCACCATGGATTTTAAATTTGAGACTCTGGATGCTGAAAAATTTCAGGATGCGGCGGTGGTCAATTATCCCAATGATCACGCGTATATTCGGATCACGGAATACAAACACTTTTATTTTCAGAATCATCCCCAGACGACCATCAGTTATGAGTTTCCCGCCGAAAACGGCGAACCGTATTATCCGGTTCCGAGGGAAGAGAATGCCCGGTTGTATGAGCAATACAAAGCCGCAGCGGAAAAGTTGAAGAATGTCTATTTTGTCGGACGGCTGGCCGAGTATAAATATTTAAATATGGATCAGACCGTCAACAACGCGCTGGCGTTGGTTGAAACCCTTGCCGGACGTTACTAACTAAAGTGACCAAGTACCCGAAGGTCGGGGGATAATTCCACAGGAAAGGTTAAGCTATCGGTAATATAGATCTTGGCGCCTTGCACCGCGGTCCACAAGTCTTTTCCCGTGGCCAATGATGCTGCAATCGCTGAAGAAAGGGTGCATCCGGTGCCGTGCGTATTCACGCCGGCAATCAACTTCGATTCGAAAGATTTGATTCCTTTCGAATAAACCAGCACGTCTATGGCGCGGTCCGAGAGATGTCCCCCTTTCACCAGAACCGGAACACCGAAGCGTTTATAAAATAGATCCGCGGCTTCTTCCAGGTCTTCACCCGTTTGAATCCGAATCCCCAATAAGGTTTCCGCTTCCGGAATATTGGGGGTGATTAACGTTGCCCGGGGGAAGAGCTTCGAGATCATTAAGTCCACGGCCTCATCGCGGATGAGTTTACTCCCGGATGTGGAAATAAACACCGGATCGATCACCACCGGGATTTGAGCGTATTCCGGTGCCGACAGCGTGTCTGCGATGATGGCGATATTTTCCGAAGAAAACAGCATCCCGGTTTTAATCGCTTTAATCGGAAAGCCGCTCAGAACAGCCGTTAATTGGGAACGAACGACATCGGGTTCGATGGCCTGAATCGCGTAAACTCCAGATAGGTTTTGGGCAGTTACAGCCGTAAGGACACTGGTACCGAACACGCCGAAAGCCGAGAACGTTTTTAAATCGGCCTGGATTCCGGCACCGCCGCCGGAGTCTGAGCCGGCAATGGTTAATGCAGCGCAATTTTTAATCATTTTCAATTATAGAAAAGAAACCCGGAATTGTCAAATTTGTCTTCGACGCCCCGAAACCCTTTCGAGAAAGGGTTTCGGGACTTCCCAAAGCTTTACGCTCTTTCCCGGTTTTTGTCAAAAAACCATAAGGGAGGATTCCTGTCTGCTTGACAAATTCTGATCCGTGCCATAAAATGAAACCATGAAGGAAAAGCAAACCGATCCAGTTAGCAATGCCTATCGAAAACCGATACGATTTTTTGAAAAATCAGGGGTCGTCCATCCTGAAATGTCTTATTATGTCCCGTTAGACCATGTGGTGAACACAGATAATCAAGACATTCAATCCATGATCGATAAGGGTCGTTATTTTTCGATCTTCGCCCCTCGTCAGAGTGGCAAGACCACATTCTTTAAACGATTGTGCGATCGCTTGCACCAGGACCGGACTTATATCACGATTGTTTTAAGTTTTCTCCAATACGAAGGGTTGGAGAAAAGCCAATTTTATCCAAAAATTGAAGAAGAACTCTATGAACAATTAACCGATCGATTAATGGAAGTCGGCTGCGATAAATTCGATACCGTTTCTCAATTTCTGGAACATTTTCATCTTACGGACCATCTGTCTTTCGGGAAACTCTTCACGGAATTAAATCGCATCCTTCAATTCAAAAAAATCGTCATCTTCATCGATGAGTTTGACGGCATCCCCCGTAGCGAGCTGGGAAATTTCCTGTCCACATTGCGGGATTTATATCAGAAATACAAAGAAGTAAAACAAAAAGCCCTCTACTCCA
>JBLMYT010000094.1:0-23285 GCA_050258455.1 Candidatus Omnitrophota bacterium | reverse complement strand
GCGCTGTGGCTGCTGCCGTTTATGCTAACTCCACGTTCCAGGCTTATACTTCTGGTTGCTTCAGCGGCACCGCTTCCGGTACCGTGAACCACGCCATCGTGCTCTGCGGATGGGATACCACTGCTTGCACCACTGGCGCCTGGAAGCTGAAAAACTCCTGGGGTACCGGTTGGGGCGTGAGCGGCTATATGTGGATTAAGTATGGTTCTCAACAGGTTGGATACAAAGCCACCCGTTGCTCCAAATAATCTAAATCACTAACCTGATCTATAAAAAAACCACCTTCCCTCGCGGGAAGGTGGTTTTTTTATTTGGACTAATTTTTAATTGATTTTAAGGGGTAAGAATATCTTTCGGTTTTGTTACCGGAACATCTTTGGAAAAATGATCCAAATCATTCACTACAACTAAAGTTGTAGTTTTAAATAAAAAATCCTCCATCGAGCAGAATCCGGACATACGTAATCCTATCGCTCATTTTGATTACTTTATTTTGTTTAAAAACCACTCTTTTTTTGCAGGCATAAAAAAACTCCCAATTCATTGAAAGCGCATATGGGAGATCTTTAGCCATTTTTCGAAGGGCCCTGTTTTTTTTGGTTGTACATTTTTTTTTATCCAAAATACAACTTAAAATACAACTAAAGTTGTATTGACTGGAAGAGGGAAGGGATTATAATGGAATTTCAAAAATCAAAATATAAAAGGAGTTAAAATATAATGTCCGTAAAAAAGACTTTGTTGGGGCTGTTGTTTGCAGCCATTTTGGTTTCATTCATGGTGATGCCTTCACTGCAAGGCATCCAAAAACTCTCAAAGGATCTGAACGCGGATTTGACTGCCGACCCGATTCAGTTCTCCCCCGATGATACAATGAAAGATCTGCAAGTAAAGATCCAACGGATGAGAGCTCAGATCCGCCAGGAAGGTGGAACGTATGATGTGGGGATCAACCCTTCGATGCAGTATCCGTTGGAGCAGCTTTGCGGATTAAAACCCGAATTGTCTGGCGAAACCGAATTTTCTCAGGAAGAGGAAATACCGATGGCCATGGGATTCAGGTCCAACCCCTCTCCTCTCGCTGCGTCTTACAATGGCTATTGTTCTCCGATTAAGAATCAGGGTTCCTGCGGAAGCTGTTGGGCGTTCGCCACCTGCGGTGCTGCGGAAGCGGCGTATTATAAACGATATGGCACCTGGTATGATTTCTCCGAACAATACTTACTGGATTGCAATGCCTCGGGATATAGCTGCGCGGGCGGCTGGTTCTCTTTTGATACGTTCGGTGCCGGGGTGCCCAGAGAAAGCTGCTATTATGGATATGATGGCCGTAAATACAGTTGCGAATCAAATTATTGTACGACCAAGTATACGATTTCGGGTTTTAATGCACTGTGCGGGAATACCGTATGCAGTCCCGCTACGATCAAAAGCGCCATTACAACCTATGGTGCCGTTGCTTGTGCGGTTTATGCCAACAGCAATTTCCAGGCCTATACTTCCGGTTGTTTCAATGGAAAAGCTACGGGCACGGTTAACCACGCGGTGGTTCTTTGCGGATACAATGATGCCACGCCCTGCGCCACCGGAGCCTGGAAGTTAAAAAATTCCTGGGGTACCGGTTGGGGTCAGGCCGGCGTAATGTGGATTAATTACGGATCCCAAAGCGTCGGATACAAAGCGACTTATTGCTGGAAGTAATTTTAAATTTTATAAAACGTTTACCCGCTTACAACCCATCTCCCCGTCGGGGAGATGGGTTTTTTATTTTTACCCCTTTTCAGGGTTGAATCAGGATCCCCCGTTCCACCAACCGGCGAATCTGCTCGCTTGCTTTTTCCTTCACCATCGTTTCCTCATCGGGCGAGAGCTCCTCAAACGCAGCAATTACTGCACGGGTTACGGTATCTACCTGGTTGGGTTCCTGAAATTCAACCAGGATGGTATAGGCAAACGGGGAAAGCTCGATTTCCGTGATTCCCAGGGGGGTTGGAATCAATAAGGCGAGCCATTCATCCTGATTCTCCTCATATTTCTTTCGGACATTTTCTTTCCATGTTGAGGGATCCGATAGATTCCAGTTCCACCGGGTCATCGCGAGCCGGGTATCCGGATTCAATTGCAGCGTCAATTGCAATAACGCGCTCAAATCACCTGTTTTTTCCAAAATATCCCTGCCTTCCCGGGCGAGTACTTTCTCTTTAACTCCGACATAGACATGACTGAACATCGATTGATCCATGCTGCGTTTCTCCGATTCGAGTCGAAAGATCTCGGAAAGCGCTTCCCTGGGTTCATTTTCCGGTGAGGGCAAAATGTCATTGACAAACGCGACAAAGGCTTCGCTCAGCGGCAGGGCATCCGTCATATCGTACGTCCGACCGTCAAAGAATGCCTGCGTTTGCTCCGGCATGGATGCTTCAACTACGGCAAGCGTCCGTCCAAAGTCGTTTCGAAGCAGTTCTTTTTGCAATTCGGCGATGCAACTATTAATGAACGGATATTTCGCGCATTCGCTGGCTGAGGCCATCGTCTTATCCACAGGCATCACCAGCACGGAGGGAACCCGGAAAGGGTCCAGGACCCGCAAATAAAAATACCCGATTCCGGCATTTCCCATAAACAAGCTCCGGTCTTCGATTTTAGAGTTGTCCATCCGAAAACCCGAATAATAAAACTGGTTCTGCCGGTACCACTCGATGGATTTTTGGGCCGCGGTCCGCGCTGCGGTAAGATACCGGGGATCGTTTAAGCGTTGATACGCATATAAAAACGTATCGGCATTTCCACCGACTCCGTGACACAAAATAAAGGAGGGGGCAGAGGCGTTCGTATCTATATCGGTGGCGATTGTGGTTTCGGCCGCCATTCGTGCTTCTTTTTCATAGATCTCCTTGTTTAGTAATTGAAATGCGCGTAGCCTGGAAAGGCCGATGCCGGCCGCCCCATGACACCAGGCATTCATATTAGCTTTCGATGTAAAAAACTCGCGATTCTCTTCATGGTACGCCTTCTCAAATCGCTTTTTATCTTCGTCGGTAAACATTCCTTTTCGGAGATCGGGCCAATTCTTCATCTCCTCGCTATAGTAACCACGCTCATAGAGAAATGCCTGTTCGGCAACGCGGTAGAAGGCTTCATTTTGAAAATAATGCCCCAATTCGAGAAACGTGAAACCAAGCCCGGATGCCCCGTGAGAAAATCCGCACAATCCGCTGATCGCATTTTCGGATCGATCCCAGTACAAGCCTTTGGGGCCATGATTGGCCCGTCTTACCAACTGGCCGATCAGCCCATCGATGATTTCCAGGAGCCATGCCTCATCGGAAGCCGCATGCAAATGAAGTAAGCTGAGCAATGTCCCCGATGTTCCGCCGATTAAATCGTCCACCCCGGCGGGTGCGATTAAAAAATCGCGACATGCACGCGCGATGTCAAGGGCTTTGGCCAGCCACTGGTCCTGGCCGGTGAGGGTTCGGGCTTCATGCATGCGAATCATGACATAGGGGACTCCCATCCGTCCGGTAATAAACGAGCAAAACTGGGGAGAGTTCTTCTGGCAGTAATGGTCCAACCATTGCGTGCCTTCGCGGGCTGCGTCCAGGTACCGTTGCTCCTGACTCTGCTTAAATAATTCGAGAAAGAAAAGGACGATTCCGCTAACGCCTCCATAAATACTTTCGGTCACATGGAAAGAGGTCACCCGGTTTAAATCCATGTTAAGGGTTTCCCAATACATTCCCATGGTGTCGGTTTTTGCATCGCTTAGCAATTTATCGCCGATGCGGCGCGCTTCCATTATCAATTGCTCTTGCTGTAATTTATTCATATGCGCCTCCACTTAACGAATATAGTACTCAATAGGAGAACGGATGTCAACCTTATTATACTTGCGCAATGGTTCGAAATTAAGAAAATTTTTGGAAGGTCCGGAAACCTTTTTATAAAAGGGTTTCCGGTTGTCGAAAAAAACAGGGGGTGGATAATATTTGTGTAAATATATATATAAGGTGTTCTATTGAATCGTAAAGACGTCGCGTGCGACGTCTCTACGATTCAATATAAACTCAAAACCCAAAAATTTTTGAACACCTTTTTTGAATTTACCCCAAATACTTGACACCCGTTTTTTTCGTAATCTTAATTGGCTAAATAAGATTGAAGGGCTGAAACAAGAACGCTTTCCTGTTGCAGACCAACGAATGATTTGACTTTTTTGCCGTCTTTAAAGATCATGATTGACGGAATTGCCGATATATTAAATCTTCGGGCGGTTTCCTGGTTTTCATCCACATTGATTTTGCATATTTTGACGCTGCCGTCCATGGCAGTCGCCACACGATCGAGGATCGGACCCTGGGAACGGCAAGGGCCACACCAGGGCGCCCAAAAATCCACGAGACTGACCCCGGTTCCGATTACACTATCAAATTCTTGATCCGAAATATGTTTGACGTTTTTATTATCTGACATTGATACGCTTACTCCTTTCATTTATTATTTGTTTATTCTTCATTATTCATTAAAAAATACCGAATTTCTTTTCTTTTTCACCACCCAAAAGTTCTTGTTTGGCGTAACTGGCCGGAATTTCAAAGAACGAATCCGGGAAATTTTTGTATTCGATTTTGGTAATCTCCATGGATGTTGTACTTTCCTGGCTTTTGTTCTTCACGGTGTTGACCGACCGGCTGATCATCTTCACCGGAAATCCGATTTCTTTTTGTTGCTTGATTTCTTTTTGAATGAGTTCATCCAGGTCGGCGATTCCGGTCTTCCAGTTTTTATTGAGAAAGAGTTGATTGAGTTCTTTCATCCCTTTCAATTGGCTTGTCGACCATATTTCCCGCTCTTCATGGATGGTGGCAGATTGTTTGATGAAGAGGATTTTCATTTTCATGCCATAATCGGTGATAATCTTCATATGGTTGCAGGGTAGACCGAGGAGGGTTTCGCCGGGAAGAATTTCGGATTTGACCGAGGGTTCGGAAATCTCGATTTTAACCAATTGCCCCATAGCGCCGGTGGCCTGGAGGAGTAAATCCAGGGGCACGACCATGTAATTTTTTTTCTTGTCGCTGACGATGTAGATATTATTCTCCTGGGCTTTAAAAAGCCAGTATCCACCCTCGATAAAAAATTCGCTTTCATTTTTAACGCCTTCGAACACCTGTTTCAGGTTTCCGCCCTGTGCGTATACATGGGAGATCATATCGTTATTCAAGTTCTTTGCTTTTCCTGTCATGGAAATTTTTGCTGTCCATTCGATGCCCGCAAAGGAAAAGGATGCGATCAGGCAGCTCACGATTAAAAATAAGATGGTCTTCTTCATGGTTTAGCTCCTTTTTTTAATTATTAGTTTCTCGCCTCATTTTATTTTAATTTCACCGTAATGTCAACCAATACGCCGCCATAACATTTACACGAATCCCAATACACTCCCGCCTATCTATTCCGACAAAAATATTGACTGTTCAATCAATTCGATATAAAATTAGCGTATGGAATTGATAGAATTGAAAAGTAAATTTGATGAATTGAACCAAAAGGCCAATGATCTCAAGCGATTTATGCAATTAAACCGGAAGCAGGACCGGATCCAAGAGATTGAGGCGTTATTGGCGGATTCGGCGATCTGGAACAACCCCAAAAAATCCGCAGAATTATTAAAGGAAAAAAAGATCTTAGTCGGGGATGTGAACATCGGGGTTGAGTTTGATCGCATGACAGGTGATATTGATACGTATTTTACTCTGGTTGATGAAGACCCCGATCTGGTTCAAGAGATGGAAAATGAAATCGGTCGTTTCGAAAAATTGGTCGATGAAGCTGAAACGCGCAATTATTTGAGTGGAGAGAATGACCCGAGTAATGCTTTTTTAAGCATTCATCCGGGTGCCGGAGGGACCGAAAGCCAGGATTGGGCGGAAATGCTGCTGCGCATGTACCTGCGATTCGGGGAACGCGAGGGTTTTAAGGTCGAAATCATCGAATTGCAACCCGGGGAAGAAGCCGGTATTAAAAGTGTGACCGTGAAGTTCGAAGGGCAATACGCATACGGGTATTTAAAGCAAGAGATCGGGGTTCACCGGTTGGTCCGGATTTCGCCCTTCGATGCCAATAAGCGCCGGCACACGTCGTTTGCCGCTGTTTTTGTTTACCCGGAAGTCGATGATTCGATCGATATCGAAATTAATCCCGCGGATCTGCGCGTGGACACCTACCGCGCGTCGGGTAAGGGCGGGCAACATGTCAATACCACAGACTCTGCGGTTCGCATCACCCATATTCCCACCAACCTGGTGGCCCAATGCCAGAATGAGCGCTCCCAACATCAGAACAAGGAAGTGGCGATGCGCATGTTGAGGGCCAAACTCTACGATATGGAAATGCGGAATAAATTAAAAGAACGGGACCGACTGGAGAATGAAAAAGGGGAAATTGCCTGGGGACATCAAATCCGCTCGTATGTGCTTCATCCGTATCAGAGTATCAAGGATCACCGCACCAATCTGGAAGTGGGAAATACGGTGCGCGTGTTGGACGGAGATATTTTTGACTTTATTAAGGCCGCCTTAAAAAGAGGTCGATAAGATGTCGATACTTTGTCGATAATATAATAATATAAAGGGGGTAGATGATGTTTACTGCCAAATATGTGATCCTTTTCTTATCGTTGTTTATTTATGTTCTCATCTTGTTTTCATTTAACAAGGCCCGGAAAAAATATTCGGGTGGAAAAATCGGTGAAGTCATCAAGATTATCCTGATTACCACGGTTCTGCTCTTTGCCTCGGACTACACGCGGGCATTTGGCGGTTTTCTCCCGGAAAATATTATTTTTATACTGGAAACGTCTTTTAAAATTCTGGCGATCTCGTTTCTGGCTTACGGTGGGTCGAAGATTGCCATTTGATCGGTCAAAAACCTAAGTTTGGCTACGTCTTCTTAAACATTGAAAAGAGAGGGGAATGGGCTTTTTTGTTTTCTTTATCCAGAATTTGTCTGGCCGTGGTATCGATGATTTTGCGGATGTCTTCCGTTATGGGGCTTTTGACGTTTAAGTTTTTCAGGTGCGTGGACAGATAAGGAAGGGCGTGTTCGATTTCATGAAGCATCTTCTGGGTGGATTTGATCCCCAGAATATCCGGAATCCGGTTTAAGATGTTCAGAATAAAGCGGTTAAAGCTTTCGCTGATAAAAAGGCGTTCATTCTTGATATTATTGATGGTTTTGAGATTTTCTTCGAGGTTTAAGATATTTACCGAGGAAATATTTCCCGGATGAAAGTTTTTGAACAGGTCGAATTGCCCGGGAAGGGCTTCGGGTTTACATTCATGAAATAAGGTGGCGGTTCCTTTTCCCATTTCCGGTTCAAGATTTTGCCAGATGATTTGCAGAATATTGTTGTAACCCGTCATAATGGCGGTATACTCTTCTTCCCGATTGATTTCCGGATGAGGGGGAGCGGCCGGGGGCGGTAAAACTTCTTGTTTTTCGATCAGACCCGACGAAATGAAGGAATACAAAATTTTATACACGTCGAATTTGCCGAGTGCACTTTTTTCAATGAGTTGAGCCACGGTTCGGCTGCCATCGATCAGCGTCAGGATGGCAGATTCCTTGCCGCCGAATTTGATTTCTGCGTTCCGGACACGGTGCTGGGCGCTTGACGTCGGTTTAAAAATCAAATTATCATCGGTTATCTGTTTTTTCAAAACCGACATTTCATCGATGCGCCGCGACGATTCAAGGATAATTTTCGTCATATCCAGGAAGGTCACGATCATCCCGGAGAGATCCAGTCTGGCATCTTTATAGAGGAAATGCCCCGAATCCCAGAGAAAAACGCCATACACGATTTCTTCGACCTGTTGCTGAATGAATTGCCTTAACTGTTCCTGGGTGACAAACCCCTTCTCGACCAGGATCTTTCCCAGGGCTTGTTTGCGTTCTTTCCCTTCGAGCAGACATTCTTGCAGTTGTTCGGAGGTGATGATCTCTTTGCGTCTCAATAGACGGCCGATGCGAAATTCTTTGTTGGAACTCATCGCATAGATGATGTTTCCATCCTGGAGAATAATTTGAACCTCGTCCTCGGCGTTTTTGAGTTGAAGCGCTCCGGTTTTTTTATCGTTATGCAGGAGTTGCAATATACTGGACAAAAAAAATGATTTAAGGTTTCCTCTTAAGGCCATATCCTCGTACCCGCTAATGGGAAAGGGTGACAAATTTCTGTTTGTCTCTCTTGCATATCAACTGTGCCAGACCGCGGCTGGCCTGGAGGCAGCTCGGCAAACCGCCGCCGGGCGATGTCCATTGTCCGGCCATGTAAAAATTCTTTAAACCGGGCAGTGTCTTTTTCATTTGTTTTAAGCCGATCTCCGGGGTTAACAGCCAGCCTTCGAAACTTCCTTTCCAGTTGTTGGTGTAACGGATCAAGGTGGCGGGAGTGGCCACATCCAATACCTCGATGTTGGATCGGATGTTCCCGTATTTGGCTTCCATAATGTCCATGACCGCATTGCCGATGCGTTCCTTTTCGGCTGAATATCGGGCCTTGTCGTTCTGTCTTAAGTCCACCCAGTATTTATAATTATAAGTCGGTATTAATGACATCATCACGGTTTTGCCTTCCGGAGCCAGGGTCGGGTCATAGTTATAGATATGACTCCACATATCGTTGAGTGTGGTTTCCGGGTCAATGGTCAGAGGGGTATCCAGGGGGAAGATCAGGGAATGCGGCATGCCGGGAAAAGTACGCTTGATTCCGGCGGATACATATAACAGCGAGGGAAACGTCTGGTAATGATCGTAATAGTGGCGGGTGACATTATCGGTGAATTTACCTTCCAGCATGTCGAATAGGGTAAAGTGGCCATCCGCGGTCGAGATGGTGATATCGGCATTCCGGGTTTCGCCATTCTCGAGAACAATGCCCACGGCTCTATGGTTTTGGGTGAGAATCTTTTCAACTTTGGAGTGGTAATGGATTTTTCCCCCCAATTCCAGGTATCGTTTCTCGAACAGCCGGGAAAATTTCAGTGATCCTCCGATGGGATACCCGGCGTTTTTCTTGTTCATGAATACCATGACCATAATTAAGAAGAAGACCGGCATGTGGGGTTCGAACATGTAGGTGAAGGTTCTTTTGGCCAGGGGATTTTTGCATTTGGCCGCAAGGTCGCCGGCCGATTCCTTCATCCATTTGTTGATGGTTCCCCAATACGGTAAGATTTTAACCATGAGTTTAAAAAAATCAAACCAATTGGAAACATCCGGCGCTTTCTCATTGGGAATTTCCATTTTGATGAGTTTGCGGACCCCGGAAGCAAAGGTTAGGATAATGTCTTTGTCTTCGGGGCATTTGGAGAGCATTTCTTTTTCGAGTTCATCGATATCGGTTTTGATGCTGATAAAGGCTCCGTTTTCCCCTTCGATTCGCATGTATTCGTTATGATCGATAAAGGTCAATTGTCGCATGTCGATTAACTCGTTCCAATGGCGGTACATACTGTCGGACGGGTTGGATCCCACCAGCCAATGCAAGCATCCCTCGAAGGTATAGCCGTGGCGTTCCCATGAGGTGCACAGTCCCCCGGGTAGGGTATGCATCTCGAAAATCTCGGTATCGTATCCGTTCATTTGAAGATAGGAGCCCACGCATAATCCCGTCATACCTGCGCCGATTATATTGATCTTTTTACTCATGCTGCTTCTCCTTATTTATTTAAAAATAACTTTATCATATTACGCCTTTTTTATCAACTTGCTTTTTTCGAATACGCCATCGATTATTTTCCGATTATTTTCAAAATTACGGAAGGCGGCGTTGACTTTCGTTTTTCGGTTGGATATAATCACAGCGTTATTTATAAAAGGAGGGCAAGATGAGTGATCCATTGGATGGAATATGGTATAGTAGTGTCGGATCGGTTTTAAAGTTAGAAATTAACGGAAAAACTATCGGCGGTGTATTCAGCAGTAAGCAGAATCCCGATGGTGGTTATTATTCCGTAAATGGGAGTATCGACCCGGATACAACCCTGGCCAACCGGGCCTTGTCTTTTTCGGTTGCCTGGTTTAATGAGAAGAATCCCAATCCCGGATACCGGAGTGTCACGTCTTATACCGGCCAGTATCATCAGACGGCGCATGGCGAATGTATCAACACCACGTTTTTAATGGTTGACGAGACGTCCCCGGCCAACGAATATGCGTCGACCTATATTGGGTTTGATAACTTTTGTAAAAAGGAATATACGGAGGAAGAAATCCGGCGTGAGCTGTTAACCCGGATGCCGTCCTACCATATTCCTCTGTAAGCGGGAGTGTAATATTCTTTTATGCTTTGGGGGCTTCTGACGGTCTGCAAGAGACGTAGCGCGCTACGTCTGTACGATCTACACAAAATTCCTGACACTCTCGCTTTTTCCCCGCTCGATATGTTATTTTTTTGGTTTAGATGGCGACACCATTTTTCCATAATTCGTATTCACTGATATCGATATCATCATTCCAACTGATACCATATCCGCCAGGATCTATTTTGGCTTGATTAAAAAGTATTGGATTTCTTAAATCCTTGAATATGGCGTCTTGGAATTTGGTTTTAAAGTCATATTTCTTTTGGATGTCATTATCGAATTCCACCATTAGGATATAATTGTCGGCAATTTTTATATTTTTAATTTTAGGATACATGTTAATCTCCCTCATTGTAAACCGGGAAGTTTTTTACCTTCTATTTCATAATAATATAATTTACAAAAGATTGCAATATTTGAGCGTACGCCCCTGAAAATATCTGAGTGCCCATAATCGGGAATAATTGCTGACACTCTCGAAAAAAAGATAGCGGAATACGTAAAATTTTTTGGAAAATAAATTTACTTTTTTTTGGCATTCATTTATAATAGTTTGCGTCTCCAATAAACAAAGGGACAGCATGGGAAGAATCTAATTTTTGACTTTATAAGGGGGCAAGATGAATGCATTTGAAACCATCCTAAGCTTTGTGATATTATGCGCAGGCGGACGCCGCATCAAAACATTATCCGACAAAGGAAAAAAGGACGGGAGTATAATTGTCTACTGCATCCTGTCGGCCGCTTTCCTGGTTTACTTTGGTTTAACGGCACTCAAACAGTGGACATGGTGGGACTACGCCTCGGGAGGCTGCGCGCTCCTCTTTGTCATGGGATTCGAATTCTTCTTTCTTTTCAGGGAAGATCATTTTAAAAAATCGGAGGCAGCGATTTTAGGCGCTCTGGGACTGACCCCTCTTCTTCTTACCATCGGCTACTGGATTTTCGAAAAAAAAGTCGACCCATGGGGTCAAGGTTTAATCTGGTGGGTGTTTGTATTCAACATGTTCTTCTCGGGAATTTTGTTCCTGCCGCTTCACCGCTTCAAAGAGAGAAAATTTTGCGGGGTGATCCTTTTCGTTCTCGGTTTAATGCCTGTTGGGTTGAATCTATGTTTTTGCATTTTTTTAGGCGAAGTGAAGGTATGGCCGTTTACGTTGATTTGGGCAGGCATTCTGGTGGTTTCATTTCTCACCCTGTATTTATCCCTGATCGGGATGTTCCGATGGCTGCTGCATCGATTCGATACCCTGAAGGTCAAATACCCCTCCGAGTCTCCGGATGCGCCAAACAGTCCGGATAAAACCGAACGTCTGACAGGGCTGCTGATCATTCCCAAAAAGAGACCGGACAAGCCCATGCCGATTCTCAGTTTTCAACATTGGAGCCAATTTTTAAGAAAATATGCCCCTTCGCAATTCACTTCGTTTATCAACGACGGACTCATTGGGAACACGAATTTTATTGAGATCCTGATCGGCATGCTGTTTTCGCAGTTTGGGGGGTACGCCATTGCCATGGCCGACTATTACGGCATGGGCGAGGATGAATTTCACACGCAACCGACCGTGGACCCCGATACCATCTCCCAGGCGGTCATCGATTTGCTGCTCCATGTGAAAAAAGAGTATGTGGAAAAAGAAAAATTATTCAATTGGAATGGGGAATTATTCTTAATCGGATACTCCGAAGGAGGCAATGTCACGATGGCGACCTCCCGACGCATTCAGGAGCGATACGAGGATCAATTAACGGTGACCGCATGCGCGCCAATGGCCGGTTTCTTCTCGTTTTCCGAAAGAGCCCGCCGGATCATGCTGGAGCTCAAACCCTACAAATCCCCCCATTTAATACCCAAAATCCTTCGCGGATATAACCTCAAGTATGGCAACAACTATGGAAACGGCGTTTTTAAAAAGAAGAATGTATTTAAAGCGGCTTATCAACATTTGTGGGAACTCTTCGACGGGTATCATTCGGACGAAGAGATCGACCGGTTCATGCCCAAAATTCCTCAGGAAATTTTTTCCGACGAGATGCTGAATGAACTGGCGCATAATGCCAAAGGTGAAGAAAGCGCCGTTTATAAGGCACTTCGGGAAAGCGACGAGTTTAACTGGAAACCCGCGATGCCGATGCGTTTGTACCATTGTCCGGACGACGATGTGGTGCCTTTTGAAAACTCCCGAATTGCCCGGGATGAATTTAAAAGACAAGGGAGCGATATTCCCCTGATTCCGGTATTTTCCTTTATGACCTTACTCCCGTTCCTGACGATTCATGCGCGAGCGGCACTTCCCTGTTTTTATGCGGCTGCCAAATGGTTTAATGCCATTCGAAAAGCCAATGAGGAATCCGAAAAATCAAACCCATGACCGGACCATTCCAATGGGTTATATGTTATAATGGTTTTCGGGTAAGGAGGACCAGAATGAACTCAATAAGGACAAAAGCGAAAGCATTAAGCGTTTTAAATTTATATATCATTATTTTTCTTTTGGGGGCGGTTTTGAACTTCTCCCTCATGGCTCAGGATCGGTCCGATCATTCAACCGTTCAGAAAAAAAAGGCTGACCGGTCAGCCCTGACGATTACCAAAATCGGACAAATGCCGGCAACGCGTTACAATCGGATATCCCTGTATGGGGATTATGCCTTTTGTCCGACGAATGATTTTGGCACCGATATTTTGGATACGCGGCATCCGGAAGCGCCGGTTAAAGTCGCCAATTATCCCCATGTCAGCCAGATTTGGTGAATATCGCCGACCCGGCGCATCCGTTCCAGGCCGCGCGATTAACCCTGAATGCCAATTTATTCGACCTGGCGATTGAAGAAAATTACCTGTATGTGGCGGCCGGATTGCGAGGCCTTCTGATCATCGATGTGTCAAATGTCCCGTATGTGGCAGGGACTTACCGGCCCACCCTGGATGCCGATGTTGATGCCGAAGGCGTTTGTGTCATCGATCATCTGGTTTACGCCACGTTCGAATTCGGCGGTCTTTATTTGATCAATGCCTCCTCGCCTCAGCTTCCCACCCTATTGGGAAAATACCATGGCGAGGATAATTTTACCAGCGTCGTGGTAAAAGGAAATCATGCCTATTTAACCAGCGATTATAAAAAAGAATTTTAGATCCTGGATGTTTCCAACCCGATCTCGCCTTCTTTTGTCGGCGGCTTCGATAACCCGGACCAGCCGAGCGGGATTGACGTTAGCGGTCATTATGCGTATATGGCCGATTATCATGGCGGTTTATGGATTGCCGATATTGCCGATCCGGTTCATCCAACCGCTGTTTCTGTTTACGATACCCCGCGGGAAGAGCGCAAAGTTCGCGTCAGGGGAAATTATCTTTATCTGTTATCCAGTTTGCCCCTCCGTATGGTTCTTTTTCGATTTTCGATATCTCGAACCCATTGACGCCATTGCCTGTCGGATCCTGCGTGACGCCCGGTTCGGCGTTGGGGTTATGTATCGAGGGTCATTACGCTTATGTGGCTGATGGCGAAGGCAATGGCCTGGCGATCATCGATATGTCCACACCGTCGTCTCCGAAAGTCGTTGGAACTTATAAAAAAGTCGCGGCAAATTATCCGATGGCTCGACATGCCGTTGTGAAAAACGGATACGCGTATCTGGCCTACGAGCGGGCCGGGTTACACATTCTCGATGTCTCCGATCCGGCGCACCCCAGACTCGTCGCCACTTATGGCGGTTCTTCCGCCTGGGTCGATAATGTGGTGGTCGAAGGAAACTATGCGTATGTAACGGTTTATGAACAGGGCCTTAAGATCCTCGATATCTCAACACCGTCGTCGCCCGTATCCGTGGGAAGTTTGAATATTCAATATTTTTATGAAGGCGCCATGGTTATCGATGGCGATTACCTTTATTTAGCCGCTACCGAATTCGGTTTACATCTGATCAACATATCCAATCCGGCTTCTCCTTCCCTGGAACGGATCACACCGTACAACGATCATATGTGGGCCAACGATATGGTCATGAAAGATAATGATATTTACATCGCAGACTTTAACGGTTTTTTTATTTTAACCTCCAATGCCCCTTCCCCCAATGCGCGTTTATCGGTAACGTCTTTCCCCCGATATCGGCGTTCCGGTGTCGGTTACCCCTGCGGATCAACATGGCCTGACCGATGGAAAGATCTATTTTAATCGGTTATATCAAAAAGGCACGACCGTCACGTTATCGGCGCCGCCGGTCTTTAACCGTAAGAGTTTGATTCACTGGCGCGTCAATGGCACGGCGCATGCGGAATCCACGCTGTCCTTGACCCTGGATGGGGATCAGGAGGTAACGGCGGTTTATCAGGAGTTACCGAGTATCGGCTTAAACCACACTCGGTTCAACTTTGGGGCCGACGCCTCGAGCCGGGTTTCCGACGCTCAGACCCTGCTCATTCGAAATACCGGAACCGGAACATTTCAACGATCAAAACGAACCCGAAGCGGTGTATCCCGATGAAAACGGGATCCTGACCATCGCGCTCAGCGAATTGGAGCGGGTGGTCATCGATCTGTCAAGTCCAGGCGCTTCTTCTCCTGTGAAGGGTTATGCGCGGGTCGGGGATCAGTTGAACCCCTTACCGGTCGGATCGACGCTGGATGAGGAGCAGGGTATTTTTTATTGGCAGCCCGGGGTTGGATTTATCGGCGAGTATCGGTTCGTGTTTTTCATGGACGAATCCAACAAAAAGGAAATAAAACGGGAAATAAAAATAATCATCCGCCCCAAAACCAATTAAATCAAACATTTTGGGAAGTCCGGAAACCATTTTTCAAAAAGGTTTCCGGCCGCCGGAGGCATATTTCTATTGTTTTTGGATGGAAAATAGTATAGAATGAAACATATGAATAACACAGATCAACGATAAGGAGAAGACCCATGACGGATCATCAAAAAACAGCCGCTTTGTTGGAGTTTGAATCCGCCGTTAACGCTTTCTTTACCCAGATTAAAAAGACGAATCCCAATTACTACGAATTGTTGGGGATTTCTACCACAGCGACCCAGCGGGAAATCGAGGCGGCGTATAAGGAATATTCGCAGGAATTCTCACCGGCTTCCGTGGCGTTGATTGCGGATCCCGAATTGCAGAAAAAAGCCCAATTTCTCATCGATCTGGGGAAGCGCGCTCATGACGTATTGACCGATTTCGATAAACGGGCGCAATACGAAAAGCTGGAGTTTCGGGATGTGGCGCCCGAATCGCTCAAGGAACTCGAACCCGGGGAAAAGGCCCGTGAAATATATAAAAAAGCAAAAGCCCTTTACAATCAAAAAAATTTTTCATTGGCCGTCAAAGCCATGGAAGAAGCGATTGCTTTTGATCCTCATAAGCCGGATTATTATCATCTCCTGGGGCTTTGTCAAACCCAAATTCCCGAATGGAGACGAAAAGCCGAAGTCAACCTCAAGAAAGCCGCGGAGATGGAGACCTGGAACGCGGAACATCAGGTCGCTCTGGGTATGCTTTTCTACAGCGAAAAACTTTACAAACGAGCCGAAAGCTATTTTCGGAAAGCATTGGAAATCGAACCCAATCATACGCTGGCAGGTAAAAAACTATTGGAAATAGCCGGTCCCGAAAAGGGCGCGATGGATAAAATCCAGGATCAACTCGGCAAATACCTGCCCACGTTCTTCGGTAAAAAGAAGAAATAAGAAGAAACAAGATGTCTCCCGAGTGACCATGAACGAACGAGAAAACGATTTCGATCGGTGTAAATTTGCGTTTAATTCCCGGGTCCAATCCGACCCGCAATGGGTCGGCCCCCAATATGCCTTCCTGGAAGACAGCGACATGCTGGATTTCCATCGATCGCTCGACGGGTATGCGCCAACCCCATTGGTCTCGGTTCCGCGACTGGCTGCTCAGCTCGGCGTGGGAGAACTCGTCGTCAAAGATGAATCCCACCGGTTTGGGATCAAGGCCTTTAAAGCATTGGGTGCCAGTTACGCGATTTATCGGTTTTTAAAATCGCAGTGGGAAACGCGCGTTGGCCATTCAACGGCGTTTACGCCGGGAAGTTTCCAGGACCCGGCGGTATTAAGCGCGTTGGGATCGTTTACCTTTTGTGCGGCCACGGATGGCAATCATGGACGAGCCGTGGCCTGGACCGCCAAAAAATTAAACCAGCGCGCAGTGATCTACATGCCCGCCGATACGACCCAAGCTCGAATCGCGGCCATCGAAGGCGAAGGCGCGGACGTCATCCTGGTCTCCGGCACTTTTGACGATTGTGTCGATCGGTGTGCCGCAGATGCGGCCAGGAACGGCTGGTATGCCATTTCCGATACCGCTTATCCCGGTTATACGGAAATACCCAAATATATTATGCTGGGGTATACGAGTTTATTCCGGGAGATGGAAGACACGCTTCATCGCCCCGGACCGGGGGAAGCGCCGTTGCTCGACATCGTGTGTTTACCTGCCGGTGTCGGGGGCATTGCTGCCGCAGGTACGAGTTATTATGTCCGCCGTTATGGAGCCAAAAGGCCGTTTCTGGTGTGTGTGGAGCCTTCGGATTGCGATTGTTTTTTGGAATCGGTCAAGTATGGAAACGGGGAGGCCTTGCCGGCTCGGGGCAAGCAGGGTTCGATCATGGTGGGGTTAAATTGCGGCATTCCTTCGCCCATTGCCTGGCCGATTGTACGCGACGGCATGCATGGGTTTCTGGCCGTAACCGATCATTATGCGATGGATGCCATGCGAGCCTATCATGGGGAACACATCGTGTCCGGGGAATCCGGATCGGCAGGTCTGGCCGGATTAATCGCGTTAATGCGGGACCCGCTTCTTCCCGAGGCCAGGGAGAAAATGGGGATCGGTCCCCACTCTCGGATCTTGCTCATCAACACGGAAGGCGATACCGATCCGTTGAATTATCAAAAAATCATCCAAAATTCATAGCGTCCCAAACCATCGCGAGTGCATGCAACGTCTCTACAATTCATTAATTGTAAAAATGAAACACTTTCCGGGTAATTCCCGCCATTTCTTCCATCTTAATCGGTTTGGTGACAAACGCATCGATCCCTGTGGATTTCAATCGCGCTTCATCCATGAATTCATTGTGTCCGGTGCACAGAATCACCGGCATATCGGGGCGTATGCGTTTTAATTCGGAAGCCAGTTGAAGGCCCGTCATTTTGGGCATGGACATATCCGTAACCACCAGATCGAATTGCTGGGGGTTTTTTCGAAAGAGCTCCAATGCCTTCAAACTGCACGTATTGGCCGTGACTTTGTATCCCATGCGTTCCAGGGTTTGTTTTCCCAGTTCGGACAGCATTTCTTCATCATCGATAAATAGGATCCGTTCCCCTTTGCCATGCAGCGATTCTTTGGAAGCAGCCGATTCATCGTCCTTGTCTTTAAGCACTTGAGCGGGGATCGGGAAGAAGATATGAAACGTTGTTCCTTTATTCGGGATGGATTCCACCGTAATTTCAGCCCCGTGGCTCTTGACGATTCCATGGACTACGGCCAGACCGAGCCCCGTTCCTTCGCCGTGCTGCTTGGTGGTAAAATACGGTTCAAAAATGCGTTCCATAATTTCAGGAGGCATGCCGTGTCCCGAGTCACTGATCGATAACCGCTGATATCGTCCGGGATTTAGGGAAATACCATTGGCTTTGATGTTCGAATCGCTTCTGAGTTCAATATTTTTTAATTCGATCCTCAGGATTCCCCCTTTTTCTCTCATCGCATAAACCCCGTTGGTGCAGATGTTCATGATGACCTGATGGAGTTGATTGGGGTCTGCCTGGAGGGCGTCGAACAGATCATTCATGCCCACATGAATCTCAATCGTGGAGGGGATCGTGGATTTGAGAAAATTAGCGGTTTCTTCAATCATCTCGTTTAAAAAGATGGCTTTGCGTTCGTCTTTGGATTTGCGGCTGAAGGTGAGAATTTGTTTGACCAGGGCTTTGGCGCGGTCGGCAGCCATGAGCACCCGGTTCATGTCATTTTGAGTGCTTTCATCTTTTACCTTTAACAATGCCATTTCGGTATAACCGAAGATAATTCCCAGGATGTTGTTGAAGTCATGGGCGATACCGCCGGCCAGGGTGCCGATGGCTTCCATTTTCTGGGCCTGGCGCAGGTTCTCGTTGGCTTCGGACAGTTGTTGGGTGCGTTCGCGGACCAGTTCTTCGAGGTGTTCCCGGTATTTATCCACCTCTTCTTCCCACCGTTTTTTCTCGGTGATATCGCGAAACATACCCTGAAAAAATTTTTTCTCCCCCATTTCCACGATATTGGCTTTAATGGAGACCATTTTGATTTCGCCGGTTTTGGTCATCAGTTGGGTTTCGATGACGCCGCCATCCATTTCTATGTGTCGTTTAAAACTTAGCGCATGATCCTCGGGCGAGTCCTGGGGATGAAGAATGATCTGCGGTTGTCCGATTATCTCGGATTTGTCTCTCCCGACCATGTTGCAGAGCGACTGATTGCAGTCGATCATGATACCGGTTTCAGCATCGGCCAACCCAATGCCATCGATGGCTTCTTCGAACAGTTTCCGGTATTTTTCTTCCGAAATGAGAAGAATTTTTTTAGAGCGGATATGTTGGACGGCAACCGAGAAAAATTCGGCGAGGCGACAGACGGCATCCAGGTCCTGGTCGGTGTAATCGCGCAGCGGGTTGGCCAGGGCGATTTCGCCGACCATTTCGTCGCCCAGCATGGCCGGGACGCCCAGGAAGCGTTCGATGGGGATATGGTCCGCCGGGACGCCGGTAGAGGCCGGGTGCTCACTCGGAGAATTGGTAAAAATGGGCTGACCGATGTTGAGCGGATGCCCCCACAGGGAAGGATAATGCCCGTCACTATCGATCGGAAATACAATACGTCGTCCTTCCCCCGTGATTCGGCATTGATCCTCCATCATTTCCGTCATGGTACAGGCAATCATATCTCGGGTGGTTTCTTCGATGTAGGCCACAAACCCATGTTGGCTTCCCGTCAACCGCTTCACGTGTTCGAGAATGACGTTGGAAATCTCTTCGATCGTCGAATGGGGAGATACCAGCCGTTTATATAAGATTGCCAGAGCTTCATTGACCCTCATCTGACGGTTGATGTATTCGATCGCGCCTTTCTTGTATTCGTTAAAATTCTCAATGTACTGAAGACGGTCCCTTAGTTCGGCCAATTCGGCCATTAATTCTTCGCTGGTCTTGTTTTTGTCACAATCATGGATCATTCTGGCATCCCTTTCATATATATTTAGTACTAAATTATACTAGAAAGATATTTTTTTTTAAATAAAAAAATACGATTATCAAAAAAAAACCCCCTACTCGTTTCTCTTTAACACGTGATATTTTTTTGAAAGGTAAATTTCTTTTATTGATTTTTTTATTGATTTATGTTAATTTTAGTGATGTACGGAGGTAATACCACTATGGATCCTGAAATTTTAACATTGCGAACGGTATTGGATATTCTTAAAGATTCAGATAAATTCCAAGTCAAGCGTGTCATGGATTGGGTAAAAGATAAATTCGAATTGGCAGAAAGAACTGCGTATTTAGATACTGAAGAAAGTGAAACCGAAACAACGCCTGCGGTTGAAGGTGCGGGCGAATCGGTGATGGAGCCGAAAAAAAAGGATCTGGCCGATTACAATACCGTATTGGATGTGTTGGCTGAGTCTAAGGCTGATACGCTAAACAACAAAGTAATCCTGATTGCAGCCTTTCTTCAGGAACGATTTAAATTCAAGGAAATTACGACGCATGACATTACCTTCCGTTTGCAGCGGATGGGTCAGGAAGTCAAAAACCTAACGGTTACCCTTTCCAATATTTTAAAAAGTAAGAACGGATTCCTCATGGAGATTAAAGATGACGGCAGTAAACCCGGAACTCGGGCCCGGAAAAAATTCATGGTCACCGAACAGGGCTTAGCCTTTGCCAGAGGCCTGTTGGCCGAGCACACGGATCAAGATCCCCTTGAGGCGGAGCCGGCGCCCGATGACGCGCCCCCGGAAGAGTGAACCCCTTGAATTAGACTTTTTTTAAATTTTTTTAACGAATAACGAGAGACTGTCTGACGGAATCGGGGCGACTCGCGCGAGTCGCCCCTGATCGATTGGGTCAAAATTAAATCAAATGATGGGGGCGATTGGTGAATCGCCCCTACAAATGAAATCTTATCTATATTCTATGGATACGATATTACTTACCTGTTGATTTAACCTTCAACCTGAGGCGGCTGAGGGGCGATCGGCGGTTCAGGGGAGGCGGGACGGGAATGGGTTTCACGCTCGCTATAAAGGGTGTATGAAATCGCAATCAAAATAATCCCCACGATGCAGACCGCACCGGATACCTTATCGACCGAAGAAAACAGACGGCTGAGGAACGAATAAATAATATCCCCGGATTTATGGGTAAAGATGCGCTCCAAATAGTTCATGTGGTGATGGCTGGAAAAATGAACGCCGCCGCAGGTTCCGGCTTCGATTGCCTGAAGGGAGAGTCGCGCCGTTGCAAATGCCAGAGCGCCGCCGATTAGAGAGGATACGCCCATCCACCGAAGAATCCCCGTACCTTTTGTCGTGGCAATCAGGGCAAACAGGAACAACATCACTGCCGGGATTAAGAAGAGGAAAAAGGTTAAGGATTTGAGAAAAGCCGCAATGTCAACGGCTTTGCGTCTGGAGAAGTTAGGGTTGTCGATTTTCAACAGATCGACCTGATCGTTCATATCGGCTTGTTCATGAAATATTTCATTGCGCATGACATTAACCGCCTGGTCAATGTCCGGCGGCTGACAGGGCGGCAATTCGCGGTGAGACGTGCCGGTCTCCAACACCTTGGCCCATTCGTTGGCCTGTTCCGGGGTACATGGGGGAAGTTTTTTGAGCACCTCTTTAAAGTAATTGGTTAGCGCTTCGCTTCGGATGGCTGTTTTTAACGGAATCAGGTTCAAATTCACCACCCGGGGTTTGCTTTCGCCGCGCAGAATGGCGCCGACCTGATCGAGCGATTGTGCCAAATCGTTTTTCATCCAGGATGAGATCCCGATTTGTTTAAATATTTCCCCGGGAGTGGGTTTAACCTCGGAGATGGCTTTGGCCCAGATGCGCGTGTGTTCATCCGCGCTGATTTCGCCCCGGTTGATTTCGACGATCGTCTCGTCCATGGCTGTAGGGATTTTTTCGGCGAGTTCTCGGGGGAACTCGCTTAAAAACCCGGGTGCCACAATGGCTCGTGTCACGCCAACGGCCCAAACGATCCCAATCAAAACCGGTATACCGATAAACATGATAAGCAATACCGCAATGACCTTCCTAAATCCACTCATCTTTGTTCTCCTTTTTAATGAATTTTACTTTCAATTTCAATATATAAATAACGTTGGATTTCAATAAAAGTTCACGATAAAGAAATATTCTCGGTTATTTCAGTTCGACCAGTTCGTAATCCGGGTTCCCAAACCCCAGTTGTCGCGCGTACTCGATCTGCTCCCTGTAGGGGATGTCGTAGGCAATTTTGGATAACATTTGGCCGGATGATTGTTCGACCAGGTCGAGGGAGGCCGCATCGACCGCCACCGGGTCAAACGAAATCAGGATGCCGATATCGGGGGTAATCTTGTCGTATTTTCCCATGCAATCGCAGTCGCGGGTGATTCGGTTTAAAAAGTTGATGTAAATGGCTTTGTCTTTCTTGGTTTCTGCGACCCCGATGGCATGTTCCACGACTTTTCGTTGGACATTGATATGGGTCTGGCCCCAATTGTAATTGACCGCATCAAACCGGCAAATTGCCAGGCATTCCCCGCAGCCGATGCAGGTTTTGGGATCGATTTGTGCGGTGTTTTCGATCAGGGAGATCGCGTTTACCGGGCACCATTTGGTGCATTCTCCGCATCCGACGCATTTTTTTCGAACGATCGACGGTTTGGCCGTGGAATGTTGGATCAATTTTCCCTTGCGGCTGGAGCATCCCATGCCCATGTTTTTGAGCGCGGCCCCAAAGCCCGAGAGCATATGTCCGGTAAAGTGAGAGACCAGAATCAGCGCCTGGGCTTGAACAATCAGGGACGCGATTTTTACCGACGGATACAGTTGACCGGGGATTGGAACTTCAAGTTCGTTGTCTCCGAATAGCCCGTCCGCCATGATAATTGGAAGGCCTGTATTGTCATGCGTAAATCCTTGTTCGTACGCGAACGCGATATGGTCGACGGCATTGGTCCGTCTTCCCCGGTACAGGGTGCTGGTTTCGGTTAAAAAGGGAAGGGCTTCTTTCTGTTTCGCGATATCGCCGATCATTTTGAAATAGAGGGGTCGCACATACCCTTTGGTGTTCACTTCGCCAAAATGGGTTTTCACTGCCACCATATCTCGGGGTTTAATGAACGAAAACAGATCATTTTCACGAATGGCTTTTTCCAGTTTTGAGCACAGAAGTGCGTCCTCTTCATTATCCTGCATTTTAATAAAAAACACCTTTTCCTTCACGTTAATTTCCTCCTTTCGTCATTTCTAACCGCTTGAAGGAAGCGGATTTATGTTTATTGTTATTGTGTTATTGTGTTGTTATGTTATAGAGTATCATGTCTATCGCTCGATTTCAAGTGTTTGGGCGTATTCGGTAGGAGAGAGAGAGGGGTGGTGCTTGACTTTACTTTGTTTGGATTTATATGATATTGTTCGTTTTATATTGTACCCTAGTGGAATGCAAGAAGTTGCCAGTTGCCGGCTTTCGGTCACCGGTCGCCTAATCGACCTCCTGATTTAAAATCAATTCGAACCAATGAATTGATTTGATCATAAGCATCCTTTACTATTTCGAGTGCCTTGCTTTCACCGAAGAATGATGGATCTTCTTTCCTTAGTCGCTCGTCAGCTTCAAAATAATCCA
>JBLMYT010000093.1:0-119240 GCA_050258455.1 Candidatus Omnitrophota bacterium | reverse complement strand
GACGGAATCATGTAAGGGGGAACTTTACCCGATAAATAGGTTCGAATGTCGGAGGCTTCCACCTCTTTTTCCGAAACATAGTAGGCAACCAGATGCTTCTCATCCCGACGCGCCAGTTCTTGGGGCTCGGCGCCGATTCGTTCCAGAAAAGTCTCATACCCTTTGGCAGTCACGTGGCACTGCAAATCCTCCCGCAGGTTTTCCATCGTGATATGCCCCAACCGTTTCTCCCAACTGGTGGCACTCCCGTAATAATGAAAGCCGGTTCCCTTTAGGTGACCAAAATCACCGATCTGTTTGATCGGGCAATTGGTCGAATAAATCGCATACTCTTTTCGACTTTTCCAATACGAATCCCGGTTGTTTAAATAGCGGATCATCGCCTCATTGGATATATCGCAGTAACGGTAAAAATCCAGGGTGGTCACTCGCTCATAAACCGAGCGGTCGCTCACGATATCGATGCCGATGAGGTCGAATATCTTTCGGTCGATATCCGGCGCGCTGCGTTGAACCTGGCGCACGTCCGCTTCCAATTGGCTCCCATCGGTGATCCCCTGATCGGCAAACATAAACAGTTTATTTTCGATGATCTGGCCGCGAGACAGCGTGGCACCGATTACCACCGGAATATGATGGCGAGACGCATACTCAACCCCCAGTGATGAGGAGGTATGGTAGCAGCCCCGACACACCGTATGGGCACTCTCCATACTCTCTTTAAGAATGAGATCGGAACGGGGGTGAGTCAGCGTCACATGGTCTACCCCCAAGGAGGCGGTGACGCACTGGATATTTTCCAGGTCTTTTTTACTCAAGTAACCGTTATCGTAAGTGGCCGCCAGGACCTTAAATCCCCTATCCACCAACTGGTATAACGCATAAGCCGATCCCCTACCCCCGCTGTATAACAGGAGACAATCGTAAGCGGATTTTTCATAAGAGGAATGTTCTTCTCCCTGAGCATGGGTATTTAACGCGTGAATGGTTTGATCCAAATCGTCGAGGCTCTTGAAATACAGGTCGAAGAACCGGTGATACCGGTTGATGTTTTCGCAAATCTCACAGTTTTGGTCCTCGTTGATCCGAACCGTCGGGTAATTGGAGCCAATGCCGCACCGTTTGCAGTACCGAATGTCTTGCCGGGCGTTTTGATGATCCCGGGCAATGACCATGCATTTGGCAATGGAGGGGTGAGACGCCAGCGCGGCTTCGATTTCTCCCGGTTCGATTCGGTGCCCCCGAATCTTCACCTGGTCATCGGCCCGGCCCATGATCTCAATCACCCCATCCGCCAGCCATCGTCCGATATCTCCGGTCTTGTACAATTTCCCGGTTCCAAACGGATTATCGATGAAGCATTCGCGCGTTTTTTCCTCGTTGCGGATGTAACCCCGGGCAACTCCGGCGCCTGCAATCCAGATCTCGCCGGCAGCGTTGAGGGGCATGGGGTGACGATGCGGGGACAGGATATAGATTTGGTTATTGGCCACCGGTTTTCCAATGGGAACAATGGGACGCGAATCGTCCCGCTCCAGGAAATAATAGGTATTGTTGATGGCACACTCGGTGGGGCCATAGGTATTGACAATTTTTCCCTGATAGTAGGAATAAAACATCTTGACCGTTTCCACGCTGATGGGCTCGGCCCCGATGATTAACCAGGGAAGGGTAAGCACCGGTTTTTCGGTTTTACTGTTTAACAGGTAGGTGAGTGCACTGACCAGGGTTGCCGGGCAATACATCATGACCGCATCTCCCGGATGGGTCATGAGGTCGATCAGGTACTGGGCGTCTTTACGCTGGACGGCATCCAGGAGTTTGACTTTTCCTCCCTGGGAAAGTGGCCAGAAGATTTCCCAAACCGAGGGGTCAAAACTCAGGTTGGTCCGCTGGATGATGGCATCGGCACCATGAAAACCGAAGGTTTCCTGCATCCACGCGATACAGTTGTTGGCCTGACGGTGCTCCACCATGACGCCTTTGGGCGTTCCCGTAGAGCCGGAGGTATACATCACATAGGCCAGGTTGGAACCGGCGACATCGGTTTCCGGATTCCCGCTCTCTTCCTGCTCCAGAACGCTTGACAGCGCATCCACGGGTAAGATGAGGCGAGACGAGATAGGAGAAGGAGAATTAAGCGAAACCTCGGGTTTGACAAAGGCAATCCCTTCGATTTTTTCTAAAGCGTCGATACAAGGAAGTTGAAAACCATTGGTCAGCATGACCCCGATTAACTCGTTGAGGGTATATTCGCCCTCTCCAAATACCACCAGATCGACATTCCCATCGTTTAAGATGGTCTCGTAGTCGCTGGTGGCATAAGGCCCGCCGGCAAGAATCGGGGCCGTAACGCCCCATTGACGGAGCAGTGATACGGTTTCATGAAAAAATTCCTTGTAGAAGGTGAGGGTTCGAATCCCCACCAGGTCGGGTTGATAAGCCTCAACCAGGCTTTGCAGTTGGGCGTAAGAATCAAAATCGATCCCGGATTTGGCAATCTTTCCACTGATTTTATCCCCAAACTCCTGTTTGAGATACGTTAACAGAGAAATTAGGCCCAGGGGTTGTTCGACCACATTGTAGAGCATGTTGCGACTGCTAAAATGCTGAGAGAGATCCAGGAGTAATATCTTTTTGGCCGAAACAGGTTCCGTTTTCAAACTCGGTGACTGTCGGTCAAAACGGTCAAAGATATCGATCCGTTGTGACTCGGGAACAGTGAGTTCTTTCTCTGGAGTAAAACCCTCCAATTTAGCAACGTCGAGGATATCCCGAACGCTCTTGATACTGGCCGGTAAATACGTGTCGTATTTTGCCACGGTGGCCCGCTCTCCCATGACCCGGAGTTGAACCGGAAGCACCTGTTGGAGTCGCTCGGGGGATAGGAAATAGTTATTCATAAAATCCGACTGGTATTCCCGGGTAAAGCGTTTGGGAAAGGGAAGCGTTTCGGGGAGTTCATGGAAGGCCAGGTCTTTGGAGGCCAGGATGTCCTCCTTGGAGATTTTGTGTTCCAGGGCGAGCGCTTCCATTTCGGTATTGGGATAGATTTTTAAAATATGGATATAGGGAAAATGCAGCCAATGAATGCTTTTGATAAAATCCAGGGTCATCATGGCTTCGTCCTCGGTTTCGGTGGGAAAGCCGTGCATGGTGGCAATTTCTAAAATGACCTGAGGGTATTTTCGGGCGATGTAATCCATCACCTCTTTGAACTTTTCAATATCCAGGTTTTTCTTGATGAGCTTTTGAAGTCGGGGTGAGGCGGTCTCCAACGATAAGTTAATCCCGCGGGTGCCGGCTTCAACCATTAAATCGATGTAATCGGGGGTGAGCAGATCGCCCCTCAAACCATTGGGAAAGAATAATTGAATATGGAGCCGGTTCCGAATCACCAATCGAAAGAACCGGGAACTGTTGTCACGGTTGAGGTTAAAACAGTCATCGATGATGGCAAAGTTTCGAACGCCCTGCTTGTAATAGAATTGCACTTCATTAAAAATAGTTTCGGCACTGCGAAACGCATGTTTTTTGGACCAGACCTTGTGGCAGAACAGACACTCATACGGGCACCCGCGCGTGGCCTGAAGCGACATGCAGCGGGTGACACTGGCCATACCGATTTTATCTTTATAGCGCGACAGATCGATCAGACGTCGATCCGGCATGGGCAGCGCGTCGAATTCGCGAATCGGGGACCGAGTGGGGGTTTTGACGATTGACACCCGATCGTTGGACTCCGTGTTTTGCAACCGGGTAAAGGAAACCGAGGCACGCTCCAGGGCTTTGCCCGTACTGAGCAGGAGGTTGGAACCGGCATCCTGCAGAATAAACAGGGCACGGGAGGAGGGAAGATCGACATCGATGGGTAAATACGCCGCACCTGCTTTTAAGATGGCCAGCAACCCCACAATCATATCCAGGCCCGGCTCCATCATGATTCCCACGACGCTTTCTCGGCCAACGCCTTTTCGAATCAGCAACCGCGCCAGGCGATTGGATCGTTGATTCAATTCCTTATAGCTGATCGAAAACGGCAAAGCCACTGCAGCGATTCCATCGGAATTTTTTTCTACTTGTTGCTCGAATAAACGATGAATGGGAATATCCAGGATATAGTCTTGTTCTGTTTTATTGAAATCGATCAGCAGGCGTTGTTTTTCATCTTCCGGTAATAGGTCGATTTGCGATAACGTTTGATTGGGATTTTCCAGAATTGCTTCGGCGGCTGTTCGAAAATAACCCGCCAATCGCCGCATGCTTTCTTCCTTAAATAAACTGGTGCTATACTCCAGACCACAATGAAGTTGTTCACCCACTTCTACCATGCGTAATTTCAAATCCATCTGGGCGGCTTTGCGCTGAAACGGATAAGGGCTCAATTTTAAGCCCGCGATCTCAAATGTCGGGTATTCTTCATTGTTGAGAACCATCATGACATCAAAGAGCGGACTACGACCGGGAACCCGTTCCACCAATACGTGATCCACCAGGCTCTCGAACGGGTAATCCTGATTTTCAAAGTCTTCCAGGGTATTTTCCCTGACCTCCTGCAAAAATTCCCGAAATGTTTTATGGGCCGAGGGGTAATTGCGAAGCGCCAGAGCATTGATAAACATGCCGATGATGTTTTCCAAATCGCTGTGTCTCCGCCCGGCCAGCGACGTCCCAATGATTATATCCTCCTGTCCGGAGAGCCGAGACAGGGTTAAGTTAAAAAGAGCTAATAGTACCATAAACAGGGTAACCCCCTCTTTTCGGGCATATTCATTTAAAGAGGAGGTCAATGCCGGGCTCAGTTGGAACCCAAAATCATCCCCGGCAAAAAACTGCGTATTGGGCCGATTAAAATCAAGGGGAAGTTGAAGCAACGGGAGCTCGCCTTGGAATCGGTTTACCCAATACGCTTCCTGTTTTTCAATTCGAGCGACCTGCTCCGGGGTATTTAGCCATTCGGCAAAATCCTTGTACTGGAGGCGTAGCGGCATCAGCGGCTCATTGTTATAAAGGGTCATAAATTCCCGACTGAAAATGGCATGCGATATACCGTCCGAGATGATATGGTGCGTGTCGATCATGACAATCGATTGGAGTGAATCGAGACGAAGGATCCCCACCCGAAACAGGGGCGGATGCGAGAGTGCAAAGGGACGAATAAATGCTTGAATCCTCTCCGGCAACCGGGAACGCTCCACATCGCTTTCAGCGGTTAAATCCGAATATTCGATACGAAACTCAACGTCACTCGGAGGATGAATCTTCTGGGTCAATTCGTCGCCGTTCAAACGAAAGGACGTGCGTAAACTTTCATGCCGAGCAATTAATTCCCGGAAAATCGTTTCCATTTTTTCCAGTTCATATTCGCCTTCAAATCTCAATACAACGGGGATGTTGTAACTGAGGTTGCGGGGGTCTACCACCTGCAAGAAATACAATCGCCGCTGAACCGACGAGACCGCGTACGCGTCTTTCTCAAGCGCCGGCTCGATCGAAGCAAACGGATTGGGCTGCAAGGTCTTCAGCAATCGAGCCTGTTTTTCCACGGTCTCATTTCGAAAGATTTCGGCCACCGTCGGCTTAATCTGAAAATCCCGGTGAATAAAGGAGATCAGAGAAATCACGTTTAAGGAATTGCCACCCAACTCAAAAAAACTGTTGGAAACGCCAATGTTTTCGATTCCCAGAATTTCCTGCCATATGCCGACCAATTTCTTTTCGGTTTGATTTCGGGGGGCAATGACATGATCTCCGAACGCGATGCCCGGTTCGGGAAGCGCCCGTCGATCCAGTTTACCGTTGGGAGTAAGGGGCATCCGCTCCAATCGAATAAAATGGGCCGGAACCATGTACCCGGGTAACCGCTGCGATAAATATTCGTTTAATTCTCCCGCCTCCACATTGTCTGCGAAAACCACATACGCACACAGGTATTTTTCCCCCTGCGGATTCTCCCGAACAATCACTTCCGCTTCTTTTATTTTCTCATGGGCCAATAACCGGGTAATGACCTCTCCCAATTCGATTCGAAATCCCCTGATCTTGACCTGCTGATCGATACGCCCCAAATACTCGATATCCCCATCGGGTAAATACCTACCCAAATCCCCGGATTTATAAAAATAGTCATTGACTAATGACAAATGACTCATGACATTTCTTTTAAACTTCTCCGATGTTAATTCCGGTCGGTTTAAATATCCCCTGGCAACCCCTTCACCTCCGACCACCAACTCGCCACTAACCCCAATGGGAAACAGTTTACCCCATCGGTCCATGATGTAGACGCATAGTGTGGGAATCGGTTTTCCGACATTACTTAGCCCCCGAATTAATTCCTCTTCACCCAATTCTTTAAACGTAACATGAACCGTTGTTTCCGTAATCCCAAACATATTGATTAATCGGGTTTTCGGATATTTCTTTTTCCATCCGATCAATTTTACCGGATTTAAAGCCTCGCCTCCAAATATAACATACCGAATATTCAACTCTTTTCCAAAATTATCAAGCTCTTTACCGGCTAAATTATAAAAATAAGCGGGCGTCTGATTCAATACCGTCACATTTTCACGCTTCAATAAGCCCAAATACTCATCCGGATCCTTTGCCATTAATAGAGGAATAATGGCCAACTTTCCACCGTATAACAGCGCCCCATACATCTCCCATACCGAAAAATCAAAACAATAGGAGTGAAACATCGTCCATACGTCCCGCTCGTTAAAATCAAACGGGAATTGATCATTGACCATCAGGCGCACCACATGGCGATGCTCGATTAACGTTCCTTTGGGCTTCCCGGTTGTGCCGGATGTGTAAATCACGTAAGCAAGACCGGAAGGGTTTCTCACGGAGGACACGGGGGACACGGAAGAGGAGGAGAAGTTAAGAGGGTGCGAGGTTAAGAAGTTCAGAGGTTGGGAAGGTAAGAGGGTAAGATACTCTAAAGAGAATGCTTTTTGAACTTCCCAACGTCTTAACTTCTCAACTTCGACAACTCCCCTCTCTGTGTCCTCTGTGACCTCTGTGGCTAATACCAATTTAACTTCACTATCTTTTACCATGTAATCGATCCGTTCCTGCGGGTAATCCGGATCAATCGGTAAATACGCCCCACCGGCTCTTAATATTCCCAAAATGCCGATGATCATCTCAAGGGAACGCTCGATCTTCAGGCCGACAATGTTATCGGATGAAATACCTTTTTGAATTAATTCAAACGCCAACGCATCGGCTTTTTCATTTAACTGTCGATACGACAATTGTAAGGGGGATTCGAAAATCGCCCCAGTTATTTTTAAGGGCGCTTCGCGAAACGCCCCTACAGAAGTTGGACCTATAAGAGCAATATAATCAGGTACCTTAATCGCCTGATCTTCAAACAATTCATGAATGGTTTTATCCTTCGGGTACTCGGCCGAGGAATCGTTAAACGTATGCAGTATCCGATTGCGTTCGTCTTCCAATAATATATCGATTTCACCGATCCGGAGTTGAGGATGGCTCAATGTTTCTGCCATCAGGTGATTAAAATATCGGATGAACCGCCGGATCGTCTCTTCTTTAAATATTTTCGTGCAATACCCAAACGTGATATTTAACCCCTCCCCTTTTTCCCATGCCGTGATTTCCAAATCAAATTTGGATACGGGATGAATATTGATCGAAGATTCGGCGAAAGCCCCACCGGATGGATCGGCCGATTCTTTTTGAAACCGATCTCCCTCCAATAGATCCATATTTTGAAAAGTAAACATGACATCAAAAAGTGGATTACGGCTGGTGTCTCGGTTAACCACCACGGTTTCGACAAGATCTTCAAAGGGGTATTCCTGATTCTCAAACGCGTCCAATGTTCTCTCTTTTAATTCACCGAGAAACTCAGAAAATCTTTTTTCTCCCACCGGATCATTTCGAAGCGCCAGGGTGTTGACAAACATCCCGATAACTTTTTCCAAATCCGCGTGCCTTCTTCCGGTCACCGGCGTTCCGATGACGATGTCTTCCTGACCGCTGAGTTTGGATAATAGGACATTGAGGATTGCCAAAAGAACCATGTATACCGTAACCGCTTCGCTACGGGCAAAAGTGGTCAGGAATCCAAATAATTCAGGATTTACCTCATAGCCGATTTTATTTCCTTCAAAACGTTGGACTTCGGGTCTGGAGTAATCGATCGGAATGTTTAACACAGGAACGTCGTCCGAAAATCGATTAAGCCAATAGATTCCCTGTTTCTCGAAGTTTCCTTTATTTTTATTCTGCCACTCGACAAAATCCTTGTACTGAATCCGAAGAGCTTCAAGCGTCTCTCCCTTATATAGCCTCATAAAATCCTGCGTCAATACCCCTTGCGAGGTTCCATCGGTGATAATGTGATGCAAATCCACCACTAACATCCGATGCCTTTCTAGTGAAAATAACTCGGCGCGCATGAGCGGAGCCCGGGTCAAATCAAAACACGTAACAAAATCTTCCAAACCCCTTAATTTCCCCTCCGTGTCCGCTGTGAGCTCCGTGAGAGATTCCCGTATTTCAAATTCCACATCCTCATGAACCCTCTGGATTAATCCCCCCTTTACCATATGAAAGGAGGTTCGCAAACTTTCGTGGCGCGCGATCAATTTCTTAAACGCATCCTGCAATCTGTCGATATCGACCTCTTCTCCCAAATGAATAATTGCCGGTATGTTGTACGCCGTGTTCTCCCGCTCCATTTCTTGCAGCACAAATAAACGTTTCTGCGCCGATGATGAATGATAATATTCTTTCTCTTCTGCCGGTTGAATAGACTCGTACCTTTTTATTTCCATTCCTTGAATATAGGTGGATAGCGCGTGAATGGTCGGACGTTTAAATACCTCTGCCAGGGGTATGCAAACCTCCAATGCCTTGTGTATCCGGGAAACCATAAATGTCGCCTTTAACGAATGCCCCCCCAAATTGAAGAAATTGGTATGGACCCCGATAAGTCCCTTCTCAATCCCCAAAATTTCGGACCATATCTCTGCCAATTTTTCCTCGATCGCACCATGGGGGGCGATGTAATCCTGCCCCGCTTTCAGCTCCGGTTCCGGTAGCGCTTGCCGGTTTACCTTCCCACTGGGGGTTAACGGAATACGATCGATTTTAACAAACGATGAAGGGATCATGTAATCGGGACAATACCCCAATAAATAGTCCTTCAATTCCGAAAACGGAATATCCTCATCGCCAACCCAATAGGCGCATAAAGATTTATCGCCGGTCTTATCCACTCGGCAGGTGACAACCGTGTCTTTTATCCGTCCGTGGTTGAGTAAACGGTTCTCGATTTCTCCCAATTCAATTCGAAATCCCCTGATCTTGACCTGGGTATCAATTCTTCCCAAAAATTCAATGTCTCCGCCTTTTAACCATCGACAGATATCGCCTGTTTTGTATATTCGTTTAGTCATCAAGGGCACAGGAAAAAATCGTTCGGCAGTCATTTCCGGGTTATTCAAATATCCTCGGGCAACCCCATCCCCGGCAATGTGCAAGTCACCGGCAACTCCCACGGGTTGTGGTCGGAGATCATTATTCAGGATGTACACCTGGGTATTGGCAATCGGTCCCCCGATGGTGATTTCGCTGCTCTCGGTCAACGCCTTGACCGTTGACCAGATGGTGGTCTCGGTCGGACCGTACATGTTATAAATTCTTGCTTCGGTTAATTCTTTTAATTCCGCCAATAATCGTACGGGTAAAGGCTCACCCCCGACCATGATCTCTTTAAGATTTCTAAGACAGGAATCTTTTCCCTGACTCGCCACGAACATCTGCAAGCGACTCGGCGTGACTTGAAGCATGTCAATATGAGTCTTAACGATTAATTGGTCCAGTAGCCGGATGTTACGTTGGCAAGCTTCGTCCGCAAGGATCACTCGAAGTCCGCGGCAAAGCGGCAACAAGGTTTCAAGCCCAAAAATATCAAACGTAATCGTGGTCAGAGCGAGGATGGTTTTCCCCACGTTAAAATCAATTCTCCTGCTAATCCCTTCCATAAAATTATGAATGGCTGAATGATCGATCATTACGCCTTTGGGTTTTCCCGTTGAACCGGATGTGTAAATGACATAAGCGAGAGTTGAATTGGAATGGTTTCTCACAGAGGACACAGAGACCACAGAGGAAGAGGAAGCAGGGCGTTCCGGTAAATCGATTGGTTTTGGTAATTCGATTAATTTTATTGCTGTCTTCTCCGTGTCCGCCGTGGGCTCCGTGAGACACACCACTTTAGCCCCGCTGTCTTTTAACATGTCATCCACTCGTTCCTGCGGATAATCCGGATCAAGCGGTAAATATGCGCCTCCGGATTTTAATATCCCCAGAATCCCGATAATCATATCGATCGATCGTGCGACTTTTAGGCCGACAATCGTATCCGGTTGAATACCTCGTCGGATCAATTCACCCGCCAATTGATCGGCGCGTTCATTTAATTCCCGATACGTTAAATGAGAAAATTGATTCAATAAGTGTAAGGGGGATTCCTCAATCGATCGTCCGGAGGTTTTACCCACTAAAGCAAGATAATCCGGCGTTCGTCTTACCTGGTCTTCAAAGAGTTCATGAATGGATTTGTCTTTGGAATATTCGACTCGGGTATTATTAAAATCAACCAATGTTTGTTTTCGCTCTTCCTCTGTCATGACTTCAATATCGGCAATCCGCCCATCTTTATTTTCGATTATCCGGTGAACAATGTTCATGAAGTAAGAGGCGAAGCGCTCAATGGTTTCCCGTTTAAATAAATTGACGCAGAATTGAAAGCAAGCGATGACTTGATTGTCTTTCTCAAACACTTCAAAGTTCAAATCCGCCATCGCAGTGTTTTTTTCAAGGTGATAAGGGGTCACCCGCAATCCGCCCAACGCCAACTTATCCGGAGAAGAGGCGATTTCGGTATTCTGCATGATAAAGAGGACATCAAATAACGGATTTCGACTCATGTCCCGGCGGATATTCAGTGCCTGGACCAATTGATGAAACGCGTACAACTGGTTACCGAACGCGTTTAGGGTATCCTCTTTGACTTCTTCCAAAAATGACAGGATCTTCTTCGAAGATACCGGGTAACTCCTTAAGGGGAGCGTTTTTACAAAGTATCCGATCATATGTTCAAGGTCCGCATGCGTCCTCCCGGCATGAATCGAGCCAACGATCATATCCTCCTGTCCGGTAATTTTATGCAAAAATATATTGTAAATGGTCAGTAATAAAATATATAATGTGGTTCCGGTTTCTTGGATCAGTTGCTTCATCCTGGCAGTGATTTCTGCATCGAATGTGAAAGTGACAATATCGCCTTCAAACGTTTGCATTGCCGGACGCGGGTAATCCGTGGGGAGCCCCAATACCGGGATTTCCCCTTTTAATTGTTCCATCCAATAGTCTTCCTGCTGCGTTAACAGCGGGGAACCTGTCATTCGGTTTAACCATTCGGTATAATCTTTATAATTTAATTTTAACGGCGGTAATTCTTCATTATTATATAAACCGATAAACTCCTTTACCAAAATACCCCAGGAGACTCCATCCATGATGATATGATGCGAATCCATTACCAGAAGATGAGTATCCTCCGATAGCCGGATTAAACCAACTCGGATCAAGGGGACCTCATTCAAATCGAACGGTTTGATGAAATCATGAATTATGACCTCGATCTCCTTACTATTGGGCTCACTCCGCTGAGCATCCCTGTACAGGGGACTCATGGTCGGATAATTTAAATCCTCATGGATCTGTTGGATAAGTCTGCTGTCTTTCATTTCAAACGAAGTTCGTAAACTTTCGTGCCTTTGGATCAATCCCCGATAAGCATTATCGAATCGCCCACGGTCTATTTTTCCCTCAATTCTCATCACATCATAAATATTGTAAGTGACGCCAATTCCTTCCAATTGACTTAAAATAAACATTCGTAATTGATCCGGGGAAACATCGTAATACTCTTTGGCTTCAGCCTGCCCAATGGGAGTAAAAAGCATGGGCTTGGCTTCCAGAATCTTTTGGGATAATTTTTTGATGGTTTGATTATCAAAGACATCCTTCAACTGTAATTCCACATCAAAGGCTTGATGGATTCTTGCAATTAAAGTGATGACCAGGAGGGAATACCCTCCCAACTCAAAGAAGTTCGAGTTAACGCCAATATTCTCCTTCCCCATCAACTCCTTCCAGATAATCAGCAGTTGGCTCTCAATTTCATTGGATGGTGCTTCATACTCGGCATTTTGATCGTCTTCCCTGGGTTCGGGTAACGCATTCCGATCGATCTTTCCATTGGGAGTCAGCGGCATTTTTTCGATCCGGATAAAATGCCGGGGAATCATGTAGTCCGGTAAACTGGCGGATACCTGTTCTCTCAGGGTTTCGACGGAAATCGCTTCATTGGACACCAGGTACGCGCAGAGAAACCCCTCGCCATTTTTATCGGATCGGGCAACAACCACAGTTTCCTGGATCCGGGGATGCGTCAGCAGCACGGTTTCGATTTCACCGGGTTCGATCCGGTATCCCCTGATTTTCAACTGAAAATCTTTACGACCGATAATGCCGATATCCCCCTCAAGGGTCAGTTGCCCCATATCGCCGGTCCAGTACATTCGCCCCAGTTCCGAATGGGTGAATACGTTTTCCGTATTCTCCGGATCCTTCCAATATCCCAAAGCCACATGGTTACTGGCAACAACAATTTCTCCGATTCCCATCCCTTCCACCGGGCATCCGCTTTCATCCACCAGGAAGATCTCCGTTCCCTCGATGGGCTCCCCAATAACGACTTTGGACAGAGGATCTTCGGGAGATACCAGCCAGATGGAATTGACCGTGGATTCGGTTTGACCATAAATATTGGCAAATCTGGACGAAGAAAAATTGGATCTGGCGATTAAAACGTCATGGCTTCGAACTTCTTCTCCCCCGAGCACGATCAGTTCCAGATCGGGAAAACTCTGCTCGTCGCGCAGTGTTCGGGTAAAAAACCGGTAAAATGTGGGAACCGAATGCCAGATATTGAGGCGTTCCCGTTGCAGCCAGGTCGCCAGGTCCTCCATATTGGATCTTCCCTTGATGTCGTACGGATACAAGGTGGCCCCACTCAGCAGCGTACCGAATATGTCCGGAATGGCCGCATCATGGCTCAACGAGGAGAAGAGGGTCAGGTAGTGAGATGCGGTAATGCCAAAGATCCGGACCCACTCGTCGATGAAATGCAACACGTTCTCATGGTTTTGAACGACCCCTTTCGGGTTTCCGGTCGATCCGGAGGTATAAAGAATATAAGCGATGCGTTTTCCGTCGGCGATCCTTTCAATCCTGTTAAAATGATTAACAATATTATTATTTCTATTGCCCGAAAGGCTTGCATCGGTTCGGTGGATGGTATGGATGATATCATCGATATTTAAAATCCTTATGTTCTTGTTTAACTGGTTGATCAAGGATTCGGCCAGCGAATAATTCGCGTTGTTGGTCAGAATGATATGGGATTCCGAATGATCGAGAATGTACAATAATCTCTTTTGGGGATAACCGGCATCCAGAGGAATATATGTTTTACAGGCTTTTAGCGTTCCGATTATTCCGATGATCGCTTCCGCATTGTGACCAAATAAAAGGGATACGTTGGATACCTCGGGGGCGTCCGACGGATGATCCGGGGCCATGACCGCGTTGGCCACGGCATTGGAGAGCCGGTTCAGTTCGGCGTAGGTCAGGGATACACGGCCATCGTTTACTGCAATTTTTCCAGGGAACCGTTCGACGAATTCTTCAAATCTTTTTATAATCATCTGATCTCCATGTCACTGTCTTTATGTATCGATGTCATTCATCCACTTCGAAAATAACGCTGACTCGTGCCCCCTGATGGCAATTGATCGTGCCCTTATTATCTTTTTGAGGCATGACCCGAACCCAGGTTCCCCCATATTGGGATCCCAATACAAAGATCCCCCATACCATGTCATGCGGTTCATACCCATTTTCTCCCGACTGGTACACGGCGGATAGAGCTTCAACAAATTCCTGGACCATCCAATTTCCCCCTTCCAGGGCCTTTCGGAGGACCCCTTCCCATTCTGTTGCCGAAAGTTTCTGCCCCACAAACACGCTTTTCCCCCCATAACCCACCGAGGATTTGATGACCAATCGATCTTTTTGCGATAAGATAAAGTGTTCCAGGTCGATGATTTCTGTCCCGTAGGTGCTCGAACCGCGGGTTACTTTGCGAGACCATGGGATGAATCGGTCAATAATCCTCTTTTCTTCATCGCTGAAACAGGATCCTGCCGCATGGTAATCGGAGAGCAATGCCAGGTTCAGCTTGCTGGAAAGTAAATCGGTAATCGGTCCATTCCATAATCGGACATTCCCCGCTCTAAACACGTCCTGGACTTCAGGCGGAACAAGGCCATTGTAGAATTCAACCAGGGCATGAATCCGTTTCCCCTTGTAGTATAAATGTTTGTCGATGGTCTTCATATGGTGATAATCACAAACCATGACTTCGCCGGTTAAATGCCTATCTTTTTTTTTCAAAAGCGTCTGATAATAGGCATTTAAATAAACCCCCAGGTCCGCGGCTTCCGACATGTAATTTTTTACCACAAAAACGGTATTCCGTTCAGGGCTGTGCAGGTTTTCCGATTCCAAAAGAATGGCCTCTAGGATATGTTCCAAAAATTGATGGATTAAATTGCTATTGTGGGTTTTCACCTGATATTCCCTTAAAAATTTTCCTACCAGCGGGTGGTTCAGATACAGGGTTTCCCATACGGGCACATACCATCCGCCGAGGTTTGCGGTAATATTGAACTCAAGGCATTTTAACCCTGATGGCCCCAGGAGAAAATCACCTCTGCCTACCAGATCCCGGATATGGCGTTCCGTTGCTCCCTCCAAATGCAGTTTGACAACCTGCAGGGGAAGGCCATAATAGGCGCTTATTTTTTCCACATTATTACCAAAAATGCGTTGGGGTATACTCTTGATCAGTTCAAATACCTTGACACTGGCTTCCCGAAACTCGTCCACGGCTGTTTTGTTAATAAACGTCGGCCAGGGTTGCAAGACAAATAATTTGCTATTTAAATCCAACGTGCGAAAGGTCGATGCCTGGAAGGCGACAGGATGACGTTCAACAAATTCGAAAAATGAAGTATTAACTTTCGATAATTTCTGTTGGGTTTCTTTTAATTCTTCCTTTATCTCCATTTCATTTCCTCCATTTTTTACTCCCTCTTCCCGCACCATTCATAACTGTTAAATCGGATAAATCTTGAATTCGCATCGGTATTTTCCTTATCGATAATCAATGGCTTCAAACCATAACAGCTTTTACAACGTCAGATATTATCTTTGAATTAAAATTGTTTTAGTTTTTGGAACCGATCAATAACAAATGAATTTCAAATGATCATATAAAAGTTTTGATTGTAACATATTTCGGTAACTGTTTCAAGTTTCATCACGATTTGGTTATTGCGTACATAATTATTTGACAAATCACAAGCAAAAATGCCATAATAATTATAGATGACAAACGAGATTGCACTTTTTCCGATTCCGCTTACCCTAAGAAATATAGGAAAAAACAAAATGTCCGGGATGCTTTACGTCACGAGCGAAACCATTTCCCGGAGAATCTATTTTACCGAAGGCCGCCTGAACTCCGCCAAAACGACGTTTCCCCCGGAACACCTGGGCGAAATCCTGATCTCCGAAGGAAAAATTTCCAGAACCCAACTGGAAAACGCCATTAAAATCAAAAAGGCCACCCCGTATTATAAAAAAATAGGCGAAATCCTGATCGAAACCGCCAATCTCAAAACCAGGGATGTTTATCACGCACTGATCCGCCAGTTAATCACCATTACCACAGCCTGCTTCTCCCTCACCCAGGGCCAATGGCAGTTTATGCCGGAAGAGAAAAATGAACTCAAACAACGAAACTTCAATATTAAACTCCCGGAAGTGATCCGAACCGGACTCAAACACGTTCCGGAACTCACTTTTTACAAACAAAAATTCGGACCCGCTGCCATTACCACCCATCCGCTTCTGCCGGATATCCTGGATCTATTAACACCGGCCCATATTTCCTTTCATAACTATATCTCCGGCTTTCCCCGTATTCCGGCCGACCAGTTTATTTCCAAACTGGATGCCCGCATGATGATCGATGGGTTTACACCCTGGGAAATTGTCCTCTTCTTCTACCTGATCGATGCCCTGGATTTTTCCGAAACCGCTAAAACGCCTCAAATTCATCCCAATTCGGAAGAACAAAACGAACAACATTCAACCATCGAGGAATTAAACGAATTATATGAGCGAATCAATCGCCATCCCTGGAATTATTACCAACTGTTCGGGGTAAAACCGTCCGCATCCGTCGAAGAAATCAATCAAAAATATTTCGATTTTTCTCATAAATTCCACCCGGACCGCATCCACGCCGCCGCCGATTCGAACCTGATGCGAATGGCCAATGATGTATTTGCCGAAATAAATGCCGGATACGCAGTTTTAACCTCCCCTACCAAGCGTCGGGAATACGATGCCCAGATCTCCAGAGACGGGGCCGAACTGGAAGACCCGGCCAAAAGAGCCCGACATCTATACGCCAAAGCCACGTCCCTGTACCGGCAAATCCGATATCCGGAAGCCGCCCGACTGCTGGAAGACGCCATTTCCATCGACAACTCAAAGGCCAGCTATTTTCTGCTCCTGGGGTTATGCCAATCCAAGCTCGAGGGAAATAAACAGCAAGCCGAAACCAACCTGAAAAAAGCCGCGGAATTGCAGCCGTTAAACGCAGACCCGGTGTTTGCCCTGGGCGAACTGTACCGGTCGGAAAACCTGATCAAAAATGCGGAAGCCTGCTTTAAAAAAGCGCTCAAAATCGATGCCCATTATTTTCAGGCCGAAAAAGCCCTCAAAGACATGGCCCAAAAGGTTCAGGAGAAAAAGCCCCGGTTTTCGTTTTTTAGGAAAAAGCATAAAAAAGAGTAAGAAGTCTTTAGGGATGTGGAATATGCTGGAGGGGCGCACCCGCGTGTGCGCCCGGTTGGTTTATTTTGGAATTTGCTCGGAACCGAAGAATTGCTGCAATTCATGCATGATGATGCAGGCACTGACCCCCACATTCAACGACTCGACTTTATCCGACTGGCGAATGGCCACACACGGGTAATGCTGAAACAACGCTTCGTCCACGCCCTTTCCTTCATTTCCAAAGACAATGATGCAGGGTGAACCAATCTCACGGGGCGAAATCGCGGTTTCGACATCATGCGAGGAGGTGAGATAAATCCGAATGTCAGGGTTGTGTTTTTTCGCCTCTTCGATCAGTTGCGCCACACTGCCAAACCGCGCAAACCGGATATCCAACAGCGAATTCTGCGCGGCCCGCAACAATTTGGTATTGTTGAAGGCCACACTTTCCCCGGTTAACGCAATCGCCTCCACCCCGAATGCCGCCGCACACCGAAACACCGTGCCCACATTGGCCGGATCCTGGATCCGATCCAGGGCAATCACGACCTTGAGCTCCTGAAAGGGCAGCGGTTTCTCTTCTAATTTTAACACAGCGATGAAATCGGGCGTCTCCTTTAAACCCGAGACCTTTTCCATGACCGACTCGGACGCCAACCAGGTTTCCTGGACCCGGGCATTGTCGGGCACCCGAAAGGAAGGCTCCTTACTCTCATTGACCATCAAAATATCGATGGCGATTCCCCGATGAAGGATATCCAAAACCAGCTTTTCCCCTTCAAAAACGAAATAGGCCTCTTTATGCTTCACCAACGCCTTGACCCGGGGGTTGGTCCGAGATTGGAGTCGAACGATCATGCGCTGCCCTTAAATTCCACATGCGTCCGGGTCAGATTCATCGTCCGTTGTTTGTCCGGATCAATGAGTTTATAAATTCGGGCAAACCGTTCCTGACCCTGCGTTAAATAATCGATTCGCAACGTGATCCGATCCGGTCCATACGCCACCGAATCGGTTTCCGCCAGGTGTTCGGCGATTCGATCCCGAAACGCCTCCGGATCATCGACGACGATCTCATAGCCGAGGAAATGAACATCTCGAGATAATTTTTTATCGTCCGGGCATCCGATAACCGCCTGAAAGCGAAACCCCTGCGGTTCGGCCCCGGCATTGAGCCGGTCCAGGATTTCCGCATCACTCAACGACGCCTCCATGTACAGTTCCACGATTTCTTCAAGTCCGGCCGCAAATACCGGCAGCGGCGGCAGCGATTGCATCTTGATTCGCGGGGTAAACCCTTCGGTGCATCGAAAGAAAATGCCGGTTCCCCGGATCAGCCGCTCGATGTACTGCATCATGGCCAGATGCGAAAAGAAAGTAAATGAACCGGTTTTCTCATAAACCAGCCGGACTTTGCGAAACGGCATGGGATCGGGAATGGCCGCTTTCATCGACCGGATCTCCTGTGTTAACTCCTCCAGGATCGGGGCATCCGCTCCGGATCCCGACCGCTTTTGTTTGCTCCGACACCCGCCGCAAGTCCCGCAATCCGTTTGATCGCACGACGGCGTGGCTTCGGCCTGAAGCGCCTTTTGATATTCCTGCTTGAGATGATCCGAATAATAATTCACCTGCAAAAAATCCCAGGGCAGCGGCTCATCCACGGCTAATTCCTTTAAAAAGATGTCATCCTCAGGGCTCAGCAGATCGGCCCAAACCGAATAATGAAAATCCGTTCCCCAGGCCGAAAAGATCTCCCCGCGCTCATAGGCTTTAAGCAAGAGCTCCCCGACCCGGACATCGCCCCGGGCTATCAACGTTTCAATGACGGCATTGTTGGGCACATGAAAATCGAATTCCATGATTTCGGATTTGAGAAACGGATGCATTTCATGTTTCAAATACCGGATACTCTCGTAAATATGATCCCGGTTCTCACCCGACGCCCACTGAAGAGGCGTCTGCGGCTTGGGAACAAACGGAGAAAACGAGGCATTGATTCGAATCTTCTGCCGGGCACTGCGGGACATGTCCATCATTTGACGCATCAGCCGAACAATTCCCTCGATATCCGCCATGGTTTCCGTGGGAAGCCCCAGCATGAAATAGAGCTTGATCTTCTGCCACCGGTTTTTCAATGCCAGTTCCACGGCCTGAAAGATCTCCTCATCCGTGACATTCTTGTTGATCACATTGCGCAGGCGCTGCGTTCCGGCTTCCGGAACAATCGTAATACCCGTGCGCTTGTACAGGGCAATGGTCGATAAGAGGTGATGAGACAGCGTGGACGGACGCATCGAGGAAAGGGAAAAATTAACCCCGGGTCCTAACGCCAATATATCGGGAATGAGTTCCAATAATTCATTCAATTGCGGATAATCCCCGGCACTCAAGGTCGAAAGCGAAAAGGTTTCAAAACCGGTTTTTCTTAACCCCTCTTTGATATGCCGGATATTCTCCTCCAGAGGACGGGGGCGATACGGCGCATAATAGGATTTGGCCTGACAAAACCGGCACCGCTGCGGGCATCCCCGCGCGATTTCCACATTCAACCGGTTAAAGACAATATTGGTGATCGGGGTGATCAGCCGATCATCCGGAAAAGTACCGTCAAGCGAAGCCAAAACCCGCCGCTTGATTTTTCCGGGCGCCATATCCGGGGTATAAAACCGCCCCCGTTTGACCAGGGGATACAACGCCGGCACGTAAACGCCCTCGATTCGGTCGAGCGCTTCCAACAACGCCTGCCGGGTTTTGCGTTTCTCTTTCACGTCGGAAACCGCGGCAATGATATCGGGAAAAAGCGCTTCCCCATCGCCAATTCCGAACGCATCGACAAACTCTCGCAACGGTTCGGGATTGACGGTGGAAATTCCCCCGGCCATCACCAGCGGAAACGGATGCGCCAGGCTGCGTTCGGCCGAGCGAAACGGAATCCCGGCCAATTCCAGCACCTGGAAAATATTGGTATAATTCATCTCACTCATGATCGAAAAAGCAATGATATCGAATTGGTCCAGGGGGACTTTGTTTTCCAACGAAAATAATTTCATGCCGTGGGCTTTAAAAGTCTCGATCGAGCCCCGGTCCGGCAGAAAACACCGTTCGGCATTGACCCCGGGCATCCGGTTGAGCCAATGATACAACACCACCAGCCCATAGTGGCTCATGCCGATTTCATATTTATCCGGAAACACCAAGCACACATGGATAAAATCGTCCCGGTTTTCGAGATTTTTCCGAACGGCATTGATCTCTTGCCCCGTGTAAATCTGGGGATTTTCCAATTTGGAGATAAAATCATTTAACTCATTTAACTCATTTATGGTCATTCGCGGTTATTGTTCCTCGCTAAAATTTTTAAACGTTTTAAAATTCGTTCAAATAACTGCTGATCTTGATCCGAAAGATTAACGCTTCGCCGATGAAAAACGCCAGCAAAGAGGATCCCCCGTAAGACACAAACGGCATGGGTACCCCCATGATCGGAACAAACCCGATCGTCATCAGGATGTTGATCAGGAATTGAAAGAGCAGAAGGGTGTTGAATAGATAGATGAAATAAAATTCTTCGTCCGATTGAACTTTGAAATTAAATTGTCGGTAAAACAGGGTAAAAAACAACATCAACAGGACACTGATTCCCATAAACCCGAATTCTTCTCCCAGAACCGAGACAATAAAGTCCGTATGACGCGTGGGGAGAAATTTATACTGCGATTGAGTGCCATTGAGGTATCCCTTTCCGGTCAGCCCCCCGGATCCGATGGCAATTTTTGATTGAATGATTTGATAACCGGAGGTTTTTTTATGCTCTTCCGGATTCAAAAACGAGATCACCCGCTCCCGCTGGTACGGTTTGAGCACGTAGTTCCATCCGACAAACGATCCGACCACAGCCGAAACCAGGATGATGATAATAAAGACCATTCGGGTCCGTCTCAGGAAAATGGAGGTCAAAAAAAACGACGCCAGCATAAAGGCGGTCCCCAGGTCCGGCTGAATGGCAATGAAGAGGAACGGGACCCCAATGGCCGCGATCAGCTTGAGGTACTCCTTCCATCCGATGGTGGAAAACCGAGCCAGGGTGCGGGCCAGGAAAAGGGCCAGCGGTATTTTGATGAATTCGGAGATTTGAATCGAAAAAAAACCCATCTTGATCCAGCTTTTGGTGTTGGCCACCAGCTCCCCGGTCACAAACTGTAAAAAAAGCGCGGAGTTGAGGATCACATAAAAGAAAAAGCAAAACCGCAACGCCTGCTCGAATTTGACCCGGAAAAACAGAAAAAAAGCAAGAACCGAAACTCCGAGCCATAACAATTGTTTACTCCAATACGGATGATTCATTCCCCGCGAGGCACTGTAAATCAACAGCACCCCCATCAGCGAAAGCGCGAGCAAGGTCAGGAAGGTGGATTTATCGAAATACTTGTAAACGTCTCTCATTTCTTAAACAGTCGTTTATAAATGGTTGAAGCCAAAGGCGCAGCCACCGAACCGGCATCGCCTCCGTTTTCCACAAAGATGACCATCGCATACTGCGGGTTCTCTCTGGGTGCAAAGGACACAAACCAGGAATGGGGTTTTAAGCGTTTGACCTTGTTGACCAGCTTTTTGTAATTGGGGTTTTCCTTGGAAATGACCTGCTGGGTTCCGGTCTTTCCGCAGATATCGATCCCCGGAACCCGGGCGGCTCCGCCGGTTCCGCCCCCATTAACCACGCGGTAAAGCCCTTCGATCACAATTTCAAAATTTTCTTTATCGATAGGAATCTTGGTGAATTCGGGTTCAAACTTTTTGACCACGGCCCCGTCTTTTTCAATGGCTTTCAAGAGATGCAACCTGGGGCGCATCCCTCGCAGGGCCACGGTACTGATCATCTGCAGGGCTTGAATGGGGGTAATGTTGAGCATCCCGCCGCCGATGGCAACGGAAATGGTCTCACCGGGAAACCATTTCTGATTCAAGGTGTTCAGTTTCCACTGTTTGGAGGGAATGAGTCCTCGTTTCTCATTGGGCAAATCGATGCCCGTGCGATCCCCCAGGCCAAGGAGTTTGGCATATTTGGCGATATCGTCGATATCCAGGCGCTTGCCTACCCGGTAAAAGAAGATGTTGCAGGAATTTTTGATGGCATCGACCACGGTTAACGGTCCATGACCGCCGCTCATCCAGCAGTGGAAGTTCCGGTCGTAAATTTTAACCGATCCGCTGCATTGCGAAACCGTATGGGCATCGATGACCTGTTCCTGCAAACCGGCCAACGCCACGACGATTTTAAAAATCGATCCGGGCGAATACAACCCTTGCAGGATTTTATTGTTCAACGGTTTATCCGGGTCATTGACCAGGGCCTGCCATTCTTCCGGTTCCAGAACCCCGGAAAAGAATTCCGGGTAAAAATTGGGCGTACTGACCAGAGACAGGATATCGCCGGTTTTTAATTCGACGATGCCCACCGTACCGTTATACTCCTTGAAGGTCTCTTCGACAAATTTTTGCAATTCGACATCGAGGGTCAGGACCACGGAATTGCCGATCGAGGATTTTCGTTCGCTAATGACCTCCCGGATCCGGCCCTGGTTATCTCGGGCCACGGATTGCACGCCTTTGTTGCCTTTCAGAATCGACTCATATTGTTTTTCGATCCCGCTTTTTCCCGATACATCCCCCAGCGTGTACTTTTCTTTTTTTCGCTCCGCCAATTCCTCGGAGGTCAATTCGGAAATGTACCCCAGGATATGAGACGCCACATCCCGATACGGGTACGCCCGCGCCGGTTCGATCTCCACCTTGAACTCCGGGTATTCGTCCGAGCGACTCTCGATGTAGATGACCTTCTGCATCGGCAGATTCTTTTCCAGCGGAATCATAAACGATTCCGGATGGTTTTTATACTTATCGATCTTTTTCTGGATATCCTCTTTGCTCTTTCCGATCAGTGACGCCGCGGTTTCGATTGTTCGAGGCATGATCTTACTGTTTTCCCGAACCAGAAAGAGCGTAAAATTTAATTTGTTTTCCGCCAGCCGGTTGTGGTAGCGGTCCAGGATAAACCCCCGGGGCGCTTTCATCTCAATGTCTTTGATGATATTCTGCGTGGCCAGGGTCGAATAATACCGCGTCTTTAATACCTGCGCACTCCAGAACGAAAAGATTAAGATGACGAATAAAACCGTTAACACCACATTAGCGGTAAAGGACATCCGCCGAATTTCCTGCTTGGCTAACTTTTGTTTTTCAATATACATCGAGATACACCTTGGCCCGCGTCGAACCGGCAATCGCAATGCCCAACGCACCGGTGAGTAGCGGTTGATAGACGACTAAACCGATATTAAACGAGAACCCCAAAATGAAATATAGAAAAACATTGGCAATGACATTGGACAACAACAGCGAGACCGAAATCATTAAAAAGACAAAGATGTTGTTTTTCAAATCGATGCGCCGCGAGATTTCATGCAGTAAAAACGCCGAAATCGTCCGGGAAAAACCAAATACCCCCATGATATTCCCGCTAAAGTAATCCAAAACCAAACCCACGGCACACGCCGACGCAATCGTCTTGTAAAACGTCGACATGATACTGACATACACCAGGATCAAATAAAGCAAATCCAGGCTTATCGGTGACGGTTGATGCACGTAACGGTGAAGCACCACCTGCCCCAGGACCAACAGAATGAAGACTAAAACCTTAAAACGATTTTTCATGATGATATATGATAATATAGGATAATGATGATAATCACCCCGATTACGAATTATCCGGGATGAACGACCGGTTATGGATCAGCGACGGCGGCAAGTCACTGTTCATGTACTGATAACTGGAAATGGGCGGCAGGTAGTTTTGGATCACGAACAATTGCTTGATGGAATTTTTGATAAAAAACGGTTCAATCCGAATCTTCTGCGTAAAGTTGTCTTTTTGCACGTTCACCACTTTCCCAATGGGGATATAGGGCGGGAAAATTTTATCCGTTCCGGAGGTGATCACCTCGGCGCCCACATCGACCGGATTGTTCTCGATCAGATACTTGAAGTTGCACAGGGCCGTATTATTGCCGGTTAACAGTCCCTCCAGACGGTTGGTATCGATATAAGCCCCGATACCGCCGATCGAAGAGGTAATCAACCGGACTTTCGACGAAAAGACCGACACGGGCTCCACGATCTTTCCCACCAGTTCGCCTTTGCCATTGAGGACGATCATGTCCTTTTTGATGCCATCCCGGGTTCCTTTGTCGATGAGCACGCTGCTTAACGGAAAATTCATGTCCACGGAGATCACGTCCGCCTTGATGAAATTGGCCTGTCGGCTCCGCATGCTCTTTAACGCTTCCTGATCGGTGATGGATTTTTTGAGCAGATAGTTTTTATAAATCAGTTCCGTGTATTTTTTCTCCAGTTCCTGATATTTTTCAAAACTATCCTTCAGGAAAATGTAGTGACGCCATTCAAACGACAGATAGTCCACGGTTTTTTGAAAGCCGATCTGGAACGGGGCAACGACCACGCCCACCACACTCTGAAACATGGTTTTTTCATTTTCCAGCACGACCCCGGTCGACACCAGGATCAGATTTAAAAACAGGACGGCAACGACAATAATGATTTTTCGCTCAATGGGCAGACGATCCGGAATCATCGTTAATAATTTTGACCGACCTTTCGCAAGAGTTCCAGATTATCCAGGATTTTTCCTGCCCCCAGAACCACGGAAGAAAGCGGGTCATCCGAAATAAAAACCGGAAGCGATGTTTCTTCGCGCAGGCGCTTATCGAGGTTTCGCAGCAGCGACCCACCGCCCGAAAGGATGATGCCCCGGTCCACGATATCGGCGGATAATTCCGGCGGCGTTTTTTCCAGAGTATTTTTGACCGCTTCCACGATCGCATGAACCACGGCTTCGAGCGCTTCCCGGATTTCCGAGTCATTGATGGTAATGGTTTTGGGAATCCCGTGCGACAGATCCCGGCCTTTGATTTCCATCTCCAGGTTTTCGTCCAACGGATAGGCCGAACCGATTTCAATTTTGATTTGTTCGGACGTGCGTTCGCCGATCAGGAGATTGTACTTCTTTTTAATATATTGGATAATGGCTTCATCCATTTCATTACTGGCCGTGCGAATGGATTTGGAAATCACGATTCCGGAGAGCGAGATCACGGCCACATCGGTGGTTCCGCCGCCAATGTCCACGATCATGTTGCCGCCGGCTTCGGTGATCGGTAATTCGGCACCAATGGCCGCGGCCATGGCCTGCTCGATCAGGAAGACTTCGCTGGCCCGGGCGCGAAGCGCCGCATCTTTGACGGCCCGACGTTCCACCTGGGTAATTTCCGAAGGCACGCCGATGACGATCCGGGGCTTTAAAAAGTGTCCCCCGCCCCGCGTCCGTCGAATAAAGTATTCCAACATCTTCTCGGTGATTTCAAAATCGGCAATGACACCGTCTTTCATCGGCCGAATCGCCACGATATTGGCGGGAGTTTTTCCCAACATATCCTTGGCCACACTGCCGACCGCCTGTATCTTGCCTGTATGCTTTTCAATTGCTACGATTGAGGGTTCTCGGATGACAACGCCCTTGCCCTTGGCATAAACCAGGGTATTGGCTGTCCCCAGGTCAATGGCAAGGTCGGAGCTGAAGTAATTATAAACACGCGAAAAAATTGACATTAGTAATCTCCTACATATATTTTTATTCCATCTTTCCCGGTGCGTTTGACATCGTACATCGCTCGATCGGCCTTGCGAATCAATTCTTCGACCGATTGACCATCCTCAGGGAAACTGGAGATGCCAAAACTTCCGGTGGTTTTAATGCTTAAATTCTGATTTTTTAAAAATTCATAATCATTTAACGCTTTCCGGATGCGCAGGCAGACCTCGAAGGCTTTGGGCGCATCGGCGTGCAGCAGCACGATCACAAATTCATCCCCACCAAACCGGGACAACATATCGACTTTCCGGACATGCTTTCGTAAGATTGCCGACACTTCTTTCAAAATTTCCGTTCCGATGAGATGACCGTGTTGATCGTTGATCACCTTCAAATTATCCAGATCGAAAAAGACAATGGCAAAAACGGACGCAAATCGGCGGGACCGCTCGATTTCATTCCGGATAAAGGCTTTCAGGTAATTCTGGTTGTAGGCCAGGGTGATATCGTCTTTAAACGAGGTGTATTCGAAATTTTTTATCCGCAACAGCAGGATCAGGTGGTTGAGAAAAATTTGCGTCAGTTCCGGAAGCGCATTCAGGGTATCGCTGACGGGTTCCACCCCATCGATTTCCAATTGAATGCAATCGCCGTCAAACCGTTTAAAGAAGACCAGCGTCTGGTTCACGGTCTTATAGTCGCATTCGTCCGGGAATTCAATGAAGAGGTATTCGGGTAAGGATTTCAAGGTGAGTCCATTCTTCGTAAGATTCAGGGATTCCAGGGTGGCTCCCACCCGATAAATGAGTCTGGCACATTGAATAGTAATCCATGGAGAGACGCCATAAACAAACGTTTTGAGTGCCTGACGCACATCGTTTTTGGTCTGGAGATTCAGGATAAAACGGTACGGATTGCAAACCGGAAACTCAACCGCCGGCTTGCGTTTTTTATATTCATTCAGGGTCATTCGTTGTTCTTCATTCTTCGGATATTGTCACATATCGTGCCAGATTGGTTTCCACACCGGACGGGGAAACGAGTCGGAACGTGATTTTTTGATACCCCAGGGACTTGAGGGTTAAGGAGCAGATAAACTGGCCGTCTTCCGGATCGATTTTCTGAACCTGACCGTTGATATAGAGCTGGGAGTTCACATCCGCTTCGCCTTTGATCAGCACGAGGTTTCCATTCACGGTGAAATCGTTGATCACCAGAGCCGGTGCTTTGCGATCGCTCTTTTTCTCGAGCAGGGCGCCGGTGAATCGGATATGGCCCAGGGCAGACGGCGCACCTTCGTTTTGGGTCGACGGGTCGAAGGCCGCCACATCCCAGTAAAATTCTTTTTCGTCAAAAGAGAGTAAATCCATTTCCAGGTGATGGGTACCGATTTGCTTTTGCGTCAACACCATTTCTTTCAAATCGGACGAGTAGAGCCGGAACACGTATTGCGATGCCTCCGGTACGGCGTTCCACTCGAACCGGACCACGGAGTCGTCCGATTGGGTCAGGGTAACGATTTTTTGAACCGGATCGATGGTTCGGGGCATGGGTAAGAGGCGGGAAAAAATCGGATTATCATTATTACCGTTATTACCGTTATTACCGTTTTTGGACATGGCGACGATGAAGGCTTGATCGGCCCGGATCTCATAACGCTGCCTGCCGGTGTCAAATACTGCTGTTCCCCGATAATTTCGAATTTCGATCCCCCCCTCGTTCATCCGGATGCGGCCCGAACCGGAGATTACCAGCGTTTGCGCCCCCGGGGCGCCATTGGCCGAAGCGATCGTGAGGGTTGCCCGTTTCCGGTTTTTATCGTTTTTGCCATTTTTGCCACTTTTATCGTTGACGCGTTCATCCCAATGGTATTCGCCCGAGAACAAACAGGTTTCGCCGGTTTTCGGATTAAAGGCGAGAGTTGAATCCGGGAGCACGGTAAATGCGCTGCCGGCGTAATAGAATTCGAATGCGGTATGGTCATCGGATCGAAAGTAATGGGTCCGTCTCGAAAATTCCAATTGGCGAAGATCAACGGCTTTGAATCCGTTTAAAGGACGCCCGTCCATCGGCTGATCATCGACATAAACCCGACCATTTCCTGAAATCTGCGTAATTTTAAATTCCGAAATATCGAATAATTTCGCATTCATCGGTACCCGGACAGAGTTCACCCACAGAAAAGAGATTGATGCTACAGCAATAATCGCAACTATAAAAATCAAGCGTATCTTATTCATCAGATATATATAGTATCAGAAACCGTTAATAATTGCAATGTAGCCGCCGGGATCTACGTAAAAAATTTTTACTCTTCATTCAAAAAGTTCCATTTTCCAATGAGCGTTTCATGTTTCAGTGCTTTTTTTAACATTTTGAGAAAGGTTTTGCGAGTGACTTCTCGAGCGCCGAGGCTGGCCAGATGGGTGGTCGGGACCTGGCAATCGATGAAGCGAAAGCCGTGGTCGAAGATTTTTTGGGCAAAGGTGATAAAGGCATATTTGGAGGCGTTGGGGACGTTGAAAAACATGGATTCGCCGAAGAAGCACCGCCCCAGCGACACGCCATAGAGGCCGCCCGCCAGTTGATCCTCCTGCCAGGCTTCCACGGAATGGGCAAATCCCAGATCGTGCAGTCGCGCGTACGCGTCGATCATCGGCGAGGTAATCCAGGTCCCGGGCTCCGCTTCCCGGAGGTCGCGGCAGTTTTCCATGACCTCGCGAAAATGGGTATCCACCGTTACCCGGAACGCGTGGCGGTTCAATAATTTTTGCATGGTGCGGGAGATATGGAGTTCTCCGGGCACGAGCACCAGTCTGGGATCCGGCGACCACCACAGCAGGGGATCGCCCTCGTTAAACCAGGGAAAGATCCCGGAGGCATAGGCATTGAGCAGGCGTTCGGGCGATAGATCCCCGCCGATGGCAATGAGTCCATCCGGCCCGGCCAGTTCGGGAGGCGGAAATATCGGTTTTTCCTGAAGCATGAAAATTCTCATGATTTAATTTTATCAGATTTATGAAATATTACCAGCGGTTCGCATTTTTTTTGTTAATACCGTATGGCCATACGGTTGACTTAACGATTATTTTATGATATAAAACAGGCTAAGTATAGACAAGGAGAAAATATGATGTATGCAATTCTCGAAACTGGCAGCAAGCAATATAGAGTAGAAGAAGGCGACGTACTCGAAGTTGAGTTGTTGAAAGAAGATAAAATCTCTGAAGACAAAAAAGTGGATTTTGATAGTGTCCTGTTGTTAAAGAATCAAGAGCTTCACATTGGTCAGCCGTTTGTGGCTAACGCCAAAATCAGGGCTTCCGTTCTTGAAGAAATCAAAGCCGACAAAGTGATGATTTTCAAGAAAGAATCGAAAAAACAATACAAACGTACCCGGGGTCACCGACAGAGACTGCACCGGATTCAAATCGACAAAATCGAGTTCAATCAATAAGGAGAAAATGTCATGGCACACAAGAAATCAGGCGGAAGCGGAAAGAACGGACGAGACAGCAACTCCAAACGGTTGGGCGTAAAAGTGTTCGGCGGCCAGCACATCAATGCGGGCTCGATTATTGTTCGGCAGCGGGGAACCCGGATTAAGCCCGGTAAGAATGTGGGAATCGGAAAGGATTATACCCTTTTTGCCCTGGCTACCGGAACGCTTCGATTTACCGAGCATAACAGCAAGAAATTCGCTGAGGTCGAAACCAATTCATAGTCGTTTTTATCCCTGCATCCGGCCGCAGGAGAGTAGTGGGAGAGTATGTTTATAGATACGGCTGTACTCACGTTTGTCGCTGGTAAAGGCGGTAACGGGTGCGTCAGTTTTCGAAGGGAAAAATTCATTCCCAAGGGCGGACCCGATGGCGGTGATGGGGGCGATGGGGGAAGCATCACGTTGACCAGCTCCCCCAGCATCTATTCGCTGGTCGATTTTAAGAACCAACGGTTCATCCGTGCCGAAAACGGAGTCAATGGCCAGGGTTCAAATCGAACAGGGAAAAGCGGGAGAGACGAAATCATCCAGGTACCTGCCGGTACCATTGTAAAAACCTTCCCGGACGAAAAACCGATCTTTGATTTTTCGGCTCCCGGTATGTCCTTTACCATCGTGAAAGGAGGAAAGGGCGGGGCCGGTAATGCGCGGTTCAAATCGTCCACCAATCAAGCGCCCCGGTACGCCAAACCGGGAAAACCCGGGGAAGCCATCAAGGTCATTCTGGAATTAAAACTCATTGCATTTGCCGGCATTGTCGGACTTCCGAACGCAGGCAAATCCACGCTGATTTCCAAAATCAGTGCGGCCAAACCCCGGATTGCCGATTACCCGTTTACCACGTTATCGCCCAATCTGGGAGTGGTGTACCGGGATACGGACAGCTTGGTGGTGGCCGACATTCCCGGGATCATCAAAGGCGCGCACACGGGTGAAGGCATGGGGCTTCAATTTCTGCGACACGTGGAACGGACCAAGGTGCTGATCTTTTTAATCGATTGTTCCCCGTTTGCCGAATCCACCCCGCTAAAAACCCTGAGTACCCTTCGAAAGGAACTGGACTATTACCGATCCGATATGGCCCGAAAAAAAAGTTTGGTGGTCGCCAATAAAATCGACTTGCTCGATGACAGCGAGGAGAGCAAGAAGCGGCGTCGGGATATCGGACGATTAAAAAAATATTGTTTGACGCATGAGCTGCCGGTTATGGAGATATCTGCGATCAAAGAAACGAATCTCGAGGAATTAAAATCCAGGTTATTCGAGCTTTACCATGAAGACCAGGGTCGGACTGTTAGGCGGAACGTTTAATCCCATCCACCGGGGGCATATCGATCTGGGGATGACGATCCGGGACGCGTTTGCGCTGGATCAAATCTATTACATTCTGGCAGCCCGGCCGCCGCACAAAACCATGGTAGAGACCGCCCCGGTTTCGCTTCGCTGGGCCATGCTTCAGGAGGCCTTGACCCCCTTCCCCTACTTTCAGGCGTGCGATATCGAAATGAAACGGGATACCTATTCCTGGACCATCGATACCGTGGCCGAGTTAAAACACCTGGAGCCGGAAACCGATTTTTATTTTATCTCCGGGAGCGAAGGCTTTCTAAAGATCCGGACCTGGAAGGATTACCGCACACTGCTCCGCATGGTGTCGTTTATTGTGATTCTTCGCGATGCGTCGCATTGCGCTCCGGTGGAAGCGCTCCTGAAGGACGAGGGCATTCCCCCGTGTGTCGAGGTTTCCCGTTCCTTCGCATCGTCGGAGAACCGCGTGTATGTCTTTTCGTATCCGTCGGACAAACTGGGTATTTCGTCGACCGCGATACGTCAAAAAATAAAATTATCGGAACCCATCGATCAATGGGTCAATGAAGGCGTCAAAAAAATAATGGAGGAAAATCATCTCTATGGATTTAAAAATTGAGGAACTTAAACTCATTGAAACAGACCTGAAACGGCGGCGGATTCCCGCCGATGTCAAGCGGGCCGTTTCGATCATGTTGGATAAGAAAGCCGAGCGGATTGTGGTGTTGAAGATGAAGGACCTGACAGACATTACCGATTACATGATCGTCTGTCACGGGAATTCGTCCCGTCAGAACAAAGCCATCTCGGACGAGATCCAAGTCAAGCTAAGAGAAGAGTTCAAGTTAAAACCTTTCGGGGTGGAAGGCGTGATGGATGCCGAATGGATCCTTTTGGATTATGTGGACTTTGTGATCCATATTTTTTCAGAGGAGAACCGGAAAAAGTATGCCATCGAAAAATTATGGATGGATGCCAAACGGTACAATTTCTACCCTGGTTCGGAACCTGCGCGATGATCAATCGCTGCGGGTCGAGGAGTTGATTCGCCGCGCAGCGGATTTGAATTCGAACCTGTTGATCTTCGGTGAAACGGGGGTGGGAAAGGATTTTTGGATCAGCTATTTACAGGAGATTACCGGATGTCCAACCCTGCTCAATCTTCACTGCGCGGATGTTCCGGAGAATCTGATCGAGAGTGAGTGGTTCGGTTACAGCAAGGGGGCCTTTACCGGGGCGGAGAAAGACTACGAGGGGAAGTGGAAAAAAGCCGAAGGCGGTATTTTATTTTTGAATCGGATCGATCTTTTGAGCCTGAATGTGCAATCCAAATTGTTGCGGATCATTGAGCGGAAGAAATACTACGCGCTGGGTTCGGGGGTTGAAACCGATATCGACGCCCGGTTCGTGTTCTCGGCCGATGACGACATCGAGCACAAGGTCAGGGAGAATCGATTTCGGGCCGATTTGTATTACCGGGTCTCTACGGTTAAGGTTCGGGTTCCTCCGCTTCGGGAGCGTCCGGCCGATATATTGCCTCTGGTCGAATACGTCGCCCGTCAGCGGTCATTACGGGTGGAGCTGAGTGCCAGGGCCGCGGATTTACTGGTTCATTACCCGTGGATGGGAAATATTCGCGAAATCGAGAATTTTATCGTTGCGGTCTCGATCGAGAAAGACCGACTGACGGACGAGGATGTGACCGCTTTGATCAAAAACTCCGATGATTTTTTCGAAACCGTGAAACGCACGGACATGAGTTTGGCGGAGCTGGAAACGCGGTACATCGAATTCCTGATCCGTAAATATAAAAATAAAGCCAGAGTTGCGGAGATATTAAAGATTTCACGAAAAACTTTATATAATAAAACTTGAAAAATCCATTGGTTTAAGGTATTATTAATGGAGTGAATACAATGAAACCGAAAATGATGAAACAAACAGCAATGCATAAATACGTGGCGCGTGGCGTTTACCTGGCGGTTGCGGCAGCCATTGGTCTGATGGTTTTGGTGTTTGGCGGGTGCAAGGATTTCGGTGCCCCCAACTATCAGTTGGTCGTGAAGGTCGCGAGTGGGGTTCAGGGAACGCCGACCGATGGGACTTACACCTATAAAGATTTGTCGGCAGTTGACTACAATTTTGCGCCGGAAGACACCAATTACGCGATCGAAGTATTGGTGAATGGCAGTCGGTGGAGCTCGACGAGCACCCTGGTGATGTATACCGATACGACGCTGGAAGCCAGATTGATGGACATTCGGGGAAAATGGGCTGTGACCATGAAGCCCTCGTTGACAACCGGTACGACGTACAAGTTTAACATTACGTTTGCGGGTGACAGTTTTATTTCCGGCACGTTTTCCGACGATCAGGGGCCGGGTCTGGGATACCATGGCAAATGGAAAATCACAGGAGGCACCACGCTGACGATTATTTATACGGATTGGAAGGATTATCAATTGACGGGAAATGTATCGTTGATGAGCGGAAATTGGACCGGGGAAACCGAAACCAATGGTAGTTGGACGGCAACGCAGGCCGACGATTAAGCGTCTCCTTTATCCTTCAATAAATTTTTCAGATCCGAAATTTTCACGTTGAATTCGTTTTCCAATATATAGCGGGCGGCATCGATGATTCGGCCCGCTACCGCATCGATAATTTCCGAATCCGCAGTACCGATAACCCTAACGTCTTTGTATTCATGATCCGTTTGATCGCATTGTTTGAGCCGGTTATCGGCGGAAGGGACGGATTGAATGGTGATGGGAAGGACCAGGGGGTTTTCTTTTTTCAACCGGTTGTATTCCTTTATTAAAGCGTTTTCATAGCGGGAAACGTTGACGAGTGACCGGTCAAGAACAATAATCACTGAACTTCCGCCCGAGGTTTCAAGAAACCGGATCAGCCGTTCAACGGCTTTATCAATGAAGGGCTCCCCGATCGGTTCGGATTCGCTGCCGGTATCTCGGAGTATGCCGTCGTTTCCCAGAAAGATGGTTTTTCCGGTCAGGTAATTGATCAGGGTAAACAGGATATTGCAGCCGTCCAGGAACAGTGTTTTTCCTTTTAGCTCCTCCGGATCTGTAATGAGTTTGCGTTGGCGAAGGGTTGCGGTTTGTGAGGAGGTGATGCCGCGGTAGAGCATGGTGCGTTGTTGACCGGTGAGCCGGTAGTGGTCTCCCACGAGTTTGAGTGCCGGCCGGGCGGCGTAGTTTTTATTCTTCAAAAAGAAGTAATCGTTTACTGCGGCTTTAAACGTGTCATTAATGATTTCTTTCATCCCTAATAACAAAAATCACAAAATAAAATCACCATACAAAAGTCTTCGGAAAAACAAAAGTTTTTGGAAGTCCAGAAACCTTTTTTCAAAAAGGTTTCTGGTCGCCGAAGGCATTATACATAATTATACATAATTATCAATACTGATAAACAATCTTCCCATTGACGATGGTACATGCGATGACGCCTTTTCCTTCCCAGCCGATGAATGGGGAATTGGAGGCTTTGGATTGAAAATCGTCTTCGTTGATTTTGAATGGGTGTTCCGGGTCGATAATCGTCAAATCCGCGGGTAGGCCGGGTCGGCCCCCTCCCCTATCCGTGAGATGGAGAATTTGTGCCGGGTGGGTGGAGAGGAGTCGGATCAGGTGGTTCCAATCGATGATGTTTGTTCGGACCAATCGATCGAAGAGCAGTGAGAAGGCGGTTTCCAGACCGGTGATGCCAAAGGGGGCTTTTTCGAATGCCTGTTCTTTTTCCTCGCGGGAATGGGGGGCATGGTCTGTGGCAATGCAGTCGATGGTTCCGTCTTTTAATCCGTCGATGAGGGCCTGGCGATCTTGAGCCGTGCGCAGGGGCGGTTTCATCTTATAGAATGTCGGATTAACGGACATTCGATTTCGGGGATCCAGGACCGTTTCGTCCAGGAGCAGGTGATGGGGGGTCACGTCTGCGGTTACGGCAATGTGTCGTTTTTTGGCGTCGCGGATCATGTCCACCGCTTTTCGGGTTGAGATATGCGTGAGGTGAAGAAACGATTGCATTTTTTCCTGGATTCGGATATCGCGTTCGATGATGACGTCTTCGGAAGCGGATGAAATCCCATTTAATCCGAGTAATTGCGAGATCGCGCCTTCGTTCACCTGGCCATCTTTGGAAATCCCGTGATCTTCGGGATGTTCGATGATCGGCACGCGGAGGATCCTTGCCCGTTCCAGGGCCTGAGTGAATAACCTTTCATCCATGACACACCGACCGTCATCGGAAAACCCGACTGCGCCGGCCTTCACCAATGCGTCCATATCGGTCAGCCGATTACTTTCCAGATTCATCGATACGGCGGCAATGGGAAACACATTCACCCGGCCGACTTCCTTGGCTTTTCGGATGATCGTTTGCGTGACGTCGATGCTATCGTTCACGGGTGAGGTATTGGGCATGCAGGCAATGGAGGTAAACCCGCCGCGTGCAGCGGCCTTGCATCCGGTCTCAATGGTTTCCTTGTGCTCCTGACCCGGTTCTCGCAAATGAACGTGTAAGTCGATGAAACCCGGCGCCACCACCCACCCGGAGGCATCGAGAATCGAACCCGAGGGAACCGCAGAGTCCGGAATCGATTCCGAAATTTCTTTAATGATTCCGTCTTGGATTAGAATACTGCATACCCGGTCCGTGGAGGACCCGGGATCGATCAATCGCCCGTTTCGAATCAGTAAGTTCATGTTGTACTCCCTTTCATGTCGAGTTTCTCATCCGAAAGATAAGGCAGAAACGGGATGAGCATCATCCCGGGAATGGCCAGGACAAAGCTGATCCCGAACAACCAGGCATACCCCAGCCATCCGGCAATGATTCCGCTAAACACGCCGGCAAACGGAGCGGGTATGGCCATTAAACCGGTGCCGATCGCGTAATGGCTGGCTTTATGGTCTTTGTGACAAATGCGCATGAGGTAGGTGATCAATACCGAACTTCCCAACCCGCCGGCAAACTGGTCAAACCCATTAACGCCGGCAACCCATATCAAATTGGCGAAGCCGATCGGAACCGGATGGGCCGCGCCGGTATTAAGCGCGACAAACGGCTGAAGGTGCACGGCCAACAAGGTATAAAAAACATGGATGAAATTTTGAATGAGGATAAACGGCCAGATCATGCGTTTTAAGGAGTAACGGGCAATCATCCATCCTCCGACCATGGTTCCGGTGATCGATAAGGGAAGTCCGACGCCCGCACTGATCCATCCGTAATGGACTTTGATCCCCAGATCCACGATAAACGGGGACACCATGTTTGACAGCACCCATTCGCCGAGCCGAAGCAAGATGATAAATGAGAGAATGACCCCGATTTTCTCCTTATCCATGAAGGTGATGAAGGCTTTTCCATAGTTGGAATCCGGGTTTTTGACCAGCAGTTGCTTGAACCGTTTGATAAAGATTCCCACCAGAATCAGTGCCAGGAGTAAAAGAAGCGCGGCCCAATGGGCCAGTTCCATCTTCTTTAAAAAGGAAATCCGTTCGGTTAACCGGGCATAACCGGGCGATTGAAAATAGTATTGAATCCCGATTGCCGCAGCCAGGATCGCGAGAATTATGGCCAGAACCTTGAATCGAAATACCCGGGCCAACAGGATGCCGATCCTTTTTTCGGGAACCTGGATCTCCGGCAAAAAGAACAAATGGTACAGGACGAAAAGACCAAAGATCACGGCTGCGATTAGAAACGCCAGGGGCCATCCGGCCGTGGCGCCCAGGGTGACAATGACCCCGGTTCCGCACATCCAGGATAACCGGTACGCCATGTTCCGGTACCCGACAAATTTCGATTGATCCTCTTTGCTTAACGCTTCCAGGTAATAGCCATCGATGGCCGTGTCATTGGAGGCTGCAATAAAAGACCCGATAAAAAAGAGCCCGTAAATCAGATAAACATTATTCCCAAACGGGGCAAATACAGCGGCGGCCAGAAAGACCACGAGGAGCGGCGCCTGCATGCCCACCAGCCACCGACGCTTGGTGCCAAACTCATCGACCCAGGGTCCCCAGAGAAATTTCAATATCCAGGGAATGCCGAATAAGGACGTCAATCCGACAAATGAGAGCGGCGCTTTCATGTCCCGGAAAAAAACGGCGGAAACCGACCGGATCATGGCATAGGGAAACCCTTCGGTAAAGTAAGTGGTGAAGGTCCAGATGTAATTGCTGTTTAATTTTTGTTTCAGGCCGGCTTTTTTACGCTCCTGGCGTTCTAATTTCATCAGCATGTTGTCTCATTTCTTTCAAATTTTTTTTATATACGGTATTGAGCCGGTAAAAAAAGTCCATGTACCCCGGGGATTTAAAATCGGGGTAAGTCCAATCCAGCGTTTTGAGGGATTTACCGATAATCACGTATTCCATGTGCGCATAGATGCCCCGGGTGAGCGGCACCCGGTGATAGTAGTTCTTGGTCGTGGCAATAATGACGTTGGCTTCGGATAAAAACCCCGGGTCCAGGTTAATGGTTCGTTTCCCGTTCTGAGCGGTTTCGCGTTCGATTTCATTGGTTAACAATTTGATATCCGGCAGTTCTTCCGGATCGATCAGCGATTGAAACGCCACAAACCGACGATAGAGCGGGGCGCCCATTTCCTGGTGGTAGTAATCGGTAAACTCGAAATGAAAGGGTTCCGATTCCAGTTCGGCAATCGAGTAAATCGATTCCAGTTTGGTTTTGATATGATGATATACGGGTTCATCCCGATAAATAAAACCTGAGAATAATTTGACTTTTTGAAACGGTTTTTCAATGCCCATGAGATCCTTTCCGATTGCGAGAGTTGGTTTTGGGTAGTTCCTTTGCCGGGATCATGACCGGTCCATCCACGATGACCAGACGCCCGTTGATAAAAGCAGCGGTTTTGGTTTTGGAGGGTGATACCGCATGCCGACAACCGTCAAACGACGGTCCGCAAGAAACGAAGGTTCCCTGTTCATCCATTTTAACGGTTTCGCCGCGAAACGTGGAAAAGTAAACCTCGCCCTGTTCGTTGACAAAAAGAATTTGTTTCAAATCGCGCCGCGCCTCGATCGTCTTTCGGATATAGGGGGAAAGCGACACCGTTAACAGCGTGGTTTCCATCCCCTCCTGCATCCGGCGCCGTTCCCGAAGAATCAGGAGGCGGTTTTCGGTTCGATCGATCACGCATTGACGGACCTTGTCGGCGATCGGGGTAAAGGAATAATTTTTATAATTGTATCGAATCAACTGGCGGGATGCATCTTTGGTCAGCACCAGGAGTTCGTGTCGTTCCGGATCAAAATCCAGCAGGTGGAGTTCCGCGAATTGCGAGAGAAACATATTTTGATTGACTTTAAATGTTCGGTTGGCATGATGATCGTAGACGATTCCCTGGAATGCGTTTTTGAGGTCCGACAGATAGATAATAAATGAGTGCCGGTCATTGGAGAAAAATATCCGGACCATTTCCGAAGCCGTGATATCCAGGTTTTCCCCCTTTTTAATCAGGTTTTGAATATCGGTTTGGCTGCGGGCGGCCCGGGATACCCAATAATATTTTTTGATGCAATCGATGGGAATATTGGGGAAGTTTCCGGTATCTCTGACAAAACTGGTAAATTGCGTTTTGAAATTGTACATGTAGAGATTAAAAGGAAACGACGGCGCATATACCCGTTTTCTCACTCCTTCGGATACCAATGAAAACGGGGATTCGCTGGTTAATTTGGTTAACCGGTCATCCGTGATATAGGCCAGATTGCCCGTTCCGTCAAATCCGACCGAGAGGGCCGGCATGGATTGGCCATTGGGGGTAAGGAGGTTGGACCGGACGTTTTTTCCCGACATTTCGATCGAATAAATATAAAATTTATCGTCTTTATCAAAATGCGTATAAAAAATAAGTTTGCTCCCATCCGGAGAGGGAAAGATGTCTTTTAGTTTTCCTTTGTAATCCATGGAATGGATGATATTTAAATTATCGGCATTGATCACAACGAGTTTTCCGGTGTCTCCGCTGGTTCGGATTCCCCCGACCGCCAGGAGATGGGGGGTTAACCATTTGATGGCGTTCATTTCAAAAAAGGGTAAGGATGGGTATACGGGAAATCGGTAGGTGGAGGGGAACAAGCGTTGCAGTTGAGCGATGGGGGTGCCGCAGATTGAGGCGCGGGTGATTCGGTTCTGGACGTTTCCTTTTTCGGTTGGTTTTCCTTCCTCGACCAGTCCCAATAAGCGGTTAATTACGCCATCCCATGGGTTATACGAGTAAACTTTATCCATGTAGCGTTTGGCATTGGGGTCTTTGAGTTCGAATAAGACCCGGGCATAGATGCGGTAATAATCGTCGTTATAATCTTTGAATTGGAGTTTTTTCAGGATATCTCGGGCGGGGCGAAATTGGCCTTTACCGGTCAGGTATTTGGCCATCAGGAGTTGGGCGTCGGGGTTAGTTGGCCATGCCTTGACCGCGGCCGTGATAAATTTGCCCATGGGGTCCAGTTGATGGAGTCGGTAAAGGGCTTTGGCAGTGTAGAAATTAAAATAAAAATGGTAGGGTTGTTTTTCGGCTTCGGGTTTGAGAAGGTCAAGGGCTTTGGCCGGTTCATTTTTTCGAAGGAAGAGTTTGGCGTAAAAGAGTTTATATTCCGGAATTTTGGAATAGCGCATGGCGCGGGTGAAGTAGGATTCGGCTTTGGGGTAATCTTTTTGTTTCACGTATTCCATGCCCAGGCCGATGTACAGGATGGAGAAGGATTCGTCCAGGCGTTGGGCGCGTTCCAGGTTTTCGATTGCGCCCGGGGATTCCAATTTTGAAGCGGACAGAGCGATGCCCATCAGGGCGAGTGGGGATCGGTGATTCATATCCAGGTAACGGTTAAATTCTTTGGTGACCTCGAAGCTGTTGGTGTTGATCAGGTTTGAGAAAGCGCCGCTCAGTTGCGGATCGGGAAAATCCTTGAAGAATTGGTCAAGGTATTTTTCCGCATTTGGTTTATCGTCGAGGATGATATAGGTGATGCCTTTATAAAAATTGGTATAATCTTTTGCGGTGCTTATGGTGAACACATTCGTGGTCATTAAAAACATACCCACGAGCAGGATAAGCAGGAGACGTTTCATTATTTACCTCAATGAAAAAAGTTTATCTTAATATGATATACCATTTTGGGATTTTTTAAAACCGGGTATTTTGAAAAACAGCAGTTTGCATTCTGTCCCCATCTCTTCCAAAAAAGTAAAAGAACTCAGTCAGTTACTGAATATCGAAATAAAATATCTGGATTTAAATCATTGAAAAAATGAGTCAATTCTCGGACCATCCGAATAGAATGGGGGCGCACACACGGGTGCGCCCCTAAGGGAAAATTCCGAGCGGTCCCGCGCGATATAACCAATAATTGATCTTATTTTCCTGTAGGGGCAGACCTGCGTGTCTGCCCGTGTGTTCGATATGGGCTTTCGTGTTGGGACAGAATGCGAATTGCTGGTATTCATGCAAACAGCTTGAATACGAAATTAACCTATACTATCATTAATATAAGTGCACCGGGCACGCAGAGGAGGTAAAATACCTATAGTAAATCTTTCGACGAGTTATCAAATATCCATCCCTAAAGAAATACGGGAAAAACAAAATATGAAACCCGGTGAAAGATTCATATTAATGACTATCGGGGATAGAATAGAACTGATTCCTGAAAAAAAAATAGACGATTTATTCGGAGTTTTATCCGGAATGGACACGGATCCGGAAAGAGAAGAAAAAGATAGATGACCGTTATCGATTAGGGTTATCATTCCTCAAACATTGCTCTTTGTGGATTATAGCGACAATAAAAATTTTGATAAAACTTTCCATCTGCCCGGTGTTCCAGAATGGGGCAATCAATACACAGATAGCGATATTCACATTCATTACAAACTTCTAACTTATCCTTGGATAATTCCCAGTAAGAGTCGATTTCTTTCATTCTGAGAACTTCATTTATACTTACTTCTTTAACATTACCAAGACTTCGATCCGCTATAATATGACAAGGGGCAATCTCTCCTGTTCGTGAAATTGCCAATTTCCGGGACAAACACATATTTCCAGTTTTATTACGGAAAAAAATATCTTTATTTATCCTTGGAAAATTTTTTTTACTGTTATTATAAATATGAAGAAATGGATTATCTGCTGCCATCTTATTTTTCGGATAAATAAATTTTTGAGTCACAGAACAGCACCCCAAGTTTTTGAAAAATTCCTGGGTCTTATAAAGATGCGTTGAATTGAAATCACCAATATAATGAATAACATTAAAATTTATTCCTTTTCCCACTAACGTCTCTATTACTGAAATCAATTTTTTATAATGATATGGCGTACCGGTTATATTATCATGAAGTTTCTCGTCATGCGAATACACGGGGATATCAAGATTTATTTCGAGTTGATTCAACAGATTGATGCCTTCATCGTTAAGATTTCCCGCATGCGTATGAACCCATATCCCATTTACACGCTTTCGACAATATTCGAGTAATTTGAAAAACTTTTCTTTAAATAAAAAAGGGTCTCCCCCAATAAAGTAGATTGAATTCAAATTAAATTCCCTTCCTTCTCGGATGACGCTTTTTATTTTTTCAATAGTTAAGCATCTTGGATTTCTTTCTTTTCTGCATCCGCAGTAAGCATACCGTGGGCTGTTTGCTTCTTCATTATCGCAGAAAAGACAATTCAAATCGCATCGTCGATGAAGCTCAATGACAAGCGTATCCAATTTTACCGGTTTATGCGATAGAGATTTTAAATTGTAATCGGTATTCTTATCGATAAAAACGCTATTTTTATAAAAATGTCCCAATCCATTCCTTTTTATTTCCTGAAGAATTTTAAGTATATCTCCCTTGGGCACGTTCAACAATTTTGCAATGGTTTTAAGGCATTTGGATTCTTCGCAGTAATTCAATATTGATTTTTCTATAGGAGTTAACGAATAAACATGCCCACTTTTCAAATCATAAATAGCCCCATTTAATGCGCCCTTAATTAATATACAATCATCGTTCAAAAAAAAATAATTAAGACTCAATTCATCTCGCATCATGATACTTTTCTTAAATTATTAAGTAACGCATTCTTATTTCTTTGATATAAAGTGATATACGCGCCCAAAGTGTCCCGAAGAATCATTCGGGCATTCTCACAGGTATCATTATATTCGAAATTTCCTTTCACACCATTATGGGAGATACACAAATTGCAAAATCGTCTTGCCTCGCAAAAAAGACAGTGTTTTAAAGCAAATTGTGAATATGATTCTACAATTTTTTTTACCTTTTTAAAATTAATACCATTTTGGTAATCCCCAATAGAAAAAAACTGATTAACCCTTTCACATATAAAGAATACCCCGTCCGTATCCACAAATATTTTTTCACCGGGAAAGCAATTTGCGCATATATTGAATATTTTAAGTATTCCGTTTAAACGGTTATCCAAACGAATCATCGGTCTATCGTGAACTTTGGCTAGATTTTTTGAAAAAAAACCGTTAATATAACTGGATAATGGTTTGTTATTTTCAACAGCATCGCAATATTTTCGAAATAGTCTTTTGTACTTTTCAAGGAAATTCGGATCGGGCTTTACTTTCCGATAAAAATCAGTTCGGGTTGATCTTATCGCTGAGGCAAGTATATTTTTATCTTTAAAATTCTCCTCAAAGAATTCTTCTATGGAAAGTAAATCATGGGCCATACAATAAGTCGAGGAAATGGATACTTTTTTCTCATAATAATCTTGGTATTTTTTTAGCATTGAAATCCCTTTCATGGTTTTTTCGAAGGTGCCTCTTTTATTTTTAAATACCCTGAATTTATCGTGTTCTTCTTGAGGACCATCGAGGCTCAAAAGTATCCAGAAATCATTTTGAATGAAAAAATTGATCATTTCTTCATTTAACCGTGTTCCATTTGTTGTGATCGTGTAAATTATTTTTTCTTTTGTTTCTTTCTTTTTTATATAATCAACGCACTCTTTGATTAATTCGAAGGCAAGCAATGGTTCCCCGCCATAGAAACCGATCGCTGCATTGCCATATTTTAATATCCTTTTCTTTGAATTGATAAGGGAGATAAAATAATCGATTGATTTACGTGCAATATCAAATGACATTACCTTATTACCTTCAGGGTGAGTTCTCTGAAATTCATATTTTCCCGAATAAATACAATACTCGCATCGCTGATTACAAGATTGACATACTTCTAAAGTTAATTGTTTAGTCAGCGAAATCATTTTTTCGAAGGTTTTGTGAGTCAATCTGGGCAAGTATTTTTTCGGTTTCTCCAGTGCTTCTGTTTTGAATTTAGTTATAAGTTTATTGGTTTCTTCAATTTTTTGAATGCGTTTATAATTTAGAAGCACTTCTTCCCTCGAAAAATCAGGTAATAGAGACACAATGGTATCTATATCATATTGGCCTTTTAATTTTCGGACATTCTGAAAACACTCACCTGAATGATAAATCGCATTATTCCAATAATCATATATATAATCGTTATTATTCTCATCCTTGAATGTGACTTCCCATTTATACATTTTTGGTAAATATGTAGATATAACGATTCTCTAAAACCGGATATAGTTTTTTAGATGAAATAATTAAACTTTATCGGGTCCCCATACGCCGCCGAATCCCCATTGAAGAGCGGTATCACCATTAAGCGAACCTGATTCCGGGCAAGAAGCAACACAATAATCAGAACAAGCATCAGCGCAAGTTCTGACACCTGCCTTAATGGCATCCTGACCAGCGATCGATATTATTGATTCTTTTGTTATTTTTTTCATAAATACTCCTTAAGCATAAAGAGGATATCACATTTTTCTATAAATGTCAACGTCAGTATCTTAATTTTTTGATCATTAAAAGAATTATTCATAATAATCAAACCGTAATAATTATTTTCCATAATTTTCCTATTGATTTCTTGAAAGAAAAAACAAAATATGTTACACTTTTTCATGAAAATAGAACAAATTGAACTCAATAATCTTACAAAAGCATATAGAGACGGAAAAGATACGAAAAAAGCAGTAGATGAACTATCGTTTTCTGTCGAAGAAGGGAAGATATTCGGCCTGGTCGGTCCGAATGGCGCAGGAAAAACAACAACAATCAAAATGATCATCGGGCTTCTTAAACCCGATTCCGGTATCATCAACATATTTGGGAAAGATAACCGCCATATCGAAACCAAGAAATGGATGGGATACCTGCCTGAAGATCCCATATACTTAAATTACCTCAACGGAAAAGAATTTCTTGAGTATATGGGGGCTCTCTCCGGTCTGAATGCTCAAGATCTGAAAAATGAAATCAATCAGATCACGATAAAGGTTGGGCTCGAAGACAATATAAAAAGAAAAATCACCACTTATTCAAAAGGTATGATCCAGCGGTTGTTTTTAGCCCAGGCACTTCTTGGCAATCCGAGATTGGTAGTTTTAGACGAACCCACAACAGGCCTTGATCCTCTTGGAATTATCGATTTCAGAAACATCTTATACGACTTAAAGAAACAGGGAAGAACGATCATCATGTGTTCTCATTATCTTTCCGAATTGGAAAAAGTTTGTGATACAGTTGGATTTTTAAAACAGGGTAAAATTCAACATACCTTTGATATGCAAAACAAACAAGAAAGCCTCGAAGACTTGTTCTTAAAACATGTGCATGCCGGAGACCAACAATGATTTCAAAAACCATCATCAAATTTCATATTATTCAGTTCTTTAGAGACCTGTCGAGAGTGGCGTTTTACCTGGGTGCATTTATCCTCTTTACTGCTCTTTTTGTTTTCACCCGATATTATGCCCACCTTGAATCATTTGAAAGATTCCTTTTTAACAAGGTCTTTATTTTCAACATCTTTATTTGCCTGATATTGAGTGCCGGTATTTTGGGAAAAGAAATCAGCAGCGGTTTTATGAATATTATTCTGGCAAAACCCGTAAAAAAGAGCTCCATTTATTTGAGTAAATACGTGGCCACACTATTTTTCTGTACCCTATTGCTTCTTCTTTTTTTACTCGGAATCGGATTGATAACAACACTTTATCACAAGCAATCCTTTCCCTTATTCTCTTTGCTTCCCATTTTAGGCGTCTTACTCTTAGACCAAATATCCATCATTGGTGCTGCGACATTCATTTCGGTGTGGACTCCCAGAGAAATGAATGTTTCGGTCATGGTTTTCCTTATATTTATCATTGTTTTCTTACCCAATTTACCGGGCTTGAGCTTACCTTATTTTTTGAAACAACTGGTTGACTTTATCAACCCGATAAAGAGTGTGGCTATTGTGAAAAACTTATTTGCGGCAAAGCCGCTTTCATTTATTTTCTTCCTGAAATATTGCATTTATGTGTTCCTGCTCTTTACTGCGGGAATAAAACTTTTTAATATAAAAGAGATTGGGAGGTGAAGATGAGAATACTCATCGGTCTTACGTTGATACTTGCGTTTATGTCCTTTTTTCTTGATGGCGCCCAGGTTGAAAAAATCGAAAAACGAATCGAAAACGGGGTCGAAGTGATTGTCAATCACCTCCAACCTTACAAGGTGAATGGGCTGCCATTAAAAGTGACTTTAAAGGCAGAAAATGCGATCGATCTGGACAAGTTTGAGGAAACGATTGCAATTATCGGAGATTTGGATGCGGATAAAACCGGTAATATTTATTTACTCGATGTGAAATATCAAAAGATTGTCGTTTTAAATAAAAAAGGGGAATTCCTATCCGAGTTCGGAAGAGAAGGACAGGGCCCGGGAGAATTTCGTTCTCCACTGAGAATCCGTCTGAATCGCGCCAACCAAATTGTCATCACGGATCCTCTAAATCGGAAATTTTCTTTCTTTCAAACCAATGGAAAATTTATTAAAGATATTCGATTCACCCCTTCCGCGTCCGAAGGGATTATCCTGGATAAGGAGAATGGGAACTTTGTTTTTAAAAAATTTGAATTTCCGACTTCGAAAACCGGTAATATAAAAATTTTATTGCAATTATATGATGCCGGTTTTAATGAAATTAAAACGCTGGACGAAATGGAAATGCTTAGCCCTCTGGGTTCAAAACTCCTGGGGATATACAATACGATGGGCGTGGATATTGCCGGCAATACGATCATCACCGGTAACCAGGAAAGAGGCTATGATCTTAGCGTCTATAACTTTTCAGGTAAATTGCTCAAGAGAATTCAAAAGAAATTCGAACCGGTTTCCCCTTCCGAAGATTACAAAAAAGCTTTTATTGAAACCTTAGGTAAAAAATATCAATTGGTTAAGAATAAATTGGTATTTCCGGATGCATTGCCTGCGTTTCATCAATTTTCAACCGACCCGGAGGGTCGGTTGTATGTGATGACTTATGAAAGAGATAAAAACAATTCCGGTTATATGGTGGATGTTTTTAACTCTGACGGAATTTTTATTTCACGATTTGTTTTAAAAGCCCCTCCTTATCCAAAAGCCGTCATACGGGTGGTCAACAACCGGTTATATTATCTATACAATCAAGAGAGCGGTTCGCAGATGCTTGAAGTCTATAAAATCGATTGGGGAAAAGGTAGAGGTGCATGACGATTCGTGTGGATCTATGCCTCATTTTGCCGCAGAATTCAACGAGCCAAAAGCGGGGTCAGATTCTCTCACCAAGAGTGGTTAAGAAAACTGACCCCATTGTATGAGCCAATAATTACAAGGGCTTATTTTTTCCTGTAAATATTAATTAAATCTCTTAAGACCCTAATATTATTGGAATTTTTAGTTTCCCAGGATTTCACATCTTCTCCTGCCCTTAATCCTGTTAGCGAAGGATATCCTTTGAGTAAATCTTGAATTGCGACTTTGTATTGGGAATTTCCACGAGCGATTTCGTCGATGATTAAAGGAATGGCGGGGATACCCAATTTAACCAGGGCCTTATTTTTTTCTGTGACTGGGATACCGGATTTAAATATCTCTGCCACTTTACCGGACAACGATCTCATGTAAAAATCCCATTGCTGAGTCCATTTTTTTCCGTTCTCCCATCCAAAATGGTCTCCTTTCAAATCGGTTTTGGCAATTTCTTCTGCGGCTATAGCAAGGATATATTCTTTAAGGCCATTTTCATCGCTCTCTCGGATCATACTTCTTATGGTCATCAATGCTTCAGGTCCCAATTTAACAATTTTTCGGAAGGATTCATTGTTAATATAGTCATAGGGATTCGAACTAATGATCCCCTTCGCCTCAGCCTCATTTAACAGGTCTGAAAGATGGGTAGATATTTGATTGGAATTCAGGGTAGCCCCCAATTTTAATCCGAGGGCATCCAGGTTTATAATAAACTTTTCCGCCGAAACTTTCTTTCCGTCTGCTCCCGTGACCGTTGCCTTAATCCAGAGATCAAAATCCAGAGGTAAGGAAACCGTTATACATTGGGTTGTAAATGGCCAGGGTTGATAAGAATAACTAGCATATTTGTATTCCCAACTGTAGGTATAGGGTGGTGTACCGTTTGAAGTATTGGCGCACCAGGTATAGGTTCCGGTATTATACCCTTTGCTAGGACCGGAAATTGAAACAGACATTGGTACTACCCTTTGATAATACACCGATTGCATACTTCCATAGCATGACCCTGAATAATACGGGTTCCAGGAACCATGATTCAAAAGGTTTAACGAACCCCATTTGGCTGTTATAGTGGTCGAGCTCGTTACTTTACCGAAATGTACGATGCATGAAGACGAAGAGCCATAAGAAATAATTTTAGGGAAATCGCCAGTAGTATAATAGCCTTGTGTGGCAAGATAAGTATCTACTTGACTGCTGGTAGGACATCCTCCCCAGGGCCAAATCCACGAACTGGTGATGCCGAGTGCATAAGAAAGGCAGTTATATTGGGAACTGCAAGGACCTGCGTAAGACCAGGTCCACGAACATGAGTTATAGACGCTTTGATTTACACAAAGTTGCGCGTTAAGGCCGGATACATTGAAAAATAAAAGTAATGCCAGAATGCCTAATAGCATCACCCTTCCCATAATCTTTGACTTATTAAGGTTTGTCTTGAAAAGAAACGTTCTTTTCCTGTTGTTTTTGTAGTTGTTCATTTTCCCTCCTTTATTTAATGATTTTTATTTACAAGCGATATCTTCTCCTCCTTACTATAAATACCTTGGTAATCATAATCATACCTTTACTGAAATTTATTCCAAAGCAATGTCCATCCCCTATCCGGTCATATCAAGAGTCCCCCTTATTTTACAAAATAAATTATAAGAACTATTAAAAAAAAGTCAAATTTTTCGTTCAATTCAATCCACTTAGGATCGATCATCCTTTATTGTAGCCTTTATAAAAAATTCCAATCATTCGAAACTGAGGAATTGAGAAATGCGGGGTCAATTCTTCTACAACGATTGGCAATAAAAAAACTAACCCCATTTGTTAAACAATAATTACAAAGGCTTATTTATCCCGGTAAGCATTGATCATAATTTTTTGGTTCTAATCTTATATCAGAGACGTTGCACGCAACGTCTCTGCCATTTAATACCCAAACCAAAAAATTTTTGGTACCCTTTTTTTAACCATTTACACAAAATAATTGACACTCCCAATGAAATCACCAATCATGTGACCGAAAACCGCAAACCTGTGACATGAAACCACCAATCATGTGACCGGAAACCGTAAACCAGTGACCTGAAATCACCAATCATGTGACCGAAAACCGCAAACCTGTGACATGAAATCACCAATCATGTGACCGCAAACCGTAAACCTGTGACATGAAATCACCAATCATGTGACCGCAAACCGTAAACCTGTGACATGAAATCACCAATCATGTGACCGCAAACCGCAAACCAGTGACATGAAATCACCAATCATGTGACCCAAAACCGCAAACCAGTGACATGAAATCACCAATCATGTGACCCAAAATCGCAAACCAGTGACATGAAACCATCAATCATGTGACCGCAAATCGCAAACCAGCGACATGAAACCACCAATCATGTGACCCAAAATCGCAAACCAGTTACATGAAACCAACAATCATGTGACCGGAAATCGCAAACCAGCGACATGAAACCAACAATCATGTGACCGGAAACCGCAAACGTGTCACACGGAAACAGGCAACCACCGGGAGAGCCGGCGCAATCAACGTCAGGGAATCACCAACTTCGGAGAGAGCGAGCCCAACTTCAGAGAACTCCCGGTTATCAAATCAATTTACTTGACTTTTTTGCAAAGCTAGTATAAATAATAATCTTTTTGGATCTTTTACATTCTGATATTTTCTCAATACAAAGGAGTCGAATGAACGTGCGGCATCTCCCGCGCTACGCGGGACATCTGGGTAATGTGAGTTGGGTTGTTATTTGTATTGCCTTTGCTCTCTGGAATTTCACCAGCCCCATTTTTCCCCGCGAAACCCCAACCGAGGATGAACCAACCAGCGAATCCAATGACTCCTTTATCAATTATCAGGATCACTTAAATAAAAAGTTTGTGAAAATCATCCGATCAAAAACCAATTTCATCATTATTCATACATCCGAAGCCGGAATGGTCAGCACCCTGCGCACCCTCTCCGAAGGAAAAAACGTGGGAAAATACCGAACTTTCGGCGGCCATGCCAATTATGCCATCTCCAGAGACGGGAAAATCTACCGGATCCTGAACCACCGCTGCCGGGCCGACCACGCCGGTCTGAGCATGTGGAACGGCCTGGAAGATATCAGCTCCTATTCGGTTAGCATCGAACTGGTGGGATACCATTACGACACGATCACCCCTCAACAATACGACGCAATTGCCCGACTGCTGAAAATCCTTCAACGCATCTACGACATCGCGGATAAAAATGTATTGACCCACAGCCAGGTTTCCTATGGAAAACCCAACATCTGGTTTAAACGCTGTCACCGAGGCCGCAAACGCTGCGCCCTGAATTTCGACCGAGAAAAAGCAGGCCTTACCGACTCCTGGCACTATGACCCGGATGTAAAAACCGGACGCCTGGCCGGAGATCCGTTTATTTATGCCATGTTTTATAAAAAATTCAAGGGCCACGAAACCGATGAAAAACCGATCCTGGCTGCCAACAAAACACGCACGGGTAAACCAAAGGGCACGACCATCTATGCGAAACTGGTTCAGGACGAAAGCAAAATCTCCAATATAATCGGGACCAATAACACGGCCTGGAACATCGCGGGCGAAGATTTCGACAGCCCCACAACACTCTATGTGCTGCCCGACCAACGGGAAATCCGGGGCGACGCGATCGAACCGACGATCGGCTGGGCCCATATTCCCCGCGGAACCCGGGTCTTGCTCAACGAGCCGCAGCATCCGGAGCAGGATAAGGGACCTGTGTTCTTAATCACCAAAGACTTTACAGCCTGGAGCTTTGCGGGCGCGGCGTATTGCAAACCGTCGACGATTTACTTTCTATCCGACGGCCGGATCCTCTCCGGAGACCAAATCCCGGATTGGGATTCGATTCCGGACGGAACGTCGTTAATCATCGGCTATAAGGGACCGTTCATGATCGGAACGGTTCGAGGCCAAACCCCGTGGGGAATCGCCGGTAAAGCCCACAACCGACGCGATACGGTTTACGTGATCCCCGGGAAAGGGATATTAACCGGCGATGCGATTCAAAACTTTTCCGATATTCCGGAAGGTTCACGACTCTACCTCAAAATGAATGAATCGGTATAGGGGAAAATTAAAACAATGAAATTAAAAATAAAATTGCTGGATGAAAAAGCCATTGTACCGCGTTATCACTATCCCGGTGATGCGGGCCTCGATCTGTTTTCCATCGAATGCCAAGAGATATTACCCGGGGAAAGTGCCGGGATTCGCACAGGCATTGCCATCGAACTGCCGGAACATACCGAAGCCCAGATCAGACCCCGCAGCGGCCTGGCCTTGAACCATCAAATCACCCTTCTGAATACACCCGGAACCATCGATCAGGGCTACCGGGGCGAAATCCGGGTGATCATGATCAACCACGGGAAAAAACCGTTTACGGTCAACGAAGGAATGAAAATTGCCCAAATGGTGATCCACACGTTTGTATCCGTTGACGTTGAAGTGACGGATGAACTATCGGATACTCACCGATGTGAAAGGGGTTTTGGTTCTTCAGGTTTATAAATTAGAAAATCAGAACCGGGCAATAATAATTAGATAAGGAGGCGTCAAATGTCCCGTTCTTTTGGAATCGATATAGGTACAGCATTTATTACCATATATGAGGGGAGCACGGGAACCGTCACCCGAATCCGACACGAAGGTCAGGTGATCGAATCCCTTAATGCGTTTCTCGATCATCATGGCAACGACGGTTGTTGTGTGTTTACCGGTAAAGCCGGAGAAGAGATGTCCCAAAACATGGGCGGCGTTTACATCGGAGAACCCGCAGCTATCGCGTCCATGGTATCTGCATTCGGTCAGGAATGGTTTGAAGACGGCAGCGGCCAGGCCATCGATATCGGCGCATCGTCGCTGACTCTGTATACGATCCGGGGGAATCAAATTATCGATATTGCCAAAAATACCTTGTGTGCGGCAGGCACGGGTCTGTTTCTGGAAGAACAGGCCCAACGCTTAACCATCGATCTGGAAAACCCGGGAACGGTCGCCATGGACGATCCGCCCCTGATTGCCAGCCGATGCACGGTTTTTGCCAAAAGCGACCTGATCCATCATCAACAGGAGGGACGCTCCAAACACGACATGTGGTCCGGGTTATGCCGCAGCTTTGTTATTTCTGCCATCAATACCCTGTTTCGCGGCGCCGAGCCTTCGGGAAGTATCCTGATTTTCGGCGGGGTTTCCTTAAACAGCGAAGCCATGCGGTGGTTTAAAACCCTCTATCCGAATGTCCGCTGGATCGTGATTCCTCCGGGCGAAGCCTTGATTGCGCAAGGCGCCTGCCGGGTTCCGGGGCAACCGATCGGTACCCTGAAACGCGATTTGTGCACGCCGAAACGAAATTTCAACCGCATGCCCGCTCTCACCCTTCACCGCAGTCATTACCCGGTGATGCCCTCCCCCACTCCGGACCGCCACCAAAACGAGATTCGCATCCACGAACCGTTTCTCCATTTAACCGAGATCTTCCTGGGCATGGATATCGGCTCGACCAGCACCAAACTCGCGGTATTGGACGCCACCTCCGGTAAACCGGTATTGGATATCTACGGTCGAACGTCCGGCGATCCGGTGGGAGCCGCTCGAAAGATTTTTGCCTCCTTCTACGACGTTATCGGAACCCATGATTTCACGGTTCGGGCGTTTGGCGCAACCGGTTCGGGACGCAAACTGGTCGGACACATCTTCGGGGCCGATCTGATCGTGAATGAAATCTCCGCACACGCCCGGGGAACGTCGCATTTTTTTCCCGATGTGGAAACGATCTTTGAAATCGGGGGTCAGGACGCCAAATATATCCATTTGCAAAACGGTTTGGCCGCGGACGTGAACATGAATTACGTATGCGCCGCAGGCACGGGTTCCTTTGTCGAGGAACAAGCGAAAAAACTGGGGTTCGATGTCCGAGACATCGGCGATCTGACCGAAGGAATCGCTCCGCCGGTAACCTCGGACCGGTGCACGGTCTTCATGGAACAGGATTTACGCGACCTTTTAAAAGAAGGCTTTACCAAAGAAGAGGCGCTGGCGTCGGCCCTGTATTCGGTCATTCAAAATTATCTGCGCCGCGTGGTCGGAAACCGCCCCAAAAGCGATCAAAAGATCTTCTTTCAAGGGGCAACGGCCCGCAACAAGGGGTTGGTCGGCGCCATCGAAAACCTCCTGGGAGTGGAAGTGGTGGTCTCGCCGTTTTGCCACGTGATGGGCGGTGTGGGGGCAGCCTTGATGGCCCGCGATGCCATGGACACCCATGAGGGCGGGGAAAAACGGGTGTCAGCCTTTGTGGGAAGGGATGCGGTCGATATTCGCGTGGATTCCCGAACGGCATCTTGCCGGTTGTGCCATAACTACTGCCGGATCAATCACATCTCCCGAATCACCGGCGATGGAAAACGCAATACCTTTTCCTGGGGGTATCAATGCGGCCGCGATCCGAATGAGACTGTCCGGCGCGAACTTCCGAGTTATGCTCTGCTCAGGGAACGGGAAAACGCCTTTGATCTTAAAAACGACCGGACCGACGAACGGGGGAACGGTATCGGTCAAAAAGGAACCATCACGCTGATTCATGCCCTGACCAACTACACGTTTTATCCCCTGTGGGTCCGCTTCTTCAACCGGTTGGGGATTGCGGTATCGATTTCCGGTTTCACCGATCCGAAAGTCAAAAAATATTCGTCCCGAATCGCCTCTGCCGATTTCTGTTTCCCGGTGAAAGTAGCCCTGGGTCATATGGTGAACGCTCTGGAAAACCATTCGGAGCATCCGATCTTTTTTCCGTCGATGATTGCCGATAAGGCGGACCTCAAAACCGCGACCAGCTTTTTTTGCCCGTATGTGGAAAGCAGTGCCTCGCTGGTGCGTTCCACGCTGGCACGCAGCGGCATACCGGTCGACAATCTCCTGGCCCCGGTCATTGACTTTCGTCTCTCGGACCGGGACATTGCCGGGGAAATTTTTCAGACGTTGCAGCCGGTATGGGATGTCAAAAAAGAAGAGGTCGTATCAGCGTTCACGGTCGCTCGCTTGTTCTGGGAAGCGCTCGCCGCCGATCTGGAGCAAAAAGGGCAGGACATGTTTGAAAAAGCGATCCAAACAGACCGTCCCGTCTTCATCCTGATTGGCCGACCGTACAACCTCCACGATCATGGCCTTAATCTGGGAATTCCCGGAAAACTCGCGTTCATGGGCGCGCCGGTCATTCCCATCGACATGCTGCCCCTGGATACGGCCGCGCTTTCCGAGACGCATTACCACAATGTGTTCTGGAAATACGGGCAACGGATCATGGCGGCCATTCGGCTGGCCGCTCAGTATTCGAATGTGTTTCCGGTTTATCTCTCCAATTTCAATTGCGGTCCCGATAGTTTTCTGTTGAGTTTTGCCGAATCCGAATTAAAGGGCAAACCCATGCTGGTTTTGGAACTGGACGAGCACGATTCGGATGGAGGGTATATTACCCGGATCGAAGCGTTTATGGATGTGGTGGAAGCAACCCTGAAACAGCGTTCCCCCAGGCCTGTATCCAGGCCGCTGCCGCTTTTTCGTCCCACGCATGCTCCGGACCCGACCGGCACCGTCTGGATTCCGTGTCTTCATCGCTCGGCCGCCAAACTTTTTGCAGCGTCGTTTCGGGGGTTTGGGTATGCGTGTCGGAGCATGGAGGTGGAAGACCGGGAAGCGCTGGAATTGGGGAAGAAGTATCTTCGGGGCGGTGAATGCTTGCCCATGACGTTGACGCTTGGGAACTTTTTGAAGCACCTCCAAAATGAACCTGCGGGTTCCCGTCACATTCTGTTTATGCCCACGGCCGAAGGCCCGTGTCGATTCGGTCAGTACAACCTGTTGGAGCGGATTATTTTTCATCGTCTGGGGCTTGAAAACGTGGACATTCTTTCCCCCAATTCGATCAATTCGTATCAGGGACTGTCGAAGGCGTTGCGTCGGATGTTGATGCACGCGGTCACGGCGTCGGACATTGTGTTTAAGATGCGATGCAAGATCAAACCGTATGAACGAACAGCCGGCGATACGGACGCGTTGTTTGAGACGGTTCTCGAGCGGCTGGTTAGAGCATTGGAGCAGCGGAAACGGCCGTTAGGGATAATTCGAGAGGCGGCCCGGAGTTTTGCCTCGATTCCCACCGTGGACAGGGCAAGGGAAAGGAAACCGCTGGTGGGGATTGTGGGTGAAATCTATGCGCGGGGAAACCCGTTTTCCAACGGGAACCTGGTGGAGACCATCGAAGCCAATGGTGGGGAAGCGTGGCTGACGCCGATTCACGAATGGTTTCTTTATGTGCCTTATATCCTTGGTTTTACAGCTCAAAAGAGGAATGCCAATATTTTCCAACGAATTCACTCAAGGACGAGGGATATTTTTATATTCTCGATTGCGCATCGTTATTATCGGGCGGCGTCCGAAATTCTCCATGATCGGATGGAACCGTTGACCGAAGACATCATTGCCGTGGGATCGCAGTATGTGCCCTGGCAGTTTCAGGGGGAAGCCATATTAACGCTGGGTCGGGCGGTTTTGTTTGCGCAGCAGGGAGTGGATATGGTGATCAATGTGTCTCCGTTTGGGTGCATGCCCGGGACGCTGTCCAGTGCGCTATTGCTGGAGATCAAAGATAAATTTAATATTCCGTTCCTTTCGCTTTTTTACGATGGCGATTTGGGAATTAACGACAAAGTGGCTGCTCTGCTAAAAACAATCAAAACGTAATTAACGTCATTAAAAACTAAAACACGTGGGGCGTGGTGATTTCGAAGAACAGTTTCAATACGTAGCGGTCGGTCATTCCGGCGATAAAATCGATCACGCGTCTTTCTTTGGCGTCTTCTTCGGGGTAGGGATAAATGTAGTCCTCAGCGTTTGCCAGGATATAATCGTAAATGTGAAATAAAATATTTCTGATTTTCGCGATTTCCGCCTCGGACTCTTTCACACCGTAGACATACTGATAGAGGAAGTCTCTGAGCTTGCAGACGGCATGATAGATATCATCGGAAATGGCAATATACTCCAGGTTTTTCTTCAAACTCTGTTCGATCACGTCCAGCACAATGGTATTGATGCGTTGGGAGAATGTTGTTCCCAGGATATGTTGAACCTCAGGGGGGACATCGTGCGGGGTAATCATTTGGGCGCGGATAGCGTCATCGACGTCGTGGTTGACGTAGGCGATAATATCCGATATTCGAACGATTTGTCCTTCGAGGGAAACCGGGAGCAGGCGTTTGTCTTCCGGAATAATGGGTCCCTTTCCCTTGGAATGGTTGAGGATCCCGTCTTTGACGTGAAACGTCAGGTTTAACCCATTGCCGTTGTTTTCCAGTTTTTCGACCACGCGAAGACTCTGTTCATAGTGTTTGAATCCGGCAGGGTTCAATTCGTTGAGGACGCGTTCGCCCGTATGACCGAAGGGGGTGTGTCCCAAGTCGTGCCCCAGGGCAATGGCTTCGGTGAGGTCTTCGTTCACGTTGATGGCGCGGGCAATGGTTCGGGCAATCTGGCTGACTTCGAGCGTGTGGGTCAACCGCGTCCGATAGTGGTCGCCGCCGGGTGAGATGAATACCTGGGTTTTGTGTTTGAGTCGCCGGAAGGATTTGGAATGAAGGATGCGGTCTCGGTCGCGTTGAAACTCGGTACGCACCGATGATTTGTTTTCCGGGATCAGGCGCTGGCTGTTGGCGCTTCGAGTGGCGGCGGGATGGAGGTTTTCTTCGTTTTGTTCCAAACGGTCTCTGATATTCATTCTATATTTAACATTAATTTTGCCTTTTTGTCAATCGATTCCGGATTTAAAAATGAAGGTGAATAAGGTTAATCATAAAAGTTGACGAAAAAAATTTTTTGATATATATATTATGATATGCAACGGATGGGGGTAGGACGATGGGAGTCGAGGAAAGTGAAATTTCAGTGATGAAGGAATCGATAATAACGGGCTTACGGGAATACGGCCCACGGATCGATTTCTCTTTTGGGATTCAATTTTTAGAGAGTTATAAACAAACGATGAACCATTCTCTGCAAATTGGAATGGGTGGGAGGGAGATAATGTATATGAAAGAAGAAAAGTATTTTAAACCGATTTTTGAAAATATCGAAGAGATCGATGAGCCCATGTATTGGTTAAAGCGCTCCTACGGAATTTGTCAGCGGATTGGGATTAAAGAAAAATACGCAGACGATGAATTCGATGCCTTTGAAACCTTGACCTTTCGGTTTGTGCGCTTAAGTGGGATATTACTTTCGATCATCGTGAATGGGGTGGATAAGATTCGATTTGAGCGGGAAGAGACGACCTGGGATGTGTTTACCCGGGAGCATAAAAAGGGGTTAGTCGAGTCGGTTACGGAGATCAAGGAGATCAACGAATTGCGGCAAACGATTAATAATGAGAATAAGCCTTCGGCGTTAACGAATTGTTTCAAAGAGATATTGGGGTACTCAAAAGTGTTACTCGATATCGGGCACCGACTGAAGCAGTACGGCGTGCCGGCCAATTAGGTGAATGGTCTGCAAAAGGCGAGATTTAGACGTCAGAACCCTTTTGAAAAAGGGTTCCGACACCTCCGAAAACTTTTAATAAATTGACAATCCGACCCTTTTGTTTTATCATACAGTCATGACAGAAGAAAAACGATTAAAGCAGATACCTTATGGTATTTCGGATTACGATATTTTCAGTGAAGAAAACTATTATTACGTGGATAAAACGCGGTATATCAGAAATATCGAGGAAAAGGGCCGTTATTTGTTTTTCATCCGTCCCAGGCGTTTTGGAAAATCGCTCTTCCTTTCGATCCTGGAAGATTACTATGACATTGCCCAAAAGGATCGTTTCGATTTCTTCTTCGAAGGAACCGATATCCACCGACACCCGACCGAGGAACGGAATAAATACCTGATTTTTAAATTGAATTTTTCGAGAGTCAACTCAAATGTAGAGGTGGTTGAGAGGGCTTTCTTAAACCATATCAAAAGTACAGCTCTTTATTTCATCAAAAAGTATAAAAAACTTTTGGATATCGATATCGAAGATGTAAAAGACGAATTTCGTTCTTCCTTAAGTGCCACGGAATTAATGAACTCGCTTCTGGATTTTTGTTGGGGACAAAATCAAAAAATCTATATCATTATCGATGAGTATGATAATTTTGCCAATACGATATTGTCCACTGCCGGTCAAAACATTTACCATGACATCACGCATGGGGAGGGTTTTCTACGATCTTTTTTCAATGTCATCAAGGGAGGAACCACCGGTAGCGGCGCCGCCATTTCACGCCTGTTTATGACCGGCGTCTCCCCGATTACCCTGGACGATGTCACATCCGGTTTTAATATCGCCAAAAATATTTCGCTCGATTCGGATATCAATGAAATCCTCGGCTTCACCCGGACCGAAGTCGAAACCGCCGTCAATTATTACCGGCAAACCGGAAAGATCAAACATTCCACTCCCGAACTGATGGAGATTATGGGCCGATTTTACAATCATTACCGGTTCGCGTTGCATGCTGAAACAGATTTGTTTAACCCGGTCCAGGTATTGTATTTCCTGGATGAATACATGAAAGAATCCCAAATCCCCGAGAGCCTCATCGATCGTAATGTGCGCATGGACTACCAGAAACTGCGTCATTTGATTGTGATCGATCAAAAAGGGAAACCCAAAACCAATGGAAACTTTTCCAAACTTCAACAGATCATTGAAAAGGGATCGGTTCATTCGATTATTGAGAAAAGTTTTCCCCTTTCAGGATTGATGCGCACCGGTAATTTCGTTTCTCTGCTCTATTACTTCGGGCTGTTATCCATCCGCGGAACGGATGAAGAAAACAACACCATTCTGGCGATTCCCAATGAATCGATCAAACATTTGTATTATGATTACATCCAGGAAACCAGCGAAGAAATCGGTCTCCTTACCATCGATCCGGATAAATACACCGAATTGATGAATGACATGGCCTACCGGGGACAATGGCTTCCCCTGGTGGATTACATTGCCGGACGCATGGAAGCCTCATTGAGTTTAAGAGACTTGATGACGCGCGAAAAAGCCCTGCAAGTGTTCTGGAATGTCTACCTGGGCCTTAGTGATCTCTATATTGTTCATTCTGAAAAAGAGATGAATCAGGGGTTTTCGGATCTGGTTCTGGAACCCTGGCTGGTCCAATACCCGAATTTGAAGTATTCGTATGTGATCGAAATCAAATACATGTCGCCCTCTTCCGTGGACGCGGAAGGTGTTCAGGAACGAATTCGAACACTCGCCGAAGAAGCCGAAACGCAACTGCGTCAATACAGCGCGGATGAGCGATTCCAAAAGATCATCGGAAAAACCAAATTAAAAAAACTCATTCTGGTTTTCCTCGGCCATCGTCTGGTCTACAAGGACGAAGTCCATTGAATTTTTAAGACAGAAAAAACGTAAAAAAGGGGTTGACAAAATATCAGTTTTCGATTATCCTATTGTTTCACTAAATGCAAGCGGGAATAGCTCAGCGGTAGAGCGCAACCTTGCCAAGGTTGATGTCGCGGGTTCGAACCCCGTTTCCCGCTCCATTTGAGTGGCGGCGTAGCCAAGTGGTAAGGCAGCGGTCTGCAAAATCGTTATTCATCGGTTCGAATCCGGTCGCCGCCTCTTGTTGTTTTCGTTGCTTTCCACCAAGTTTTCCCCTTCTCTCCCCTCTTCAATTTTATGATCAATACTTAAAATTTCGTTTATTTATTCAATGATTCCATTCAATTCCTGCATTCCAACCATCATGCGACGATTTCCCGGATCGCGTTCACGGCCCGCTCCACATCCGCATCATCGATGTCTTTGTGCGTAACCATCCGCACCAACGTGGAATTAAACGGCAATGCCCACACACCTTTCTCCGCTAACTTTTTAAGAAAGGTATCCGCAGTCATGGTGTTGAGTTGGATCATCACAAAATTGGTCTGAACGTGTTCCCGATTGACCGCAATGGCCTTGAGGTCCGAGATTCGTTCGGCTAACTGCCGAGCCCGGCGATGATCGTCTGCCAGTCGGTCAACCATTGTTTCCATGGCCACCAGACCGGCGGCGGCTATCAAACCGACCTGCCGCATTCCGCCACCGAGATACTTTCGCACCACGCGGGCTTCTTTGATAAACGCCTTCGGTCCCGCAAGAATCGATCCCACCGGGGCACAAAGTCCTTTGGAGAGACAAAACATTAAGGTATCGACATGCTGGGTGATCGCTTTCACATCCACACTCAATGCCACCGACGCATTAAACAACCGGGCACCATCCAGATGCACATGCAACCGGTATTTTTGGGCCAGTTCCGAAACACGGCTCAAATAATCCAATCCCAATACGGCCCCACCCCAGGTATTGTGTGAATTTTCCAACGCAATGGCCGTGGTCTGCGGCATGTGATCCCGAAGACTCGCGTGAATGTTTTCTTCCAGCACGGTGAGCGGAATTTCTCCTCGATCCGAAGGCAATCCCCGCGGCACGGCGTGCGCAATCCGGGCAATGTTTCCGGCTTCAAAATTCAGAATATGGCACTTCTCTTCCATGATCACTTCTTTGCCCCCACCCGCACACAAGACCATGGCAATGGTATTGCCCATGGTTCCGGTCGGAACAAAAAGGGCTGCTTCCTTCCCCACTTTCTCAGCCGCTAAGGCTTCCAATTTATTGACCGTCGGGTCATCCCCAAATACATCATCCCCCACTTCGGCATTGACCATCGCTTTTCTCATTTCTTCCGTCGGACGGGTTACCGTATCGCTCCGAAAATCCGAAATTCCATTGTATGACATCGTACCTCCTTTTTGACATATGATCTTACTATCGATAAGCGTTAATTATAACAGGTTTCATCCCATGGACAAATAGGGGATATCGATGAAAAATTTAAAAATTTTCCTGCGGAGCGATTAAAATATGGTATAATATTTCGGAAATGAAATAACCGGAGGAACTCACGACCATGACTAAGACTAAATTATTTTGTTTCCCCTACGCCGGAGGCGCTGCGGCCTCTTACAATCAATGGAAACCCTATTTTGACCCCGATATCGAATTTCGCCCCATCGAACTGGCCGCCCGCGGCAGACGCATGCGCGAAGCCAATTACGCCTCCATCGATCATGCCGTGGATGATGCTCTTAAACTCATCAAAGATGAACTCCTCCAGGGCCCCTATGCCCTCTGCGGCCACAGCATGGGCAGCATGATCGCGTTTGAACTGGCTTATAAAATTTTGAAAAACAACTACCCCGCACCGGTTCATATTATCTTTTCCGGAAGAGCCGCCCCTCAGATCAACCGGGAAAAGAAACGACGCCTGCACCATTTGCCGGATCCCGAGTTCAAAAAAGAACTGCTGGGAATGGGCGGCACTCCCAAAGAATTCTTCGAACACCCGGAACTTCTCGAAGTGTTTTTGCCCTTACTCAAAGGGGACTTCCGTTTGACCGAGACCTATGTCCACGCTCCCAAAGACGCACCCCTCGATTGTAACATTACGGTGATGAGCGGTAAAAAAGACGAGGACAGCATCGAGGAAGTCGAAGCCTGGACGGTTCACTCCAGCCGGCAATGCAATATCCACTATTTTGAAGGCGGGCATTTCTTCATCCACGAAGAACCGCAGCGGGTCGTGGAAATCATCAACACCGCCATTCGAAATTCCGGACTTGAATAAGTGAAGAGGAGTAAAAAGAAAATGATCGATGTGTATGCCCTTCGATTGGATTTTTCGGAAAAATTCGATTTGTCACTCTTTGAGACGTTACTCAATTACGTTTCCCCGGAGAAAAGGGTGCGCATTAAAAAATTTGTGCGCGAAGAAGACCGGCTTCGCGGATTGTTTGCCGACCTTCTGATTCGTCATGTCATCCGGGAAAAACTCGGCATACCGAACAAAGACATTGATTTTACCACCAACTATTATGGAAAACCCGCCCTCAAGGGTCGCGACGATATCGAGTTCAACCTCTCTCATTCCGGCGAATGGGTCGTCGGGGTCATCGACAATCACCCCGTGGGAATCGATGTGGAACAAATCCAATCGATCGACCTGGATATCTCCAAACACTATTTTTCCGAAGACGAACATTTCGATCTGATGAATAAATCCGATAAATTCGACTACTTTTTTACCCTCTGGTCATTAAAGGAAAGCTATATCAAAATTCTCGGAAAAGGCCTCTCCCATCCGCTCAATGCCTTTTCCATCAAATACCATAGTCCCGAAAATATTTCCATGCATATCAACGGTCAGGCGATCGATGATATTTTCTTCAGGCAATACCCGATCCACAACGGCTATAAAATGGCCGTTTGTACGTCTCACAAGCGAATCCCCGCTCAGGTAAACGATATCCCCCTTCACATCTTTATCGATCATTTCCTCTCTCATGCATATTGATTCTTTCTTTTTTCGTTTCGGTTACCGCACAAAAACGTTTTAAACGGGCAATCGGTCAGTCATGGCAACGGTCGCCATCATCATCTTTATCGTCACTTATGCCGGGGTTGCTTTGGGAACCCTCCCGGGATTGGCGCTGGACCGAACCGGCGTGGCGTTGCTGGGCGCCATTGCCATGGTGGTTGCCGGGGTGTTAACCACCCGCCATGCCGTGGGGGCGATCGATACGTCCACGATCCTGTTGCTCTACTCCTTAATGGTGATTTCCGCCCAACTGCGGTTGAGCGGATTTTATACGCATCTGGCGCGATCCATTACCCGCTTTACGGCCAACCCCAAAACGTTCCTGGCGTTTCTGATGGTCACCTGTGCCATCCTTTCCGCGATACTGGCCAATGATATCGTGTGTCTGGCGTTTACCCCGGTCATTTGCCTGGCGTTACTCGATGCCGGGATGAACCCCATTCCCTTTCTCATTGGGCTGGCTGTTTCGAGTAACATCGGGTCTGCGGCAACGATTATCGGGAATCCTCAAAACATGCTCCTGGGTCAAATCGGAAACTTACACTTCGGCAAATTTTTATTGTTTTGCATGGTTCCCTCGATCCTGTCGTTGATTGCCGCTTATTTTATTATTTATTTTCTGTACCGGGAAAAGTTTCGGATCCGGATTCCGGCTGCGGCTCAGTTACGGGACGATCCGGGACCGGATTTTAACGCGCACCAGTCGCATAAAGGGTTGGCGGTTGTGGCCCTCTTGATGATTCTTTTCTTTACTCCGGTACCGCGCGAACTTTCCGCACTCGCTCTGGCCGGTTTTCTCCTTTGCAGCCGCTCCATGCACACCCGCTCGATCCTCGGACTGATCGACTGGCACCTGATGACCCTTTTTTGTGCCCTTTTTATCGTGATTGCCGGACTCGAGGTAACGGGAATTCCGGCACTCGCGATTCAATTCTTTAACGCCAGGCACTTTGACATTCAAAACCTTTCGAACCTGACCCTTGTTTCCGCCGGACTGAGTAACATCGTCAGCAATGTTCCCGCCACCATGCTACTGGTGAAATTTTTGAATCCGTCCCAGGCGACTCAATGGTACGTGGTGGCGCTCGCCTCGACCTTTGCCGGAAACCTGATCACCATCGGCAGTATTGCCAACCTGATCGTGATCGAAGGGGCCAAAGGCTATGGCGTGACCATCGGTTTTAAGGAACATGCCCGGACAGGCATTCCGATTACGGTGGTTTCGATTCTCATTACCCTGCTTTGGGTAAAACTGGTGGTTTAGTGGTTTAATTAACGGGGCGATTGTCAAATCGCCCCTACATAATTATTAATTATTAATTATTTAATCATTTAATTATTTTAATTATTTTAATTATTTTAATTATTTACCCGCTTTGATCTTCTCGGCGGTCTTTATCACTGCATTGAACACCCGAAGAAAATTTCCGCCCAGTATCTTTTTGATGTCCTCTTCCTTATACCCCCGCTTTAAGAGCTCATACGTGATTTTCGGGTAACCGGTGACATCCTGAAGCCCCACCGGAAAACTCCCGGCCCCATCAAAGTCCGAACCGAGCCCGACATAATCCACACCCACCAATTTGACAATGTAATCGATCTGCTTGATCAGACTCTCCAACGGCGGATCCGACGGTCCGTATTTCTTAAACAGTTTCCCATACTCCTCCCAATGGGCCTTGGGGTTCCCCTTATAGGTTTCGGCCAGTTTCTTGAGTTCGGGCTCTCGATCCTTTTCAAACGCATCGGATTTGTTTTTAAAGTCCTGATCCACAAAAGCCGAAAAGAAGTTCACCTGAATGACCCCGCCCTTTTTGGCCAGCGCCCGGAGCATGTCATCGGTCATGTTGCGCGGCGCACTGCACACGGTTCGCGCACACGAATGAGACGCAAATACCGGTGCCTGAGATTCCCGAATCACATCGTAAAAGGTTTTGTCCGAAACATGGGAGATATCGATTAACATTCCCAACCGGTTCATCTCTTTGACCACGTCTTTCCCAAACGGGCTCAAACCATTCCATTGGGGTTTATCCGCGGTTGCCGAATCGCAGATATCGTTGTTCTTGTTATGGGTTAAGGTGATGTAACGTGCCCCCAGGCGGTAATAATCCCTCAGGATCCGGAGGCTGCCTTCCAGCGGCCCCCCGTTTTCGATGCCAATCAAAATGGCCCGCTTTCCCTGGGCGTGAAGACTTAAAATGTCGGCCGGCGAATAGGCCAGAGCGGTCAGAGACGGATTTTTCTGAACCTGGCGGTATATTTCGTCGATTCCCTCCAACGCATCTTTGGCCGAATGCTTGTCATCCCGGTTATTGGACACAAACACGGCAAAAAACATCGCCCCCAACCCGCCTTCTTTCATCCGGACAAAATCCACTTCCCCTTTGTCCGACCGTTTCCCCAGATCTCTCCCCTCTTCGAATATCGCCATCGGTGTATCCGAATGCGTATCAATGACAATAGCCTTCTGATGAATCGCCAGTGCTTTTTTCCATCGTACCGGATCGATTTTCTCTTCGGCCGAATAAACGTTTTGAAAAAAAACGATTAATACGAAAAAAAATATTAAATATGATACTCGAACCCCTGTTCGACGATTCCGCTGCATGTTGGTTACTCCTTATTGTTGATTTAATTCGGATTTTATAAATACCACAAATCCGCCCAACGCACAACAACGGGAGTAAAATTTTTATTTTTTATTTAATTCTATTTTTTATTCTTGGCATTTTTGTCCAATAGGTTCCGGACATTTTGGGCTAAATCCAGAAACGAGTAAGGCTTTTGAATAAAATGGTCGGCCTCCTCGATCCGGTAATTGGGGAGTAAATGATGATCGATATACCCCGACGCATAGAGGATTAGGGTATCGGGGTACATTAATTTGATATGCCTGGCCAATTCGGCGCCATTCATTTCCGGCATGATCATATCGGTTAATACCAAATCAATGGAGAGTTTATTCTTTTCAATCACCTCCAGGGCCTCGCGACCATTGGCGGCTTCAATGACGCTGTATCCCAGATCGCGTAACGTGTGGCAGGCAAAATTTCGGACGTCCTTGTCGTCTTCCACGAGTAAGATGGTTTCATTCCCCTTTAAAAGATCGGCGGACGCTTTTACCGGCTCCTTTTCGACCGGCTGGACTTCCTCGGCCACCGGCCAGAAGATTTCAAACCGGGCTCCCTGACCCGGTTCGCTGTGCACGCAAACATGGGCCCTGTTCTGTCTCGCAATGCCGTAAACCGTCGACAGACCGAGCCCGGTCCCTTTTCCCTTTTCCTTGGTGGTAAAAAAAGGCTCGAAGATTTTACTCTTTACCTCTTCGGTCATTCCGATACCGGTATCCGAGACGGATAACACGACATAGTTCCCTTCGCGGATCCCCGGATGATCCATGGCCACTCGTTTATCGACCATGACCTTTTGGGTTTCAATGGTAATTCTTTTCTCTCGACCGCCTTTATTTTCATTGATGGCGTCCCGGGCATTCACGATTAAATTCATGACCACCTGTTCGATTTGTCCGGGATCGGCTTTGATGTCCGTTAAATCCGAGCCATAACGAAGATCCATGCGAATGTCTTCACCGATGAGGCGAATCAGCATACTCTTCATGTTGGAGAGGATTTCATTGAGCTCGAGCACCGTGGGTTTGTAGATTTGTTTGCGACTGAAGGCGAGCAGTTGGCGGGTTAATTTTTCGGCCCGTTTTCCGGCTTGCCAGATGGCGTTAATGTCTTTATCAATGGGAATATTTTTTTCCAGTTTTCGAAGGGCCATTTCCGCATGCCCGTTAATGACGGTGAGCAGGTTATTGAAGTCATGCGCAATGCCCCCGGTTAAGCTTCCCAATGCTTCTATTTTTTGAGCCTGGTTGAGCTGCTCGGTCAGTTTTCCCTTTTCCATTTCCGCTTGTTTGCGTTCCCTGATATCCCTCAGCGTTCCACAGATTTTTAAGGGTTGGTGATTCGAATCGTACTGAAAATGCGCGGTGATGGAACAGGGAATAATTTCACCGAACTTCGTATCTAACGTGATTTCATAATCCGTCACTTTGCCATGTTGACTTAACAGTTCCAGCAAACGCTCCCTTTCGGCGGGGTAAACATAAAAATCGTTTATTTTTTTACCGATGATTCGATCGGGTTTGAAATGAAAATAGGATTCCAACGATGGGCTCACTTCCAACACGTGACCGTCCGGTAAGGTCTCAAAATAAATATCCTGCAAATTCTCGTAAATGGACCGGTATTTTTCTTCGCTCTTTCGTAATTCCTGGGCGGTTTTTTCCAGTTCGAACGTTCGGCGTTTCACCTCTTCTTCGAGGTGTTCCTGGTACAATCGATTTTCACGGATCAGCCGGGCTCGCTCCAATGCCTTTTCCACCGCATGTCGAAGCACGGTTAAATCCTCGATCGGTTTTAATAGATAATTCCAGGCACCCAGGCGCAAGGCTTCCACGACATCGCGGATCACGCCGGTTCCGGACATGATGATGATGGGGGTGTCCGGCGACTGCTTCCGGATTCGGGCGAGAACCTCCATTCCGTTGATTTCCGGCATGCGCAGGTCGACCAGGACCAGATCGGGTTTTTCTTTTTCAAATATCTCTAAGCCGATCCGGCCATTCTCTGCCTCCAAAATTTGGTAATTGTAATCTTCCAGAAAATTTCTGGAACTTTTACGCACCGCCGCTTCATCTTCAATAATCAGGATCGAATACTTTTTTTGAGGGGAGACCGGCGATGGCGAACGAAATAAACGCTCCCCATGAGCTTTAATGCATTCGAGTAATACCGACATGTTTTTTAATGGTTTAACGAAAACGCATTCCCTTTTGACGCCAATTTTTTTCAATGACTCCGAAATCTGATAGGTGGAAGAACCGGTATAAACAATCATATGGGTAGTGGGAGATATTTCATGTGCCCGAATAATTAAGGCGTCCCCATCCATGCCCGGAAGGCGGATGTCGACAATGGAGGTATGGTAACGTTTGTTTAAAAAAACCGACTTTTCGATTAACGAGAGGGCTTCTTCCGCCGTCGCCGCAACCGATACTTGAAAATCGTTATCTTCCAGAAACGCCGATAAACTGTTACGGATCGATACTTCGTCGTCAACAATCAATACCCGAATGTCGTGCTCTCGATTCGGTTCGATTTGCTCAGTCATGATCTCCCTCCTGATCCTGGATTACCCCTTCCTTATTTCTTATGAGCAGGCAAACGGATAATAAAATTGGATCCTTTACCCGGTTCGGATTCCACCTCCAGGGTCCCCTGGTGATTTTGGGTAATGATAAAATAAGACATGGAAAGCCCGAGACCGGTTCCCATACCGATCTCCTTGGTGGTGAAAAAGGGTTCGAATATGCGTTTGCGGATGGATTCGGACATTCCGGGCCCATTGTCTTCGATTTCAATACGAACCATTTCACTTTTTTTCTCATAAAAGATACGAATAATAAACTCCGGTTCCCGGGAAGATCGCTTTCGACTTTTTCGGATCTCTTTATCTTCCAACATCGCATGGGCGCCGTTTTTGAGAATGTTGAGAAAGACCTGTTGGATCTTGGACGGGTTGCAAAGCACATCGGGAACATCGCATCGGTATTCCCGGCGGATGGCAATCGAACGAAAATCGTATTTCGTTTTAAAATTATATTCATTGGAGGCGAGTTCGATCGTCTGCTCCATGAGTGTCCGTAAATCATGGGCTTCGAATTGGGATTCCCCCTTTCGGCTGAAACTCAGTACATTTTCAACGATGCGGGTGGCTCGCACTCCGGATTCGAAGACCGATTCGAGCATGGATCGGATGTTGCGTTTCTCCATATACGTCGTAATCGTTTCCATGGTGGTCTGGCATTCCGCTGCGACCTGGCGGTTTTTGGAGAATTTCGGATCCAGCCGGTGCATGATCACCTGGGTATTTTGAAGAATACCGGCCAGAGGGTTATTGATCTCATGGGCCATCCCTGCCGCCAGTCCACCAATGGAAATCATCTTTTCCGATTGAATGAGCATCTCTTCCATGCGCATGCGCTCGGTCACATCCCGGAGAATGGCCAGGAGGTAGACCCGGTCTCTCAATTCCAGACGCGATAAGGAAATATCGGCATCAAACGGGGTTTTATCCTTCCGAATATGGCGCCAATAGAACCGTTGGGGTTCTCCTTTAAACACCAATTCAATGATTTTCTGGGCTTTTTCGATGGACGGTTGGCCATCGGGTTGAATTTCCGGGGATAAGGAGACGTTCCAGGGGTGGTTACCGATGATTTCATTTTTATCATCAAAACCGAAAACGTGTAAGGTTTTTTTATTGCAGTCGACAAAGATGGTGTTTTCGATCAAAAAAATAGCATCATTGGCGGCTTCGTACAGGGCATGATAGGTTTCCAGGGGTTCCTGTGTTTCCCTTTTTTCCATTATCCGTTACCTTTTTTTAATTTCCAACCTTACCGGGAGTCGGATGATAAATTTCGTCCCTTTACCCGGGGTGGATTCCACGTTCATGGTTCCGCCATGGCCCTGGATGATGATCGAATACGAAATCGAGAGGCCCAGACCGGTTCCAATCCCCCGTTTTTTGGTGGTAAAAAAGGGTTCGGAAACCCGTTTACGGATTTCTTCGGTCATGCCGATCCCGTTGTCTTCGACTTCGACCCGGACCCGGTCGGTTTCTTTTTCGTACCGGACGCGGAGGGTGAGTCTCGCTTTTTCGCCTGTCTTTCCTTCTTTTTCTTCCATCTGAATGCGCTCGGTAATGGCGTAGGCGCCATTTTTGAGCAGGTTCAGAAATACCTGTTGAATTTTGGTCCCGTCGCACAGTACGTCGGGAACATCGTCCCCATATTGGCGGAAAATCTCGATGCGCCGGAAATCGTACCGCTTCTTTAAATCATAGTCTCCGGAGGCGAACTCCAGGGTTTGATCCAGGAGGGTGCGAATATCGTGGAATTCGAATTCCGAATCGCTTTTCCGGCTGAACGCCAGGACATTGTCCACAATTTTGGCGGCGCGTAAACCCGATTCCAATGCCTCTTCCAGCATGGAGATGATGCCGCGCCGGTTCAAATAATCGGAAACGGATTCCATCGTGATTCCGGATTCCCGCGCCGCCTGGCGATTTTTGGATAATTCCGGGTTGATCCGGTTGATGATCACCTGGATATTTTGTAAAATCCCGGCCAGGGGATTGTTGATTTCATGGGCCATACCGGCTGCTAGACCGCCGATCGATATCATTTTCTCGGATTGGATAATCATCTCTTCCATCCGTACCCGGTCTGTCACGTCATCGATTTGAATCACGGCGCCTTCGACACTATCGTGTAATAACGGATAAATCGTTAGATCACTGTATTGCATTTTACCATTCATTTTTTTGGGAATGCGTTCCAGTTTTTGCGGTTCCTGCGTTTCAATCGTCATTTTGACTTTTTCCATCTCACTCGTAAATTGGGGAAGGATATCGGTCAATCGTTTTCCTTTGGCATCATCCGTTGAAATTCCGGTTTTTTTTTCGGCTTCCTTGTTCCATTCCAGAACCTTGCCATCGGCGTCAACCGCGATCAGAACCGACGGCATGGAATTGATGATATTACTTAACAATACCCGAAGGTGGGACAGTTTTTCTTCTGCTATTTTTTGCTCGGTGGAGTCGGAAAATATGGCAGCTACTCGCGTTTTACTGAGTTTAAATGCCATGACCTGGTACCATTTGTTTAACGGACTGCTATAATTTTCATACCTGGCGGCCTCGCCGGTTAATACCACCTTGCCATACATCTGCATCCAGTAATCTTCAATACCGGGAAGTACTTCTTTCATGGTTTTCCCGATCACCTGAGCCCGCGACAGTCCCGTCAATGTTTCAAAGGCGGGATTCACCTCCAGGTAGCGAAAATCCACGGGGTTCCCCTGTTCATCAAAGATGACTTGCTCAATCACATACCCGTCCAGCATTTTATTAAATAACGTCCGATATCGATAATCGCTGACGCGAAGTTTTTTATTTTGCCGTTTGGCTTTTAATTCTAATTGTCGACGTTTGATTGCCACGGCTGCCAGGAGAGCGGCACATTCAAAAACTGCTGTGGCCAACCCGAGGGTTTCGTCATCCGGGGGAGTCTTGTACAGCGCCGCCATAATGCCGATGGGCCGATATTGGAAATCGAACAAAGGGATTCCCACGTATCCCTCGACCTTGAGGGCATTTAGGACTTGATCGTTGGGAAACAATTTATACACTTCGGGCCGATAATAACAGAGACCGTTATGGATCGCTTGCTCGCAGGGGCTGCCTCCCAGTTCGTAAGTGAAATTTTTTGAAATCTTGTTCTTATCAACAAACGATAAGGTGTGGAGTTGCTTTTTGCCTTCGATCAGTTCGGCAATCATCAAATAATCGGCATGAAGGATTCGGGCCAATTGCTGAACAAGCGAATGAAAAACTTTTTTTCCTTTTTCCCGGGAGGCGTTTTGAATCACTTCTTTGGTAATGGCTTGGGCTTTTTTTCTGAATTCTTCAGTCCGTTCGAGTTCCCTGACCCGTTGGCGAAGGTGGTCAATTTCGGTTGACGGGTTAATCCCTTCGGATTCCTTTTCCTTGTTTCCCATACTTAGTATTTTATAAAAATTTCATATGCATTTCAATAATTTTTTAAATAATAATGAAATAAGTTCTTTATGATCACTCTGTTCGAATAAATTTTTTGTTATTGCGTAATTGGTCTGCTTTTGATACAATAAGACTTCAACTGCGGTTCGCAAATCCATTCATACATTCAAAGGTATATCATGGCTCATAAAGCAAAAGAAAATACCCTGTCCGATCGGGTGGTGGAGTTTGTTTTATCCAGGGTTGACGAGGAATTGGCCACCCTATCCGTCGAACACATTGCCTTTCGTTTGGGACTGCATCGTTCCCATTTATCCCGTTCGTTTCGGGCGGAAAAAGATTTCACCATTGAGGAATTTATTTTTAAAATTAAAATTAGCCGCGCAGCCGGTATATTGGAAGAATATCCCGACATTACCATCAAAGACATCGCGCAAAAGATTGGGTTTTGCCGATGCGATTATTTCATCCGTATCTTTAAACGGTATTTTGGTACCACGCCCTCCAGATACCGCGACATTGTATTAAAGCGTCGCGCCTCATCCCGGAATAAAGAAAAAAACGTTCGGGGTTTATCGTTACCGCACTAGGCTTGTCCTTTTTTCCGCGAAAAAACCGCAATGGTGGGTTTAACCAGGCGATTGAAATCCTCGAAGTGCATTTGGAGGAGTTCGCGATGGTTACCGGCGTTAAACACGATCTCTTCGGTTTTGGCCAGGGATTCGGACACATAAACCGGCAGATCGAACAGGTTTCCGAATGGGGGCATGCCTCCGGTCTCGCAACCGGGGAATAAGGCGCGGAATTCGTCCTCTGTGGCCAGTTCCAGGGGTTTACCGTGGATATTGGCGAGTCGGTCGACCTCGATTTGGAAGTTGGCCGGTAAAACCGCCATCAAATATTGGTTGTCCGAATCCTTTAGCACGATTGTTTTGGCAAGGATGTTGCCGGATATATGGGCTCGGTGAGCGATCACCTGGGCCGTATAAGCAGTCGAATGGATAATGCGGGTAAATTTAACCTGGTTCTTTTCCAGGTAATCGATTAATCGTTGAAGTGGCATGTTTCCCTCCTTAATCTTTAAACATGAATTATATAAATAATTATAATACGCGGCGAAATGTTTTTAAAGATTAAAATTTTTTTCTCTCCCTCTTGACCGTTGGTCGTTCCCTGCTCCCCTCTGCCCTTGGTTGCGCTGACTCTCCCTACTCTCTTTTAAAGGAGGCGAACTTCGGGCGAGAGTGCCAGCAATTTTGTGTAAATATTATAGGGTCTTCTATCGGTTTGTAGAGACGTAGCGCGCTACGCCTCTACAATATGGCTATCTACACAAGATCCCTGACACTCGCCGATTTTCCGAATACTTAACTCTCCTCTTCGGATCCAATGTTTTTCTTCATTTCCCGCCTCTGACGAATAAACTCGATCACCCCAGGCAGCATTGAAATAAAAATAATGGCAAAAATCGTAATGGTAAAATTATTCTTTACAAATGGAATATTGCCGAAAAAGTACCCGCCAAATACAAAAATCGCCACCCAGCCAATGCCGCCGATAATATTATACGAGATGAATTTCCAATAACTCATCCGCCCGATTCCGGCAACAAAAGGAGCAAACGTTCGAATAATGGGAACAAACCGCGCAATAATAATAGTCTCCCCACCATATTTTTCGTAAAATTTGTGGGTACGCTCCAGGTATTCCTTTTTCAAAAAACGGGCATTCTCCTTCTGAAACACCTTGGGCCCCAACATATGCCCGATCCAATAATTCACCGTGTCGCCAATGATCGCCGCCACCGAAAGAAAAACAAATACCCAGACCACATTCAACGCCCCGGCTGCCGAAAAGGCCCCGACGGCAAAAAGAAGCGAATCCCCAGGTAAAAACGGGGTAACCACCAGTCCCGTTTCACAAAAAATGATAATAAAGATAATCAAATAAGTCCAAACACCGTAACTCTGAATCAACTGCTGGATGTATTTATCCAGGTGCAAAATAAAATCGACAAACTTTAAAATCCAATGCATTTTTTTTTCCTTATAATTCCAAATTTTATCAGACCTTATAATTAATATAATATGAAGCGGTTGTCAATATTACGTCGCTTATATAATTCCCGAATTCGAAATAAAATCAAAAAATTGAGAACCCAGACAGTGATTTTTTTTTTCTAACATGTTATGATTAATAAAGGAGGCAGGATGATCATACTAAATAAAGACAATGAGTTTCAGGAATTAAAGAAAAAAGTGACCCCCCGTTTTTTGGGAATCCTCATCTTTGGAATACTTCTTTTTGTTGCTATCTTTACAAGCTTTTTCATGGTCGATCAAAAGGAGACGGCCGTCATACTCCAATTCGGTAAATTCCACCGCATGGCAGGGCCTGGTTTGCACGTCAAACTCCCCTTTGGAATGGAGAAAGCGTACAAAGTCCCGACCGGACGAAACCTCATCGAGGAATTCGGCTTTCGAACCGAAGAAGCGGGCATCATCAGCCGGTTTTCCAAAGAAGACTTTTCAACCGAATCCTATATGCTGACAGGCGATTTGAATATTGCAGAAGTCACCTGGAGTATCCAATACCAGATCCGAGACCCGAAAGCCTGGTTATTCAACATGGAAGATCAACAGAAAAGCATCCGGGACGTATCGCGGGCCGTGATTAATGTGCTGGTTGGCGATATGGCGGTATTCGATGTGGTCACCACCCTGCGAACCCAAATCCAGGAAAAAGGGAAAGTGACGATGAATGACATCCTCAATAAATGGGGACTGGGAGTCCAGGTCCTTGAAGTCAAACTGCAAAAAACCATGTACCCCAAAGGGGCCGTGCAGGATGCGTTCGAAGATGTGAATAAGGCGATTCAGGACCGGATCCGATTCGTCAACGAAGGCAAAGAAGCGTATAATAAAGAAATCCCCCGGGCACGCGGCGAAGCGCAACAAGTCATCCGGGAAGCGGAAGGATACGCCGTGGAACGGGTCAATTTGGCCAAAGGCGATGTAGCGCGATTTCTGGCCGTGTTGGGTGAATACAAAAAAAATCCCCAGGTGATTCGCACCCGGCTGTACTATGAAATGATGGATGAGGTCTTCTCTCAAACCGACTCCATTGAATTGATCGATAAACAATTGAAGAATTTTATTCCCTTCAAATCCCTCTCGGACAGCAATCCAACCCCATCTCCCAAGTCTAAAAAAGGAGGCCAAAAATGAATAAGTTTAAAGCCGTCACATTCGTCACTGTGGTATTGATTTTACTGTTCCTGTTTATGGGACCCTATTTCATCGTCAAGGAAGGGGATCAAGCCCTGGTGGTCCGCTTTGGAAAAATCGTTCGGGTGGAAACCGAAGCAGGCTTGAAATTAAAAACCCCCTTAATCGATAAAATCGTTTATTACCCCAAACGGATTCAACCCTGGGATGGCGACCCGCAATTGTATCCCACGGAAGAAAACCAATATATTTGGGTCGATATTACGGCCCGCTGGCAGATCGAAAACCCCAAACTTTTTTATGAGCGGCTGGGCGAAATCATTCAGGCCCATCACCGGCTGGATCAAGTCTTAACCGCGTGCGCGCGCGATGTGATTGCCGTCAATCCACTGCGGGAAGCCATTCGAAGCACCAATCTGATCAATCAGATTGTTCGAAAAGACGTCTACAAAGCGCAAACAGGACCCATTGAGGAAGGCGGTGAAACCACCCAGGTGAATACCTTTACCCAGGTCACGTACGAACCCATTAAAAACGGTCGTGTGGTGCTGTCGGGAGAAATGCTGAAACGGGCCGCCCATACCACACCGGAATACGGCATCAAATTGGTGGATCTCATTATTCGTCAAATTAAGTATTCGGACGATATCACGCAAACCGTGTATCGCCAGATGATCAAAGAACGCAACCAGATTGCCCAGGCGTTTCGGTCCGACGGCGAAGGGGAAAAGGCCAAATGGTTGGGCAAAATGGACAAAGAATTGCGCACGATTCAATCCGAAGCCGAACGAACCGCAAAAGAGATCAAGGCAAAAGCGGATGCCGAAGCCCTCGATATTCGAAACAAGGCCTACTCCCAGAGTCCTGAATTTGCCGATTATTGGATGGCCATCATGCAGTACCAGAAAGTCCTTCCCAAAATGAAAAAGACATTCTCCACGGATTCGGAATTTTTTAAATATTTGTACAATAAAGGCGGGAAATAAAAAGCAGGAATTTGTAAATTGCGGTATCGTAGAGACGTAGCGTGCTACGTCTCCTTCATACCGTATTAATAAGGTTACAATAAAAAGAGACGTAGCACGCTACGTCTCTACAAACCCTATAATATTTACACAAATTATTATCCACTCCCCGGTTAACTCTTCATCTCCTTCATCACTTTCGTTAACTTTTCGATAAAGAAATCATTTTCGTCCTCAAATCCCACAGTGACGCGCATGCCTTCCGGTACGCCGAACCCTTCCAGCGGACGAATGATGACGCCTTCCTTCAAGAGACGCCGGTTCAATTCCGGAATATTGAGCGTGGTAATAAACATGATAAAATTGGTTTCCGAAGGGATGGTTCGCAGTCCCAATTCCGATAATTGACGAAATAATTTTGCCCGGTTAATTAAATTGAGGGAGGCCGAACGATTTTTAAAGTCATCGTTTTCCAGCGAAGCCAGAGCCGCCACCTGGCTGAGACGCGTCACGTTAAACGGTGCCTTCACCCGGTTTAAATAAGAGATAACCGATTCATTGGATATGGCGTATCCGACCCGTAAACCGGACAGGGCATAAATTTTGGAAAAGGTTCGAAGAACGATGATGTTTTTTCGATTCAATGCTTCGTCAATTCCATCCGGATAGGTCGCGCGGTCACTCACGTATTCCTGGTAGGCGTTATCCAGGACGATGATCTTGTCGTCGGGAATCTTATCGATGAATTGAAGGACTTTTTCCTTGGGAAGCAAGGTTCCGGTCGGATTATTGGGGTTGGTGATAAAGATGACCTTGGTCTTCTCATCGACCCGGCGGTAGATGGCATCGAGATCAAAGGTATAATCGTCACCCATCGGTGCTTCGATATAGGCTGATTTTCCTCTTTCTTCCAGCGTGGCAATTTTATAAAAGGAAAAGGTTTTTTCTGAAGTCAGCACCGTTTGCCCGGGTTTTAAGAACGCCTTCACGATCATGCGGATCAGCTCCACCGAGCCTGCACCGACGATCACATTCTCGATATCCACCCGGTGGTATTCGGCCAACCGTTTCTTCAGATAATACGAATCGCTTTCCGGGTAAAAATTAACATTGCTTAATTCATCGTGAATGGCCTGGGTCACATGGTTGGGAATACCGGAAGGGTTTTCGTTTGAAGCTAATTTCACCACTTTTTCAAGATTAAATTCCCGTTGAAGTTCTTCGACGGGTTTTCCCGGTTTATATGGAACAAGATCACTAACATTGGGATTAATTAAGTCATTCATGTTTTTCCTCCGGCTTCGAGCCTATTATTTTTATAATATTTTATAATATTTTGTAATAAGCCATATTATAAACGAATCCCGTTGGAAAAACAAACCCATTTAAAGGGATAAATCGATTGGGATTTTTATAATGCCATGTCCCGGAACAGAGACGGTTGCTCTTTTTCCTCGAACATCTCGGTTAATTCTTCCAGGGACGGTAACTCGGAAAGATCATTCAACCCAAAATAGAGGAGGAATTCTTTGGTCGTGGCATAAAGGGCCGGCAGTCCGGGGACTTTTTTCCGTCCACTGATTTTGATCATTTTTTTTTGCAGGAGATTTTTAATCGGCCCGTTGGAGTTCACCCCGCGTAAGTCGGAAATTTCAGCCAGTGTCACCGGTTGGCGGTAAGCAATAATGGCCAGGGTTTCAAGGGAAGGGAGGGTCAGACGCGAGGTATTTTTCACCGAGAAAAATTCCTGCAACAAGTCGTGGAGCCCGGGTTTGGTGACCATCTGTAACCCGCCGCCGGTCCGTTTGAGTACGAGTCCCCGGTGGTCGGCGTTAACGATTTCCTCCAGTCGATCCATCACCGTTTCAAATTCCGTGACATCTTTAATCCCCAGAAAGCTCATGATTTTTCCCGGTTCCACCGGATCTTTGGATACAAATAAAACCGCTTCGATCAAGGCCATTTTACCTTCGATCGTATCCGGACTGATTTTATGATCATTATCTGAAGTATGTTCTTTTTCCTCGGTCATGGTGTTATCGCATCTTATACTATTATATATATATATATATTATACATATATTATTTTTATTGCACCGGTTCGTTTTCGGTGGCTTTCCACAATGAAATCGTATCGAACAATTGTGTTTGGACCGCAAAGAGGACCCGGCGTTTGATCATCTCCAGCGTAGTAAAAAAACTGACCACCACTTCCTGGAGGGTTTCCAACTTTTCCACGTAGGCATTAAAATTCAAATACCCCTCGGTTTCGACAATGGAAAGAATTTCCTGCCATTTTTCCTCAATGGAGTAATCCTTGGAATCGATCACGAGAAATTCTTCCTTCTCTTTTTTCTTTAAAATGCTCAAAAAGATTTCCGCCAGTTGGAAAGCCGAAACATCCTTTAACTCAAAACCTTTGCTCTCAAATTTTTCGACATTTTCTTCCCGTTTCCACACCAGCAACGACTGGTCTTCCATGTCTTTGAGTAAGCGGGAAATCTTCTGGATCTTGTCGTATTCGATGAGCGAGTGGACCAACTGCTGTTCGGGCGAGTCCTCTTGCTCCGCCTCGGTTTTGGGGAGTAAGGAGCGGGATTTGATGTAAATCAGGGTAGAGGCGGTCATGAGGAAGTCGCCTTCGCGCGACGGATTAATGTGAGTTCGATCCTGAAGATAAAAGAGATACTCGGCGGTGATTTCGGAAAGCTTAATGGACATGATGTCCATTTTCTTTTTCTTTATCAGATGGAGAAGGAGATCCAGGGGGCCTTCAAACGTTTCCGTACGGATTTTATAGGCGTCGCTTTGGTAATCCAGATCCAGGAGGGGTTGCATCTGACAATTAACGCTATACGTTGATCAATTCCCGAACGTCTTCCAGGGTTTTTTGAGCCACTTGCCGTACCTTTTCGTTACCGCTTTCAATGATGTCATCCAGGTTGGCGTTGGCATAGATTTCCCGGCGTTCCCGGATGGGGGCCATCAACCGATGCAGGTTATCGATCAGGATTTGTTTGCATTCGAGGCAGCCGATACCGGCCGTGGTGCATCCCCCGATCACGTATTCCCGTTCGTTGTCGGAAGAAAAGCATTTATGGAAATGGTAGACCGGGCAATCATCCGGTACTCCCGGATCCGTGCGTCTCTTTCGGCGTTCATCGGTTTTCATGGGTTTGACTTTCTTTTCCACGGTTTCGGCGCTGTCCGAAAGATAGAGGGAATTGTCGTAACTTTTACTCATCTTGCGACCATCCAGTCCCGGAAGTTTGGGGATGGGGGTCAGGAGTTCCTGGGGTTCGGCGAAATATTCGCCATAGAGGTTATTGAACCGGCGGACGATTTCCCGGGCGAGTTCGATATGAAACACCTGGTCTTCGCCGACCGGAACGAGGTTTCCCCGAACGATAATAATATCGACGGTTTGAAGTAACGGGTAGCCGAGGAAGCCGATTGTGTTGATATCCCGGTCTTGCAACTGGGCCTGTTGTTCTTTAAATGTGGGGACCCGTTCCAGCCATCCGAGCGGGGTAGCCATTGACAGCAGCAGGTACAACTCGGCGATTTCTTTGACGGCCGATTGAACAAAAATCGTGCATTTATCCGGGTTGACGCCGGCGCTGAGCCAATCCAGCATCACATCCTTGATATGGTGTTTGATTCCCTGTGACTTTTGATAATCGGTCGTCAGGGCGTGCCAATCGACAATCGAAAAATAACAGGGATACTTTTCTTGCAATTCGATCCAGTTTTTTAAGGCGCCGACCCAGTGCCCCAGGTGCAGTTTTCCGGTCGGTCGCATGCCGCTCATAACAATTTTGTGTTGATGTTCCATGTGTTAACCTCGAAGTAGACTTAATACCAATGTGATAATCGGGGAAGCGATGACATTTAGCGCCCCCGTATAAAGGATGACAATCAGAATGATGAAACCATAGGGTTTGATGCGTTGGTAATGGTACATGGCCTCGCCCTTGAGTACCCCTTCCAGGATACCGCTTCCGTCCAGGGGCGGAATGGGGATTAAATTAAAGATCGCCAGGAAGACATTGATCACAGTCATATAGAAAAAAATAAGAAACAACAATGCGGCGGTGCCTTCCGGGTTTTGAAAAACCATCTGGTTTAAGTTTAAAATTCGAAAGAGGACAATACTCAAGGTGGCTAAAATGAGATTGGAGCCCGGACCCGCGGCCGAGACCAGCATGTTGTCTCTGCGGTAATGGTTGAAGTTGTAAGGGTTGACCGGAACGGGTTTGGCCCATCCGAAGACCGGGCCGCCGATCATGGCTAATACCAGAGGCACGATAATCGAACCGAAAAGATCGATATGGTGAATGGGGTTGAGGGTAATGCGTCCCCGGTAGCGGGCGGTTGGGTCTCCGCATTTATCCGCCATCCATCCGTGAGCGGATTCGTGAACGCACACGGAAAAAATCAATACGCTAAATTGGATAATAATTGAGAGTATTTTATTCATAAGTGAAAAATAACATAAATATGTGGTTCCGTCAACCGTTATGTCATTTGCGTCATTTGTGTTATTTGTGTTCGGTTTGGGGGTATTTCTTAAGATAAGCGGACAAATGGGTGAGGGTTTCGGCATTGAAAACCGGATTTTTTTTGAGGTAATCCAGGGTATAGCGGGCTAAGCGCCCGGGTTCCAGGTAATCGTCGATAATATCGTCCTTTTCAGGGGAATAAAAAAATTGGTACACGTAAATGCGCTGGGTTTTGGAGAGAGGATCATCGATGATGCGCTGAAGCAGCGATTGCGCTTCCGGAAACTGATTGGTCGTCAGATGATTGAGTGCCAGAAAATACCGGGCTTCTTGAAGTCGGTCATTACTATAAGTTTTATTTTCTATTTTTGAAATAAAATCCTTAAAAATGCCGTTGGATTTTTCAATGATCCAATCGGTTTTCGGATTCCTTTTGGCCGATTTTTTCAAGATAAAATACGCCTTTGTATAATAAGACGCCAGGAAATAATGGGCTTTGGGGGCATAGGAGCTATTGGGATAGGATTCGAAAACCCGGCGGAATTTACCCGCGGTCTCTTCCATTGGGTCGACCTGATTCTCGTTATAATCGTTCATGGCATCCCAATACAGACCGGAAGCCGTCATTAACGCATCGTCGAGGCGTTCCTTAAGCGTGTTGTTTTTTTCGGTTAAAAACAGATGATAGATTTGTTTTTCCATGTCGCTTTGATTGGGGACTTTCCAAAAGGTTTTTCTCATGTCCCCCAGGCTGTAAGCCAAATTGATCCGGATGGGAAGCAGGGTGGAGGGGTCGACCAGTTTTTGAAGCAGTTTTTGGATGACGTCCTCTTTGTGGGGACTGGAGGGGTTATCGATAAACTCGGTTAACCTATTCGTGGCCTTTCGTCTCTGAAGCGCATCTTTGGAACCGATGGCTTTGAGGAGGTTTTCTTTCTCGTCTTCCTGAGCCGATGCCGGGGAAGCGACAAGTAAACCAAAATCGAATCCGAATATAAGCAGGAATATGATAGTGATAATAATTTTTTTCATGAGGTCCTCGTTATTTGTTTTCGATAAACAGATCGATGGAGAATTTCTGGGGATCGTAAACCATCCACATGGAGTTGGTTTCGCCCCGGTCGGATTTTTGATCGATAAAAATCTTGTTATCCACCTCGATGAGTTTTTTCAAGGGGATCGCGTATTTGCTGCGATCGTTTTGAACCGGGGGAATGATCTCGTCGGCGACCGTCAGTTCCACGCCGCGCATCAGGTGGCCGTTCGGGTTTCGCACCGTTAAGATCAGATTTCGTTGTTTCCAATCATCGCCGGCATTCTTTATATTATATTGCTTCACCAGTTGGGTATTGATAATGAGGGCGGAAGCGATCCATACGGCCACGGTTCCGGTCAATTTAATCCCTTTAAGCGTTAAGGAATTATCAGCGGCAATTCCGCCCAAAAATCGGTAAACCAGGGATGAAATTCCCATGCCCATGAAAATCGCCACCACAATTGGCAGCGATTTGATAAAAAAACTCATGATACCGCCACCGATAATTCCCACCACAGCCGCAGAGGTTACCACCGCATCTTCGAAAGTTGCGATCGGGGGTTTCGGTTTGCTTCGTTTTTGATTTGCATTATCTGTCGGACTCATTGTAATTTCTCCTTATCGCTGAATTATATAACATTGAAGTTCTTTTTTCCAACGATTTTTATGCATTATCGAAAAATTGCAAAGAAAAATATATTGTATACCCGTTACTAGTTCGATTTCGAGGATTTAACCGGAGGAAATGCAAAAATTAGAGAAATTGCTCCTATGGCGGCAATCCCTGCGGCGCCGATAAGTGCAGCGGAATAACTTCCCATATAATCCTTACTAATCCCTCCTGCCAAAGGGGCAGCGGCTCCTAAAAGAGTAAAAACCAAAGCCGATATTCCCAAAAAATCCCGGATCTTTTCCGATCCAAAGTAATTCCCCAATAAAGTAAAAAGACATACATTAACCAATCCGAAGCCTTGACCAACCAGGACAGCGTAGAGATATATTGAGAACGGGGAAGTCGCATGAATCAGTATCAGGCAGCCCAGCATCGTTAATAACAAACCACCCGTGATCACAAATCGGGGTTCGATGCGGTCTCCTAATATACCGGAAATTAATCTACCGATAATACTCGAAAATGACAGGATACCTAATGATAAAGATGCGGAGGCAGTCGGAACCCCCAGGTCCATTAAATGAATGATGCCGTGGCCCAAGCAAAGGTAATATCCCATAAATTCCGCTGACGCAGCCAATAAAATAATCCAGAAAGCGGTTGTGTAAAGCGCCTCTTTCAACGTCCATGTTTCGCGAGTCTGGTAGACTTCTTTTTTAGTCCTTTTTTGTTTTCTATCTGAAGGCTGTTCTTTGGTCCTATCTCCGTCCGGAATCTGTCCCATTTCGGTAGGAGTATTCCTGATGAAAAGTATACCTATAATTGTTGTTAAACCCACCAGAAACGCAATGAAAATCCAAGGTTGCCTCCAATTTCCTCCTGAAAATTGGATGATACGATTGACCAGCGGGGCGGAAACAATGCCTGCAAACCCGGCGGCTGAGGAAACTAAGCCCGTAACCATGGCTCGCTTTCGTTCAAACCAATGGGTAATAAGGGTTTGGGCCGGCAGAAAGTTCGAAAAGGCGAATCCCGTTCCGATAACCAAGCCATAAACGCCAATATAACCTGCAGGTAAATCGCCCACTAGCGGCATTAATATCGTCCCCATCCATAGCCATGCCATTCCAAATGAGATCGTAAATCGTTCACCTTTTTTATCGCCCATTTTAGCGACCAGTGGTGATGCAATCCCCACCAGAAGGAATAGCAGGGAAAAGCCCGCCCCGAAAAGAGAGCGGGACATTCCGGTTTGTTTAACCATAAATGTATTCGCAATATTTCCCCCCAACAACGCAATTGAACCCGATAAATTAATTAAAAACAATACGGCCGCCAGTCTCCAACCATAGAATTTCGCATCAGACATTCGTTTTGGACTCCTCTGGAATTGTAACCTTTGAAATGCGATAATAACAAAAAGATTTGGAAGTGTCAATGTTTGCTTCAAAAATGGGAGAAATTCAAAAATAATTGTAAAAAAAACTTGTTTTTTTTTTTTTTTTTAATAATAATATAAACTTCAATTTTTGAATTTTAATGAGTGAAGAATAGCGTGACGTTAAAGAAAAATTTTAAAATAAGAAGAAGAAACCAAAAGGAGGTTAATTTAACGATGAAGAAGAAATTGTCTTGTGCATTAAGATGTTTCGTTTTGCTGATCTTTATCTTTCCATTCTTAACGGATAGTTATATTTTGGCGGAAGAACAAAAACAAGTCACCGATATCAAGGAGTTGTCTCTTGATGATTTATTGAACGTCAAGATAACGACCGCTGGAAAGCAAGAAGAAAGAGCCAATGAAGTTCCGGCCAGCGTTATTGTTATCACCCGGGCCGATATTGAAAAATATGGATACCAAACTCTGGGCGAAGTTCTGGGAAGTATTCCTGGATTGTATTATACGAACGACTATTTGACCCAAAATCTTGGTGTGCGAGGATATTGGACGGTTGATTCATTGAGAAATATGACGATCCTGGTCAACGATGTTCCTCAAACGGATGCCCTTCTCAGCGCTAATATATTGGAACAACTTAATCTCCCGGTCGAAGCAATCGATCGAATCGAAGTTGTGCGGGGCCCTATGTCGGTAATTTATGGATCCGGGGCTTTTTTCGGAGTTATTAATATTAAGACCAACGTCGTGGATGAAAAAAATGCGGTAAGCAGGGTGTCTGCGTCCCTGGGCTCTGAAAAAACATACAAGCTATTTGCAAGGGCCTCAGGTAAGACGGGAGATTTTGAGTATGCATTTAACGGGTCATATTTTGATACCGAAGGCCCTGATTTACCGATGGATAAAATGGGAGGGGCTAAATATGCCGGAAGAACCACGAAAGGGCTTCTCAAAAGCACAGAAAAATTTTTTAATTTTTCAGGAAAATTTAAGGATTTCTATTTCAACTCTTCCTATACCGAAGCCAATCAGAGAGTAATGTTTTTGGCTATCCCTGTATCCGATAATATGATCCATATCCCCTATGGATTGAGGCTAAATTTCGGATACACAAAAAAATTCTCCGAAAAAATTAGGGCCGAGGCCAAGTTAGGATATTTCAGCACAGGTAGAGAAATAGATTATAATATTTTGCTTAATAATCTTTTTGGGGAACAGTTTCAAGCCTCCAAGGGATATAATGCTGAATTTAACCTTTTTATCGATCCTTCTGCTAATCTGAATCTCACATTTGGATTGAATTATCAAAATATTTTCAATCTGTCAAACAGGGTCAATCTTCCCAAACTTGGTTATATCAGTAATAACAGGAAGCTGGCTGAGGAGGATTCGATTGTCACCGAATCTTTATTTGCGCAGATCAATTATAAGATATCTGATAAATTTAAAGTTGTGGCCGGTGCGCGATTGGATAAGACCCCTGCATACAATTTGCAAAATAATGTTGTGAATGGTGATCCTACTTCACCTAATTTTGGGACCTATACTGCAACATTAGTTGATATTTCTTATACCAAAACGGAATTTATCCCCCGTTTAGCGCTCCTTTATTCGCCAAATAGCCGTAATGTCATTAAACTGCTGTACGGTGAAGCCCTTAATCGGCCCTCACCGTTTCAACATATGGCAATGTTGTTAAATCCGGCTTTGCCACTTCTGGAACCTGAGAAAATCCGGACCTTCGAATTGAACTACGTGGGACAAATTTCAAAGAGATTTTCTTTAAGCATGAGCCTCTTCAACAATTCGCTCAACAAGTTGATTTTCAGAACTATTGGTGTGGTGGGTAACCAGGTTACCCAGTATTATTCCAATGTAGGGAAAATGCAAACCAATGGTGCAGAGTTGATTATCAATACCATCCCCTTTAACAATTTCAATTTGGAACTCAGCGCCACTTACCAGGATACCAAAGACAAAAGGGCTGGATTTGAAAACATTACGCCTGGGTATTCCCCCAAATTCCTGGGGTACCTCAAAACCTCATATTTCATTACCAACGATATTTCCCTGGCGCTAACTGGTAATTATGTAGATAAAATGGAAGCTTATTGGGATGCCAGTTTGAAAAATCCGGACAATTCCTATGGGCGACGAATCGGGAACCCAGTTAACGCTTATTTCCTGCTGGGTGCGAACTTCAGGGCTAGAAACCTCTTTGGTACGGGCCTGTTCTTGAATATCAGTGGCACCAATTTGTTGGATAAGGAGATTTTCTATCCTACCACATCTAACAATTCCGGTTTTTTCCCCTATGGAACGATGGGAAAAGGTCTTGCCTTCTTGGTTACACTGGGTTGGAACTTTTGATAGTCGTTTAAAATATCTACTTCAAAAAAGCGATATAAGGGCAACCTTGTATCGCTTTTTTTTTCTACTTGAAAAAGAAATTTGGTTCGATTATAATTTCACATATGATTGAAAAAAAATTCAATTGTTCAAATAAAGTGCTTCAATATTTTAATTTTTATCTAAATCATCCCCGGAGGTTTTACCATGAATACCAATGACAAAACGATTGAAACTGGTCAAAATTCAAATCCAAAAGAGGAAAAAAAGTATTTTCCATTAACCCATGCTCAAAAGAGAATTTATTATGATGAGATAAAATACCCAGGGACGCCCTGGGCAAACCTCTGCTTTATCGTAAAATACAAAGAAAAGGTAGATTTAAATATACTTTCGAAGGCGATAAATATGGTGATTTTGAGAAATGACGGTTTTCGGTTGAGAATTGTCGACATTGAGCCGGAACCCTTCCAATATGTTTCTTCATATAGTCATTGGGCTTTGGATTATTTCGATTTTAGCGGTCCGGCTAGTGAAAAAAATTTGCGGGATTGGGCAATAAAAATTTCCCAAACTCCTTTTAACCTTATAGATAGTGACCTTTTTTATTTTGCATGCATAAAATTTAATGAGAATGAGTATGGATACTATTTTAAGCAGCATCATATTATCACCGATGGCTGGACCATTTTTCTTATTCTTGATGAAGTGGATAAAATTTATGAAGACTTAAAAGCTGGAAATGCGGTCAAAGATATACCTAACCCTTCCTATATTGAGTATATTAACGATGAAAATGATTATTTAATGTCTGCCCAGGCAAAAGAGGATAAGGAATTCTGGCTCAGGCATTTACTCCCCCTGCCGGAACCAATAAACTTAACTTTAAAGAAAGGTTCTTCTGGTAATATCAATGCCCGAGAACTCGCCCTTGCTTTTCCAGATTATTTGTATACCATGATGCATGAGTATTCTAAAAAAAATAAAACATCCATGTACAAATTGATAATGTCAGCCATTTCTGTTTATATTTTTAAAATATTCGGTGCCAAGGAGGTGATCATCGGGGGGGCAAATCATAATCGAACCACCGATCTTCAAAAGAAGATGATGGGTATGTTTGTCAGCACCATGATGTTGAAGGTAAAAGTCCGTCCCAATATGACGTTTAAACAATTGGTTGAAAAAACGGGAGAAGAGATTAATTATGTTTTGAAGAATCATCAGAAGTACCCGTTTGACAGATTGGCTGTTGAAATTAAAGAGAATTCCAACCGTGACATGGGATTGCTCCGAAATATATCGATTGTTGGACATCCGGATTTTTTAGAAACAAAGTTTACTTGCGAATATATATTTCAAGGTGCCGAACCCGGGGGCCTTGTGATTCACATAAATCCTAATAATAAAGATATCGTGGGTATATTGGAATTAATATGGACCTACCAGGTTGAGTTATTTTCTGAGTTTGACATCACACGTATTCACCAGGGGTTGGTCAATGTCTTATCCAATGCCCTGGTCAATCCCCTCCAAGATATATCGGAAATTGAAATCCTTTCCACAAATGAAAAAAAACAGGTTCTTTATGATTTTAATCAAACCAAATCGGATTATCCTGATTCTAAGACAATCCCTGAACTATTTGAAGACCGGGTCGCCATACATCCCGATAATATCGCGGTTATATACCGGGACACCCAATTGACTTATAATCAATTGAACAAACGGGCCAATCAATTGGCGCGGGCATTGAGAAAAAAGGGAGTAAACCCGGGTGACGGAATTCAAATAATGGTTGACCGTTCAATCGAATTGGTTATTGGGGTTTTAGCCATTTTGAAAGCGGGAGGAACTTATTTACCCATCGACCCCCAATTGAACGTGACACCAATTCAAACCATTATAAAGGAAAATCAAAGCAAATTTCTGGTTACTCAACGGAAGTATTCCGAGTCGATAGATTCTAAAGACGAAGTAATCGATATTGATGACGAATGGTGGTATTGTTTCGAAGATCGAAATATTGAAATATCAAATTCTTCGGCGGATACAGCTTATATTGTTTATAATCCTTTCGATAGTAGTACCGAAGGAGGGGTAATGACAGCGCATCGGTCCATAATCGGTACCCTGGCCGCATTGCAAAAAAGGTACCCCGTCGAACAATCGGATGCATGTTTATTGAAAACCCCATTTGTGTTTGATGTATCGATTGTGGAGTTATTCGGCTGGTTTGGGGGAGGGGGCCGCTTATGCATATTGGAAAAGAACATGGGCTCAACACCCCAAGAATTCATGGATTTTTTATATACGCATCATATTACGCACATAAACTGTGCCCCAACTGTGTTGAATGAAATGGTTAATGAGATTCTTCTCGGCCATTCTGATATTAAGCAATTATCTCACTTGAAATACGTTTTTTTATCCAAGGAAACGATTGTCCCGGAAGTTATCCACAAGTTTAACCGGTTGAAAACCAGGATCGCCTTAATCAATTTATATGGGAGAGCCGAAACATCGGTTTACGCCACCTCTTATTTATTACCGATGGGGAGGGATTTTGCATCCAATTGTATATCGATTGGCACTCCCATGCCCAATACTAAAATTTATATCTTAAACTTTTTTAACGGCGAAGAAAAACCCGTACTGCTACCCGTGGGTATTCCCGGAGAATTATGCATATCCGGAAGCGGCCTGGCCCTTGGTTATCATCGCAATGAAGATTTAACAAACGAGAGGTTTATCGATAATCCGTTCCTTGATAAGGACGAATCAGCGATGACTTACAAACGGATTTATCGAACGGGGGATTTGGCGCGGTGGCTGCCTGACGGAAACATTGAATATCTGGGGCGTATTCACACCCAGGTAAAATTAAAAGAAACCCGAATTGAGCGAGAGCTGATTGAGAATGAGTTATTAAAACAACAGGGAATCCAAGAGGCGGTTGTCGTGGTCAGGGAAAATAACTCGGGAAAATATCTTTGTGCCTATATCGTATCGGATGATGCCTTACTTGATACCTCGGAATTAACAAATGCATTATCGAAAAATTTGCCATACCATTTGATTCCGTCATTCTTTATAAAGATAGAACGAATCCCCTTGACGCCCGACGGTAAAGCCAATCGCGCGGAAATGCTGGATATCAACTATCAACAACATCAGATTCAGGATGTTCTGGCTGAAATTGAGGCCGAGGTACTGAGAATAAATAAAGAAGAAATTGATATTGATGAGAACTTTTTTAGATTGGGGGGGCAAAACCGCAAAGCCGCGCAAGTTGCGTCAAGAATTCAGCAGGCCTTTAATGTGAAAATTTCCATGGCTGATATCTTTAAACGACCAACGTTAAGGCAGCTTTCCGAATTTTTAACCGAAGCCATCGAGGTCAAATACGCCACCATCCAATCAGCCAAACCCAAGGAGTATTATCCTCAATCTTCGGCGCAGAAAAGATTGTACTTCATGCAACAACTGGATGAAGGCGGCATTGCTTACAATGTTCAAATCATGGATATCTACTGCAAAGGGTTGGAAAGGGAACGGATTGAAGCCGCTTTCAAAGAATTGATCAAACGACATGAGAGTATACGCACCTCGTTTCATATGATGAACGGGGAACCGGTTCAACGGATTCATGCTTACGACGAGGTGGCCCTAAATTTTGAAATCGAATACTATGAAGCCGCGGAAGACGGAAATATCTTTGCCTGTAAAACGGCGAAAGATCTCCGGGCGGAGGACGTTAGGGGGACTTCGATTGAAGACGTCATCAAGGGATTCGTCCGACCCTTTGATTTAAGTCAGGCACCCCTGGTCCGAGTGGGTTTTATAAAAATATGGAACCGAACCAATATCTTCATGCTGGATATCCATCATATTATTGCGGACGGCGTTTCAATGGGAATCCTGGCCAGAGAACTCTGGGAGTTATACGATGAAAGCCCATTACCGCCATTAAGACTTCAATATAAGGATTTTTCCGAATGGCTAACCAGTGCAGACCGATCGGAGATCTTAAAGGAGCAGGAAAGTTTTTGGCTGAAAGAATTTGCGGGTGAAATACCGCTGATTAATTTGCCTACCGATTACCCAAGGCCGGCCAAACTAACCTTTGATGGGGATGTCTTTCATTTTGAGATCGATGAGAGTCTGACTGACCAATTAAAATCCATTGCGAAGAGCTATGGAGAAACCCTCTATATGTTACTGTTTGCGATATACAATGTCTTACTGGCAAAATTGACCAACCAGGAAGATATCGTGGTGGGAACCGTGACTGCCGGGCGAAGTCATCCGGACCTGGAACGGATAATTGGCATGTTCCTCAATACACTGGCACTCCGGAATTACCCATCCTCCAATAAGACGTTCGAGGATTTCCTGACGGAAGTGAAGATTTTGACTTTCACTGCCTTCGATAATCAGGACTATCCCTATGAAGAATTGGTGAGTAAAGTGGCATCCCGAGTCGATGCCGGAAGAAACCCGTTGTTTGATGTGGTGTTCGGATTGGAAAATGAAGCCGATTCAACGGGCTATCTTTCCGAAGTAGCTATACCCGATAAATCCAAACCTTACGACTTTGGGACCCGAAACTCCAAATTCGACGTGACCCTGGCTTGTTTCGAAGTCGAAGGGGGAATGGAGTGTACATTCGAGTATAAAACCAAATTATTTAAGCCAGAGACCATTCAGCGATTCGCCTCCTATTTTAAGCGAATCATTAAGGCGATATGCGAAAGTCCGGGGCAGAAAATCTCCCATATTCCAATTCTCCCCGAAGAAGAAAAAAATAGAATAATGCATGAGTTTAATCAGCCGGTGAAGGATTATCCGGCCGATAAAACGATTCATGAGATCGTGGAAGAGCATGTCCGAAAAAATCCGGATAATCCGGCCGTCATCCTGGGGGATGAAAAATTAACGTACCGGGAGCTCAATGAAACGTGTAACCGGCTGGCGGTGATCTTAAGAGAAAAAGGCGTTGGACCCAATTGCATCGTGGCGTTGATGACCGGGAGAGCAATGGCGCTCATTATTGCCCAATTGGGAATCCTCAAAGCCGGCGGGGCGTATCTGTCCATTGATATCCAATTACCGGAAGCTCGAAAGAAGTTTTTATTGGAAGATAGTTGTACCCCGTTGCTGCTGGTCCGAAACGATTACTTCCGCGAAAACCAAGCAGACGTTCAGGGGTTATTTGACGGGCCAATCATCCCGATCGATGATGACGCGCTTTACCACCATATAGAAGACTTATCCAATCCAATAAGTTTATCGGGTCCGGATAACCTGGCCTATGTGATTTATACCTCGGGCACAACCGGTAAACCCAAAGGGGTCATGATGCATCACCGGGGGATTGCCTCGCTCAATGTCTGTACCCGGGAGCGGTTTAACCTGGACGAGAGCAGCCGGGTGCTTCAATTTGCCACGGTTTCGTTCGATGCCTCGGTATGGGAAGTATGGATGGCCCTGATGAACGGCGGGGCACTGGTGCTGGTGGATACCGATACGATCCAAAATTACGAGCGGTTTGTTGACTATATCAACAAAACAGGTATTACGATCACGCTCCTTCCCCCGATCTATGTGAATCATATTGCGCCCGAAAGTGTCAAGGCTTTTAAAACGTTATTAACCGGTGGAGCGGCTGCGGGTAGTGAAATGGTCGAGAAATGGAGACGGCATGTGCAGTACGTCAACTGTTACGGCCCGACCGAGTCCAGTATCTGTTGTACCATGTGGAAGGCGAGTAAAGCCGGCGAGCCGGTGACCAATCCGCCGATTGGGATTCCGGTTTCCAATACCCGGATTCATATTCTCGATAAGAACGATCACCTGGTTCCGATCGGCGTTTGCGGGGAGTTGTGTGTGTCGGGTTTCCATGTGGCCATCGGGTATTTGAATCGACCGGAACTGACCGATGAGCGATTTGTTCCGGATCCGATAATTAAGGGAAACCGGATGTATCGTACCGGCGATCTGGTGCGGTGGATGCCCGATGGAAATATCGAATATTTTGGACGAATCGATTTTCAGGTCAAGATTCGGGGGTTTCGAATTGAGCCGGGAGAGATCGAAAATTGTATTGCCCGTCATGCCAAAATCAAAGACGTTTCGGTATTGGCGCTTGAAAATAAAGAGAAGGGGGAAAAATATTTGTGTGCCTATATTGTTCCTCGCGAAACGATCACGATCGTGGAGTTGAAAGATTATCTGCACGGCGAACTTCCCGAATACATGGTCCCATCGTATTTTGTGCAGGTCGAAACGATTCCCCTAAACAGCAGTGGAAAAGTCGATAAAAAAGCCTTACCCGAACCGCAAACGCAGGCCTCAGGCAGCGAGTACAGGGCGCCGGAAAATGAGATCCAGACTAAACTAGCAGAAGCTTGGCAAAAGGTATTGGGAATCGAGCGTATCGGCATCCAGGATGATTTTTTCACTCTTGGAGGGGATTCGATTAAAGCCATTCAGATTGTCTCGCGGCTCCAAAAGAATAAGTTAAAGCTGGAAGTCAACCAGATGTTTTTACATAAAACGATCGAAGAATTGGAGCGGTATGTCAAACCGATGGATACCGTGAAAATCGTCGATCAGGGAATCGCGATTGGAGACGTTGAGCTCACTCCGATTCAGCATTGGTTTTTCAAAAACCATCAGGCATACGGTCATCATTTTAATCAATCGGTAACGCTTTACCGAAAAGCGGGTTTTGATCAAACCTATATTGAAACGATATTTTCAGAATTGGTAAGGCATCATGATGCACTTCGGATGGTCTATCCATTTAGAGGCGATACGGTTGGGCAGAAAAACCGCGGGATCGAGGGAAAATTATTCGACCTGGAAGTTCTCCGGCTGGATGGGGCAGAGGATAAGCAAGTCATTCAAAAAGAATCGCTTCGAGTTAACGGAAGTATCGATTGGGAAAACGGTCCCCTGGTCAAATTGGCGTTATTTAAAGGCGAAGATGGGGATTACTTATTGATCGTGATCCATCATCTGGTCGTGGATGGGGTATCCTGGCGTATTTTACTGGAAGATTTCGAATCGGCTTACCTTGATCTCCAAGAAGGAAAAAAGATTATCTTACAGGAAAAGACCGATTCATTTAAAGTTTGGGCCAAGCGGCTTACCGATTATTCGCAGAGTAAGGGGTTATTAAACCAGTTACCGTATTGGAAAGAAATCGAAGGAATAAAGGCAGGACGTCTTCCGGTGGATCATGAGATTAAGACAGAGGATCGAAAATTTGGCGACAATGAAATTATTCGGTTCGAATTACCCAACGAGAAAACAGTTCAATTATTAACCAAAGTCAATTGGGCCTATAATACCGAAATTAATGATATTTTACTCACGGCTTTAGGCCTTTCGATTAAAGAATGGGCAACGATGGAGAGCATCCTGGTAAACCTCGAAGGCCATGGCCGCGAGAAGATTATCGAGGAAGTGGATATCAACCGAACCGTGGGATGGTTTACCACGCAGTATCCCGTGATCCTGAATATGGGGAAATGCGAAGATATTTCCTTTTGCATCAAGAATGTGAAAGAGACTCTCAGGTGCATTCCCCATAAGGGAATCGGTTACGGGATTCTCAAGTACCTGACCCCGGAAGAAAAAAAGGCTGGAATCGAATTTACCCATGTTCCTGAAATCGTATTCAACTACCTGGGGCAATTCGGAGGGGAAAAGTTTAAGGTCATCGACCGGGTCTCCGGGATTACCGATCTGAGCCTCAACGATAGTATAAGCCCACAATTTCGGTTAAGCCATAAGATCGATATCGAAGGCGTCGTTGATGGTGATGTTTTAAGGTTGTTCTTTTTTTACAATCCGGGTGACTATGAAAAAGAATCGATTGAGAAGCTGGTGAGTATCTTCCAATCTTTTCTTATTTCCATCATCGATCACTGTGTCGCCAAAAAGGAGAAGGCACTGACGCCCAGTGATTTGGGGTATAACCGATTACCGATTCAGTCCCTGGATGAGATTACCGAAGGATTAAAGAAGAGGATATCGGAAGAGATCGAGATCGCGTCCATTTATCCGTTAACCGCTTTTCAGAACGAAATGTTTCGCTCGACCCGGGCAACCCCTGAGTCTTATCTGGTTCAAAATATTTTTCTCTTACCGGCAAAGGCCCCAACCGCGATACTGGAAGAGGCCTTTAATCGATTGATTGAGCGCCATGTCGTCTTTCGTACGGTTTTTGTCGAGGAAAAGGCCACCGGTTCATTACAGGTGGTATTAAAGAAACGATCGATGAAAATTGAATTGAATGACGTGTCGTTGCTAAATGCTGAAGACAAGCGTTATCGGATCGATCAAATCAAGGTTAAGGATAGGCAAAGAGGATTTGATTTAACTGTGGATTTACCTTTAAGATTGACCCGGATCCTCACGGGTGAAGCCGTTGATCAGTTGATATGGAGTGTGAACCACATCGTCATCGATGGTTGGTGTTTGGGAATCGTCATGAATGATTTATTATCCATTTATGATGGACTAATGGAAGATAAACCATTAACCCTTGAACCGGTGACTCCTTATCGCAATTATGTGGAATGGTTCCGGAATCGGGACATGGACGAAGGATTCAATCATTGGCGCGAATACCTGTTAAATTATCAATGCTCATCCTCATTGTCCTCTCTTGGAAACAGTGTGAAACCGGGTCAATATCAACTGGGAGAATACACCTTTCGCTTGAATGAGAAATTATCCACCGGTTTGGCGCATGTGGCTTCGGAGAACCATGTGACGTTAAATACCCTGTTTCAGGTACTGTGGGGAATCCAGCTCCAAAAATATCTCCAAACGGATGATGTTATTTTTGGGGCTATCGTTTCGGGGCGTTCGCTAGGCGTTGATGGCGTGGAGAAGATCGTTGGCTTATTTATCAATATCGTCCCGGTGCGAATAAGAATAAATCCGCGGAGGACTTTGTCGGAAATATTGAAGGCAGTTCAGGATCAAGGCGCACAATCCAGAAGATATGAGAATTTACCCCTGCCCGAGGTATTGGCGACTGCGTCCTTAAGTAAAGAGGCGATCGATAACCTCATGTTTTTTGAAAATTACCCAACCGATGACGAGAGCACGCGAAACGTCTTTTCCGGCCAAACGCTAAAATTGGAATTAACCGAGAATCATGAGCAGATCGATTACAGTTTTTGTTTTTATGTAATGCCTGGAAAATCCATTTGGGTGAGGTTCAACTATAACGCGCTGATCTATAAGCGCGAATTGATCGAAAAAACGGCGTTAGATTTTGAACAAATGGTCAAGCAGGTCATCGAAAAACCGGACATCGATCTGAAAGAGATTAAAATTCAAAAATAATAATTTATTATTGGATATTGAAGTATTTAGGTTTAAGCAGAAGCACTAGAGTCCTGCGATAGACAAATTTTCTCAGATTTCGGAAACATTTTCACAAACTTGATAATATTTTCTCAAAAATCTTTAACAGATATCATTTTGAACTGGCATAATATATGCTTATAGAAATTCGGAGATTCGACATGCGAGAATTACAAATTTTAAGCTTGATCTCAATCAGAATGAAAAATATATTCAATCAGGAGGTTCATTTTAAGTGAGCATTAATGATAACCCGAATAACAAAATCGAGCAAAACGCAAATCCAATTGTGGAAAGGAAATATTATCCATTAACCCATGCCCAAAAGCGTATTTATTATGATGAAAAAATATTTTCAGATTCACCCTGGGCTAATAATTGTTTCATAGTGAAATACCAAGGAAGAATGGATTTTGAATTGCTGGCCAAAGTCATTAATAGAGTTATCTTAAAAAATGAGGGGCTGCGTTTAAGGTTTGTCGAGCTTGATTATGAACCGGGACCTTCCCAATATGTTTTTCCATATAGGAAAGTTGAACTGGATCATTTCGATTTTAGCGGCCCGAATAGTGAACGCCGTTTGCAGGATTGGACCACAAAAACTTCTCAAATCCACTTTAACCTTATAGACAGCGATCTTTTTTATTTTGCCTGCATAAAATTTAATGAAAATGAATATGGATATTATATCAAATTGCATCACCTTATTTCCGATGGATGGAGTTTTTTTCTTCTATTTTCCGAAATAGATAAGATATATGAAGCCCTCAAGGATGGAAAAAAGATCCATGAAAATCCAAACCCCTCTTATATCGAATATATTAAGGATGAACAGGATTATTTGAACTCTGATCAATTTAAAGAAGATAGGAAATTTTGGCATGGGAATTTACTGCCTCTCCCGGAACCTCTGAACCTGTCATTAAAAATCGGTAATAACAATAAAATTGAATCACACGATATCATATGTACTGTACCAAGTGATTTGCGGATTGCGATGCATGAGTACTGTAATAACTGGAAAACATCGCTATACAAAATTGTATTAACAGCCCTTTCGGTTTATATCGCTGATATTACAGGATATGATGATATTGTCATCAGCGGCGGCAGCCACAATAGATCAACAGATATTAGTAAAAAAATAATAGGCATGCTTGTCAGTACGCTGGCATTTAGAATAACTATAGATAGGGAAATGACATTTAATAGTCTGGTAGAAAAAACAGGTAAAGAAGTAAACGACATCATAAAAAAACACCAAAAATATCCGTTTGACCTACTGGCTACTGAACTTAAAGCGAGTTCAGGGCGGGAAATAGGTTTTTTACGAAACCTTTCATTGGTTGGTCACAGTGATGTAGAAAAAAACAGATTCGAATACGAGCATATATTACCTGGATATGAACCGGGAGATATTCTTATCCACCTCAATTTATCTAATAAAGATAAAGACGGTATATTGGAGTTGGAATATGTTTATCAAATCGAGAAGTTTTCGGTATCTGATATAAAACGAATTCACAATGGACTGGTCAATGTTTTAACCGATGCCTTTACCCACCCCCAAAAAGCGATATCCGAAATTGAAATTCTTTCCGCAGATGAAAAACAGCAGATTTTTTATGATTTTAATAAAACCGAAACGGATTACCCCAAGGATAAAACCATCCATCGATTATTTGAAGAACAGGTAGAAAAAACTCCCGACAATCCGGCCATTATATCCCAACATAATCGAATAACTTATCGGGAATTAAATCAGAAAGCCAATCCGTTGGCGCGCGCATTGAGACAAAAAGGAGTCCAATCGGGGGGCATCGTGCAGATTATGGTTAAACGTTCGATAGAAATGATCGCCGGCATTTTGGCCATCCTGAAAGCCGGCGGCGCTTATTTGCCCATCGAGCCGGAACGGCCCGAAGAACAGGTTCATTATATCCTGAACGAAAATAGGGGCAAATTATTGGTTACTGAAAGCGAATATATCCGAATAGTAGATTATCAAAGAGAAATAATTACCATCGATAAGGAGGCGCTCTATCAAGATGGTGATCGAAACCTTGATATTCCAGGTTCTCCTTCGCACGTGGCATCGATGATTTATATCTTCGGTTACAAGGGGAAACCGAAAGTGGCCGCGGTTGAACATGCCGCGATCGCCAATACGTTGTTTGACATACAAAACGCATATCCCATTGAGGAAAACGATGCTTATTTATTAAAAATGCCTTTTCATTCGGGTATGTCCGTTATCGAACTCTTCGGCTGGTTTTTGAAAGGGGGCAAATTATTCCTGCTCGAAAAAAAGAATGACACCAATCCTCAAAATATCCTGCATGCAATTTATCAATGGAAGATTACCCATATTACATTTGCGCCGACCTTGTTTAATCGATTGGTAAATCTTTTGGATGAGGAGCAGATGTCGAAACTTGCCAGTTTAAAGTATCTTTTTTTGTCAGGTGAAGCGTTTGTTTGGGAACCCATACGACGATTCACCCAATTAAAATCCGAAGTCACAATCGTGAACGTTCATGGAACAGCAGAAACCTCTATTTATGCCCATTCCAAATTCCTGCCGGAAATTTTAAACGGTCATCGGCCAGTAAAAAATACAAAAATTTATATTTTGAATTTTATAAATGGTAAACCTGTACTCTTACCAATCGGCGTCCCAGGCGAAATATGTATATCCGGGATAGGTTTGCCCAAGGAGTATTTGGAAAGGTCCGCTATCATGAGCGCGAAATTTATGGTTAATCCATTTGTCAATAAGGATGATTCGAATAATCCTTATTATCGTCTTTACCGAACCGGCGAGCTGGGATATCGCCTCCCGGAAGGGACCATTCGAAATTCTGGTCGGATCAAACGGCTCGCCAGGATCAAAGGGACACGAATAATAAGAGCGGAAATAGAAAATTTACTATTAAAAGAATGTGGGCTACAAGAAGCCATTGTGGTGATCCGGGAAGATAAAAAAAAGGGAAAATACCTGTGCGCCTATATCGTAGCGAATGAAACCGTAGATACCTCCATATTGAGGGACACGCTTTCTAAGAGCCTTCCGGCTCATGCCCTCCCTTCCTATTTTATTCAATTGGATGAAATCCCGTTAACCCCGGAAGGCAAAGCCGACCGCGTGGTGCTATCGGATTTTATGTATGACCCTCAACAAGTTCAAGACATATTGACGGATATTCAGGCTGAAGTCATGCGCTTAAATAAAGAAGATATCAACGTCGATGATAATTTCTTTAAATTAGGCGGACAATCGGTCCACGCCGTGGAAATGGTATCCAAGATTCAAAAAGCGCTCGATATGAAAATTTCCATGTCCGAAATTTTCAAAAAACCCACTTTAAGGCAGTTGTCCGAATTTCTCGCACGAGCGGTGAAAGTCAAATATTCCTCCCTGCATCTGGCCGAATCCAAAGAGTATTACCCACAGACTTCGGCCCAAAAACGATTGTATTTTTTACAACAAATGGGTGAGCAAAAGAGTACGGTTTACCATATCCAGGCCATGGATATTTATTACAAAAAATTTAATCAAGAGAAATTTGAATGGGCAATAAGAAGTCTGATCAAACGGCATGAAAGTTTAAGAACCTCATTCCACATGGAGGACGGAGAAGCGGTGCAGCGGATTTATGACAGTAAAGGGATCGAAGAAAATTTGGAAATTGAGTATTATGAAGCCACAGAAGAAGGTCAGGTTTACACCTGGTTACCGGGTCAAACCGAGAAGCAGAAAACAGAGGAAAACTTAAGTTTTGATGAAGTCAAAAGAAATTTCGTCAGGCCTTTCAATTTGGATATCCCCCCCTTATTCAGGGTGGGAGTCATAAAAATAATGTACAGTACCATGCTATTGATGTTTGACATCCATCATATGATCGCCGATGGTATTTCTCTTGGAATATTGATAAAAGAATTTTGGGAATTCTATGATGGAACCGAATTACCTCCGTTGAGGTTTCAATACCGGGATTTCGCCGAATGGCTCAACAGTGAGGGACGGGCAGAAGAAATCAAAGAACAGGAAGAATTCTGGTTAAATGAATTTAAAGGTGAACTGCCGCTGTTAAACATGCCACTCGATTATTTCCGTCCGGCAAGGTTGACTCCGGACGGCGATGTGGTCCGGTTCGAAATCGATGGCCTATTAACGAGCAAATTAAAGAAGATAGCCAAAGAACGAGGGGAAACCCTGTATATGATTCTTTTAGCGATATATAATATTCTGGTGTCTAAATTAAGCGGCCAGGAAGAACTGATTATCGGAACAATTACCCCGGGTCGGTCCCATGAATACCTCCAGGATATTGTGGGCATGTTTCTCAATACGCTTGCGATCCGCAATTATCCGAGAGGTGAAAAGACGTTGGATAATTTTTTCATGGAGGTAAAATTAAATATCTTTGCGGTTTTTGAAAATCAGGATTACCCTTTCGAGCAACTGGCGAGTAAAGTTGCGCCCAGGGAAGATAACAGCCGGAATCCCTTGTTTGATGTGGTATTTGGGGTAGAGAATGAATCTATCCGCGAAGGGTATGTCCTGGATATCATGGTTTCGGATAATTTGAATCCATACCATATTGAAACCAAAAAATCCAAATTTGACATGACCCTGATTTGCGCGGAAATAGAGAATGCCCTCGAATGCAGCATCGAATACCGAACCAAGTTATTTAAAAAAGAAACGATTGAACGATTTTCGCGGTATTTCCAAACGATTATCTTCTCGGTATGCCAAAATATAAATCAAAAGATATCTCAAGTCGATATCATTCCCGGAGAAGAAAAAGAGCAAATATTGTATGGGTTTAATCATATGGACATGGATTATCCGAAAGATAAAACCATCCATGAAATCGTTGAGGCGCATGTCCGAAAAAATCCCCATAATCTGGCCGTGGTAATGGCGGATGAAAAATTAACTTATCAGGAACTCAATGAAAAGAGTAATCGGCTCGCCGTTATTTTAAGAGAAAAGGGTGTTGGCCCCGATTGCATTGTGGCTCTGATGACGGGACGAACGCTGGAATTAATCATTGCTCAACTGGGGATCCTCAAAGCCGGGGGAGCGTATCTGTCCATCGATATCGGTCTTCCCGAAGCTCGAAAGAAATTTTTACTGGAAGATAGCCATACTGAAATCTTACTGGCACGAAAGGATTATCTTAACCAAAATAAAGAAGAAGCCTCTCGTTTATTTGATGGTCCAATTCTCGCCGTAGATGATGAAACGCTTTATGGTCACCTCAAGGACGAGGCATCCAATCCCGTAAGGATCATGGCGCCCGATAACATGGCCTATGTGATTTATACCTCGGGCACAACCGGTAAACCCAAAGGAGTCATGATGCATCATCGGGGGATTGTGTCTCTGAATAAATGTAGCCGGGAGCGTTTTGGGTTGGATGAAAGCAGCCGGGTATTACAATTCGCCTCTGTTTCATTCGATGCCTCGGTATGGGAAGTGTGGATGGCATTGATGAATGGGGGAACGCTGGTACTGGTGGATACCGATACGATCCAAAATTATGAGCGCTTTGTCGCGTATATCAATCAAGCGGGTGTCACTGTCGCGCTTCTTCCTCCGATTTATGTCAATCACATAAACCCTGATAGTCTGAAGTCGCTTAACATATTATTAACCGGTGGGGCAGCGGCCGGGAGTGAAATGGTCGAAAAATGGAGGCGGCAGGTCCAGTATGTCAACTGTTACGGTCCGACCGAATCCAGTATCTGCTGTACCATGTGGAAAGCGAGCAAAACCGGGGACCCGGTCACCAATCCGCCGATTGGAATTTCGGTTTCCAATACTCGGATTCACATTATCGATAAGAACAACCATCTGGTTCCAATCGGCGTTTGCGGGGAACTGTGCGTATCGGGATTTCATGTGGCCATCGGGTATTTGAATCGGCCCGAACTGACGGATGAGCGATTTGTTCCGGATCCGATCGTGAAAGGGAACCGGATGTATCGAACCGGCGATTTGGTACGCTGGATGCCGGATGGAAATATCGAATATTTTGGACGCATCGATTTTCAGGTTAAAATTCGGGGATTTCGAATCGAACCAGGAGAAATCGAAAATTGTATTGCCCGTCATGCCAAGATTAAAGATGTCGCGGTTTTGGCGTTGGAAAATAAAGATAAGGGGGAGAAATATTTGTGTGCCTATATTGTTCCTCGCGAAAAGATCACGATCATGGAACTGAAAGATTATCTGCACGGCGAACTTCCCGAATACATGGTGCCGTCGTATTTTGTGCGGGTCGAAACCATCCCCTTGAATAGCAGCGGAAAAGTCGATAAAAAGGCATTACCCGAACCGCAAATTCAGGTTTCCGAAAGCGACTACAAAGCACCGGAAAATGAGATCCAGATACAACTAGCAGACGCTTGGCAAAAAGTATTGGGAATGGAGCGCATCGGCATCCAGGATGATTTTTTCACTCTTGGAGGGGATTCGATTAAAGCGATTCAGATTGTCTCGCGGCTGCAAAAGAACAAATTAAAGCTGGAAGTCAACCAGATGTTTTTACATAAAACGATCGAAGAATTGGATCGGTATGTCAAACCGGTCGAAACGGCGAAATTAGCCGATCAGGGAATGGTTTCGGGCAATGTGGAATTAACCCCGATTCAGCGTTGGTTTTTTAAGAATCACCAGACATACGGTCATCATTTTAATCAATCGGTAACGCTTTACCGAAAGGCGAGATTGAATGAAACCTATATTAAAAAAATATTTTCCAAGCTGGTGGAACATCATGATGCGCTTCGGATGGTCTATCAATTTGAAGGGGATGCGGTGCTCCAAAATAACCGCGGAATCGAGGGAAAATTATTCGACCTGGAAGTGATTGCGCTCGATGGGAAAGAAGATGAAAAAATCATTCAAAAGCAGTCGCTCCGGATTAACGGAAGTATCGATTGGGAAAATGGCCCTCTGGTCAAATTGGCGTTATTTAAAGGTGAACAAGGGGATCATCTGCTGATTGTGATCCATCATCTGGTCGTGGATGGGGTATCCTGGCGCATTTTACTGGACGATTTCGAATCGGCCTACCTTCAATTGGACGAGGGCAAAAAGATTGCCTTCCAAGAAAAAACCGACTCGTTTAAAGTTTGGGCCAAGCGACTTACGGATTATTCCCAAGATAAGATTTTGTTAAACCAGTTACCGTATTGGAACGAAATTGAAGGAAAAAAGGTAGAGCGTCTTCCGGTCGATCATGAGATGAAAATGGAAGATCGGAAATTCGGCGACAACGAAATTATTCGGCTCGAGTTACCCCAGGAGAAAACAGTTCAATTATTAACCAAAGTCAATGGGGCCTATAATACGGAAATCAATGATATCTTATTAATGGCTTTAGGCCTTTCGATCAAAGAGTGGGCCAGGATGGATTCTGTCCTGGTTAATTTGGAAGGCCATGGCCGGGAACAGATCATCGAGGATGTGAATATCAACCGAACCGTGGGATGGTTTACGACGCAGTACCCGGTGGTACTGGATATGGCGACATTCGAAGATCTCTCCTTTTGCATCAAAAATGTGAAAGAGACGCTGAGACGGGTCCCCCAAAAGGGAATCGGTTATGGGATTCTCAAATACCTGACTCCGGAAGAAAAAGGAATGGGAATCGAATTTCACCATGTCCCTGAAATCGTGTTTAATTACCTGGGGCAATTCGGAGGGGAGAAGTTTAAAGTCATCGATCGGGTATCGGGGATTACCGATCTGGTCAGTTTGAAAGATAGTTTTAGCCCCGAGTTTCGGGTCAGTCAAAAAATCGATATCGAAGGCGTGATCGATGCCAACGTCTTAAAATTATTCTTCTTTTACAACCCGGGGGATTATGAAAAAGAATCGATTGAAAAACTGGTGAATATCTTCCGATCCTCTCTCATGACCATCATCGATCACTGTGCCGCCAAAAAGGATAAGGAGTTGACGCCCAGCGACCTGGGTTATCCGAAATTGCCGGTGCACTCTCTGGATGAAATGACCGAAGGATTAAAGAAAAGGATATCGGAAGAGATCGAAATCGAGGCCATCTATTCGTTAACCGCTTTTCAACAGGAGATGTTCCGCTCGACCCTGGTCAACCGGGAATCCTATCTGGTCCAAAATATTTTTCTATTACCGGCCCAAGCGCCGTCCGGGGTACTGGAAGAGGCCTTTAATCAATTGATTGAGAGACATGCGGTTTTTCGGACGGTTTTTCTCGAGGAAAAAACCACCGGTCCGTTACAGGTGGTATTAAAAAAACGATCGATGAAAATCGAATGGAATGATGTGTCGTTGTTAGATGATGAAGACAAGCGTTATCGGATCGATCAAATCAAGGTCAAGGATAGGCAAAGAGGATTTGATTTGGCTGTGGATCTACCCTTAAGGTTAATCCGGGTCATCACGGGTGAAGCCGTTGATCAGTTGATATGGAGTGTCAATCACATCGTCATCGATGGTTGGTGTTTGGAAATTATCATGAATGATTTGCTATCCCTCTATGAGGGAATCATGGACGGGCGCCCCGTCCCCCTTGAATCGGTGATTCCTTACCGAAATTATGTGGAATGGTTAGAGCATTGGGATATGGCCGAAGGATTAACCCATTGGCGAGACTATCTTTCGGGTTATCCTTGTGATTCTTCAACGCTTTCCCGTTTGGGAAAAAAAAGAGACGCGGGGAATTATCGATTGGAAGAACATCTTTTTACATTGGATGAAGTCATATCCGAAGGTTTAGCACGGGTGGCTTCCGAACAACAGGTCACGCTCAACATTCTGTTCCAGGTGATGTGGGGCATCCGGCTTCAACATTACCTTCAAAGGGATGATGCGATTTTTGGTTCCATTGTTTCCGGTCGTTCGGCCAACGTGGAAAGTATCGAAAAAATCGTGGGTTTATTTATTAACATCGTTCCCGTTCGGATAAAGATCAGTGAAATAACCAAATTTCACGAATTGTTAAAACGCGTTCAGGAGCAATCGATTCAGGCGAAAAGATATGAAAATTTACCTCTCTGCGATGTCTTGGCCCAGGCCTCATTGAGTCAAGGAGCAATCGATAATTTGATGTTTTTTGAGAATTATTCCACGGAAGGCGAAGCCGGGCAAAACACGTTTTCCGGTAAAACGTTAAGTCTGCAATGGATCGAAAATCATGAACAAATCGATTATAGTTTCTGTTTTTATGTGATGCCGGGCAAATCAATCCGAATTCGGTTTCAGTACAACGCGCGGGTCTATGAACGTGAATTTATCGAAAAAGTGGCGGCAGACTTTAACCGGATGGCTAAACAAGTGATCGCAAAACCGGACCTGGATTTAAACGAAACGAATTAATTAATAAAGTTATCTTAAAGAATGAGGGGCTGCGATTAAGATTTGTCGATGTTGATTATGAACCGGGACCTTCCCAATATGTTTTTCCATATAGGAAAATTGAACTGGATCATTTCGATTTTAGCAGCCCGAATAGTGAACGCCGTTTGCGGGATTGGACCATAAAAACTTCTCAACCATCAACGAGAGATCATCGACATCGACGACGGCTCGCTGTTCCAAGGCGAAGACCAAAACCTTGATGTCGTGACTTCTCCCGAGAACTTGGCGTCAATTACTTATATCTTCGGGTACAAAGGGCAACCCAAAGCTGCCCTGATCGAGCATGCAGCGATAACCCATACACTGTTTGCAATGCAATCCCAATACCCCGCTGAAGAAACCGACGTTTATTCATTAAAAATGCCGTTTCACTCCGGGATGTCGGTGGTCGAGCTGTTTGGCTGGTTTTTGGGGGGAGGCAAGCTGTTCCTGATGGAAAAAGAAAATGAAACAGACCCCCAGAAAATCCTGGATGCTATTCACAATCGAAAAATCAGCCATATTAACCTGGCCCCCACCCTATTTAATCGATTGGTCAATGTACTGGATCATGGAAATATTTTGAAACTATCCGGACTGAAATACCTTTTTTTATCAGGCGAAAGCATTGTTTGGGAACCCTTACGAAAGTTTAATAAATTAAAAACCAACGTTTCAGTCGTGAGCCTTTATGGCACGGCGGAAACATCCATCTATGCTCACTCCAATTTACTTTCCCGGCATGAAGAACCGTCAACATTACCCGGTCACCGACCGATAAGCAATACGAAAATTTATATTTTAAATTTTATCAACGACAAACCGGTGCTCCTGCCGGTCGGCGTGCCGGGTGAAATCTGTATCGCCGGAATGAGCTTACCCGTTTGGTATCTCAAAAGGCCGGAATTACTGGAAGAGAATATCATTAAAAACCCATTTATCGACAAAGATGATGTGGATAATCCATATAAACGGCTGTATCGTACCGGCGAAATCGTTCACCTGGATAGTGACGGGATATACAGAGAAGAGGAAGGAAATATATCGAAAGTAAACTCTCCCCGCGATTTGGCTTATGTTATTTATACCTCCGGCTCTACGGGGAAACCTAAAGGGGTTGGCGTCGAACACTGCGCCCTGGCCAATTTATGCTTCTGGCATAATAACTATTATTCCGTTACGTCGAATGACCATGCCACCAAATATGCAGGCTTTGGATTTGATGCTTCCGTATGGGAAATCTTTCCATACCTCGTTATTGGGGCGGCCGTTTACATTGTGCCCGAAGAGATAAAGCTCGATACCAAAGCCTTACACCGTTATTTTCAGGATAACGGGATTACCATCAGCTTTTTACCGACTCAGGTATGTGAACAATTCATGGCCGCCGAAGATACCTCGCTGCGCATATTGTTAACCGGAGGGGATAAATTAAGAACGTATACAAAGAAGAGTTATAGATTGTTCAATAATTACGGGCCAACGGAGAATACCGTCGTTACGACGAGCTTTCATGTGACGGAATTGAGCGCCAATATTCCCATTGGAAAACCGCTTGATAATAATCAAATTTATATCATGGATAAATACAATAATCTCCAGCCCATAGGAGTGCCGGGTGAACTTTGTATCGGGGGTGACAGCCTTGCCAGAGGATATTTAAATAATCCGAAGTTAACGGAAGAAAAATTTATTGAAAACCCGTTCAGGCACGCCCCCTGCTATTCCCAATCTTACAAACTGTATCGTACCGGAGACCTGGTGCGGTGGCTGCCTGATGGAAATATCGAATTTCTGGGGCGCATCGATTACCAGGTTAAAATCAGGGGATTCCGTATTGAATTGGGAGAAATCGAGAATCAATTGCTGCAAATTGAAGGCATCCGTGAAACCGTTGTAATTGCCAGAGACGACGCATTGGGGCAAAAATATTTATGCGCTTATATTATCTTTAATCAAATCGTTGAGGCCTCATCCATCCGAGAATTCCTTGCGAAAAATTTGCCGGATTATATGATTCCCTCCTTTTTCGTCCGGATTGACACCATTCCTCTGACACCGAATGGAAAAATAGACACGAAAGGGTTGCCGGAGCCTCAATCCAAAGGCCCGGATTACGTTGCGCCTACAAATGAAATCGAAAAAATATTGGCTCAAGTATGGTCGGCTGCATTAGGCAATGAGAAAATTAGTATCGATGACAATTTCTTTGAAATCGGCGGAGATTCCATAAAAACGATACTCATTTCATCGAAATTACTCAAACTGCAATTAAGCGTGACGATCAATGACTTCTTTTTATATCCGACAATCCGGCAACTGGCCAAGCACATCAAAAAGTCAGAGCGGACCATCAACCAGGAGACGGTAACCGGCGAAGTGGAACTCACTCCCATCCTTAAGTGGTACTTTAATAAACCCTTCAACGAAAAACACCATTTCAGTCATGTGGTGACCCGGTTTAGCGGAGACGGTTTCGATGAAAAAATGATTGAAACCGTATTTTCTAAAATCGTTGAACATCATGACGCCTTACGCATGGTATATGAGATCGATAAGGGGAGGATGATCCCGCGCATCCGGAATTGGGGCGAAGGAAAGCCCTTCGACCTGGAGCTCTTTGATTGGAAAGACGTCGAAAATATTGAAGAAAACCTTGAAAAAGAGATCCACCGGATGAACCGGACCATGGAATTAACGCGTGGCCCACTGGTCAAACTGGGTATTTTTAAAACGGCAAAAGGGGACTATTTAGTGATCGGGATTCATCATGCCGTGGTGGATGGGGTGAGCTGGCGCATCCTGATGGAGGATTTTGAAACGGCGTATGACCAAATCAGCCAGGGCGAACCCGTAACGCTCCAGGCCAAAACCGATTCATTTAAAGACTGGGCCCTTAAATTAAACGAGTATGCCGATAGCTCCCACGCGCTACGGGAATTCAATTATTGGAAAACCATCGAGGAATTCACCGGGATTGAATTACCGGCCGCTCATCGTATCGATAAAACGGAGAAAAAATACAAAAATTATCAATCGATCCTCATGACTCTGGATAAAGCGAGTACCGCCAAATTATTACGAGATGTAAATTTTGCTTACACCACGGAGATCAACGATATATTGTTAACGGCTCTGGGGCTTGGCGTTAAGGAATGGAGCGGTAATGGAAAGATATTGGTAAATCTGGAAGGTCATGGCCGGGAAGGGATCCTCCCGGGTATCAACATCAGTCGAACCGTGGGATGGTTCACATCCCAGTACCCGGTTTTGCTGGATATGGACGAGGGAGAAGCGCTTTCCTATTTTATCAAAAATGCAAAAGAGACGCTCCGCCGGATCCCCCATAAGGGAATTGGATACGGGATATTGAAATATTTGACTTCCCCGGAGAAAAAAGAAGGCACGGTTTTTCGTGCGCACCCTCAAATCAGTTTTAACTATCTGGGGCAGTTGGATTCGGCAAACCTTACGGTCAGTTTCAGCCCCGAATTCGATATGGATTGCGCGATCGATATCAATGGAAGCGTCGGAGAGGAGGGGTTAACTCTTTCCTTTAGTTACAATGGGGATGAATATGATGGGACCGATATTGAAAAATTGGCCGACACTTATAAATCCAACCTTTTAAGAATTATCGATCACTGCCTCTCCAAAAAGGAAAAAGAATTGACACCCAGCGACCTGGGATGCAGTCAGTTACCGGTCCAGTCCTTGCATCTAATGAGGGAAGGCTTAAAGGAAAAAATCGGCTGCGATACCGAAATCGAAGCCATTTACCCGCTCACTTCTTTTCAGGAAGAGATGTTTTATTCGACCATCGCTAACCGGGAATCCTACCTCGTTCAATTCGCCTTCTCGTTACCCGCGCCGGTTTCAACCGGGATCCTGGAGGAAGCGTTCAATAAGGTGATCGAACGTCATGCGATATTTCGGACGGTTTTTATCGATGAAAAAACCGCGGGCGCGCTGCAGGTGGTACTAAAGAAAGCGGAAATGAGGATCGCCCTGTGTGACGTTTCTCAGTTCAACACGGAAGAGAAGCGCTACCGTATCGACGAAATCAAAGAAAAGGATAGACGCAAGGGGTTTGATTTGTCGATCGAGTTACCCCTAAGAATCACCCGCATCCTTACCGGCGAAACTGTTGATCAATTAATCTGGAGCGTGCATCATATCGGAATCGATGGGTGGTGTTTGGGAATTATTATCAACGATTTACTCGCTGCCTATGATTGTTTCGTTGAAGGCCGATCGCTCCCTCTTGAGCCGGTTCCTCCGTATCGGAATTATATCCAGTGGTTACAACATGGGGATATGGAAGAAGGATTCGCTTACTGGCGAGGTTACCTTTCGGGTTATCAGACGGGTTTACCCACGCTTTCCAGTCTGGGAAATCGCGTGAAAACGGGTGGTTACCGATTGGAAGAACATATCTTTACATTGGATGAAAGTTTATCCGAAGGGTTGGCGCGCGTGGCGTCAGAGAGTAAAGTCACTCTCAATACCCTGTTCCAGGTCCTGTGGGGAATCGAGCTTCAACGGTATTTGCAAACGGAGGATGCCCTCTTTGGATCCATTGTTTCGGGCCGCTCGGTCACGGTGGAAGGGATCGAAAAAATCGTGGGACTGATGATCAACATCGTTCCGGTTCGGATTAAACAAGGGTCGATGACCACACTGTCGGAACTGCTGAAAGCCGTTCAGGATCAGTCGGCGCAATCCAAACCGTATGAGAATTTACCCCTGGATGAGGTGTTGAGCCGCGCCTCATTGAATCGGGGCGTCATCGATAGTCTCCTGTTTTTTGAAAATTACCCGACCGATGATGAAAATACGCGAAACGTCTTTTCCGGTCAAACCTTACGAATGGAATTAATCGAAAACCATGAACAAATCGATTACCCGTTTTGTTTGTATGTGATGCCGGGAAAAACGATTTGGGTACGGTTTCAGTTCAACGCGCTGGTATTTGAACGCGAATTTATCGAAAACATGGCGTTAAACTTCGAACAGATCGTCAAAGCGGTGATCGCAAAACCGGATCTCGATTTGACCACTCTCTCGTTAGCAAAATAAGGTAAGTTGAATCATCAACAACCGGGTGCCGCGTCAAGCTTCGATTGTCGGATAAAATATTCATCAGAGGAGACGTCGCGTGCGACGTCTCCTTTTTTTATTGTAATCTCATTAACACGTTATCTCAGAGACGTTGCACGCAACGTCTCCACCATTCAAATAACCCAGCACCAAAAAAATGCTTGAAATTTTAATTTCTCCAGTGTAAAATATGACGATACGGAGGGCGAAACATGATCGAATTCTATAAGGATGACCTTTCTTATATTCATGATATCGGGTTTGGACGGTTCGCCGAAGAATCGGCACCGGGATTACTGGAAATCCTTAGGAAAAAGGGAATTAAAAATGGTCGAATCATCGATCTGGGGTGCGGAAGCGGAATCTGGGCTTCGGAACTGGTGAAAGCCGGTTATGGCGTCGTCGGGGTGGATCTCTCCCCATCGATGATCGGCATGGCCCAAGAGCGGGTACCGGAAGGTATCTTTCACAACACGTCGTTTCTCAAATTCAAAATTCCGCCGTGCGTTGCCGTAACCGCTATCGGTGAAATCTTCAATTACATGTTTGATGAAACCAACTGCAAAAAGGAATTAACCCGGCTCTTTAAACGGGTCCATCAGGCCTTGGCGCCCGGCGGGTGTTTTATCTTTGACCTGGCATCGCCCGGTAGAGGGACCAATATCCCTAACCGATTCTGGGAAGGCGAGGATTGGGCCATTCTGGTTAAAATCGACGAAAACAGAGAAGAGAATATTCTTACCCGCCATATCACGACCTTTCGCAAAGACAAAACCTTATACCGCCGGGATCACGAAATCCACCGTCAGCAATTGTATACGCCTTCGGAAATCATCGACGAACTCCAACACGCGGGATTTCAGGTTCGCACGCTCCGGGGCTACGGTCAGCATCGCTTTCCCCGGGCCCATGTCGGTTTCATTGCCCGAAAACCGGCATAAAATTTTTTGTGAATCCGACCGGCAGAAAACTATTGACTGACGATACGGGATGAAATATAATAGTGTGGATGTAAAATCACCATGCGAACGATATATGTTAGCCATTATGCGACATATGACATTCGAGGAAGTGCAAATGTTTTGGAATAAAATTTATTATAGATGTAAAAACCTAGGAGGTTAAGAACATGTATCAATTCACAGGCACAATCACCAATGAATTCCGTCCCGAACCCGGAGTTAATCTTGTCATTAAAGCCGTCGGGGAAAAGTTCATCCAGCAACCCCAGCACATCAACAATATCGATTTCAAACAAGATGGCAGCACGTTTACCCTTATTTTGAGCCCTTCCTCTGAAGGAACTGCGTCCTGTTCCGTGAATGTCGAAATTACAGGTGGAACCCACAAAGTCACGACTTCTCCCGATTCCTGGACGGTCGAACTGACCGCCTCCGATGCATCCACTCCCTGTAATGCCGCCATCACCGTGGCTGTAAACGAGGAAGAATAGTTCGGCTATTCAACCGTCCAACCATTTAACGGCCTTTTACTTTTTGAAGACGTCTTACAATGGGTGAGACGCCTTCAAAAAGTATATTTTATGTTTTAGTCCCCTTCATCCCCCAATCATTGCATAAACCACAATCATTTTTTTCCTTCCATACGCTCACCGCATGATGCGTCTGTCGGGCGCAAATCGTATCCCATGAATCGGTGAGCGGATCCCCCAGCGCGAGTTGTTGGCGTTTCCCGATCGGAAGCCTGAACAAACCGCAGCACGGATAAATCAATCCGTCTTCTCCGATAATCAAATCCCGAAATGCCATTGGGCAGGATTTCGTTGATTTGATTTTCGATATTTCCGATACTTCCGACGCTTTATCGAGAGGATTATCGAAAGGAATATGGGGAATCGAATGAATCCACCGGGACCGCTTGTAATTGGCCAGATAGAATTCGGGAAGCGCTCGGCTGATCGCTTCAAAAGAGAGGCGAATCGAATCAACACCGGGAATATCGCGGCGGGTAAAGTTCACCTCCAGGTTTAATGTCAATGCGTCGCGGATCAGGTCGATAAGTTGGGATACGGGGACGCGCGCCTGGTGCTCGGCGTCGATGCTAATGCGAAGGGAGAGGCGGCGATATCCCGACAAACGGTTCAGGTATTCCGGGTGAGTGGCAAACCATTCGCCGCCGGTAAGAATTTCCGAATGATACCCGGCCTCCGACGCCAGTTTCAATCCGGCGTCAAGCGAATCGATCGAGAGAAACGGTTCGCCGCCGGTCCAGATGATATACCCCGGGAAGGTTAAATCCTTCACGTTTTGAAAAAAAGCCTGAAGCCAGGCAATGGAAAGTTCATCCGTGTTTGTCGGGCTTGCGCCGGCACTGCATGACGCACAGCCCGTGAAACATCGGCGGTTGACAAAAATCGTCATGCCCTGATATGGATATGGATACGCAGCCGTTGATGTCTTAGATTTCGTCGATTTTTTTGTCAATGATCGGTGTGGGACTCGTGAGGGTAGGTTTTTTCACCGGCATGAATGGCAATATCCAGCATGTTTTCCCGTGGAGGAACCGGACAATTGAACGCCGGCGAATAATTGCACAACGGGTTGTAGCAACGGTTGAAATCCAGGGTAAAGGTTCCTTCGGCAGGTTCGGGAACATCGAGAAAGCGGCCGACTTCATAGGTTTCGGTTCCGTTCGTGGCATCGGAGAATGGAATAAAGAGCGTTTCAGAGGCTTCGCCCGCTTCCAGGCTGATTTTAAACGCAATTAATGTCAGTTCTTTTCCATTGATTTTAAATTGAATGGATCCGTAACGGTAAAATGTTTTTTCCATTTTTTGACTGGTCCGAACGGTTGCTTTTTCCACCGTGGGAAATTTTTTAAATACGGCCTGAACAACGAATTCGTCGGAAGGGGGAAAATAAAGGAGATTTTTAAATTGTTCCCGTTCGGGTCTTCGGGGATCGTACACCACGAGGACCATGCCGTCGGCGGATGGGTAGGCGTTAATCAGGAGGGACGGTCCCGCATGAAATTCGATGCGTCCGGTTAGAGGGGAATCCGGTGGCATGGATTTATGATCGATCGTGCAGGTGGTGTTCGGAGAGCGGCGCAGCCAGGACCAGGTGCCGTTGGTTTGCTTCAAACCGAATAGAGCGCTTTTGGAATCCTGTTCCGACAGTGTAAAATCCCGGTTCGTTTCGTTGACAAAGACCGTGAGTTGGCCGGGTTTGATCAATAACCGTTTCGTTGCAGCCATGGGGGATGTGGGTGCGGTTTTAAAGAATTGATCTTTTTCGTTGCGTTCTTTAAGGATGGACTCTTGCCACTCTTTTTTCGGATCCGGGGTGGGTGGGTCGCCGTGGAGGAAAACGGTCAGTGTGATGATGAAAAGAATCAACAGACTGAACGACAATCGGGTATTAAACCGGGATAGGGACATGATTCACCTCATTTTTTGTTTTATTGGCGCATGGCAGCGATCAGTTCATCGCGAACCTGTTCCCATTGGTCGACCGGAATCTGGCAGGTTCCGACGCTTTTGTGTCCGCCCCCGCCGTATTTGAGCATCAGCGAACCGATATCGACCGTTGCCGTACGGTTAAAGACGCTATAGCCGCAGGTTAAAACCACATTTTGTTTTTTGAAGCCCCAGATAATGCGAATCGAAATGTTTTGTTCCGGGAATAGGACATATTCTTTGAATCGGTTTCCCGAAAGAATCGACTCCACGTTCATCAGGTCGATGACCAGAACGTTATCGTGGGCGTTGCTGTTGGTTTTGAGCATTTCTTCATAGTCGCGTTCTTGATCGAAATAGCGTTTGACCCGTTCCTGGACATCCGGGAGGCGTAGAATTTCGTCGACCGACATGGAGCGGCAGTAGCGGACCAATTCTTCCATCAGTTGGTAATTGGAAATCCGGTAGTCTTTGAATCGGCCGAGGCCGGTGCGGGGGTCCATGATGAATGAGAGCAGGATCCATCCGTCCGGGTGGAGGACTTCATCTTTGGTTAGTTGGGCGCTGTCGCTTCGGTCCACGGCGTCCATCAGTCCGGATTCGTCGAACCGGGCGAATCGTTCGGCTCCGCCGTAGTAGTTATAGATGACCCTGGCGCAACTGGGGGCTTTTTCGCTTCTGCCTTTAAAATGGAATTGTTCGTATAATTGCAATCTTTCCCATTCACTGGAGTGGTGATCGAACCACAAGCCGCATCCCGGGACAAATGGAACATTGGTTAACACATCATTTTCGTTCACTTCGATTTTTCCATCCTGGATATCTTTGGGATGAACGAATTTATAGTGTTCCACAATTCCCATATCGACAAGTAGGACGCCGCATGCAAGGCCATCGAAATCAGATCGCGTGATTAAGCGCATCGTTGGTCTCCTTTTATTTTTAAACGAATACTATATATATCTTAAAAATTCTAAAAAGTAAATTTTATAAATAAATGGGGGAATTGTAAAGAACAAATAATTTTTTTCTGAACTTTTTGTTTACGGTTCCGGGGGTTTTAGTTTTCGACCGTCAAGCGGTTGAGGATTAGGCCGTAAAAGTGATTATCCGTTGACTGGTAGAACCAACCCAGGTGGATCATGCATCGGCTGCACAGGGCATAGGACCAGGAGTAGCCGGAGAACCAGGTAAATTCGGTGGTTGGGTGGCCCACGTTGATGCAGCCTTCGGCGGAGGAGAAGCAGCCGATTTCATAATCGACGCCGACCGGGTTTTTGAAGAAGTGGCGGTGTTGGCCGCCGACCGGAATGGCAGACTCTGTGGAAGTGATCACGTTTTTACAATTGATGCAATGGATCGGGGGTTTTTCTTCCGTTTTTTTTTCTTTTTTTTTGAATAGTTTACGGGTGATGAGATTGATCTGGCTTTCCGATAGCCGTTGGAATGCGGTCACCCATCCAGGAAAAGCGTTTTCCATAAGCATCGCTGCGATTCACCTCTCGATTAAATATAAATGAATATTAACTCATTTGAAAATTTTTTTCAATGGGTTAGTGAATGATCTTACCGGACCATAAATCGCTCAGGAATTCTCTCCAGGGCATAATCGTTATTCCTCGACAAACCCGTTTGACCGTTTCGTTGCAAACAACCAACGCATTTGCGGGAGAAAATTCGTCGATAAATTCCTGTAACGGTTTAAGTTCTCTGGGATCCAACCGATCTGTCCCTTTCACTTCGATAGCGGTTTCTCCGTTTCCCAGAATAAAATCGACTTCCAGCCCTGTTTTGGTCCTCCAGAAATGAATATCATAATTCAATTCCGTATAAGAGCGGTGAGCGAGCATTTCCATTAAAATAAAATGTTCGAAAGCCTGACCGAAGTGTTCCCCTTTTTCTTCGGCGATGGATCGTTTGATGATGGCACCTGCGACTCCGACATCGAATAAATAAAATTTAGATGCCTTATTAATGACCTGTCGATGTTGTTTTCTTTTAAAGGGTTCAATCATGGTTCCCAGTAGGGTATCGATGAGTATCTGATAATATTCTTTCACGGTTTTTGCATCTACCCCGCAGTCTCGTGCAATATTTGAATAATTGGTCAGTTGGCCGTGGGAATATCCCATTGCATCGAAAAAGCGTGAAAATGCCGGAATATTTCGTGTTAAACCTTCATTAAAGATTTCTTCTTTGAGGTAATCTTTTATATAGGCAAAAAGCGATTTCTGGTAAAAGTCTTGTAGATAGTGAACCGGGATCATCCCGCGATTCAGGATTCGGAGTAGATCGATTTCACCGGTTTCGGCGATTTCTTTGGAAGTCAGTGGAAACATTTCATAGCGCCATGCCCTTCCGCCGAGTAGATTCGCGTGACCACGTTTTAGTTTGCGAGCGCTGGAACCACATAAAATAAAGCGCATATCTGTATTTTCAATCATCCAGTGCACTTCATCCAGTACCTGGGGGATTTTTTGTACTTCATCCAGGATAATGGGATGTAACAGGAGCTCTTTCTTCTGGGCCAATAATTGTTGGCGGATATGAGAGGGATTCTTGGAAATTTCAAGGAATAAATCGGTTTTAAGGAAATCGTAAACCAGGCTATTGGGGAATGATTTTTTAAGGAAGAACGACTTTCCCGTTTTTCTGGGGCCCCAGAGAAACGCTGACTGTTTATTTGGTAGATCTATTGTTAATAGGCGTTTAAATTCTTCCATTTCGGAATGTACTCCTAAATAGTTTAACTTTTTCGGAGTATATTCCATTTTAGTTAAGATGTCAATATATGATTCATCACATGGGCAATTCGTATCAACACGAAAATTCACAACTCCATCGCACACACGGGCAGACACGCGGGTCTGCCCAACTTTAAACTCGATTTTACCTACATTGGTTTTTACTTTCTTGCTGCTACTTCCATTTCTACGGTTCGTGGTCTCTTTTTTACAATGGTCATACCTCTCATAACCAAGGTGGGCATCAAGCTCTCCTTTTAATACCGTTTCCAATATCTTACCCATTATCTTTTTTACCAGATTTTCGACATCTTCCTGCGTCCGTAATTCGCCATTTTTAAATTGCGTCATCAATGCGTCTTTGTTCAAGATTTCTTCTTTCACTGTCATCTTTTCTCCTTATTTTAAGCCACTATTTTATCATAATATACACAATCAGGACTATAATGACAGAATTTACACAGAATATTTTACACTCTCCGGGAATTGCCAACCACTCGCCTGGCAGCTCAAACTTTTCATATGGCAACACCAGCCACTCGCCTGGCAGCTCAAACTTTTCATATGGCAACACCAACCACTCGCCTGGCAACTCAAACTTTTCGTATGGCAACACCAACCACTCGCCTGGCATCACCAACTTTTGAGGCGGCGGCACCAATCAGGTCACATGGCATCACCAACTTTTGAGGTGGCAGCATCAATCAGGTCACATGGCATCACCAACTTTTGAGGTGGCAGCATCAATCAGGTCACATGGCATCACTAACTTTTGAGGTGGCAGCTCCAACTTTTGAGGTGGCGGCATCAATCAGGTCACATGGCAGCTCCAACTTTTGGGGTGGCGGCATCAATCAGGTCACATGGCATCACTAACTTTTGAGATGGCAGCACCAACCAGACGTCTGGCATCACCGACTTTTGGGATGACAGCACCAACCAGATACCTGGCATCACCGACTTTTGAGGTGGCATCACCAACCAGATACCTGGCATCACCGACTTTTGGGATGGCAGCATCAATTTTTGAAAGGGAACGCCCCAACCAGTGACTGGGAATTGCAATCATGCGACCGGAAACGCCAATCACCGAGAGAGTGAGCGCAACCAGTGACCGGGAACCATCAACTTCCGGCAGGGAGAGAAAAAAATTCCATTGCAAAAATTGGTCTTTCTTTCTCTTTACAACGCATTTGCGTTCTGGTATCAATTCTGAATATCGAAGGTTTTTGTTTGATCCTGAGTCAACTAAAAAACGCGTACAAGGAATCGTCTCTCGCGTACAAGGAAATTTATATCGCGTACAAGCAATCGTCTGTCGCGTGCAGCATTTCTTTCTATTCGTACAAACGATTTTGGAGCAATTGTCCAACAATTTATTTACGACAAGACAGATCTGCATGCGGAGATCGTGTCCCATATCTGAACGATTAAATTTTTTACCGGATTCTTGGTTGAAATTATACCGGTTTTATATTAATTTATATGACAGTAAGATTATTCGGAGAGAAGGAGGAGAGAATGCGAAACAGATCTAATGCTTTTTTTCTTGTCGTTATCTTAACTTTGTTTGGGCAAATGATTGCTGCCGACTCGGAGATCATTTTAAACCCGGCAAACGGTCATACGTATCAACGGATTGACGCATTATTTTCATGGCATGAAGCAAAATCATACTGTGAAAGACTTGGCGGCTATCTGGCCACGATGACCTCCTGGGACGAAGATGTTTTCATTAGCAGCAATCTGGTAAACACGACCGCTTCGTGGATTAAATATTGTTGGCTCGGAGGAACGGACGAAGAAAGGGAGGGAACATGGAAATGGATAACGGGTGAGCCATGGGGTTATACCCATTGGCTCCCTGGGCAACCAGATAATTGTTGCGGCGGTGAGCATTATCTTCATTGTTGTACTCCTTGGTCTGATGCAAAACCCAATTTCTGGAATGATCTTCCGGATGCTATCTATAAATTCCCATTGATTTGCGAATGGGGTAACCAATTGACGGTTACGTGCCCCAATGGTGGGGAAGTATGGTTATACGGTTCTATTCATACCATTAAATGGGATAAAACCGGAACTCTGTCAACCGTCAAAATCGAATACACGTTAAACGGCGGAACAAACTGGATTACCATCGCCGAATCCGCGCCCAATACCGGAAGCTATACCTGGACGGTTCCTTCCTCTCGTTCGTCCAACTGCCTGATCCGTATCACTGCCCCCTGCGGCAAACCATCGGATGTCAGTGATCGCCCTTTTTCCATCTGCCCCAATTCCCCGAACTGGGTACCGATCGAACACATGCAGTACAATATGAGTATCTACGGTAAAGCCTACAATCGTACGAACCTGGCATCACCCGGAGACTATATCGGGGCGTTTGGCCCCGGAGACCTTTCCGATTGCCGCGGTGTCGGTACCATTGACTCGGACGGGAGCTACTTTCTAACGGTTCGAAGTAATGCAACCTCCAGCGAATGCGAAAGTATTACGTTCAAATTGTGGCCACTTCCTTCCGGTCCTTCCATCGATTCCAGTGAAACCGTTCGCTTTATTCCCGAGGAAACCTACTCCGGATTTTCATTGCATTTCGGAATCAGAACCCAATGCATTCCTCTAGTGTGCGGCTGGAATTGGGTGTCATTCAATGCCATGCCGTCAAACACGTCATTGAATTCGTTCTTTGGCGACCTCCTGGGAACCATTGAACAAATTCGAAGCCAGAATCAATCCGCGATCTATTCCAATGGGAATTGGATCGGCGATTTAAAAGATATGAATGGGATTAACAACGGGATGATGTACAAGATCAAAGCGAAAAAGGCAAGCACCTTAACTGTTAACGGCGCAATCATTCCCTTCAATAAACCTTTGCCGGTGTGCGCCGGATGGAACTGGGTAGCATATTTACCAACGCTCTGCCAACCCATGGAAAGGGCATTGAAAACAATTATAGACAAGGTACTCCAGGTCAAGAGTCAGAATCAGGCCGCCGTTAAAATCGGCGGAAAACTGATCGGCGATTTAACCCAAATGGAACCCAATAAAGGGTACACAATCCTGATGAATACGGATTGTGTATTGGTTTACCCGCAAGGCATATCGATGCCATCGCCAAAGAAATCCTCGGTAAATGCCCGCCGTTTGCCTTATGTGTTGATTCAAGGTAATCAATACAACATGACAGCCGTTGGAAAGGTTCTCCTTGACGGAGAAGTACTCCGTAAGTCCGGTTATGACGTAGTCGGTTTAGGTCCCGGAGGAGATGCCGATTGCCGCTCGATCAGCCCCGTTGGAACCAACGGGAGTTATTTTGCCACGATTCTGGGTGATAAAAGTGGAGAGATCATCACATTTAAACTGTACAAACGTTCCAACAAACATACCTACGATATGTCGAAGACGCTGATCTTTCAACCCGATAGCATTAAAAAGGACTACGACCTCAATTTTCGGAGAGGATTCGGAGAGAATTAAGACTGATTAGCCAGTTTTAAAAATTGTATGGAAAAAGGAGGGATTATGCGAAAAGGTTCTAAAATTTTTATGTTTATAGTTGTCTTCACTTTGTTTGGGCAAATGATTGTTGCCGATTCGGAGATCATTTTAAATCCAGCGAACGGTCATACATACCAACGTTTTGACGCATTATTTTCATGGAAGCAAGCCAAATCCTACTGTGAAGACCTGGGTGGCCATCTGGCCACAATTACCTGCTGGGATGAAGATGTTTTTATTAGCCGGAATTTGGTAAACACATCTCCTTCTTGGATCCAGTACTGTTGGCTAGGAGGGACGGATGAGGAGAGGGAAGGAGTATGGAAATGGATAACCAATGAAACATGGAATTATAGCCATTGGGATGGGGGGGAACCAAGTAACTCTCATTCTAACGAAGAATATCTTTCTTGTTACACTCCATGGTCCCAACATCAAGTTAATAGCTGGAATGATCTCCCAAATGAGACCTGGGAAATTCCTCTTATTTGTGAATGGGATAACCAATTAACGGTCACTTGCCCCAATGGCGGAGACGTATGGTTATTCGGAACGGTTCATACTCTCACCTGGAATAAAACCGGGACGCTGTCAACCGTCAAGATCGAATACACGTTAAACGGCGGGACAAATTGGATTACCATTTTCGAATCCGCACCCAATACCGGAAGCTATACCTGGACGGTTCCTTCCTCTCGTTCGTCCAATTGCCTGATCCGCATCAGCGCTCCCGGCGGTACGCCGTCGGATGTCAGTGATCGCCCCTTTTCCCTTTGCTCCAATACCCCGAACTGGGTACCGATCGAATACATGCAGTATAATATGGTAATCTGCGGTAAAGCCTACAATCACAACAACCTGGCGTTACGCGGGGATTATATCGGCGCATTCGGCCCCGGAGACCTTTCCGATTGCCGCGGTGTCGGTACCATTGACTCGGACGGGAGCTACTTTCTAACGGTTCGAAGTAATGCCCCCGTAAGTGATTGTGAGAACATTACATTCAAATTGTGGCCGTTTCCCGCAGGCCCCTCGATCGATTCCAGTGAAACCATACGCTTTATTCCCGAGGAAACCTACGCCGAATTTCCTTTGCATTTCGGAATCAGAACCCAAAGTATTCCCCTGGTCGGCGGGTGGAATTGGGTGTCATTCAATGCCATGCCGTCAAACACGTCATTGAATTCGTTCTTTGGCGACCTCCTGGGAACCATTGAACAAATTCGAAGCCAGACTCAAGCCGCGATCTATTCCAATG